>NZ_JBYTBA010000002.1:0-864928 GCF_058788735.1 Enterobacter sp. FW301-JW81 | reverse complement strand
CTCACCGCCACGCGCGTGACTTTGCCGTTGATGTAGCGGGAGGTAAGCAGGTTCTGCGTCGGGATGGTCACCGTGACTGGCTGACCGAGCAATTTGCTGCGGTCAATGCGCGCATCCGTGCCGAGCAGGGTCAGCGTCAGGGCGAACGACTCGGACATCGCCTCGCGGCCGGAGAGTTTCCAGAAGAGCAGCCCCTCGACCGGGAGCTGAACGGTAATTCGGTTGAGCATAATCGTTATTCCGTAAATGCAACATCGTTGTTTCAGCGGCCACGAAGCAGCGTCGATCGCAACACTTACTTAAGCCACAGGCCTGAAAACATAAGGACACACCCTAACGAGAGAAGGAGTTTAGCGAAGACAAATAAGGGCGGCGCTACGGTGCGTGACATCAGAGAGATCTTTTCATAATTGCGAAAATTCATTTTTTTATGCGCGACCATAACGCCTGAAAATAGAGTACACAGCAAAGCGACGGCGAATTTCATACCCCAGACGCACAGGAGAGACATAGAAATGATGATGGAGTATTTTTTTGCCACCGCGACAGGAAATAATAAAAATGACTGCGCCAGCCATTTCAAAAAGAAACCAATTACAACCGTAGAAAGCAGAACAAGCACCAACGTCAGGCCCGTTATTATCCACTGTTTTTTATTAAAGGCGTTCTTTTCATTCCAGATGACCGCCAGCGTCAGGATCAAAAAGAAAAGGAAGAAAAACCAGTGCATTGCAATTTGTCCCATCGACTACCCCATCGCTTTACGATGACGGGGTAGTCGGTTATATGCCAGCCTGAATACGTTTACTTATTAGCGTTGAAAACGAAAAAGCCATCCACTTCCTGCTGGATTGCCGTCTGGTGGGATGCCCCAGGAGGATTGATTGCATTGCTTCCACCGGCAGGATTCAAATGCAGTTCACCGCCAAGCGTGTTGATTTGCGCATTCTGCTTAGCGGTAAAGTTAAAGTTATTGCCAATGATATTAACGCTGCCATCTTTCGATAATTCAATGGCGCTTTCGCCGCACTCCAGCCTCAGCGTATTACCCGCTGAAAGAATATAGTCGTTAACCACTTTGTCACTGCGAGAGTTACCCGTCAGGCAGATGACGTTCCCTTTTACGCCCGCATTCTGATTTTTGACAACCCGTAATGTTTCATCCTCTCCCACAAATTGGGTTCGATTCTTTTCAGTCGAATGGGATTCATCATTTTTGACGTTGATATCCAGGTTGCGTTCAGCCTGGAGCCACACCTGCTCCGCGCCCGCCTTGTCCTCAAAGCGCAGGGCGTTGGCGTTGTCGACCGAGCCGTCTTTCGTCCGGCTCATAAAGCCCATCTGCGTCGCCGCTGCCGGCAGCGCCCACGGCGGCATACTCGCGTCGTTGTACACGCGACCGGTGATTATCGGCCGGTCCGGGTCGCCGTTGATAAAGTCCACCACCACCTCATCGCCCACGCGCGGGATCTGCACCCCGCCGTAGCCCTGGCCCGCCCAGGCGCTCGACACGCGCACCCAGCAGGAGCTGGTGTCATCGCCCTTCGCCAGTCGGTCCCAGTGGAACTTCACCTTCACGCGACCGTATTTGTCCGTCCAGATGCTCTCCCCCTGCGGCCCCACGACTTTCGCCGTCTGCGGGCCGTAGGTGCGCGGCCACGCCGTGCTCTGCGCCGGGCGATAAGAGACCGACGCCGGGATGACCGTGAAATCGGTGCGGTGAATGGTTTCACCCTCGCCGCTGGCGTAGCGGTTCTCCTCGAAGTGATACCCCGCCGCCGTCACCAGATACTGGCCGTTATCGCTGAAGAACGGCGCGTTGGTCAGGGTGAAGATGTGGCCCGGCGCAATGCCCGCCGCCGTGGCGGTGGCCTGAATCTGCTGATGCTCCACCTGCCAGCGCTCCTGACGGATGCGGGCGTAGAACTCCGCATGCCCGGTCTCCACAAAGCGTCCCGGCCAGTCGTAAACGTCGATGCTGCCCGGTTTCGGCGACGCCGGGTTCTGCTGGGCCTGGAACAGCCACGCGTTCGGCTTGCGGAAGTCGTAATCATCGAGGCTGTAAATGCCCGGCGTCACGCTGTCCTCCAGCGCCCACTGGCCGATACCCTCTTCGTCCGTGCTGCCGCCGGACGGCGTCTGGTGGTAAGGGATGACCTCGTAGCCGCTGAACGGCTGGTGCTGGGTGGCGGCGTCGGTGAGTACCAGGGTGTGCTTGTCGGCCTCGTGGCTGAAGTAATACGCTATCCCCTCCAGCTCCATCAGCCGGCTGATGAAGTCCAGGCTCGACTCCTGATACTGCACGCAGTAGTCCCACACCCGGTAGCTGCCGGTGAGTTTGTCCTCCACGTTGACCTGATGCTCTCCCAGCAGGGTCTTCACTATCTGCGGCACCGTCTGACCCTGGAAGATACGCAGGTTGCGGTCGCGCTTCATTGGCCACAGGTCCGGCTCCACCGTCAGCTGGTACACCGCGTAGCGGGTGCCCGTCAGCTCAACGGCGCTCACCGCCACGCGCGTGACTTTGCCGTTGATGTAGCGGGAGGTAAGCAGGTTCTGCGTCGGGATGGTCACCGTGACCGGCTGACCGAGCAATTTGCTGCGGTCAATGCGCGCATCCGTGCCGAGCAGGGTCAGCGTCAGGGCGAACGACTCGGACATCGCCTCGCGGCCGGAAAGTTTCCAGAAGAGCAGCCCCTCGACCGGGAGCTGAACGGTAATTCGGTTGAGCATAATCTGTATTCCGTAATGGTTTATGCTGAAAACGTGTTTGAACGTAAAGCTAATTTTGACAAAGTGGTTTTGGATATGCGCCGGTGCTCTTATGCGTCAGAAACGTTAAAGAAAGTTATCCTCAGGTGCACTGTGAAATAGCTCCCCTGCCATGCTGACGAGACGTTCGTGTTGGACCAGTTTATCTTTCCACTTCTGCGGAATACCTGAATAGCCATATAACGCACCGGCCAGTTGACCTGCCGTTGCCGCCACGCTGTCGGCATCATCCGCCAGATTGGCGGCAAGAAGGATCGCATCACGGAAATTATCCGTATGCCATACCGCCCACATTGCGGCCTCAAGCGTATCGATAACATAACCGCTGGAGCGAATCTGGTGACGGGACTTATGCTTGTACTCACCAGCGTTAACGATCATAACCCTTGCACACAAAGGAAACCGATGAAGCTTGAACAACGCCTCTTGTGGATAACCACAGCATCGTCACTGTGAAGATCGAGCATTACGCGTCCTTCCGTATTGATGTATCCACAGAGAGTAGATCTTAAGAAACTCTGAAAATATAAACAAAACACTGTACAGCCAGACGCTTGAGGCGCCCGCGAGATTCAACAACAGCGGGAAAAGGGTCACCGAGTACCGGAAGGAGATCAGACGAAAAACTTCCTGGCAGAGCGCCAGTCTGCTCGCGAAGGGCTTCCCGGTCAGAAAGCACCATGCCGAGGCAAAGAGCGACAACAGCAACAGGAAATCGAGAATAAAGAAAAGCAGCAGAACGCCGGATCCACCACCAGAAAGCCAGTTTCCTGTCGCACTGAAAGAGGATATATCGGATACAAAGGGGACTCTGTCATGGCGCACGGACTGCGCGCAGTAGACCGCAACAGCCAGCGCATCCATCGTTCCCCAGAAAATGAATACCTGCTTTTTAACACTCATCATTGCTCAAGGAAGCGAACTGTTTAACAACATCACTGACTCACCGGTGCAGGAGGCCATTTACCGCCATGCTGAATAAGCGTGTCTTTGATTTCAGTCAGCTTTTGATATTCGTCACTCCCCTCTTTCGCCCGGTTCAGATAACGCTGCAGTTGGTTGGCCATTGTCCAGCCATTATCCGCCTTGATCTCAGCGTTTGCGCCGCGCTCCAGCAAAAGCAGGACATGGTCGTAAGAGTGAAAGTCTAGCGCGGCGATCAGCAACGTATTACCCAGTGAATTGGTAATATTGATGTCCGCTCCACCGTCAAGCATCGCCTGCAGCGTATCGGTGTTTTTTGCTTCGAGGGTCTCGAAGATAATCGGTTCCCCAAACGTTTTATCCTTCGCATCCGGCGATAATCCGCCCTCCAGCATTGCCTTTATCCAGACCCCACTGTCCGCTTTCAGCACATATTCAGCCGGACTGCTCTCTCCTTTAGGCCTTGGCTGGAGCGGATCTGCCCCCGATTTAATCAGAGCGGTAATAATTTTTAGCTGTTCCGGTGTTTTTTTATCGTTAATTGCGTTCATCACCGCCCAAAATAACAGCGTCATGTCCTCTTTACCGGGTTTATTAAGGTCTACTTGCGACGCTAATTTAATAACCTCATTCATCTCACCGGCTTCAATTGCACGCGCGACTGCGAGTTGCTGACCACTGAAGTAATTGTCTGGTTTTAAATCCATATTTTGCTTGCACCCCTGAACCATAAACATTAAACAAAGCGCTATCCAGCCAGTAATCAATGATTTCACGCGCGACTCCCGATAATTGCGATGTCTTCATCTTTCTGTTGCTCAATACAGTTAATCGCCTGATCGATGCCATGGCGATCGAGAGCACCTCCCGTTCCCCCCGGAAGGTCGTGTGCAATTCCGGCAGCGTTAGGCATGACGGCAGAAAGCTCTTCTTTGGCTATCAGCGCCGGCACGTGTCCTTTAACCGTTTTGAAATCTTCCCAAAGGTTAACTTCCTGAATTTTTGTCAGCAGTTCACCTTCAACCCGGTAAGCCTGAATATTTTCCGTGCTGCCCAATAAACTTCCGCCGTATTTCTCTACGGTACCCGGATGCAGACCGGCCGCGTTGAAGGTCCATCCCGGCATACCGCTGGCCATCGCGGTAGCAGACGCTAATCCGCCCCCTAAAGAGTGGCCCGCAATATCTACTTGTTGACCGGATTTAGAGAGTTGTTCGCCAAGACCCACTGCTCTTTTATAATAATCTGACGCCATTCCGAGCCCTTGCGCACCGTTATTTTTCCAGTCAGCCATGTTCTTCATGGGGAAAAATTCGGGTTGTCGTGACCCTCGGAAAACCAACGTTGGGTTCATATCACGACCAAACACCTCTGGGTCGGGTTGATATACGCGGGCCAGAAAATCAGGAGAGGCTGTATTGTCGAAAAGTGATTTGCTGTTCAGCCCAAGCTTCTTCAGCGCCGCTGCGTCATTACTAATATCCGTCCACCCCTCCGGCACGCCCGGCGTCGTTTCCAGCGGGTTTACGGTCTTATAAACATTTTCCGCAAGCTTCGCTTTCTCCACGGCAATGTTATTCGCCGCTAGCCGTTTAGCCGCGATCTGCGCATCCGGGTAGAGGCTGTTGCTGCCTTTCGCAATCAGGTCCTTACGGGCCTGCCAGCGTTCGGCTTTGGTCATATTCTGCAGCTGTGCCGCGTAGGTTTTACCGTCTTTGCCCGGCGTCGGCTGGTCAGGCACCTGCGCCGCTTTGGATTTCACCACCTGCGTCGGGAGCTCCGTCGGCGCAGGGCGAGAACCATAGATGCGCACCATCGTTTCGTAACGATCGACGATAGTGCTTACCGGGTACCAGCCCAGCCCGGTGAGCGAGGCGGCCTGCAGCCGCCCTTTGGCATTGATGTAAAAGATTTCCGTTACCGATGACCAGCTGCGAAAACTTTCGTCAATTGCAACGATTCTGCCCATATCGAGATCCTGCGCTATCAGCTTGCGCGTATCGCGCCCGGACTGATAGGGATTCGCACCGGTGATGGTTCGCAGCAAATCGTAGCGCGTGAACAGCGAGCGCAGCGAATTGTCGGGCACCGACATAATCCACTGCCCGGCGACGGACGGGCGGATAATTTTCGCAAAAAGCGCTGGCGAGACGTTCTCGCTGAAAAGATAGACAAACTTAATGTTATACATTCGCTCCGTCCTGTTCCCTGTCCCTGCCTGACTTACGGATTCACCAGCCAGGTGCCCGGCTTGGCGATATTCAGCGTCTGGCTACGCGTTATGCCGTTGCCCTGCAGTTCAATCTTCACCTCGCCGGCTGGCAGCTTGAGCGACGCGTAGCCGTTATTCGCCGGACGCAGCGCTTTTGGCTCGCCGTTCACTTTCAGCGTTTCGCCGTCGAGAATACGGATATAAACCAACGCAACCGGGCTGGCCTCGACAGGCGGTGGCGTCTGCTGCGCCGCTGCTGGCGCAGTCGCCTGCTCGTTCACCGTCGTCGTTTCTGGCTTCACGTCCGGCGCGTTTGCGGCTGTTTCAGCCGGACGCGTCTCGGACGGTGCCTGTGCAGCCTGCTCAGGCGCGTCATGGCCACCGCCGCTGAACAGCATCGCGCCGGCAACGACGCCCACCAGCACGCCCGCGGCAACCATGCCCGGGATCTTGTAGCGACGCCAGTCGAGTGCCGAAGCCGGGCTTTCGTCTTCGACCGGAACCAGCATCGTGCCGGGCTTTTTCGCCGTCAGCACGTCGTTAATACCAGCAACCGGCATCTCAATCAGCGCGGCGAACTCGTCGATAGACTGAGGACGGTCCTCCATGTGCAGCGCCAGCGCGCGGTCGATGGCCTGCAGCAGCGGAATGGAATAACCCTGCGGCATCAGCTCGACCAGCGGTTTACAGGTGTCCTGAATGGAGCGCACCACGCTGACCGGCGGCGGCGACCCCACAATCAGGGTACGCAGCACGGCGCCGAGGGCGTAAATGTCCGTCCACGGGCCCTGCTCGCTTTCGTTATCGTCGGTGTACTGCTCAATCGGCGCAAAGCCCGGGCGCAGCATGGTTTCCGTTTCATCAGAGAGGTTACCGATCGTGCGGCGCGCGGAGCCGAAATCGAGCAGTACCGGCAGGCCGTTATCCTGGATCTGGATGTTATCCAGAGAGATGTCGCGGTGCAGATAGCCTTCGTCGTGGATGGTCTTGATCGCGCCAAACAGCATCGGCAGCGTGCGGCGGATCCAGGCTTCGTTAATCAGCTCCGGCTTTTGTTCGCGCAGGCGCGAAAGCGTGGTGCCGCTGTAAAACAGCGTCCCCATGTAGGCCGTGTCGTTCTGCACCCAGAAACGCAGGACGTGCAGCAGGTTCGGGTGGTTAAAGCGCGCCAGCAGGCGCGCCTCCTGAATAAAGCTGTTCAGCCCGGCGGAAAAGGCTTTGCCAAAGCGCTCGCTGCGCAGCACCAGGGTCATGTCGTCGCCGCGCACGGCGAGCGAGGAAGGCATAAATTCTTTGATAGCGATAGTGCGTTCGAGCTGGTGATCCCACGCGCGATAAACGATGCCAAAACCGCCGCCGCCGATCACCTCTTTGATTTCAAACTCGTTGAAGCGGTACCCGACCGGGAGCGCGTTTGGGACAGTCCGATTGTTATCATTATCCGTCATCTTTTACAGTTCTCTTGATGATTATTACGCGGCAAACTGACAGTGAAACTCGCCCTGCTCGCAGGTGACGTGCAGACGTCGGTACTGCTCGTCGCTACGGCTGGCGGTAAGTAATATCTGGCTCATCTGAGGCAGCAAGGTGTTGGTGAGGATCGCATCTACCATGCGGCCGCCGGACTCCACCTCGGTGCAGCGCTGAACAATTTGTTCCACCACGCTGTCGTCAAACTCAGAAATGATGTTGTGATTCTCTTCCAGACGACGCTGGATGCGCTTGAGCTGCAGGCGAACAATCTGCCCCAGCATATCGTCGCTGAGCGGGTAGTACGGCACCACCAGCAGACGGCCCAGCAGCGCGGGCGGGAACACCTCCAGCAGCGGCTGGCGCAGCGCGCCGCTCAGGGCATCCGGCTCCGGCATCAGCTCCGGATCGGCACACATGGCGCTAATCAGGTCGGTGCCCACGTTCGACGTCAGAATAATAATGGTGTTGCGGAAATCAATGTGGCGCCCCTCGCCGTCCTCCATCCAGCCTTTATCAAAGACCTGGAAGAAGATCTCGTGGACGTCCGGGTGCGCTTTTTCAATTTCGTCCAGCAGCACTACGCTGTACGGGCGACGGCGAACGGCCTCGGTTAATACCCCGCCTTCACCATACCCTACGTACCCCGGAGGTGCACCTTTTAAGGTGGAAACGGTGTGCGCTTCCTGGAACTCACTCATGTTGATGGTGATGACGTTCTGCTCGCCGCCGTACAGCGACTCCGCGAGCGCCAGCGCGGTTTCCGTTTTACCGACGCCGGACGGGCCGCACAGCATAAAGACGCCCACCGGTTTGTTCGGGTCGTCGAGTTTCGCCCGCGAGGTTTTCACGCGGCGGGCAATGAGATCCAGTCCGTGACGCTGGCCTATGACCCGCTGGTTCAGCGTGTCGGCGAGGTTCAGCACCGCGTCGATCTCGTTTTTCACCATCCGGCCCAGCGGGATCCCGGTCCAGTCAGAGACCACCGCGGCCACCACGTTTTCATCCACCGCGGCAAACAGCAGCGGCTCATCGCCCTGTAAGGCGTTCAGCGCCTGCTGCTGCTCCGCCAGCTGGCCGCGCAGTTCGGCGGTATCTTCATCGCCCGCCGCGAACAGCGCCGCGCGCAGGCGGATAATCTCCTGCACCAGGCTGCGCTCTTCTTCCCAGCGCTGGGCCAGGGCTTCACGTTTGGTTTCATACGCGTCGCGCTCGGCGCGTAATGCCGTGACGCGCCCGGCGTCACCGGCACCGACGCGCGCTTCGCGTTCGGCTATATCGATTTCCACGTCCAGCGCGGCGAGATGGCGCAGGCAGTCTTCCAGCTGCGCCGGCGGCGCGCTCTGGCTGACCGCAACGCGGGCACAGGCGGTGTCGAGCAGGGCAACGGCTTTGTCCGGCAGCTGACGCGCCGGAATATAGCGATGCGACAGCTTCACTGCCGCGCTGACCGCTTCGTCGAGAAGCAGGACCTGGTGGTGCGTCTCCAGCGGCGACACGGTGCTGCGCAGCATCAGAACGGCTTTCGCTTCGTCCGGCTCGTGAACCTGCACCGTCTGGAAACGACGGGTCAGCGCCGGGTCTTTCTCGATATATTTTTTGTATTCCGCCCAGGTGGTTGCCCCAATGGTGCGCAATTGTCCGCGCGCCAGGGCTGGCTTCAGCAGGTTGGCGGCATCGCCGGTACCCTGCTGGCCGCCTGCGCCAATCAGGGTGTGGATCTCATCGATAAACAGAATGATCGGCGTGGCGCTGGACTGCACCTCATTGATTAACGCCTGCAGTCGGGCCTCGAACTCGCCTTTCATGCCGGCGCCTGCCTGCAGCATGCCGATGTCCAGCAGCCACAGCTGAATATTTTGCAGCGGCTCCGGCACGTCGCCGTCGGCGATACGCAGCGCCAGCCCTTCCACCACCGCCGTTTTGCCGACCCCGGCTTCCCCGGTCAGCAGCGGGTTGTTCTGACGGCGGCGCATCAGGATATCGACCATCTGGCGGATCTCTTCATCACGCCCGACAACCGGGTCAATTTTCCCTTCGCGAGCGCGGGCGGTCAGGTCCTGGCCGTACTGGGCCAGCGTCCCCTGCGCAGCCGGTACCGCACCCGCCGGTGCATCGACGGCGGCTGGGGCCTGCTGCGTCTCTTTGCTGTTGGCGCAAATGGCATCGAACTGCTCAATCAGCACCTCGACGTTAAGACGGGTGAACTGCGCCGAGATGCTTTTCAGCACATTGGCCAGGTTCCAGGTTTTGAGCAGGCCGATCAGCAGGTGACCGCCGCGAATACGGCTGACGCCAAACTTCAGCGAGCCATAAACCCAGGCGCGCTCCACGGCGCTGTCGATATGTTCGGAGAGATCGGAAACAGAACTCGCCCCGCGCGGCAGGGCGTCCAGCGCGGCGACGATATCGCGCGTCAGCTGCTGTTCGTCGAGGGCAAAGTGGCGGATGACCTGCTGCAGATCGCCCTCCTGCTGCTGCATCAGCTGATGCAGCCAGTGCACCAGCTCCACGTACGGGTTGCCGCGCAGCTTGCAAAACGCGGTGGCGCTTTCCAGAGAGGTAAATAACAGCGTATCCAGTTTGCCGAAAAGCACGGCACGGCTAATTTCTGACATGTTAGTTTCCATTAACAATAATTCGGTATACGGAAGGATTACCGCTCTGCGCGATACACCAGATCGCCACGCGGGACAGGCTGGGGCTGGTGGCCCAGCCAGGTGCTGTAGCCTAATCGCCCGGCACCGCCGAGCGTGGTGCCCTGCACCGCGTCTTCGCGCAGGATCACCCGCGTTTCCCACTCAAATTCCAGCCCGGCATACTGGCGCACCCAGTCGCGCAGTTCGGTGACCCACGCCTCGCCCGGCAGGAAGCGGTTGTACTCCTCCGCGCTCAGCGGGCCAATCTCGATGCGAAACTTATGCTGCACGTCGCGCACCGCAACGCCCAGAAAGGCGGATTCGCCCATGCGCGGCATGCGGCGCCCTGCTCCCAGCTGCGCCTGCTCGCGCGCGGAGAGCGGCATCCACTGCGGCACGTTGCTTACCAGCCTGACCGGCGCCTTAAAATAGTTGCGCAGGATCTTTTCCAGCCCCTCCGGATCCCGCCCGTTACGGGTCAGGTGCCCGACGTGGGTAAAGCGGGCATGGGCGCTAAGGCTGCCTTTGCTCATCTGGCCCGGCTGCCCCATCCCAATCAGCGAGGCCAGGTATCCCTCAAAGCGCCTGTTGTCGGCGCGGTCAAGGGAGACGGCGGGCTGCGCGTCCGCCCAGGCGCGGTAAAACAGCAGCGTCAGGCGATGGTGGAACAGATCGGCAAACGCGCTCAGGCTGCTGTCCTGATGATGATGAATACGCTCGCGGGCGTATTCGGTCATGTGCACCGGCAGCGGACCGTTAGGGCCAAACAGGCCGAAGCTGAGGATAGAGACCTCGTGCAGCCCGCTCTCCTCCCGCTGTCGTACCTGCGCCAGCGTGGAAGGCGCAAAGCTCATCGACGGCTGCTGGCCGATGCGTAACGGCTCAAATTTCGGCAGCGGCGCGCGTCCCAGCGGATAGCGCTCGCCGCCCTGGGCGTCAATGCGCCTTAGCAGCTGGAACAGGTCATAGCGCCACGGCGTCTCGCGCACCCCGCGCCAGAAACTTTCCGGCAGCGGCGTGAGGCGGTGAACGCGCAGCGGTGCGGCAGCAACGTCACTCATAGCAGCGCCCTTTTACCCATCCGCGGCGCCCAGTAGCCAATTTCGCCGCGCTGCTGACTTTTCAGGGTGAATTCCGTGAAGCTGTTAATCGACACCAGCCGGGCAAAGAGGCGCTCCAGCACGCTGCCGAAAAGCCAGGGGCTGGCGCCGGAAAACGCCCGCTCGTCCACCGTCAGGGTAATGCCAATTCCGCGGGCGAAAACAACCGGACCGGGTTCCGGCACGCGGCGGTGAACCGGCTCCAGCACGCAGTGGCGAACGCCCTCTACCTGACGCGCAACCGGCGTTTCGGCCAGGTTGGCGTACAGGCCTAACAGCTGGCGCAGCGCGGCGGCGCCGTCTTCATTTTCGCTGTCCATCAGGCTGAGGTAGTTCATCTGCAGCTGGCTGATGAGCCGCCAGGTGCTGAACCCTTCGGCCAGCGCCGGACGCGGCGGCGTCGGCCCTTTACGCAGGGTCAGGGACTTCACCGGCATGGAGTCGGCCATGATGAACTGCCCGAGCTCCTGCTGGAGCATCAGCGGCAGGTCGCGGCTGGTGCAGAGTACCTCGGCAGAGATGTAGCGCAGGTTTTCCTGCCACGGCGCGTGCTGTTCATCCACCAGCGAGACAAACACCTCCGAGCCGATATAGCCGGTACGGGTGCCGTAGCGCAGGGCATGCTCAGAGAGCACGCGCTGCTCCCGGCGCAGGGAAAAATAGGCCCCGTAGTTGCCCGCGTCACCGCTCCAGGTGCTCCAGAAAGGACGAAACGTCTGGTCGTCGCGCTGCCCGTCGGCGCTGCCGAAAATTTTATTCACGGCGTAAATTTCATAGTCCAGCGGCCGGATGTTATCGACCACCAGATGGTATTCGTGCTGGCCTTCGTTCAGCTTCTGCCGGGCGGCCACCTTGGGGAAGAGGTTGATCACCGGCGTGCAGTGCAGCGCCAGATGGCTGGCGTCGACCACGCGCTCCAGCTGTTCATCCGACTTATCCAGCAGGATGAAAATATCAAAGGCTTTTTCGTTTTCGCAACGCTGAATCAGCTTGCTCAGACCGCTCAGGCTGATAAAGCGGAAACGGGCCGGGAAAGCAAAATACTCCTGCAGCAGACGGTAGCCGTCAAAGTTGCGCAGGTCGTCCGGGAGCAGCGCCTGGTCAGGCCCAAAGCCCTCCTGACGCAGCGCGTCCGACGCCAGCAGCTGTCGCTGCGGATGCTGGCTGACCGTCTGACAGACGATCCCGGCATGGTGCTCCATCACCAGCTCCAGCAGCTTCAGCGCTTCAATGTCCGGACCGCTGAGGAAAAACTCGAGACGGTCAAAATCCAGGTGCCCGAGGTTTTGCGGACCGTCGCAGGCGATGCGGATCCGTAAGGCGCTGTTGATCCCCCGCTGGCTCAGGCCCAGCTGCGCCAGCGGCAGGTCTGCGGGGACGCCGCCCAGCTCAACCTTGTCGATTTTCAGCGGCAGCAGGTTGACGTCGTGCGCCGTCGTATAGCTGCAGGTGACGCCCGTCTTCTTCAGCGCCAGGCTGTCCATCATGGTGCCGCGCGGCACGATAAAGCCTTTACTCAGGTCGCCCCGGCTGCTGTCGGGCTCAATTTGGGCAATCGCCATCGAGGGCGTGGGCGCGAGGTAGTTCGGCGCAATCATCTCCAGCAGGCGCTGGGAGAAGCGCGGAAACTCCGCATCCATTTTCATCTGCACGCGGGAGGTGAGAAAGGCGAAGCCCTCCATCAGCCGTTCAGTGTACGGGTCCGCCACTTCGATACCGCGCATGCCCAGCCGTCCGGCAACTTTCGGATAGCGTTCGGCAAACTCGGCCCCCATTTCGCGCAGGTAGGCCAGCTCGCGGTTGTAATACTCGAGCAGTTTACTTTCCATGATTACCCCGCATCTTTCAGTTCAAAATGGCCGTTTTCCAGATCGACATCGGTGCGAAACAGGAACTCCAGCGGGTACGGCACGCACCATAAGCGCCCTTTTATCTCGATGGACAGCACATTGTGCAAATCCAGCGAGGAGGTATCCGACACGCAGCGAACCTGCAGCCCCTGCGGCAAAATGCGCGGTTCAAAATTGATGATGGCCTCGGTGAGCTTGCGCTGAATATCGTGCCATTCGATATCCGACATTCGCTTCCCGGCCAGCGGGGCGACGCCGAAGTTAACCACCGAGCGGTTCACGTGCGGCAAGGCGCTCAAATCACCGGAGGCATCATGGTTGATGGTGTTAAACAGCCACTGCAGATCCCGCAGAACGTTGCGGCGCAGCGCGGCGTGGGTGATCAGATTGCTGTTGGCCGACTCGCGCTTTTTTTCCGGGTCGTTATCGGTGAGACGATCCAGCAGCGAGGGCTGCATTTTGTCGCGCGCCCCCACCTTCTCCTGCTTGCTGCGGGCTTGCCAGCCGCTGCGCAGCAGATCGCCTTCGCCAGCGGGATTACTCATCGGCTCCATCCGTCGCAAACGTCACGAGGCTTAGCGTCAGCAGCGGGCTTTCGCTTTGCTCGCTCAGCCAGGCTTTCTGCCCCATCCCTTCGTAAAGGGTGCCGTCCTCGTCGAGCGCACGCCACTCGGTGGTGCGCGCCAGCCTGACCGCATCGGAAGCATCGTCCGCAAAAGGATAGCGCGCCGGGATCTGGCACACCTGCTCCGTGCCGTCGGTGAGACGCACCAGCGCATGGCGCCAGACCAGGTCGGTGACGCTGGCCGGAGCCTGGAAACGGATCTCCGCAATCGCGCTAAACGGCAGCCAGAAATAGCGGCCGTTAACAATTGTTTCGCACACCGGGCCGAGACGGGCATCGCCGTCCATCAGCCAGTCAAAAGCCTGCGTCTCCTCGTTTTCGAGGACGATGCGGCCCGGGTTTGCCTGAGCCTGGTCAAGGGCTTCAAGACGCAGCGCCTGCGCGCGCTCGCGCTCCTCGCCCAGCGCCGCGGCAAGGGTGGTCAGCCACGGCCACTGGGTTTCAGGCATGGCAGGACGCTGCGCGCCGGCCATCACCTGCGCGCGCTGCAGCTCGCCCTGAATGGACTGCTCCAGCAGCGTGACGGTGGGCTTCGCCTGAGGCTTCAGCGCCAGCCAGCTTTTCAGCTGGGTCAGCGCGCGCGTCCAGTTGCCGCTGAGGGTTAAAAACTGCACGAACGCGGCGCGGAGATCGGCATCCGCCGGACGGGCTTTAATTTCGGCTTCAAGACGCGCCAGCGCGTCGCCGAGCGTCTCACCCGCCAGGTGTTGATAGAGCGTATTCATAGCCACTCCTTAATTCGCCGCGCGCCATGCGCCGATTGCCGGATCGCGCAACTGCGGGCGCAGGGTGTCAATCAGAACGATATTCAGCGGGGTGCCGGGTGCAACCCAGGCGCCCCACGTTTTTTTCACCGCGGCGATACGCGCCTGCAGTTTGGCATCGTCGCTGGCGGTTTCACGCGAAATTTCTACCGCCACCGTGCCGTTGCTCTTCCAGCTGTTGAGGGTGGGATCGTAAGGCAGGATCATCCAGCTCTGGTCGCTGTTCGGGGTGCTGAATACCATGCGCTCTTTGTTAACGGAGGTGATCAGCGCGTTTTCCGGGTCAGCGCTTTGGTTCAGCCCCGCCACCGGGAAGCCATGAATGTAGGTCACCGCCATCTCTTTCTGCCCACCGTTGCGGGACTGAGAAATAACGGTGTGTCCGCTCAGCCAGCTGCCGTTACCGCAGCGGGTGGTGTCAGAATCCGGAATGAAGAGCGCCGGTGCGGAAGCGCCGCCTTCCCAGAAGGTGCGCAGGTGGCAGCCGTCCTGAAGGGTAAACTCCTGCCACGGCGTGCGGTCGGCGGCGACGGTATTGGCTGCCACGTTCTGGTCTGGCGGCAGCAACGCGCCGCTGGCCGCAGTTGCGGTTGCGGTCGGGGTCGCGGCGGGCTCGGCCTGCGCCTGTTTCACCACCAGCGCCCACTCCTGCGCTTTGCCTGCCGTGCCCTGCGCCAGCGTCGTCCCCGCCGGATCGTTGAGCGTCCAGCTGAGCTTATTCACTTTGCTGCACTGGTGTTCCAGCAGTGAGCCAAGACGCGGCACAAAGTTTTCCAGCACGGAGACGTCTTTCTTGCCGTTCGCCACAATACGCAGCGCCACCTCTGGCTTACACCAGCTTTGCGGGGTGTTGTCTTTGATGTTGTCGATCCAGATATCCAGCTTCTGCGCAGGAGACTGCACGATGCGGAAATTTTCAGCCTGTGCGGTGGAGGTCACCGCCAGAATTGCCAAACCCGATAGCCAAAGTTTCATATCGTTCCTTGTGTGTCTAATCAGTTCCGCAGGGAAGAAATTGTGCTGCATCAGAGAGGGTGTGCAGCAAAGTGGTGTCCTGAGGGTTGCCCATCCATACCGCCAGGGCAGTATAGTTATCCTGAGCATTCCCCTCCTGTTCGCCATTCTTTTGAATGATTTGGTTCATTAAGGTCAGCCACTCCTGTGGCGTATTGACCATATGCAGCGACTGCTTCATTTGCTCTTCGCTGACGCCGTGCCAGAAGCCGTCGGTGCAGAGTAAGAATGCATCGCCGTCTTCGACCTGCACCACGTCGCTGTAGCTGGCTTCCGGCCCACCGTTTTCAATCCCCAGCGCCAGATACAGCAGGTTGCTGTTCAGGTTCTCGGTCTGGTGCCCGGCATCCTTCATCTGCTGCACCAGGCTGTGGTCGGTGGTGACGTGCCACAGCCATCCCCGGCGGAACAGGTACAGGCGGCTGTCGCCCGCGTGCGCCCAGTAGGCCAGGCCGTAATCCCGGTCAATGAACAGGCTGACCAGCGTCGTGCCCATCCGGCGATAGTCCTGAACGGCCTGCTGTTCACTCAGAATGGTGCGATTCGCGGTCTGCACGTAGTCGCGAATATGCTGCGCATTAAGATGTTTGTCGCCATCGAAGCGGGAGATAATGCTGTTGCGGGCCAGTTCAGCGGCGACCTCACCGCCCGGCAGGCCGGCAATGCCGTCGCAGACGACAAAGCAGGCTGAACGTTCCCCGATGGTTTCTCCCGTCTGATCCTGGTTGCTGGCGCGCGTCCCCTGTCGGGAGAGAGAAGCCGTTGCGATATTCATTTGTCTTCCGATCCGCTCTGTGAGTCTTTGTACTGATTCACCTCCATGTCATATGCATGAAGGAAGGCTTCGCCAAACAGGGTGTGGAAGTCATCTTCAATCTCGCCGGCCGTCTCACCGTAGCTGCGAACAAAATAGTCCCACAGGGCGGCTTTGCGGCTTCCCGGCAGCGCCAGACGAGAGGTCATCCCGTTTTGCTTCGCCTGCTCTTCGAGCTGTTCCGGGTTAAAGGACTGCAGCATTGCGGCAATAATGGCGCGGATACCGGAGATCATACCCAGCTGGTGCGCCTGCAGATCGATCAGCGCGTCGCGCACGGATTTGGTCGGCGGCATAAAGCCCGGCATCGGCGTGCCGAACATCTGGATCAGGACGGTTTTCCCGGTAGGCAACAGCTTGAACGGGTTGTTGGCATCGTCCAGCACCATGGTCATATCGGCTTTTACGCCGCGCTTGAGGATGGAGCGCGAGGAAAGCAGCGCCACGGTCCCCTGGGAGAACATGCCCAGGATCTGGCCCAGCTGACGCATATTTTCACGGTCAAACTGCGGCACCGGCTGCATTTCGCTCAGGCCCATGCCTTCCAGCAGCGCCTCGAGCAGCTCGCCCTGCAGCACTTCGCCCTTTTCACCGCTGTTCGCCGTGGAGGTTGGGGAAGCGGCGTTATTGACCGGGTCAATGCGCAGACGGCCCTTAGGCGTCTGAGCGCTACTGCGCGCAACGGCCTGCGGCGTAGGCATGGTGAAACCTGCGTAATCCGGACGCGCGGGCTCTTCTTCAGCGCGCGGGGCCTCCTGCGGCTCAGGGGCGAACAGCGGGGAAGCGGCAAGCACGTCCTCCTCCTGCGCTGGCGCAGGCTCCGTTTTCGGCTCCGGCTTTTCGTCGGCAATGTCGTCCGGATGGGTCAACGGCGCGCCGCCCATCAGCCCAAGCGGGTCGTCATTACGCGCGGCGGGTGCGCTGGCCTTACCACCAAACAGGGCCAGCGGGTCGAGCTCATCCGTCGCCTCTTCTTCTGGCTGCACGGGAGTTGTCTCGCTCGGCGGCACCAGCGTTGACGGGGTGACGTCGTCAAAAATACTCTCTTTTTTGAACAGCGCCTCATCGCTGAACAGCGTGTCCGGGTCGACATTCTTACGCTCAAGCTTCGGATCGCTGTCGTTAAACATCGCCAGCGGATCTTCGGCGTTACGCTCGGGCGCCGCGGGCTGGGTGAAGGGATCGTGCGATGCAGCGGGCTGCGGCTTTGTGCGGTTGCTGGAGATGCTGTCGGAGATAGAGAATTCCTGCATCAGACTATCCCAGATTTCCGTTGGCACGGCTGTCGGCTCGCTCTTCCCGCGCGGGGCGGCGCTCGCCGGTTTCGGCTGCGGAGCAGGCGCTGGCGCTGCTGGACGAGCCTGCTGCTGCATGCTGGCCGCCATGCGGCTCACCGGTTGCGTGTCGTGGATAAGCTCGGTCACTTCGATGCGGTATTCATCAATACCGAGAATGTCGCCATCCTGCAGCTCAACCTGACGCCCCCGCTCCAGCGGAATGTCATTTAATACCACGCGGGTGACGCTGCCACGGTTGGTGACGCGGCATTCGCCCTGCGCGTCAACGTGAACAATGGCCTGCAGACGCGAGATGGTGCGGTCATTGTCCGGCAATACCAGATTGTTATCCGTACCGCGCCCAATGGTGCCGCCCGGGGCGTAAAAATCACAGCTGCTCTGCGGCGGCTGATGACCGGGTTTCGTAGAAATAATCGTGAATCGCATGGCGTATTCCTGCTGGTATGATTAGCGCTCAAACGCTGCCGCTCTCGGGGCGAGAACGGCGGCGTTTGAGAAAGTGAATATTAAAACTATTTAATGAAGGTTATAAAATATAATCCAACAATGAGCCATAGAGTGAATATTAACGCCTGTAATTTATAACGACGATGTAACTTTAGTATCCAGCCAATTCTTTCATCCGGTAATGACTGCACGTATTTATAAGCTTCTTCCTGCACCGGCCTTTCATGAGTAAACTTCATTTTGACGCCTTTATAAAGGCGTACAAACCAGATTATTTTTTGGTAATTAGCCAGTGAACCAAAAAAAGAAGCGTAATTTGTCACAAGATCCAGGTCATATCCTTTCCGTCTGTAGTCTGAAAGAAGCTGATTATAATCATTCTCGTGCTTTTTAAAAAAACGAGAACTGAATCGATCCATGATTACAACAATCAGGAACAAGACCACAATAAGAAAGAATAGTAAACAGTTCATATGCACCATATTTTACTACCAAGGCTGGCGAATCTGCACTCATCTTGAGGGCCATCACGGGCAGTGACTTGAAGACGCGAGATGGTGCGGTCAAATCTCCTGGCATATCGGCGAAACGTTATTTTTGGACCCCAAGCGAGCGAATTGCGTCGCTATTGGCGATTAAGCTGCACTTCAAAACCTGATAACCAACTGGTGCGTTACCGCCCGGCTTCTCGTTGAGTAAGTTATCAATAACCTTGTCTGCTGTTTCGAAATTCCCGGCAGGCTGATTGCTTGCTTCTAGCCATGCGGCAGCGCTGGCTATCGCATCATCTTTCAGACTCTTACTATCCGCAATCTTGCCGATGCATCGATTTTGCACCCAGTTTTCAAATATCTGTTGCTCAGAGAAACTCGTCAAGTCCGGGAGCGTTTGCGCATACGCACCACTGACAATTAATGCCAAAAAAGGCATCAGCAAACATTTCATTTCAGGTTCCGGTGTCATGTGCCGGGTGGCGCTACGCTTACCCGGCCTACAATCGACAATAATATCAATCCATTACGTCATATAATGTAGGGGAAGAACGGACAGAAAATCTGGAGTGAGCCCTTTCGGGCTCACTATTATTACGCTTCTTTGTTCTCTTTGATGTTCCAGCCAGCGCTGCTTTCAGCACCTTTACCACCGGCAGTGGTCTGCTCCCAGTACTGCTGTTTCACTTTCGCAGCCTGGAATGCATAGGTCACACCAACGGTATCGCCGTTGTCGGCACCGGTGTACTGAACAGAAGTGACCAGTACATCTTCCAGCGTGATGCGGGTATATTCCACCTGCTGGCCGCCGGCTTTACAGACGGACAGCTCAACTTTGGTCAGGTGTTTACCGCTGGCGCAGTGTTTCAGGATTGCTGTAGTGGATTTGTCGATCAGTGCGTTTACGTGCAGATCGTTAAAGTTAACCTTACCGGCACCGCCGCCACCGCCAACGCTCATATTACCTGGCTGGGAAGCGCCCCAGGAGAAGGAGGTAATATCAGTCCAGCCGGTGTGGTTAGAATCTTTAGATTCGCCAGTAACACCCTCGACCTTCAGAAACATATCAATAGCCATAATATCTACTCTTCGTGGATGAACAATATTGCTTTCGAAAAAGCACTTATATGGCAAACAGGAAAGCATGGGGCTGAATAAAACCGTCCATATTTTACCTCTGCCTCATATCAAATGACCCGTGTCATTTGACAGCCTTACATTCCCCCTGAATGAACGGAAAGAATGTGAAGTCTTTTACTACTGCGGGTTATCCTGAATCCAGGTACGATCAGGATCGCCAATGATGACTTGCGGAACCAGTTTGTTCAGTTCGTCGCTATGATAAAGACGTAAACAGTTTAAGGTTACGCCTTTGACATCGGGTTTTCGCTCTGAATGAAAACCGTTAATTTGATTTTTATATTTTCTAATGAGGGCATTCACTTTATCAGTACCATTTTCGGCATCAAAAGGTATCCACTCAATAAATGCACTCGCACTGCGGGCCGCATCAGCAGAAAACTGGCTGCCTTTATCTGCCACCTGCGCAAGACAGCGCACCAGAACTAAATCTTTTAAAACCTGCCGGTATGTTTGCTGCTGATAAAAATCTACGTGAGGGTTATCACCGCGAGCAGAAAAACATAAGCAAGTGAGCAAAAGAAATGCTGTCTTTAGATACCTGAATGAAATTATTTTAATTCCCAAAACCAGATTTCCTGACAGTACGGAAAACAATCGGAGTTACATATAAACGAATTATTACTCAGAGGCTCAATAAGGTCGATATGACCACCGCCATACCCATCAATTTTATTGAAGAAAACAACACCTTTTCGGCCCAACATTGCGCGCGCACCCGCCTCGCGATCGGTAAATATTTCGGCCTTGCCAAATACATGGGATTTATAAAGTTGATCGGCAAGTAATTTTGCGCCAGGTTCGATTGTTTTACCTTTATAGGGACCCGACTTTATAGGTAAACGACCTGTGAATTCAACATTACATTTTAACAATGCCAGACTCATTCTTACCGCACATGTATTTTCGTATGCCGGTTGCTGCTTGATAATCGTTGAATAATCGTAGCCAATTTCTGAGAAGACCTGTTCACCCGAGGCAAAACCCGCGCGTGTATGATTTGAAGAGTAATGCTGACGTTTAAGTTGTTCGAATAATGGTCTCATTTATCACTCTCCTTTTTGCATGGGCGTAATTCTTTCATTCCGTCAATGATGATTTTTGAAGCGCGTTCATCACCTTGCTGTTTCGATAAGTTCGCAAAACGAGAATAGAGAAACTCATGTAGAGTATTTGGCAAAAAAGGCCTGCCCTTGCACCATGCAGTGCCCTCAGACGCGTCGACTACGCCGAGAAGATACATATTTGCCTTAATGCGTTCACGTTCATTCGTTTTCGACAGCCAGGCTTTAGCGAAACGCTCTGCACTCAAATTTAAATCGTATCCCGTTAACAACGTCGGATCGCGTTGGAAGTTTGATGTGTCATCCTGAGGCAATGCTTCTGCTTGAGGGAATTTATAATTTCCAGCGTCCGCGCTTGCCAGAGTAGAAACTGCCAGCAAACTGGTTGCGATCAAAAGTATATGTTTCACCGTATATCCTTATTCACTGACAGAATTAAGCTAAGCTCTTTACGCTCAAATGGCCGGCTCCTTCGAGCCGGCAATCATTATCACGCGTCTTTCGTCTTCAGCGACGGAAGTTTAGAAACCAGACGCAGGGAAACGGTCAGGCCTTCCAGCTGGTAGTGTGGACGCAGGAAGAACTTCGCGGCGTAGTAGCCCGGGTTGTCTTCAATTTCCTGCACCTGCACTTCCGCAGCCGCCAGCGGTTTGCGGGACTTGGTCTCCTGAGAGGAGTTAGCCGGGTCACCGTCCACGTAGTTCATCACCCAGTCGTTCAGCCAGCGCTCCATCTCTTCGCGCTCGCGGAAGGAGCCGATTTTGTCGCGCACGATGCACTTCAGGTAGTGGGCAAAGCGGCAGCAGGCAAACAGGTACGGCAGACGAGACGCCAGGCGCGCGTTAGCGGTCGCATCCGGGTCATGGTACTCCGCCGGTTTTTGCAGAGACTGCGCGCCGATGAAGGCAGCAAAGTCGGAGTTTTTGCGGTGAACCAGCGGCATAAAGCCGTTTTTCGCCAGCTCGGCTTCACGACGGTCGCTGATGGCGATCTCGGTCGGGCACTTCATGTCTACGCCGCCGTCGTCGCTCGGGAAGGTGTGGCACGGCAGGTTTTCTACCGCCCCGCCGGACTCCACGCCGCGAATCGAGGTGCACCAGCCGTACTCTTTAAAGGAGCGGTTGATGTTGGCGGCCATCGCATAGGCGGCGTTCGCCCAGGAGTAGCTGTTGTGGTTCGCGCCGTCGGTCTGCTCTTCAAAGTCAAAGCTGTCGACCGGGTTCGTGCGAATGCCGTACGGCAGGCGCGACAGGAAGCGCGGCATCACCAGACCGAGATAGCGGGCATCTTCAGATTCACGCAGTGAACGCCAGGCGGCGTATTCGGTGTTCTGGAAGATCTTGGTCAGGTCGCGCGGGTTGGCCAGCTCCTGCCAGGACTCCATCTGCATCACGCCCGGTGCGGTACCGGTGATAAACGGACAGTGTGCCGCAGAACCGATGCGCGCCATTTCACCCAGCAGCTCAACGTCCTGCGGGCTGTGGTCGAAGTAGTAGTCGCCGACGATGCAGCCAAACGGCTCGCCACCAAACTGACCGTACTCCTGCTCGTAGATTTTCTTGAAGATCGGGCTCTGATCCCAGCCCACGCCCTTGTAGCGCTTCAGGGTACGGCCCAGCTCCTGCTTGGAGATGCTCATAAAGCGGATCTTCAGCATCTCGTCGGTTTCAGTGTTGTTCACCAGGTAGCTCAGACCGCGCCAGGCGCTCTCCAGCTTTTGAAACTCGTCGTGGTGAATAATCTGGTTGACCTGCTGTGACAGCTGCTCATCGATACCCGCAATCAGATTCTGAATGGTGCGGTAAGTATCGTTTGAGAAGGTGACGGTATTTTCCAGCGCCTGCTGCGCCAGGGTTTTAACCGCGCTTTCTACGGCGGAGCGTGCCTGGTCGGTTTTCGGGCGGAACTCTTTGTTCAGCAGCGCGCTGAATTCATCCTGGCTGAACGCCTGACCCGCCTGCTGCTCGTGTTGTTGAGTCTGGTTGCTCATTGATTATTCCTCGCTACCTTTCGCGCTTTCGTCATTTTTCGGCAACTGGCTCAGGGATTTGAGCAGCGTCGGATCCTGCAGAATTTTAGCGATCAGCTCTTCCGCACCGTTTTTGCCGTCCATGTAGGTCAGCAGGTTGGAGAGCTGAGTACGCGCTTCCAGCAGCTTGTTCAGCGGCTCAACCTTGCGGGCCACCGCATCCGGCAGGAAGTCGTCCATGCTGTCGAAGGTCAGATCGACGTTGAGCTTGCCTTCGCCGGTCAGGGTGTTATCCACCTGGAACGCCACGCGCGGCTTCAGCGCCTTCATGCGTTCGTCAAAGTTGTCGATGTCGATTTCGAGGAACTTACGCTCATCCACGGCCGGCAGGTTTTCCACCGGTTTGCCGACCAGATCGGCCATGACGCCCATCACGAACGGCAGCTGAATTTTACGTTCTGCACCGTAGATCTCTACGTCGTACTCGATCTGCACGCGGGGGGCACGGTTACGTGCGATGAATTTCTGCCCACTGTTACTCATTGCCATGATGTTCTCCATCAAAGATGCGCGGTGAAGGTGAAACGGCAGGCTCCATGCCTGTCGTCATAATGCCTGGACGCGTTATTCGCGGCGTCCAAAGATGTTTTCCAGTTGGTTAACGCCGTCTGGCGCCAGGTCGCGAATAATGTCCATAAAGTTAAGTTCTGACAGCCGCTGCACCCGCTCAATCATCAGCGGTGCCGGGTGGCTCGGTTCGTACTGTGCAAAATACTGCTTCGCTTTTTCCAGCATCAGCTGCGCGTCGGCGCGGCTGGTGACCTGCACGCTGCGCCAGTCGGTGACCTGCTGAACGGGTTGCGCTGCCGCAGGCTGCGGCTCGGCATGCTGTTCAGCCTGCGCCTCCCGGTTCGGCAGCAGCTTGCTGATGTCGGTCACCTGACAGGCGCTGGCAACCAGTCCAACGGTTTTCAGGAGCTGCTCCATCTCCGGTACCCCGCTTTCGCCGAGATAGCCGGTGAGCAGATCGCGAATCGCCAGCAGGCGTTCGTTAATCACGATAACCGCTGCGGTTCCCGGCTGGTCGCCGCGGGCCAGCTCGTCAATCAGCCGTGGACGGCCGCCGGGATAGTCCGGGCATTCCGTCTTACTGCCGTCCAGCAGCGCCTGGGCATCCCGGAGCGAAATTTCATCGCCGTTTGAACGCAGAAGCGAGGCATTACGCACGGCGACGGTGAGGTCAGACTTATCGCTCAGCCCTGCCAGGGCGTTAATGCGGTAGAACGGATCGGTTTCGCCAAACTCTTCCAGCAGCGGGTAAAGCGGCTCCCAGTAGCGTGCGAGCGCCTCCTGCACCAGCAGCAATCCGTCTGCGTAGCCCGCGAGCCCGCGGCGGCGCGTCCAGGCATGGGTTAACGCCAGCAGCACGCGAAGATCTTTGGTGCGGCTCAGCAGGCTGGTGGCGTATTTTTCAACCGTGTTCCAGTCAGCCGGCTCCGCCGGGATGATGGTGTCGCCAAACTGCTGTTCCGCTTTTCCCTGCCCTGCCTGATTCATGAGCTGGAAGTCAGCGTCGTACTCCAGGTTTTCGCCGCAGGGCCTGTCGGGGCTTATTGGCGCGAGAAATTCTTCGATATTCATAAGATCCCTGCTTATTCAAACATAGGCGGATAAAGACCGTGACGGCCCGGGCGGGCGCCCCCTGCCGGATCGAACAGCAGGGTGAAAAGCTGCCCGGTAAAGTTACCGCTGTGAACGTGGGTGTACAGCGGGTAGCCGTCGCAGCGGTTGGTCCACCAGTAGCTGGTCTGACGAAGCGGGTCAAAACACTCTGCCGCCTGAGGCCAGCCCAGCGTGCTTTGGCCGTCCTCGTCATAGCCAATCACATCAAGGATATCGGAACGCTTTTGCGGCTCGACGGGCTGCGGTGCCGGAATGGACATCAACATCTCGTCCAGCTGCGAGGCGGAAAAACTGTTGCGCACCGCGTGCAGCCCCAGGCGTCCAAGCTGCTGATACCAGCTCTCGGCCTGACTGAGCAGATTAGTCGACCACTCTGACGGGGCGAAGCTCAGCTGCAGGCAAACCGGGTACTGTCGGCCAACGCTGTCGCGGCCGGGCAGCAGGCAGCCCATCTGGATCATCTGGCTGCCCAGCATAGGCGGTACAACAAAATTCCAGACCGGCGCTTTGTGGAACTGTCGCTCGCCGCTGCGCAGCTCTTCCTGCTGCCAGGCCAGCAGACCAACCTGGAACCAGTGGGACCACTGGCGCTGTAAGGTGTCAGGAAAGCGGCGCTGCAAAAAATCTCCGGCGCTGGGTAATTTGCCATACCAGCTGTAGCGGTTCATCGCAGGGGTATTCGTCATACGGCTGTCCTTGCGGTTATGGGCATGAGAAACGAGGAAGCTGGAACGGGTTGCGAATGCTGTTTGGCGCAAACTCCAGCGTGACCTGATGTCCGTCAACGTTGAAGGTGGCCTGACGGCTCAGGCTCCCCGCGCCCGGGCTGGTGCTCGCTTTATCGAAGAAGCGGTTCAGCGCCCAGGCACCGTTCGTCACCAGCGTCGCCGTGCTGCCGTTCGCCAGCCCCAGCTGCATGCGGACCTGGTTGGTGCCGCCAGGCCCCGGCCAGTTCATGATCTGCACGGCCTGCGGGCCATGGCTGTAGCGCAGCAGCTGGCCGTCGACGTCCAGCGTCAGGTTCAGAATGGTGTTATCCATTCGCACGGTGCGTACCGTCACCTTGAAAGACGGCGTAGTTGCGCCATTAGCAAAAAAGGCGTCGCGAATGGACTGGGCCTGCTGGAACGGTCTCAGCAGCCCTTCGCTTCCCGGCAGCGTTTTACCGTCGATGCCCGGCATAAAGCGCCAGTTTGCCTGCGTGGTATCCACTTTATTGGTCAGGTTGTCGCGGAAGAAGGCGTCCATCAGCCCGGTGCCGGGGGCAAACATGCGCGCGAGATCGTCAGGGGTGACCTCGGTGCTGGCGCTGCGCACCAGCGGGTAGCGACCGGCAATCGCCTGGCGACAGAACCCGCCCACCTCAACGTTGATGCGCTTACGCACGTTTTCCAGGTCGCGGCGCTGGGTATCGCTGCTGGCGCCCACCGCCATATTGCTGAACATGGTTTGCAGCCCGCCCGGCAGACGACCGGCGCTGGCCTGCAGACGGCTGATCGCCTCGCCGCCCGGTGCCGGCATGCCGCTGTTGGCGGCGTCCTGTACGGCGGTCAGATAACGGTAAAGCTCGTCCACCTGCTTGAGAAAATCGTCAAATACGATGGTCTTCCCGCCCTTCTCCAGCGGCTGCGCCAGCTCGATCATCGGCGCATAGTGGTCGGTCACCAGCTGCTCCGGCGCCTGCGTGACCACGGCAGCCTGCGTCGGGGCATTGTCATTATTGCTGAACAGCGCTTCCAGCGTACGGGTGGCGCGGTTGCTCTGATCCTGCGCTTTACTCGCATCTTCTGGCGCGGGCGCATTGCGCGACAGCGTCAGCACCTGGCTCAGGTTCTGCACCAGACGGCGCAGCGGCGAGTTTGCGCCCGAGAGCAGGCGCGCGGTGTTGATGCGCTGGGAAAGGTCGGCGCTGTTGTTCAGCTGAATGTCGGCGAGAAAGCGATCCCAGTTAGCGATAAAGTCGCGCATGTAGAGCTGGCGCACGGCGTTATCGATCTGCTGTTTATCCTCTTGCGCCGTGGCGGCCCCCAGCACCCAGGCGTCGTCCTCGTGCAGGGCGGTGGTGACGCTGTCAATCTGGCCGTTAAAGCTTTTCCAGTAGCCGTCCGGCGTATAGAGCCCCGGCACGCCTTCGCTCACCGGCTTGCCGCTTTTGCGTGAAAACACCAGCTCGCTCTGCGGTCCGCCCAGATCGGAAAGGGAGACCGGCTTCAGGTTTTCATCATGCTCCAGCAGGCGCTTGAGACGGCCGTACACCCGCGTGGAGAGCGGCTGCTGGTTGATCATCGCCCTTTCGCGCGCAACCAGAGATTCATCCTGCGCGTACGGGGAGGCCTGAATCTTTGGCTCCAGCAGCTGGGTCAGGTGCCATTCAAGCTCTTGCAGCTGCGCCTTCGTGACGTTCTGCGGCAGGTTACGCTGCAGGTTCAGCATCACCCACGAGTGCAGGAATTTGCCGTCATAGTGCTTCGGCTGATACAGCATCTGATAGGCTTTCAGCGCTTCGTAGCTGTATTCCACATCGCTGCCGTTGTCGTTGCGAAGCCAGGTGATAATGTGCATGGCGACGGCCGGCAGCAGCATCTGATCCAGCGCTTTCTGGTACAGAGACTGGGAAGCATCGCTGACGTCATCCCCGCGATAAAGCCCCATACGGCGGGAAACGGGCGGATCGTTCACGTCAAACGCGTCGCTTTTCGGCAGGTCAACCAGACCGTTCAGCAGCGGCAGCAGATCGAACAGATCGCGCTGGGTCTGGTTCTGCAGCGCTTTGCTCTGCTGGTCCAGCAGCGGCACCTTCGCATCCACCTCTTCCAGATAGGCCTTGTTTTTGGCATAGCTGGTCAGCCACAGCCCGCCCAGAATCACCAGCAGGGCCAGCAGCGCCGCGTAGCCGGACCAGATCACGGCCCGGTTGCGCAGTTCCCACCAGCGGTTTTCTCCGGCGATCCCGGCTTCCTGGAAAATGACGTTTTGCAGCAGGTTCTTAATGAAGAAGCTCTGGCCTTTCGCCCCCGGGATAGGGGCCTCTTTGCTGACTGAATCCCAGCGATCCGCCTCCGCCCCTTCCGGCAGCGACAGCGCACGGTTCAGTTCGCCCATCACGCGGTCGAACGGCATGCCTTCCTGCGTGCCGCTGGCGAAGTAGATCCCGCGCGGGGAGAATTCGGTTTCGAAGTTGGAGCGGGCGAAGACCGTGCTCAGGTAATCTGCCAGCAGCGGACGCAGCGCGGCGAACTCCTGTGGGAAGAGATACGCTTCGGCACGGGCTTTCGCGTCGTGCTCTTTCAGCATCGTTTCCGGCAGCCCGGCATCGAGGCGCTGCTGTAAAAGCGAAAACTCCTGCTGGAAGTTGCCCATCAGGTCGTAGTCGGCGTGTTTGGTTTGCTCCCACGGCAGCGTAAAGCCCCAGATCTGGTCGCGCTGCGCTTTGTCGTAGTCGGCAAACCAGGCGCGGAAGCCTTTAAGCAGGTCGGCCTTGGTCACCATCACGTACACCGGGAAGCGGATGCCCAGCTGTTCATGCAGCTCGGACAGACGCTGACGCAGATTCACCGCCTGCTGGCGGGACGCCTCGGCTGACTGGGTAAGCAGGTCAGAAATGCTGATGGTGATGATGACGCCGTTGATCGGCTGGCGGCGGCGATACTTGCGCAGCAGGTTGATAAACTCCAGCCACTCGCCGGCGTCCTGCACCTGCTCGCTCTCCTGCGTGGTGTAGCGCCCTGCCGTGTCCAGCAGCACCGCCTCGTTGGTAAACCACCAGTCGCAGTTGCGCGTGCCGCCGATGCCCCGCAGCGCGGTCTTACCGAAACGATCCGCCAGCGGGAACTGCAGCCCGGAGTTGACCAGCGCCGTGGTTTTACCCGAACCCGGCGCGCCGATAATGACGTACCAAGGCAGCTGATAGAGATATTGCGTGCTGAAGCGCTGGGTCCACTGGGCGCCCTGACCCGCTTTGCTGAAGTGCGCTTTTTTAAGCATTTGCGCGGCTTCATCAAAGCGGCTGGCGAGGATCTGCTCCTCGCTGTTCAGCCGCTTCTGCGGATCCGCCGCTTCCGGGCTGGCGGTGTTCTCTTTGAGCTTGTCCATCAGCTTGCGGTTCAGCCAGGCATTGTACAGCCGCGGCAGAATGTGGCCCTGCGCCCAGAGCAGGTAGACCACGGCGATGCTGATTATGCGGTTCTGTTCGGACTCAAGCGGCCGGGTGTCCACGATGGACAACAGGGGACCAATCATCCAGATCACCGCCGCCAGCGCCGTTACGCCGAGGAAGCTCCACAGAATGCGGTTGGTCAGAATGGAAAGAAGTGTAGTCAGCATCCTTAGTTTCCTTGCGGCAATCCGTTCAGCTCGGCCTGCGTATTTTCAGGCGACACCAGCAGAGTAATTTCCACACGGCGGTTACGGGCGCGGTTTTCCGGCGTCGTGTTCGGCGCCACCGGGTTAATCTCGCCCCGCCCTTCCGCCTTCACGCGGCCAGGCTGAGAGAGGCTTCCCTGCAGCATTTTCTGTACGGAGCGGGCACGTTCCAGAGAGAGCTCATAGTTAGAGGCAAAGCGCGCGCTGCGGATCGGCACGTTGTCGCTGTAGCCCACCACCAGAATTTTGCCGCTGACGTTATTCATCGCCTGCGCAATGCGGTTGATCACCGGCTCATAGCGGTCGCGCACCACGGTAGAAGCTGAGGCAAACAGCCCGTCACCCTTCAGGATAACGACGCTGCGATCCGCTTCGTCTTTCACCGCGACGAGGCCCGCCTCGATTTCCGGTTTCAGGAAGCCGCGCAGGTTCAGCACCGCCGGCAGCTGACGAGCCGGCTGCTGAATAGTGGTTTCCGGCAGCTGGGACTGGTAAATCTTCGCCAGCACCGGGTTGGTGTTATCGCCAAGACGCCAGTTAAGCACGATATAAAACAGGCAGGCGATAAAGCCGGCGAGCGCCACGCAGGCCCACAGGGGAACCATCGGCCGCCAGAGCTTGCGCAGCACCGGACGATCTTCCGGATGGGGTGAGAGCGGCGGCGGGTAGCTGCCGCGCACGCCGCGGATCATCTGCCACAGACGCTGCTTGATGGTCTCAAGCTGGGTGCGGCCATTGTCAAGCACCCGATAGCGCCCTTCGAATCCAAGCAGCAGGCAGTAGTTGATCATCTCCAGCAGCAGGATATGTTCGCGCGGGTTCTGCGACAGGCGCGCCAGCAGCTGGAAAAACTTCTCGCCGCCCCAGGTTTCGTTGTGGAACGTCACCAGCAGGCCATTGCTTGACCAGACGCCGCTGCTGCCCCAGGGGGTGAGCGCGGCGGCTTCATCAAGCGCCGTACACAGGCAGTAACGCGCCCCGACGATCACCTCATAAGGCAGCCCGGCCTGCTGGCAGCGGACTTCGAAACGGCGAATCTCATCGATCAGACGCTGGCGCAGCGCCACCTGATCGTCATGCGAAACCGAATGACGGATCTGCGGGATCGCATTGAGCAGCGGATTGGCGGCGGCCACCAGCTGATTGTTGCTACTGGCTCCGGTAAACCCGGCATCACTGCCGGTGTCCTGTCGTTCCTGCATATTAAGCGCTCGCTTTATTATTCTGTCGGGCTACGGATGGCCCAAAACTCCATATCCAGTCCCGGGAACTCCCCTGCCAGATGCAGGGCGAATGCGCCGGACTTATCCATCTCGTGCCACAGCTCGCTGCCCTTCTCGAGCTCGAAGTAGCTGTAGCCGGCGTGCCACGGGATCTGCGGCGGCGCGACCGGCATGGCGCGCAGCATAATGCCAGGCAGCTGCAGCTGGACCAGATCGCGAATTTTCGACACCGGCGCGACCTTCATCTGCGCCGGGAAATGGGTTTGCAGGTGTTCGCCCGGCACATTGGCTTTGACCGCCAGCACGAAGCCAAACTCGCGCACCATGCTGGTTTCCGGCACCGTGGCGATGTTCAGACCGTGAGAGCGTTCGTTAAGCGGCAGCTGAATCGCGTGGTCTTCCATCACCAGCGACAGTCCCTGACGCAGCATCAGCATCAGCTTGCTAAAGCAGTTTGCCAGGTCGTCATGATCGTAAATCGGCAGCACGCTTTCAGCGGTGCGTTGCGCCGTCCAGGTAGAAAGCTCTGTGGCAAACGGCAGCCAGCTGCGCCAGAGCGTTTCCGGATGCAGCAGCGGCAGGGTTTTTAAATGCGACACCTCGCCCAGATGACGGTTAACCAGCGACAGCAGCGTAAACTCGATCATTTCAGAGGTGTTAAAGCGGCCAGGCTGGCGCAGGCGGCCGCCAATCTGCTGGCTGCGCTGTACCAGTAAGCCGTGCAGATCGTTGATCATGCTGTAGATCTGAGGGCTGTTATTGGCGTTCAGCATCGGCGGGATGTAGCTGTTATCGAGGCGCACGTGGTTGTCGTTGCGTTTCTCAGCTACAAACGCCACGCCGATGGCGGTCCATTCGGCCGTGAGGTCTTTTTCCAGCATCAGGGTCAGACGCAGGCGGCCAAACTGGACGGTGGCGTCCCCCACCGACATGGCGTTATCGTCTTCCACCTCTTGCTCAAACGCGATAAAGCGCGCCAGCGAGGCCGGCTCTTCGCTGAAAATCACCTCTTCTCTCTCGCCGCGGCGAACCGGCAGCGCGAGCACCACTTTTTCATTGGTGAGGTTGTCAGGAATTTTCAGCGGCACAGGACCGTTGCGCCCGTTACGGACCTGGAAAAAGGTGCCGTCCGGCAGCAACCCGCTGCAGTAGCTCAGGGCAATGCATCCCTGGCGAAGCATCGCTTCATCCAGTTCAACGTCCAGAAAGCCCCAGAGGTAAGAGCGCTGCAGCGCACCCCATTCACGAACATGGTTGAGCAGATAACTTTCAGTCCGCTGAAAATGGTGTGGACGCAGGAACATGCCTTCGGTCCAGACGACCTTTTCTGCTTTGGTCATGATGATGTGTTTCCTGTTTTAGAGCGCGTTACTGGCTGATGACCCGAATGCCGTTCACGTCGAGGAAGACGTTGGCCTGAAGTTCATCTGCGGACCATTTCCAGAACTGATAGATGTGATTTTCGCCAGGCACGGGCAGAGGGAGTGAAACGCGCCATTTTTTGCCATCCAGCATCTGATATTCCGCCATCACGCCGATGTAGCGGGCCTCCGGAGAGCTTTGCCCGCTGAGGGTTTTCGACAGCTGTCCCGGCATCAGGAAGAACACATCGCTGTTCAGCAGATTCGCGCCAAGCGTGGCGGACGCGTTGTTCTGCAGGGAGTAGAAGTCGCTGGACATAAAATCCGCATCGGATTTCAGCAACAGCACCCGGACCTTAAGCGGCGCAGATTCATTGATTTGTGGATGAGCCTGAAACTGCAGATTGTAGCGGGAGGGGTCGCTGTGTGAAGACGACGTACAACCACCGACAAGGGCGAAAATCACCGCGTAAAAGAATAACCACAGCTTATGAAAATTTTTATTATTCATAAAAATGCGCTCATGAAAGCCGTTTAGTTCAGGATCCAGGTACCGTTAGCGCTGTCTTTGCAGGCTTTGCTGTTGCCGTCGACATCAACGCAGGTCGCTTTTTTACGCGCCTTAGGACGAATGGCCTGCTTACGCACGGTGGCTTCGTACTGATCGGCCTTGATAACGGCGCGCATCGGGACGTAACCAATCAGCTGCTCGTTACCTTCATCGGCAAGCGCCATCCAGTAGTGTTCAACCTGCCCCAGCACCACATACGTTTTACCGGTCTCGAGGTTGCGGATAACCTTGCCGCCAAAGTCAGGACGGCTCATCAGGGAGGCCGGATACATGGCACGATACGGCTCGTTGACCGGCGTGAACTCTGCCGGCGGCGTAACGGCGTGACGGTGGGTTAAGGTTACGCCGTTGACCTGGCTGGTCTCGATCGTATCGTCGTTGATCACAGGTTTCTGCGGCGCTTTACAGCCCGCCACCGCCATTACAAACAGAAGTGAAAACAGTACGCGCATTTTCATATGCTTTTCCGTAGCGATATTTCGATGATGGAGATAAGGGGATGAAGTTTGACTTAAGTGCTATTGTTAAAATAGCCAGGATATTTTCAGGGCGTTACTATTTTAAGGGCATAGCTACCGCACGAGCCCTCCGGAATAAGGCCCAGCGTCTTCCTGACATATTTTGACAAACGGTAAACAAGTTTACATGAGCTTCGTATCAATTCAATATTTACCGCTGCGTAACTGATGGTAAATGAAGCAGTCGGAAGATTATAGGATTAATCTGAGAAAAAAACCCGACGTGGCCTAAGCCCTCTTATTCGCTCACCCCACAACGACATAACTTTATGTTTTATAAATAAAAAACACAAAAGAGAATCACTTTCATTAACGCAATGTCGCTATTATCGCCACTACCATAATTAGTAGAATTCGCGTATTGCTGATGTCAGAACAATATACTGACGATGAATTATTTGTTGCACTAACAGGGTATCTTTAATATTCGTCGTAATTAATGATCAAAATGGGATTATTTCACTTATGCAGACTGACGTTAATTTCACGCCTCAAAATAACTTTATATTTCACGATGTGATAATTACCCTCGAGGGCATAAATTATATCCATTAATCATTAAGCCTGAGTAAACATTCCTGCCGCCCTCGCGTTACCCGATGCGCCAGATCGCCTGCCAGGCGCGGATATTGTCTTTTTCACCGTGCGAAAACTTCATTCGAAGTTTAACGGGTACTACATCCTCCTGCGCTCGCCACCATCTATCCCACCTAACAGGTGATAGATAATATTTATTATTAAAATGATAAAATTTCGTTATAATTTCTTTAAATATTTATGCGACATATCTGATAAATAATTGTAATAAAAAGAATTTAAGATAAGGCACTTTGCCGTATCGGATGCACACAGACATCCGGCCGCCATTGCTGTCGCTTATCGTCTTCTTCAGTGATTTATTGGCTTAGTCGCCGTAAGACCGAACAAATCAGGAGTTGGTATGAACAGTAAAAGACGCTCAGTGCCCGGTATCAGACACTATGATGGTCCTGCAGGCGGCTGGGGGGCGTTAAAAGCCACGGCCATTGCGGTACGTACCCAGATGGATACCTTTGATGCCCCCGCGACGCTGCTGCGCACCAATCAACCTGACGGTTTTGACTGCCCGGGCTGCGCGTGGCCAGATAAAGAACACAAATCCACGTTCCAGTTCTGCGAGAACGGCGCCAAAGCGGTGACGTGGGAAGCCACCAGCAAGCGCGTGACACCCGCGTTTCTGGCGGAAAACAGCGTCTCCTCGCTGCTGGCAAAATCGGACTTTGAACTGGAAGGTTACGGTCGGCTGACGCATCCCCTGCGCTATGACCGCGACAGCGATACCTTCAGGCCCGTCGAATGGGACGAGGCGTTTCAGCGCATCGGAGAGGTGTTGCGCGGGCTCGAACCGGACCAGGTCGAGTTCTATACCTCCGGGCGAGCCTCTAACGAAGCGGCGTATCTGTTCCAGCTGTTCGCCCGCGAATACGGCACCAATAACTTCCCCGACTGCTCGAATATGTGTCATGAAGCCACCAGCGTCGGTTTGCCGCGTTCGATTGGCATCGGGAAAGGCACCGTCTCGCTGGACGACTTCGACAAAACCGAGCTTGTGATCTCCATCGGTCACAACCCCGGCACCAACCATCCGCGAATGATGGGTACCCTGCACGAGCTGGCGCGTCGCAATGTGCCGATCATCGTCTTTAACCCGCTGCGCGAGCGCGCCCTGGAACGCTTCGCCGATCCGCAAAGCGTGATTGAAATGGCCACCTACGGCTCCACGGATATCGCTTCGACCTACTACCAGGTGAAGGCCGGGGGCGACGCCGCCGCGCTGAAAGGCCTTGCCAAACATATCCTGGAGATGGAGGCCGAAGGCGGTGACGTACTCGACCACGCGTTTATTGCGGCGCACACCCAGGGCTTTGCGGACTTTGCCGCCGATATCGCGCAAACCCGCTGGGACGATATCGAGCGCGAGTCGGGCCTGAGCCAGGCGGCGCTCAAAAAGGTCGCAGAAGCCTATGCGAAATCGAAGGCCACCATCATTACCTACGGGATGGGGATCACCCAGCATAATAAAGGCACGGCAAACGTGCGGCTGATCGCTGACGTGCTGCTGCTGCGCGGGAATATCGGCAAGCCCGGCGCGGGAATTTGCCCGCTGCGCGGCCACTCAAACGTGCAGGGAAACCGCACCGTCGGGATTAGCGAGAAACCCACGCCGGCCTTCCTGAACCGTCTGAAGGAGGTGTTCGGCTTTGAACCGCCGTCTCACCACGGACACGACGCGGTGCAGGCGACGCAGGCGATGATCGACGGCCGGGCAAAAGCGCTCATCGCCCTCGGCGGCAATTTTGCGGTGGCGATGCCCGATCATGAACGCGGTTTCCCGGCAATGGAGTCCCTCGAGCTCAGCGTCCACGTTGGCACCAAGCTGAACCGCACGCATCTGCTGGTGGGCAAAGAGACGTTTATTCTGCCGTGCCTGGGCCGCACCGAGCTGGACGTTCAGGCAACCGGTCGTCAGTCCATCACCGTCGAAGATTCCATGTCGATGGTGCATGCCTCTTCCGGCAAGCTGAAGCCGGCCTCACCGCTGCTCCGTTCAGAGCCCGCTATCGTCGCCGGCATGGCGAGCGCCACCCTGCCCGCCACCCGCGTGGACTGGTTAACGCTGGTTGAGGATTACGACAAAATCCGCGATCTGATCGAGCAGACCATTCCGGGCTTTGAGAACTACAATGCGCGGATCCGCGTTCCCGGCGGCTTCCGGATGCCGCTACCGCCAACGCAGCGTATCTGGCCAACGGCGACGGGAAAAGCGATATTCTCGGTATTCGACGGCGTTCACGAGAACGCCAGCGGTGAAGGCAAGCACGTTCTGCGCCTGATCACGCTGCGCAGCCACGACCAGTACAACACCACCATTTACGCCCTGGACGACCGCTACCGTGGCGTGTTTGGCCGCCGCGACGTGCTGTTTATGAACGAAGACGACATGGCGCAGGCAGGACTGGAGCACGGTGACCGCGTGGATATTGAAACCGCCCTGCCCGGCAGCGCGCAGCGGCTGGAAGACATCACCGTGGTGGCCTACAGCATCGCCCCGGGCTCTGTCGGCGCCTACTACCCGGAAGCCAACGTGCTGGTACCGCTCGACTATCTGGATAAGGACAGCGGAACGCCGTCCTATAAATCCGTTCCGGTTCGCATCACCCTGCGCTCAAAAGAGATCCGCATGCTGTAAGGCCGTTCGCGCGGAGAAAACGATGGATATTAAACAGTTAAAATACTTAATCGCGCTCGACCAGACCCGGCACTTTGGTAAAGCGGCCTCGCAGTGCAACATTACCCAGCCGACCCTCTCCATGCGCATCCGCAGCCTGGAAGAGGAGCTGGGGCTGGTGCTGATAGTGCGCGGGCAGCGCTTTGAAGGGTTTACGCCGGAGGGAGAACGCATCCTCGCATGGGCTCGCACCCTGCTGGCCGCGCACGACGGGTTACAGGCGGAAGCCGCGCTGTGCAAAGGCCAGGTGGTGGGTGATTTACGGCTGGGGATGGTGCCGCTGGCAAGCGTGGATCCAATGATCTTTATTCGTCTGCTGACGCAAAAATACCCGGAGCTGACCTACAGCCTCTATTCCATGTCCTCAGCGCAGATTGCCGACGGCGTCAGCCGCAACCAGCTCGAACTGGGGATTTGCTACCTTAACAGTATCGACACCAGCCTGTTCGACGTAATCCAGTTGCCCAAAACGAAGATGGGGCTGCTGCACGACATCCGCCACTTCCAGCTACGCCAGGAGAGTTTGACCTGGCACGATCTGATGGATTTTCCGCTGGGGTTCCTGACCAAAGGGATGCACTACCGGGCGCATATGGAGGCCAGCTTTAACGCGGCCGGTATCGAACCGACGTCCGTTTTTGAAAGCGACTCCACGTTCCAGATCATTCAGGCGGTTCAGAGCGGCGTGTGCTGCGCCGTGATGCCGCTGAATAACGGGCTGGAAGATCTGAACGGTCATTTTCGGATAGTCCCCATCGCCGACGCGAATATTGAGGCCCCCGTCGGCCTGATTATGCGCAGGCAGAAGCCCGTCTCCTCGCTGGCGCTGCGCTGTTTTACCGACGCGCAGGAGGTTTTTCATTCGCGCAATGAGGCATAAGCCTGACGCGTCACCGCGCTAAAACCGCCGATGAGCACCGCGTCGCAAACGTCCCGGTGTTCTGGCGCGTCCACAAGCGCGCGTAGCGCATCGCGAATGGCGCTCAGCGTTTCAGCCGAGGTATTGTGCGAGGTGATGAGCGGCAGCCCTGGCGTCAGGGGGGTGTGGTCGATGACCGCCAGCCCGGCAAGCCGCTCCGGCTCGTGACGCTGCAGCAGCGCCCAGGTAACACAGTCGATGGCCGCAATATCCCCTGCCTCGCGTTTGATATCAATCAGCGACTGCCGATGGCTACCGCTAAAGGACGTTTGTGCGAAAAACGGACCGTCAGCGGTCAGGGGAGCCACTTTTTTTCGCAGCGCACGGTGGCCGGACTGCGAGTCCGGGGAATTACAGACCGCCCGGCGTCCGCGAAAATCAGCCAGCGTGAGATGCCTATCCTCCTCGCGCACCGCCAGAACGCTGCGGTAATGGATCCCTTCGCAGCCCGGCGCCGTGTAGTGAAAGCAGCCGACCACCTGCACGTCAGGGAGCTGCGTGACCAGCGGATAGCCGCAGGCCTGGCTGAGGATAAGCTCAGGCTGTTGCCAGTGGGTCAGCAGGTCAGACTCCGGCCAGCCGGGGTCACGATCGACGGGCACACCGCGCGCAACCAGTAAACCCTTTACCGCCAGCCAGAGCGCGCGGGTGTCGGCGCGATCCACGGCGTACATGGGAAACGCCAGCAGGTTACTCATAACCTTCCCCTTGTTGCACTCCGGGATGAACGGTGACGTCGACGGGCCGGGTCCAGAACTGGCGCAGCCATTCACCGTAGCCCCTGACGAGAAAACCGTGGTTTCGCTCCCGGTACGCCTCCTGGTTTTGCAGGTAGATCGCCCGCAGCCCGTACCAGGGAACGCCCGGCAAATCATGATGTACTGAATGGTAGTTGAGATTCAAAAACAGCACCCGCCAGAAGAGCCCCGCCTCGTTAATGACGGAGCGCGCGAGCGGGTCATCCGCCGCGCGATGTTCAAAAAACGATCGAACTTTAGTGAGCGCCAGCGCCGGATAGCTTACCGCCAGCACAAACCAGACGGGTGAAAAACCGACGCGCGTCATCCAGGCGAAAAGTGCCGCCAGCAGCACACCGTGCACCAGCCACATCGCCATTGCCCGCAGATGAAGATGGCGAAACGCCGCCGCGGCGCTGCCCAGCGTCTGAAGAATATCGAGCAGCGGCGCCAGCATCAAACGACCGGCGAAGGTGTTCCGGGCGCGGATCGCGCGCTTCTGCCACGGGGTAAAGCGCGCCCAGCTCTCGTCGGTAAAATAGTACGACTCAGGGTCATCCACCGGATGAGTCAGGCTATCGTACCGATGATGGGCCAGATGGGAATCCCGGTACAGGCCATACGGATACCAGACCGCCAGCGGGAGCGTGCCAAACAGCTGGTTAAGCCACGCAAAACGCGTCGGGTGTCCGTGGATAAGCTCATGCTGCAGGGACATATACCAGGCGGTAAACCCGATAAGCAGCAGCGTGGCGGGCAGCAGGCCGAGCGTTTGCCAGAACGCCAGCGTGCCAAACCAGCCAGCATAAATGGTCATAATTAACAGCCAGGTGGGCAGTTCGCTTCGCCACAGGAATCCCGATGCAAGACGGTGGATTTGATTGCGTTGTTGCGGATGCAAATAGAGGGAGTTTCGTTTACCCATTCCTTCAGACGCCGTTTCGCCAGAGACAGAGCCCTGACGATCGGGTATTACGCCTGAAATAACAAACAACTTAAATCGCTTTGCTTTGCCAGAAACGTAGGGCTCGCCCGCCGCTTGACTTATTCTGTAATAAAGGTACTTTTCAGGACATGAAAAAAATCCTGATTATCGTTCCCGACGGCGGCATGCTGTTTGAAGCCGCCGGTATCGCCGACATTCTGATGCAGGCCAACCGGCTGCACCCGGAAGGGCTTGCCCAACCCCGCTACCGGATTATCATCGCCACAACCCAGCCTCACCAGGTGATCCACGGTCAGTCCGGCCTGAATCTGCTGGCGGATTACCGCCTGCCGGAGCTGGATCCGCGCGAACCGCTGGATACCATTATCATCACCGGACGCGGCATGAACGAGCAGGAGAGCACGGCGGTGGTCGATTGGCTGCACCTTGCTGCGCCGCACGCCCGGCGGGTCGCCTCTATATGCGGCGGCGCGATGCTGCTGGCCCAGAGCGGTTTGCTTGACGGTCGTCGCGCGACCACCCACTGGCGGCTGCTGGAGACAATGCAGGCTCAGTATCCGTCGATCAGGGTCGAAGGCGGCCCGCTGTATATTCAGGACGGCCCCGTCTGGACCTCCGGCGGCGTGAGTTCCGGGTTTGATCTGACCCTGGCGCTGGTGGAGGATGACTACGGATTTACCCTCGCCCGCGACGTGGCGCAGGATATGGTGATGTATCTGCGCCGCCCCGGGGGACAACTGCAGTTTAGCCGCTACAGCCTGCAGCAGCCCGGCACGTCGGGCCCAATAAGCGAGCTGCAGTCCTGGATGCTGCAGAACCTCACCGCCGACCTGTGCGTGGAAAATCTGGCCGAAAAGGCGGCGATGAGCCCGCGTAATTTCACCCGCGTGTTTACCCGTGAGACCGGCGTATCTCCTGCCCGCTACGTGACCGAAGCGCGTCTGGCCGCAGCCCGCCAGCTGCTTGAGCAGACCAGCGATTCCCTGGAGCGCATTGCCGGGCAAAGCGGGTTTGGCACCAGTATTAACCTGCGGCGCGTGTTTGAGAAACAGCTCCACCTCACCCCGGGCGAATATCGCCAGCGCTTTCATTGCCGGAAAATGGCGTAATCTGATCCTTTTTTGTCGTTTACGCCACGGCACCTGACGCCTACAGTGACTCCAGACAACGAAAGATAAGGAGTGCACCATGGTTAAGGTCGGTATTAACGGTTTCGGCCGTATCGGACGTAATTTCCTGCGCGCAGCGCTGGGTAACCCGGATCTGCAGATTGTGGCCATTAACGATCTGACGGACAGCAAAACCCTCGCCCATCTGCTGAAGCATGACTCCCTGCTGGGCAAACTGCCCGCGCCCGTTGAAGCGGCCGACGGCGCGCTGCAGGTAGACGGGCATCGTATCGCCGTCTTTAGCGAACGCGATCCGGCGGATATTCCGTGGCGCGATGTCGGCGTTGACGTGGTGATTGAAGCCACCGGGTTCTTTACCGAGCGGGAAAAAGCGGCAGTGCATATCACCCACGGCGGCGCTAAGCGCGTCATCATTTCCGCTCCCGGGAAGAACGACGACCTGACGATTGTGATGGGCGTCAATCACGAGCAGTACGATCCCGCCCGCCACGCTGTGGTCAGCAACGGGAGCTGCACCACGAACGGTCTGGCGCCGGCTGCGCAGGTGCTGCATCAGCAGTTCGGGATTGAGCATGGCCTGATGAACACGACCCACGCCTACACCAACAGCCAGGCGCTGCACGACCAGCCGGAGAAAGATCTGCGCGGCGCGCGCGCGGCGGCGCTGTCGATTGTGCCTTACTCCAGCGGCGCGGCGAAAGCGCTGGGGAAAGTGATCCCTTCCCTGGACGGTAAACTGACCGGGTACTCCCTGCGCGTGCCGGTTCCGGTGGTGTCGGTTGTGGATTTAACGGTGACGCTGAGCCGGAACGTGACCGCCGAAGAGGTGAACGACGCGTTCCGTCACGCTGCCGCCAGCGGGCCACTGAAAGGCATTCTGGGGTATAGCGATGAGCCGCTGGTCTCCAGCGATTACCAGGGCGACCCGCGCTCCTCGATTATTGACGGGCTTTCCACGCTGGTGATTGGCGGGAACATGGTGAAGATCCTGGCGTGGTATGACAACGAGTGGGGATTCTCAAACCGCCTGGTGGATTTGGCGGTATTTATGGATAAAAAAGGGCTGTAAGTCTTGCGCCGGGTGGCGTTAACGCTCACCCGGCAAATGCATCACTCCGCCTTAACCTTCACGCCCATAAACACAATCACCATTGCCGTTACCAGCAGAAGGCCGCTGCCGGCGAATACGCCGCTGGCACCGTTGAGGTCAAAGACCGCCCCGCCTCCGGCCGCACCGGCGCTTATCGCCAGCTGGATTGAGGCCACCAGCAGCCCCCCTGCGCTTTCGGCTTCATCCGGAACGGTGGTGGCAAGCCAGGTTGACCAGCCCACCGGAACCAGACCAAATGCAAAGCCCCACAGCGCGACCAGGAATCCGTCCAGCATGGCCAGATGACCAAACGCCACCATCGTGAGGGCGAGAACGCCCATGGCGAACGGCACCAGCGCCAGCGTCAGTCGCAGATTACGCGCCAGAAGATGTCCGGCAACGGAGGTGCCCACAAAATTGGCCAGTCCAAAGCCCAGCAGGATCAGTGAAATGGTCTCTACGCTCGCCTGCCCTACCGTTTCCAGGAACGGACGCAGGTAGGTGAAGAAAGCAAAATGGCCGCTGAAGATCAGAATGGTTGCCAGCATGCCGCCGATCATCCCCGGACGACGCAGCACGCGGAACAGCGTGCTCAGGCTCCCGCTGCTCTCCGGCTTCATGGACGGCAGGACCCAGAGCTGCCACAGCAGCGCCAACATGCTTGGCAGAATGCAGAGGATAAACACGTTACGCCAGCCAATCAGGCTGCCAAGATAGCTCCCCAGCGGCGCCGCAACCACCGTGGCAATCGATACGCTGGAGAAGATCACCGCCAGCGCTTTCGGCACTTTATCCGCCGGCACCAGACGCATCGTCGTGGCCGTCGACATTGCCCAGAATCCCCCAATGGCAACCCCCAGCAGCAGGCGCCCCATCAGCAAGACGTGCAGGTTGGGCGCAAAGGCCACCAGCAGGCTGGAGATGATTTGCAGCACCGAGAAAAACATCAGCACCCAGCGGCGATCGATACTTTTGGTTGCCGGGGTAATCAGCAGCCCGGTCACCAGCGCCACGAGTGCGGTGGCGGTCACGGCCTGTCCGGCCATTCCCTCGCTCACGCCCAGGCTCGCGGCCATGGGCGTTAACAAACTGGCGGGCAGAAATTCTGCCGTAATCAAGCCAAACACCCCCAGCCCCAGTGAATAGACGGCCCGCCAGGCGGGTTTTGCAGGCGTTACCGCCTCGCTCGCCGCGACACATGAATTCATCTGTTTTTCTCCCGTTATAGAAATGTGACAACTGTCGCAAAAGCATAGAAGGTTCACCCTGGACGATCTATGACATATAATCTCCACTTATTGATTATTCGTCCGGAGTTGCGCCATGACCGTACAGTCACCCGATTTGATCAGCGAACTTTTACGCGGCATGCGCCTGTCAGGGGTGAAATACCGGCGGATTGAAGCCAGCTCGCCGTTTGGCGTTGCGTTCCATCAGGCGCCCGGTAAAGCGCAGTTTCATTTCGTGAGCCACGGCAGCGCCCTGCTGCGAATGGAGAGCGGTGCGACGTTCGAACTGAGCAGCGGGGACGCCCTGTTTATTCCGGGCGGTAATTCTCATGCCCTGCTCTCCGACGAGCAGGCCACCATTACCCCGGTCAGCGACTTTCCCAGTGAACCTATCTGCAGCTCGGTCTGCGCCATTACCTGTGAGCCCTGCCCGGAGAGCGAGAACACCATCATCTTTAGCGGGTGCATGGATTTCGAGCTGGGCGGGATGCAGCCGCTGATCAAGGCGATGCCGGAAGTGATGATGGTCAGCCGCCTGATGTCCACCTGGCCGGAAATTCATCCGCTGCTCGCGGCGATGGAGCGTGAATCAATGACGCGACAGGTCGGCTTCGCCGGGATCCTCGCCCGGCTGGCCGACGTGGTGGCGGCGCTGATCGTGCGCGGCTGGGTCGAGGCGGGTTGTGGAAAAGCGACGGGCTGGGTGCAGGTCTTGCGCGATCCTCGCCTGAGCCGGGCCATCTACGCTATGCACCAGCAGCCCGGCCTGAACTGGAGCGTGGCGGATCTGGCAAAAGAAGCGGGTACCTCCCGCTCCGTGTTTGCCGAACGGTTTCTGGCCGCGACGGGAACCACCCCGGCCAAATATCTCAGCGAGCTGAGGATGCGGCTGGCCATTCAGTACATTCGCCATGAAAATCAGCCCATTGAAACGGTCGCGCTGCGGCTGGGGTACGGATCGCTGGCGGCGTTTAGCCGGGCGTTTAAGCGGATTATCGGGCATGCGCCCGGCACGCTGCGGGAAGCCAGCCAGACCCCGGAAGAGGTCTGACTGGCGTGAGGCATCAGAAATAGTATTTAAAGCGCACGCGTCCGCCATAGCGATCGTCATTTCGGTCATCGCCGTCTTTCGGATGGGCTTCCACCCAGGACGCATACGCGCCAAGATAAATATTGAAATTCTTCATCTTCATCACGTTCGGGATCAGGTATGAAGCATGAATGGTGTGAATATCATAATCCCCGGGATCGGTCACCCAGCAGTCGCCGTCGCAGTCAGCGTCGAAGTTCGCGGTGTTGAAGTTATCGATCTGGTTATGCGCGTAGATATAGCCCAGCTCAAAATTACGCCATAAGGCATTCACGCCTGCGGTGAAATCCTTCTCGTCCGTGGCATCCATATACGCGGTATTCAGGTTCGCCACGATACCGTTATCCGGATCGGTTTTTTGCCCGTTCCAGGTCATGGTGAAGCCGTAGCCGGTGCGGTCAGACTGGTCTACCCACTTCCCCGATGCATCGCGGTAGCCATAGGCGTTGTTGACGAGGTTGCTCTCCATCGCGACAGCCGTCGAGAAGTTGCCTTCCTGCCAGGCAATGACCGGTCGGACGTAGGCGACGTTTTTTTCATTATCCAGGTCCACGCCGTGATACTGCTGGTCAACAAACAGCGAACTGCCGTCTTCCAGCAGGGTGTTAACCTCGAAATACCAGTTTCCCAGGGTTTTGCTCAGCAGGAAGTTACCGCCGCTGTCGCTACGCCCGCGTCCCTCTTTCATCATGTAGATGTAGCCGTAACCATCGCTGTAGAGATCGTTGGCCGTGTTGCCAGAATATTCAACGAAGGTGTCCTGATTCAGCGGGAACATGTCATAGGCTTCAAAGCGTCCGACTTTCACCTTCCAGTCGTTTTCCGTGCCAAAGAAGAAAACGGCATCATCAAGGTTCATTTTGCCAGTCAGGTCAGCCAGCGGCTGTACGGAGAAGCCGGCAAAATTGCCGTTTTCCATGCGCTTATATCCGTCAAAGCCCAGCAGCAGACGACCGTTGATATCCCAGCGCTCGTGGCTGCCGGGCGCCCAGTCTTTATTAGCCGTCGTTTTCATGGACGTTAAGCTGCCGGTCTTGCTGGCCGCGTCCATATTAAATTCAACGTCGCCATAAAACTTAATATCGCCGTAGCCGGATAACGTCAGCTTCGGTGCCGTTTGCGCTGTCGCAGGCTCCGTGGATTCAACGACAACCGGGCTGGCGGCCACTGCGGTCTGCTGTTGTTTTTCCAGAACCTGAATTTGTGCTTCCGCCTTTGACGCCCGGGTTTCGGCCTTTTCGAGACGCGCCTCCAGCTGCGCCAGCTTATCCTCCAGACGCTGAGTATCTTTTGCTGCCATTGCTCCGGTAGTACAAAACGCACTGACAATAAGTGCAAGGGTTTTCACTTTCATCGATTCCATCCTCGTGAGTTAATCATTATTTCCTGACGGACACAGAGAACCTCACCGATACTTCGCATGAATTATCGGCTTACTACTTATACCCGTCATACTTCAAGTTGCATGTGCGTTGGCTGCACTCGTTCACCCCAGTCACTTACTTATGTAAGCTCCTGGGGATTCACTCCTTTGCCGCCTTCCTGCAACTCGAATTATTTAGGGTATAAACCATTAAGAGTTAGCGAACTCGCCTTTATTTAAATCGCTCACCACGCCATTCATGACGTTTTCCGTTAATTTATAAAACTTAATTGAGAAGGCGGTGAGTAAATAAAAGAGTGATGGGATCAGCGTAAACAGCAGAATGACGCCCTGAACAGCAGATTCCGATTGTACCGTGCTGTTGGATTCATAATTATACCAGGCCAGCACCCACCCGAGAATGGCGCCGCCGACAGCGACGCCTAATTTAATCACGAATATATTGGCCGCAACGTTCATGCCTGTAATACGACGCTGGGTTTTCCATTCACCGTAATTATTCGCATCGGTGATCATAGACCACTGCAGCGCACCGTTACCGCCCTGGACAATCTGAATAAGCACGTGGGCGATCAGGGGAATAACCCAGAACTCCAGCGGCAGCCAGAAACAGGCGACGCCTAATGCCGCATTCAGAATATTGATCCAGAACGAGAGTTTGACCTTGCAAAAACGGGTGCCAAACGGCTGAGCCAGCACGGAGCCAAACATCGAGGCCAGCATCCCGCCCAGCATAAAGAACGAGATGATGTCCGCCCCTTTGTTCAGCACGGTGTTGACGTAATAGACCACCGCGCCGCCGCGAATCACCACCGCCACCAGCATCATAAAGTTATAGATGGAGAGAATGCGCCACTGATCGTTACGGAAGAGAATTTTAACGTCGCGGGCGATATTCAGATTCTCCTCTTTGATGGGCTGCACGCGCTCTTTTGTAGTCGCAAAACAGACGATAAACATCAGACAGCCGATCGCGCCAAAAAGCGCCATCGCCACCTGAATACCGGTCGCTCTGTCGCCCGGGTAGAGGTAGTCCGCCAGCGGCAGAATGAGGGCTGTGCCAAGCGCGCCGCCAATGGGGGTGATGGCAAATCGCCAGGACTGCAACGAGAGATTTTCACGCGGGTCGGAGGTGAGCGCCGCCCCCAGGGAGCAATACGGGATATTAATGGCGGTATACATCAGGGTCATAAATATATACGCCCCGACGGCATAATAAATTTTTCCGGTTTCGGTAAAGTCCGGAATGGAATAAACCAGTACGCAGCTCACCGCAAAAGGTACGCATATCGCCAGCAGCCAGGGACGAAAACGCCCCCAGCGCGTTGTCGTCGCATCGGCAATTGCCCCCATAACGGGATCGGTAATGGCATCTAATAAACGCACCAGAAGAAACATGGTTCCCATTACGGCAGGCGGTAATCCATATATATCCGTATAGTAATACGCCAGAATGGCCACCGATGAGTCAAATACAATGTGACTCGCTGCATCTCCCAGGCTATAGCCTATTTTTTCTTTGACCGGAATTTTTTCTGCAACTGACATAGCGTAACTCCTCATTTATGAAACCGGTTTCTTTTGTTGCGACAATTTCGCCTGAGAGTGACGCCGCGATCCATTATGTTTTTTCACCATGAACTTATGTTTTTTGCTTTATGTGATCGTGATAATTAAAAGAAACAATTCACCGGGCACATTATGTGCAACGGATCGCAATTTATTTCCCGTACCTTTTAAATATTCACAATATCAATATTTCACCGCATCACGTGCGGCATTAAGCGCAACGGTAAATAGTCTGGATTTGTGCAAAATGCGATGTTCGACACGCGAAGCGCGGCATATTCGACTAAGGTTTTCTGGTGATTAAGACAGCGTAACTGCTGCTCAGTGAATAAGGAGAAGCACCCATGATAACCCCTCAAAAGCTGCGCCCTCGCCTCTTACCTCTGGTTCTGGGCAGTGCGCTGCTCGCGGTTGCCGCTTCTGGCGCCGCGGAAGAGATGAACGCTGGCCAGACGAATTCACCGGATATTTTGCTCGGGCCCCTCTTCAGCGACGTTCAGAGTGCCAAACTCTTCCCGGATCAAAAAACCTTTGCCGATGCGGTGCCTAACAGCGATCCCCTGACGATCCTTGCCGACTACCGCATGCAGCGTCGTCAGTCCGGGTTTGATTTACGCCATTTTGTCGAGGTGAACTTTACGCTGCCGGGTGAAGGTGAAAAATACGTCCCGCCTGCCGGACAAAGCCTGCGTGAACACATTGACGATCTCTGGCCCGTGCTGACGCGCACCACCGATAAAGCCAGCAATAAATGGGATTCTCTCCTGCCGTTACCGAAGCCTTACGTTGTGCCCGGCGGTCGTTTCCGGGAGGTTTACTACTGGGACAGCTATTTCACCATGCTGGGCCTGGCGGAAAGCGGTCACTGGGACAAAATCAGCGACATGGTGGATAACTTTGCCTATGAAATCGACACTTTCGGGCATATTCCTAACGGCAATCGCAGCTATTACCTGAGCCGATCTCAGCCGCCGTTCTTCTCGCTGATGGTTGAACTGCTGGCGACCCACGACAGCGATGCGCTGAAGAAATACCGTCCGCAGATGGAGAAAGAGTATGCCTACTGGATGGACGGCGTTGACGCCCTTCAACCGGGGCAGGCCAACAAACGCGTGGTGAAGCTGGATGACGGCGCCGTCCTCAATCGCTACTGGGACGATCGCGATACCCCGCGTCCGGAATCCTGGCTTGATGATGTGAATACCGCCAAAAGTAACCCTAACCGATCGGCGACCGAGATCTACCGTGATTTGCGTTCGGCGGCAGCTTCGGGCTGGGACTTTAGCTCACGCTGGATGGATGACCCGCAAAAACTCGGCACCATCCGGACCACCAGCATTGTCCCCGTGGATCTGAACGCCCTGATGTTCAAGATGGAAAAACTGCTGGCGCGGGCAAGCCAGGAGAGCGGCGATGCTGCCAGCACCAGCAAATACGAGGCGCTGGCTACCGCGCGCCAGAAAGCTATCGAAAGCCACCTGTGGAATGATAAAGAGGGCTGGTACGCCGATTACGATCTGAAGAGCAAGAAGGTCCGCAATCAGCTCACAGCGGCGGCCCTGTTCCCGCTTTACGTGAAGGCCGCGGCACAGGATCGTGCCGATAAAGTCGCCGCGGCGACCTCATCACGCCTGCTGCAGCCGGGCGGGATCGCAACCACCACCGTCAACAGCGGCCAGCAGTGGGATGCGCCTAACGGCTGGGCTCCCCTGCAGTGGGTGGCGACCGAAGGGTTGCAGAATTACGGGCAAGATAAGGTCGCGATGGATGTGACCTGGCGCTTCCTGAAGAACGTACAGCATACCTACGATCGCGAAAAGAAACTGGTCGAGAAGTATGACGTGTCGACAACCGGTACCGGTGGCGGCGGTGGAGAGTATCCGCTGCAGGATGGGTTCGGCTGGAGCAACGGCGTGACGCTGAAGATGCTGGACCTGGTCTGCCCGAAAGAGAAACCGTGCGACAGCGTGCCGGAGAAACAGCCTGCGGCGAATGACGAGGCTGCGCCGGTGAAAGCTGCGGCGCAGTAAGTGTATTGCCGGGTGGCGGCTACGCCTTACCCGGCCTACATTTTGAACTCACAGGGCTTTGATCAGAAGCTGTAACTCGCCCCGAGCTGATACGTTCTGTCACGCCCAATCCAGCAGTTTGTCGCGTCGTAACAGGTCAGCGTCTCTTTGTTGGTGATGTTCTGCGCGCTGGCCTTAAGCGTTAGCCCTGCCAGCGAAGGCAGTATTTCGCCCATTCGGTAGGATGCCGACAGATCGTACTGCGTGGTGCCGCCCAGCTTACCCGCATCGTTAGCCGGAGAGATTTCCATTGGCCCGGTGTAGCGTGCACCTGCGCCCAGCATCAGCCCTTTCAGCGCGGTGTTCTCAAAGGTGTAGTCCCCCCAGAGGTTGAAGGCGTTCTCCGGCACCTGCGTTGGGCGTTTACCTTTGTACTTATCATCTTCCGTATTGATCGCGTGGGTGTACGCATAGTTGGCAATCAGCGTCAGGTTGTCCGTCGGACGGCTGATGGCAGACAGTTCCGCCCCTTTGGATTCCACTTCCCCGGTCTGACGATAGTTCAGGAAGCCCGGATCGGAGGTGACGACATTTTTCTGGCGGATGTTAAACACTGAGGCGGTAAAGGTGGTGGCGTAATCCGCCAGCAGGTATTTCACCCCACCTTCCACCTGCTTGCTGGTGGTGGGCTTGACGTCTTTCGCTACGAGCGTGCCCTGCGGCGACACCGGGGCAAACCCTTCGGAATAGCTAATAAACGGCGAAATCCCGTTATCGAAGGCGTACAGCGCGCCCAGGCGTTTGGTGACGCGATCCTGCGATACCCAGGCCTTATCGCCGTTTTGCAGATAATTGGTGGTGACGGAGCGGTAATCGTCGTAGCGCAGGCTACCCAGCAGATTTAAGCCGCCAAATTCCACCTGATCCTGCAGGTAATAGCCGTTCTGCTGATAGCTCAGACGGTTTTTCTGGGCGGTATAGAGCCCCAGCGCGCTATCGTCGATCTGCGAATAGTCCGGATTGCGCATATCAATGCCCGGCGTGGCAGATGCGTAACGATAGTGGAAGCGGGAGTTCAGCTTCTGATAGTCAAACCCGGCCAGCAGGTGGTGTTTCCACTCGCCCAGCGCAACGGTTTTGGTCACCTGGTTGTCGATGTTGAAGCTCTTCAGATCTTCATCCGTGGTGTAGGCAAAGCGGTTGAGTTGATAAACCTCGCTCCCCGCGCCCGTTGCATAAACGCTGCGCTGATGCGTGTCGACGTCGAAATAGCGCGCCTTCTGGTTATAGCCCCAGCCGCTGTCAAACTCGTGTTCAAAGCTGTAGCCCAGCATCCACTGCCGCTGCTTAAACCCGCTCCACTCATCGCCGGCGTAATCGCGCTTACCCGCGTATTTCGAGCGCAGATAGGCGAGCGGCAGCGGGTTCGACGGCGTCAGGCTTGGGGTATTTTGCGCCAGCGCATCGAGGGTGAGGCGAGTTTTGCTGTCGGGTTGCCAGGTGACGGACGGGGCAACCAGGTAGTTTTCATACCGGGTGGTGTGCGGCTGATCGTCATTTTCCGTGGCTTTGCCCAGCAGGCGATAGTTCCAGTCGCTGTCGGCAATCTGCCCGGTTGAGTCGAGATAGCCCTCTTTCAGGTTTCGGGTCCCGGTATTAACGCCAATCTCGGTTCGGGCTTCCCGCTGCGGTTTTTTACTCTGGATGTTTACCAGCCCGCCCGGCGAGCCGCCGCCGTAAAGGACCGATGAAGGGCCCTTCAGGATATCCACGCTGTCAATCAACAGCGGATCGATGCGGGCTTTAGTATTGCCGGTGACGTTATAGGGCAGCTGCAGCCCGTTGTAGAACTCCTGGTCGACGGTAAAGCCGCGAATTTTATATTCGCTCATGTACGACGTATTCCCCCTCACCTCCGTAGAGACACCCGGGGCATAGCGCAGGATTTCGTTCACGGAATTCGCGTGACGCTTTTCAATTTCCTGCGCAGAGAGGGTCGTGATGACCTGCGGCGTTTTACTTTCGGCCACGGCGGATTTCGTGGCGCTGTTTGTCCAGGCCGGCAGCGCGCTGCCCTGCTCTGAGCCCGTGACGACGATGGTGGATTCTTCGGCAAACGCCTGGACCTGCAATGCCAGCGTGACGGCGCCTGCCAGGGCGCAAAGCGTGAAACGTGAGGTATTCATAATGTCGTCTTGTTGTCAGATGCAATACGGAACGACAATTATTATCATTTCGATTAACAAATCAATATTCAGGTAAAAAAAACGGCCCTCCGCAGAGAGCCGTTTATGTCATTTTATGCTCGTCGCAGTAATCTGAATATGCCCAACACAACAATGGCACCCACGACAGCGACCAGGAAACTGTGCAGGTCAAAACCACTTATGTTGCCTCCAAAGCCAAACATCGTCGCCAGCCAGCCGCCCACAACCGCACCAACGACCCCGAGTACACAGGTCAAAATAAAGCCGCCGCCATCGTTTCCCGGCATGATCAATTTAGCGATAGCGCCAGCGATAAGACCAAAGATAATCCAGGCGATGATACCCATAGCGATGCCCTCTTGCAGGTTTAACGCATGTGCAGAAAACCTTCTGCGCAGCTAACGTAAGTATAGGTCATCGCCGGAAAATCATTTTCATCTCACCGACTTATCTTTGCCTGAACAGGCAAAAAAAACTCACCGGTTTGTATTAAGTTTCATTGCAGATTGCCGATAACGCTAAGACAGTCTGTCATCAATCAAGGAGCCATCCGGCGTGAGTCATTACAGTGAGCAGTTCCTCAAGCAAAATCCGCTGGCTGTATTAGGGGTATTACGCGACCTGCAAAAAGGCGAAGTGCCGCTGCGCATCAGCTGGTCGAATAATCAGTTCATCAGCAAGATCCTTGACGCCTCGCAGGAGCGGCTGGTGATTGATTTAGGCAGCCAGGAGCATGAAAACCGTGCGGCGCTGAAAGCGGAGAATGTCGCGGTGATGGCCGAAACGCAGGGGGCCAAAGTGGAGTTTGTCCTGTCACGGCTGGAACTGAGCGAATACCAGGGACTCCCTGCTTTTGCTACCCCGCTTCCCACCAATCTCTGGTTTGTCCAGCGCCGTGAATACTTCCGCATCAGCGCCCCGCTTCACCCCGCCTATTTTTGCAAGGCCAAAATGCCGGACAAAAAGGAGATCCGCTTTCGCCTCTTCGATCTGTCGCTGGGCGGCATGGGCGCGCTGATGGATACGCCGAAACCTGACGGACTGGTAGAAGGCATGCGGTTTACGCAAATCGAGCTGGATATGGGGGGCTGGGGGCGTTTTTATTTCGATGCACAGCTGATTGCCATCAGCGATCGCACCGTCGTGGACAGCAAAAATGAAACCATCACCACGCCGCGCCTGAGTTTCCGTTTCCTGAACGTCGGACCCGGTGCAGAGCGTGAACTTCAGCGCATTATCTATTCGCTGGAGCGGGAAGCGCGCGAACGCGCAAACAAAGTTCTGTAGGGAAAATCGGGCAGCGTGACCGCCGCCCGTCTGCGGCATTACATGGCATCCATCGCTTTCTGAACTTTCCAGATATAACGAGGCGCCTGTGGTGCCGGGTGATTTTTCGCGACATGCTCAAAGAACTCGTCTTTGTCCATGCCGTTAATCTCTTCTATCGCCTCTTTGCGGTCAGAGGAGAAGGTTCTGAGCAACGCACCGGCACCGTTAACGTAAGAGACCACCAGCGCGTACTGCATCACCTCCGGGTCCTCAATCCCCTTCAGCACGCCATGCTCCATAATACTCAGATAGGCTGTACCCATTGAAATGTTGCGCTCCGGGTTCTTCAGCTCGCTGGTCGACGGCTGGCCGCTCCAGCCCATGTAGCGGTAAACCTCTCTGCCCGCCGTAGACGCTTTAAGCTGCATCAGCCCCACCGCGTTGGACTTGCTGACAAGCGTAGGATTACCGCCGGACTCGACCGCAATAATCGCCGTGATTAGACGCGGACTGACGCCCCAGGCCTTTCCGGCCTGTTCACTGATTGGCATCCACTGCATGGCCCGCTTTACCGGCACTTCAGGGTTCCAGGGCGGATTTTGATAATCATGCTTTGAACTACAGCCAGCGAGCAACACAATCAAAAAAGCAAACCATCTCAATTTCACGTCATCTATCCTTATAGCCGGTCATCGCAGTGCGCCGCCCCTTGAAGCAGGCAGCGTTTAAGCGGCATGATATAGACAATTAGTTTCTCATTCAGCAAGGAATTGCCATGTCTCAGTTTCATCTCATCGCGCCGTCGGGCTATTGCATTAACCAGGACGCGGCGCAGCGGGGCGTTCAGCGTTTGCTGGAATCCGGCCATCAGGTAGAAAATCAGACAATTATCCCCCGCCGCCAGCAGCGCTTTGCCGGCACTGAAGCGCAGAGGCTGAATGATATCAATAGTCTGGTGAACCTGAAGGGTGAAAACCAAATCGTTCTGGCGGTGCGCGGCGGATATGGTGCGAGCCGTCTGCTGGAGAGCATTGACTGGCAGGGCCTGGCGCAGCGCCAGCAGCAGGATCCGCTGCTAATTTGCGGCCACAGCGATTTCACCGTCATCCAGCTTGGGCTGCTGGCCCTGCATAACGTCATCACCTTCAGCGGCCCGATGCTGGCCGGCAACTTCGGTGCGCCGGAGCTGGATACGTTTACCGTGGAACACTTCTGGCGCGCGCTGCGCAATTCAACCTACAGCGTTGAGTGGCAGGGGAATGGACCTCACTGGGAGTGCGAAGGCCAGCTCTGGGGCGGCAACCTGGCGATGCTGGTCTCGCTTATCGGAACGCCGTGGATGCCGCACATCGAGGACGGCATTCTGGTGCTGGAAGATATTAACGAACATCCGTTCCGCGTCGAGCGCATGCTATTGCAGCTTTATCATGCCGGTATTCTTGAGCGCCAGTCCGCGATTGTGCTGGGCAGCTTTAGCGGCTCTGCGCCGAATGATTATGACGCGGGTTACACCCTTGAAGCCATGGTCGACTTCATTCGCTCGCGGCTGGATATTCCGGTCATCACCGGCCTGGATTTCGGTCATGAGCAGCAAACAGTCACCCTGGCGCTGGGGGCGCACGCCTCCCTGATTCATAATGATTCGGGCAGCCGGCTGACCATCAGCGGCCATCCTGTCATAAAGGCATAAAAAAGCCGTTATACCCGCTTAATAAAACGCTGTTGCCGTCGTTAATATGTTAGGGTTTTAGTAACAGCGTTAACATTGAGGTGGGAGTAAGAGAACATTGGATGCCGCAGCGATAATCAGCCTTTTCATTCTGGGTTCGGTCCTTGTAACCAGCAGTATTTTATTAAGTTCATTTTCATCGCGTCTTGGCATACCAATTCTTGTTATTTTTCTTGCCATCGGCATGCTGGCCGGCATTGATGGCATCGGCGGTATCCCCTTCGACAACTACCCCTTCGCGTACATGGTGAGTAACCTTGCGCTGGCCGTGATCCTGCTTGATGGCGGGATGCGCACCCAGGCGAGCTCCTTTCGCGTTGCTCTGGGGCCCGCGCTGTCGCTCGCCACGGTCGGCGTGTTGATTACCTCTGGCCTCACCGGGATGATGGCCGCGTGGCTCTTCCATCTTAATATCATGGAAGGCTTGCTGATTGGCGCCATCGTGGGCTCAACCGATGCGGCAGCCGTGTTTTCCCTGCTCGGCGGTAAAGGGCTTAACGAACGCGTAGGCTCTACACTTGAGATTGAATCCGGCAGTAACGATCCAATGGCGGTGTTTCTCACCATCACGCTGATCGAGATGATTCAGCAGCACGAAACCGGGCTGAGCTGGATGTTTGCCTGGCATATCCTGCAGCAGTTCGGCCTGGGGATCCTCATCGGCCTGGCGGGAGGGTATCTGTTACAGCAGACAATCAACCGCATATCGCTGCCTTTGGGGCTTTACCCGCTGCTGGCGCTGAGCGGCGGCATTCTTATTTTTGCCGTTACCACGGCGCTGGACGGCAGCGGTATCCTCGCCGTTTATCTCTGCGGGTTCCTGATGGGCAACCGCCCTATTCGCAACCGCCATGCCATCTTGCAAAACTTCGACGGCCTGGCCTGGCTGGCGCAAATCGGCATGTTCCTGGTGCTGGGGCTTCTGGTTACGCCATCGGACCTGTTGCCGATCGCCATTCCGGCGCTGCTGTTGTCTGCGTGGATGATTTTCTTCGCCCGTCCGCTGTCGGTGTTTGCGGGCCTGCTGCCGTTTCGCGGCTTCAACCTGCGCGAGCGCATATTTATCAGTTGGGTGGGCCTGCGCGGCGCGGTACCGATTATTCTTGCGGTCTTCCCGATGATGGCCGGACTGGATAACGCGCGGCTGTTCTTTAACGTGGCGTTCTTCGTGGTGCTGATTTCGCTGCTCTTCCAGGGAACGTCGCTCGGGTGGGCGGCGAAAAAAGCCAAAGTGGTGGTCCCTCCCGTGGGCTGGCCGGTATCCCGCGTCGGGCTCGATATTCACCCTGAAAACCCGTGGGAACAGCTTGTCTATCAGCTGAGCGCCGACAAATGGTGCGTGGGGGCCTCGCTGCGCGATTTGCACATGCCGGCCGAAACGCGCATTGCCGCCCTGTTCCGCGACAATGTCCTGCTGCACCCTACCGGCAGCACCCGCCTGCGCGAAGGGGATATTCTGTGCGTGATTGGCCGCGAGCGAGACCTCCCCGCGCTGGGCAAGCTGTTCAGTCAGTCGCCTCCGGTGGCGCTGGACCAGCGTTTCTTCGGCGATTTTATTCTGGAAGCCAGCGCCAGGTTTGCGGATGTGGCGCTGATTTACGGTCTGGATGAGGGCGCTGAAGACGGTGATAGCCAGCAAACGCTGGGCGAAATCATCCAGCAGCGTCTCGGCGCTGCCCCGGTCGTGGGAGACCAGGTGGAGTTTGCCGGAATGATCTGGACGGTTGCCGAAAAAGAAGATAACGCGGTACGGAAGGTGGGGTTGAGGCCGAGGGAAGAGGACGTGGAGTAGCGGTTTTTTGCCGGGTGGCGCTAACGCTTACCCGGCCTACGTTTGCGTACCTTGTAGGCCGGGTAAGGCGAAGCCGCCACCCGGCACACTGACAAGTTACACCGTCACAACCGGCACTCTCGGTGCCAGCGCGCACATCAGTTCATACCCTACCGTTCCCGCCGCGGCCGCCACATCATCAATTTTGATTTCGTTACCCCACAGCTCGACCGGTGAACCAATGCCCGCCTGAGGGCATGGCGTCAGGTCAACGGCCAGCATATCCATTGATACGGTGCCCACCGTCCCCGTGCGGACGCCATCTACCAGGACCGGCGTACCGGTCGGCGCGATGCGCGGGTAGCCGTCAGCATAGCCGCCCGCCACGATACCAATGCGCTGCTCGCCCGTTGCCCGGTAGCGGCTGCCGTAGCCCACTGCGTCACCGGCCTTCAGGGTCTGTACGCCAATAATTTCGCTGCGCAGGGTCATGACCGGCTTCAGGCCGCTGTTGGCGATATCCTGCCACTGGCCTGAGGGCGACGCGCCGTACAGGACGATGCCCGGACGCACCCAGTTATAGTGCGCTTCGGGGTGCCACAGCGTGGCCGCCGAGTTTGACAGCGAGCGCGGGCAATCCAGCCCTTCTGCCGCCTGCTCAATGCGCACCATGGCATCGGCAATACCGTCCGGTTTTTCCGCGTCGGCAAAGTGCGCCATCAGCGTCATTTCACCGACGTTTTTCAGGGCGCGCAGCTGTTGCCAGACCGTATGCACCCGCTCGGGCTGGAAGCCCAGGCGGTTCATGCCGCTGTTGACCTTGAGATAGATATCCAGCGGAGCATGAAGCTTCGCATCCTGAATCGCCTTAATCTGCCAGTTGCTGTGAACGCTGGTGGTCAGCCGGTACTTGTCCAGCAGCGGCAGATCGTCGGCGTGGAAGAACCCCTCCAGCAGCAGTATGGGCCCTTTCCAGCCGCGCTCGCGCAGCAGAATGGCCTCTTCCAGATTCAGTAACGCAAAGCCATCGGTCGCGCTCAGCGCGCTCCAGATCCGGTCAATACCGTGGCCGTAGGCGTTCGCTTTCACCACCGACCACACGCGAGCACCAGGTGCTGCCCGGCGAACAATTTGCAGGTTATCCTTCAGGGCCTGCAGGTTCAGCTGGGCCAGAACAGGACGGGACATGACAACTCCTCAGTTATGCGCGCCGTGCAGGTGCTGTGGACGCGAAGGCGTAAACCCCGATTGATAGCGCGCGGCACTGAGATCGTCAAACGGAATTGCCGGGGTGCGCCCGGAAATCAGATCGCTCAGCAGCTGGCCGGACCCGCAGGCCATCGTCCAGCCAAGCGTGCCGTGTCCGGTATTGGTCCACAGATTTTTGTACGGCGTGCGTCCGACAATTGGCGTGCCGTCTGGCGTCATTGGGCGCAGACCGGTCCAGAAGGTCGCCTGATCAACAAAACCGCCGCGCGGGAAGAGATCCCCCACCACCATCTCCAGCGTTTCACGACGCGGCTGCAGCAGCTCGGTGTTGAAGCCGACAATCTCCGCCATGCCGCCTACGCGGATGCGGTTATCGAAGCGGGTAATGGCGATTTTGTAGGTCTCATCCAGAATGGTCGACACGGGCGCGCCGCTCTCCTCTTTCACCGGAATGGTCAGCGAGTAGCCCTTCAGCGGGTAAACAGGAATATCGAGAATGCCTTTCAGCATCGCGGTGGAGTACGAACCAAACGCCATGACGTAGGCATCCGCTTTGATCACCTCTTCGCCACACTTCACGCCGTAAATTTTCTCCCCTTCCGACAGCAGCTTGTCGACGGAGGTGTTAAAGCGGAATTTCACCCCCGCCTGCTCGCACATTTGCGCCAGACGCTGAGTAAAGAGCTGGCAGTCGCCGGTTTCATCATTCGGCAGGCGCAGGCCGCCCGTCAGCTTATGCGCCACTTCCGCCAGCGCCGGTTCAACCTGGCCAAGCTGGCTGGCTTCCAGCAGCTGGTACGGCACGCCGGCATCTTCCAGCACGGCGATATCGCGGGTGGCATTTTCGTACTGCTGCTCGGTGCGGAACAGCTGTAACGTCCCGCCCTGACGGCCTTCGTACTCAATTCCGGTCGACGCGCGCAGCGCTTTCAGGCAGTCGCGGCTGTATTCCGCCAGGCGCACCATGCGCCCTTTGTTTTCCATGTAGTGGCGGGTGTCGCAGTTGCGCAGCATCTGCCACATCCACTTCAGCTGGAACTGCGTGCCGTCAAGGCTGATGGCCAGCGGCGCGTGGCGCTGGAACATCCACTTAATCGCTTTCAGCGGAACACCCGGCGCAGCCCACGGTGCCGCGTAGCCCGGAGAGATTTGCCCGGCATTCGCCGCGCTGGTTTCCAGCGCAGGGCCTGGCTCACGATCGATAACGGTTACGTCATGTCCCGCCTGACTTAAATACCAGGCGCTGGTTACGCCAACGACACCACTTCCCAGTATGACAACACGCATAGCCACTCCATAATGTGCAAAAGAACAATCTTCTAATTACAGATTGATAACCTAGTTGAAAATATTATTCAACATACGACTTTTTTATGGTGACTTACCTCACACATCCCCCAGCATCAGGGGATAGTGCTAATTTGGGATCTCCTGCTGCGCGTTATTTTTAACCAGCATAATGTGCTGCGAGGAACCGTTTTTTTGCCGTATCAAAAACGCGAAATCGCAAAGAAAAAATTTCTGCCCCAGCACGCTTTTTAACACGTTGATCTATGCTTGAAAGGAGGCTCTCCAGACAGAGAGAGCACCCACAACGAGGGCGCGCTAATGGCTACTATTGATTCCCTGAACAAGGACAACACACGTCTGAGCGATGGACCCGACTGGACCTTCGAGCTGCTGGATGTCTACCTCGCCGAAATCGACCGGGTCGCAAAACTCTATCGTCTGGATACCTATCCCCATCAGATTGAAGTCATCACGTCCGAACAGATGATGGACGCCTACTCCAGCGTCGGGATGCCGATTAACTATCCGCACTGGTCGTTTGGTAAAAAATTTATTGAAACCGAGCGGCTGTACAAGCACGGCCAGCAGGGGCTGGCGTACGAGATTGTCATTAACTCCAACCCGTGCATCGCCTATTTAATGGAAGAGAACACCATTACCATGCAGGCGCTGGTGATGGCGCACGCCTGCTACGGGCACAACTCCTTTTTCAAGAATAACTACCTGTTCCGCAGCTGGACCGACGCCAGCTCCATCGTCGATTACCTCATCTTCGCCCGTAAATACATTACCGACTGCGAAGAGCGCTACGGCGTGGACGAAGTGGAAAAACTGCTCGACTCCTGCCATGCGCTGATGAACTACGGCGTTGACCGTTACAAACGCCCGCAGAAGATCTCCCTGCAGGAGGAGAAAGCCCGGCAGAAAAGCCGCGAAGAGTATCTGCAAAGCCAGGTGAACATGCTGTGGCGTACCCTGCCGAAGCGTGAGGAGGAAAAAACGATCGCCGAAGCGCGTCGTTACCCGTCCGAGCCGCAGGAAAACCTGCTCTATTTTATGGAGAAGAACGCCCCGCTGCTGGAGCCGTGGCAGCGTGAGATCCTGCGCATCGTGCGCAAGGTGAGCCAGTATTTCTACCCGCAAAAGCAGACGCAGGTGATGAACGAAGGCTGGGCGACGTTCTGGCACTACACCATCCTCAACCATCTGTATGACGAAGGGAAAGTCACCGAGCGGTTCATGATGGAATTCCTCCACAGCCATACCAACGTGGTGTTCCAGCCGCCCTACAACAGCCCGTGGTACAGCGGGATTAACCCGTACGCGCTTGGCTTTGCCATGTTCCAGGACATCAAGCGCATCTGCCAGTCGCCGACGGAAGAAGACAGGTACTGGTTCCCGGATATCGCTGGCTCTGACTGGCTGGAAACGCTGCATTTTGCGATGCGTGACTTCAAGGATGAGAGCTTTATCAGCCAGTTTATGTCGCCGAAAATCATGCGTGACTTCCGCTTCTTCACCGTGCTGGACGATGATCGAAACAACTACCTGGAGATTTCTGCGATCCACAACGAGGAGGGATACCGTGAGATCCGCTCTCGCCTCTCTTCCCAGTACAACCTGAGCAACCTTGAGCCCAATATTCAGGTGTGGAACGTGGATTTGCGCGGTGACCGCTCACTGACGCTGCGCTATATCCCGCACAATCGCGCGCCGCTGGATAAAGGGCGTAAAGAGGTGCTGAAGCATGTGCATCGCCTGTGGGGCTTTGACGTGCAGCTGGAGCAGCAGAATGAAGACGGGAGCGTCGAGCTGCTGGAACGCTGCCCGGCGCGGTTGAATACGCTGTAGTTTTTTGCCGGGTGGCGGCTACGCCTTACCCGGCCTACGGGTTTTGTAGGCCCGGTAAGCGAAGCGCCACCTGGCGAAAAAAAACCTCTCGTATGAGAGGTTTTTTATTTCAGCGACTCTGAATCGCCAAATCACCCGGCAGCGTTTTCTGCATACGGTGCCAGATTTCACCGGAATCGTGACCGTAGCGGCGCACCGTTTCGTAAACCTGATCGTGCAGGCCTTCGGTACAGAGCTTGCTCAGCCTGTGGTAGAAGCCCAGCGCCAGGCTACGCGCTTCCGGATTAGCAAAGTAGTGGCGGCCGATGCGGGTATAGAGCCCTTTCATGCCGTTGAGGATAAGTCCGTATACCGGGTTGCCGGAGGCAAACGCCAGGCCGCGAAACACGTTGTAATCGAGGGTGGCAAACGCGTCGGCGTGATCTTCCACCTCGTTCGCGGTGGCCAGCACCGCCAGGGCGTCTTCCGGATGTTGACGGAACGCGGTACGAATAAAGATCGTCGCGATGTTGGTGCGAACGGAGAGCAGGTTATCAATGAGCTGCGGCACGCTTTCATGATCGAGACGCGCCAGCGTTTCAAGAATGTTCAGCCCCGAGGTTTCCCAGAAGTTGTTTACTTTCGTCGGCTTGCCGTGCTGGATCGTCAACCATCCATCACGCGCCAGCCGCTGGAGCACTTCGCGCAGCGTGGTGCGAGTGACGCCAATCAGTTCAGAGAGTTCGCGTTCAGCTGGAAGAATGGACCCTGCGGGGAAACGATTATTCCAGATGCTTTCAATGATGTACTCTTCCGCGAAACCCGCCGGGCTCTGCGCCTTAATGACCATAGTGAGATTTCCATTACACAGCTTTAGCAAATTGGACTCATCATACCAGAGGCGTGCAGTGGCAGGTAGCGCGGCAAAGAGAGAAAAGAGGGATCGCCGTTTCATTTTTATGAAATTTACAATCCGGCCTTATCCGCCTCCAGGCCGCGATTTTTGCGTATACTGGTGTTTTGTCTTACTTGACGGGGAAGGACGTCTGTCGTGGAAATTTCTTTTGGGCGCGCGCTGTGGCGCAACTTTTTAGGCCAGTCTCCTGACTGGTACAAACTGATACTTCTGGTATTCCTGGTCGTTAACCCTCTTATCTTTAGCGTGAGCCCGTTCATTGCCGGGTGGCTGCTGGTGGCGGAGTTTATCTTCACCCTCGCCATGGCGCTGAAATGTTATCCCCTGTTGCCGGGCGGGTTGCTGGCGTTTGAAGCTGTGGTCATCGGTATGACCAGCGCTGAACACGTCAAAGCCGAGCTGGCGTCTAATCTTGAAGTGCTTCTGCTGCTGATGTTTATGGTGGCGGGCATCTACTTTATGAAGCAGCTGCTGCTGTTTATCTTCACCCGTCTGCTGCTCAGCATTCCGTCGAAAATGTTCCTCTCGCTGGCGTTTTGCCTGGCGGCAGCATTCCTGTCGGCCTTCCTGGATGCGCTGACGGTTGTCGCGGTAGTGATAAGCGTAGCCGTTGGGTTCTACGGTATTTACCACCGTGTCGCCTCCTCTCGCCCGGGCGAAGATCTGCAGGATGACAGCCACGTCGAGGCGCATAACCGTGACGTACTGGAGCAGTTTCGCGCCTTCCTGCGCAGCCTGATGATGCATGCCGGCGTCGGTACCGCGCTGGGCGGCGTGATGACGATGGTGGGCGAGCCGCAAAACCTGATCATTGCCAAAGCGGCGGGCTGGCACTTCGGTGATTTCTTCCTGAGAATGGCGCCGGTGAGCGTACCGGTGCTTATCTGCGGTCTGGCGACCTGTCTGCTGGTGGAGAAGTTTCGTCTCTTTGGCTACGGCGCGCAGCTCCCGGACCCGGTGCGTCAGGAGCTGCATAAATTCGATCTGCAGAGCCGGAGCCAGCGCACGCGCCAGGAGACGCTGCGCCTGATCGCCCAGGGGATTATCGGCGTCTGGCTTATCGCGGCGCTGGCGCTCCATCTTGCCGAAGTGGGGCTGATTGGCCTGTCGGTCATTATTCTCGCCACCACCTTTACCGGCGTGACGGATGAACACGCCATCGGCAAAGCCTTTACCGAAGCCCTGCCGTTTACCGCCCTGCTGGCGGTGTTCTTTGCGGTCGTTGCCGTGATTATCGACCAGCACCTGTTCGCGCCGATTATTGCCTTTGTCTTACAGGCCGCGCCGGACGCTCAGCTGACGCTGTTTTATCTGTTCAACGGTCTGCTTTCGTCAATCTCCGATAACGTCTTTGTCGGGACGGTCTATATAAACGAGGCTAAGGCTGCAATGGAGCAAGGCGTCATCAGCGCCGGACAGTTCGAGCTACTGGCCGTGGCAATCAATACCGGCACCAACCTGCCGTCGGTGGCGACGCCCAACGGACAGGCCGCCTTCCTGTTCCTGCTGACTTCCGCCCTTGCGCCGCTCATACGTCTTTCCTATGGCAGGATGGTATGGATGGCGCTGCCGTATACGATAGTGCTCACGATCGTGGGATTGCTTTGCGTCAAAATTACCCTCATTCCCTGTACGCAATGGCTGATACAAGCGGGTATACTTGCGGCGCAGTAAACAATGCATCTTGGGCAGTTCGCTGCCCGTTTGCCTTTTCGCACGATAAACATCCAATTACGTTTTATTTCGCCAGGTACAGGTGGCGCAAAAAACGAATTCGTTTACACTGCGCTTTCTAAGCATGTTCCAGGGAAATGATTATGTTGAGATTTTTAAACCAGTGCTCCCGCGGTCGCGGAGCGTGGTTGCTAATGGCCCTGACCGCCTTTGCGCTGGAAATGGTCGCGCTGTGGTTCCAGCACGTAATGGGACTTAAGCCTTGCGTGCTGTGCATTTACGAACGCTGCGCGCTGTTCGGCATTATGGGTGCAGGCCTGGTCGGCGCCATTGCGCCAAAATCACCGCTTCGCTATGCCGGTATCGCTATCTGGATCTACAGCGCCTGGAAAGGGCTTGAACTCTCCTGGCAGCACACCATGATGCAGCTGCATCCGTCACCGTTTATGACCTGTGATTTTGCCGCCCGCTTCCCGAGCTGGCTGCCGCTGGATAAATGGCTGCCGCAGGTGTTTGTTGCATCCGGTGACTGCTCCGTTCGTCAGTGGGAATTCCTGACCCTGGAGATGCCGCAGTGGCTGGTGGGTATTTTTGCTGCCTACCTCGTCGTGGCGCTGCTGGTGCTGATTGCTCAGCCGTTTAAGCCGAAGAAACGCGATCTTTTTGGGCGCTAATTTGCCCGGCGGCGCTTCGCTTGCGCGGGCCTACGGTTTTGTAGGTCGGGTAAGCGCAGCGCCACCCGACACAACAGCGCACAATAAAAAACCCGCTTCGGCGGGTTTTTTATTCTCAACGGGTCGGGTGGTTCATGATGTGGTCTTCCCAGTCACGCACCTCGGACTCTTTCACCGCAATGTGGCGCACGGAGATACGCTCGCCGTGCATCGCCGCTTTTGAGCCGGTCAGCAGCGGGTGCCAGTCAGGCAGGCCTTTCCCCTCCGCCAGCAGGCGATACGCGCAGGTATGCGGTAGCCATTCAAAGGTGGGCAGATTATCCCGGGTTAACTTGATGCAGTCCGGCTCAAATTCAAACCGACGCTCATAGTTGCGGCACTGGCATGTTTTGATGTTTAACTGCTTGCAGGCAACGTTGGTGAAGTAGATCTCGTCCGTATCTTCATCCATCAGCTTGTGCAGGCAGCACTGGCCGCAGCCGTCGCACAATGATTCCCATTCTGCGTCAGTCATGTCGTCGAGAGTTTTGCTTTGCCAGAAAGGGATGTCGTTCATCAGGATGTCCACACGTCAAAAGAAAGCGCACCTTATAACGAGTCTGGCACGTTGTTGCAAGTTTTGCCGCCCTCTTCAGGCGGCAAGATGGGGTTACAGCACGCGGGTTTTCAGCGACAGGCCGTTAAACCCGACTTCCAGTTCATCGCCGCTGAGCAGCGGGCCAACGCCTTCAGGCGTACCGGTCAGGATCACATCACCCGGTTTCAGGGTAAAGAAGCGGCTCATGTAGGCAATCAGCGGCACAATCTTATGGATCATATCTGCCGTAGTGCCCTGCTGGCGGATCTCGCCGTTAACCTTCAGGCTGAGCGGCGTGTCCTGCGGGTCGTTGGTGAATTCGCTCACCGGAACAAACGCCGAGATGGGACAGGAGTTATCAAAGCCTTTGGCCTTTTCCCACGGCTGCCCTGCTTTCTTCATTTTGCCCTGCACATCGCGCAGGGTCAGATCCAGCGCCACGCCGTATCCGGCAATCGCTTTCTGAACATGCTCTTCCGAGGCCTGACGCAGCGTCGCGCCGATCAGCACCGCGAGCTCAACCTCGTGATGCACCGTCCCCAGCCCCTGCGGCAGCGCCAGCGGCTGGCGGATATCGCAAAGCGCCGTTTCTGGCTTGATGAACAGGACCGGCTCTTCTGGCGTCGCACTGCCCATCTCCTGAATGTGTTTCGCATAGTTGCTGCCCACGCAAACCACTTTGCTGACGGGATAATCCAGTAATGCACCTTGCCAGTTATGATGTTGATACATGCTCGACCCCTAAACGGTTGATGTGTTGTGACCGAAAACAGTTGAGACTATTTTTTACCGTTCGCCTCAAGATGCTGTTTTAATAAATTCTCGGGTGGCGGTGGAAGCTGTAAATAATAGCCTTGTTCGGCTAATGCCGTTTTCACTTTATCCAGATCGGCATTTATCAGCTTCTTGCGACCATCGAGCGGCAGCAGCATCGCCAGCTGTGGTCGGCCAAAGCTCTTCATTAATTCTTCAGGCACGCGTGAAAAATCGTCTTTCTTTTCGACATAAAGATAGGTCTGGTCACGGCTTGTACTTCTGTAGATCACACAAAACATGTTTTTACTCTGAATTAATGGGTGGTTGCTTGCCTCAATATACTCCTGACTATAACATGCCTGATACTCTTCGGAATATCGCAGCGAGTGGTTGCGGTTAATAGCAAATTGAGTAAGGCCAGGATGTCAAACACGCCCATCGAGCTTAAAGGCAGTAGCTTCACCTTATCAGTGGTACATTTGCATGATGCAAAACCCGAGGTTATTCGTCAGGCGTTAGAAGACAAAATCGCCCAGGCTCCCGCCTTTCTGAAACACGCCCCTGTAGTTATTAACGTCAGCGGTCTTGAGGCTCCGGTTAACTGGAAACTTCTCCAGCAGGCCGTCTCCTCTACCGGGCTACGTATTGTGGGCATCAGCGGCTGTAAAGATACTGAGCTGAAAGCGGAAATTGACCGTGCGGGGCTGCCCCTTCTGAACGAGGGCAAAGAAAAAGCCCCACGTGCGGCACCCGTTGCCGTGCAAACGCCCCCTCCTGCGGTGCAAAACGTTACTACCGTCACAAAAACGCGAATGATTGATGTACCGGTTCGTTCCGGTCAGCGCATTTATGCACCAAACTGTGATCTAATTGTTACAAGCCACGTCAGTGCTGGCGCTGAGCTGATTGCAGATGGCAATATTCACGTATACGGTATGATGCGTGGACGTGCGCTCGCGGGTGCAAGTGGCGATCGTGATGCGCAAATATTTTGTACTCACCTGACGGCGGAACTGGTGTCCATCGCAGGTGAATATTGGCTGAGCGACAAGATCCCAGCCGAATTTTATGGCAAAGCGGCTCGCCTGCTTCTGGCAGACGACGCGTTGACCGTTCAACCGTTGAATTGATCCCTTTTTAACAAGGAATTTCTATGGCACGCATTATTGTTGTTACTTCGGGTAAAGGAGGCGTTGGCAAGACCACCTCCAGCGCGGCCATCGCTACTGGTTTGGCCCAGAAGGGAAAGAAAACCATCGTTATCGACTTCGATATCGGTCTGCGTAACCTCGACCTCATCATGGGATGTGAGCGTCGCGTCGTGTATGACTTCGTGAACGTCATTCAGGGCGATGCCACGCTGAACCAGGCGATGATTAAAGACAAGCGCACCGACAACCTCTACATTCTTCCGGCTTCTCAGACGCGTGACAAAGACGCCCTGACCCGTGAAGGGGTGGAAAAGGTGCTCGACGAGCTGAAAAAGATGGAGTTCGACTTCATTGTTTGCGACTCCCCTGCCGGCATCGAAACCGGTGCCCTGATGGCGCTCTACTTCGCAGATGAAGCGATCATCACCACTAACCCTGAAGTTTCATCCGTGCGTGACTCAGACCGCATTCTGGGGATCCTCGCCTCTAAATCCCGTCGTGCGGAAAATGGCGAAGACCCGATTAAAGAGCACCTGCTGCTGACCCGCTACAATCCGGGCCGCGTGAACAAAGGTGACATGCTGAGCATGGAAGACGTGCTTGAGATCCTGCGCATTAAACTGGTGGGCGTCATCCCGGAAGATCAGTCCGTGTTACGCGCCTCTAACCAGGGCGAGCCAGTGATCCTTGATACAATGGCAGATGCAGGTAAAGCTTACGCCGATACCGTTGACCGTCTGCTGGGAGAAGAACGTCCTTTCCGCTTCATTGAAGAAGAGAAGAAAGGTTTCCTCAAACGCCTGTTCGGAGGATAAGTTATGGCATTACTGGACTTTTTTCTCTCGCGGAAAAAGAACACCGCCAACATCGCAAAAGAACGTCTGCAAATTATCGTTGCGGAGCGTCGTCGTAGCGACGCCGAGCCTCACTACCTGCCTCAGCTGCGCAAGGACATCCTGGAAGTGATCTGTAAGTACGTGCAGATTGACCCGGAGATGGTCACGGTACAGCTGGAACAAAAAGACGGGGATATTTCGATTCTGGAGCTGAACGTTACGCTCCCGGAAGCGGAAGAGTCGCGTCCGTAGGATTGTGATTTTGTAGCCCCGGTAAGCGCAGCGCCACCGGGGGATATGCCGGGCCTATGCCCGGCATATTTTTTATCTCGGATAACCTTCCAGCAGCGTATTCAGACGATCGGCCATCAATTCGCCGCGCCATCCCGCCATCATCTCCGGCACGCCATTCTGCGGCTTCAGCTTCCAGTGCCAGTTAAGCAGCTGATTAATCTGTCGGCGTGATGCGAGCAGTTCAGCGCTCAGTTTGCTTTCCGTTGCGACTTCCTGCACCAGCGCTTTAATGTCCTTGAAAGCCTTGCGATAGCCCGGCATATCCATCAGATTCAGCAGCGGTTCCGGCAGCGCGTCGTCGGGTAATTCCTGCGCCTTAGCGACCAGCGCCAGCAGGGTTTTGCCGTGGAAACGGATCTCGCTACCCGAAAGCCCAATGCTGTCCAGCTCGCCGAGGCTGCCCGGCATATAGCGCGCGACCGCCCAGAGATGCTCTTCGCGAACCACAAAGTTGACGGCCAGATCGCGCTCGCGCGCTTTACGCAGACGCCAGTCCGCTAACAGCTGCAGGCACGCCAGCTGGCGCGTACGCAGCTGCCAGGCGTTGCTGATATCGCGCCAGGCCTCTTTCGGGTCAACCACTTCCTGGCGACGCTGCTGGGTCATACGACACTCGTCCAGCGCCGCGGAGAGCCATCCAGAGGCTTCGGCCTCTTTCATCAGCTGTCCGGCAATTGGCAGCAGGTAAAACACGTCAGCTGCCGCATACTCCAGCTGACGCTCGGTAAGCGGACGCGCCAGCCAGTCGGTGCGGGATTCGCTTTTATCCAGCGCCAGGCCCGTGTACTCCTCTACCATGGCGGCAAAGCCCCATGAGAGAGGACGATTGCTGAATGCTGCGAGGATCTGCGTATCAATCAGCGGCTGAGGCATGATGCCAAAGGTGTTCAGAAAGACTTCCAGATCTTCACTGCCTGCGTGCAGGTATTTCGTCACGGCGGTATCGAGCAGCAGATCGCGCATAGGTGCCCAGTCGGTAATCCCGAGAGGGTCAATCAGCGACACGTGCTTACCGTCGTACATCTGAATCAAACCCAGCTGCGGATAGTACGTCCGGGTACGGACAAATTCGGTATCCAGGGCAATGGCAGGAAAGTCGCGCGTCACTTCGCACAGCGAAGCCAGCTCGTCATTGGTCGTGATCATCTGGTAATTCAAAACGGGTTCTCTTTTGTTTGCGCCCATAAAAAACGCCGGCTTAACCGGCGTCTGGGCGATTAGCGTGAAGCTCAGGCCTTATTGTCTACTTTGCCACGGGCTTCGTCACGTAATTCTCGTCGTAATATCTTTCCGACGTTGGATTTCGGCAGCTCATCGCGGAATTCAACCAGTTTCGGCACCTTGTAGCCCGTCAGCTGACGACGACAGAACGTTATCAGCTCCTCTTCCGTCAGCGAAGCGTCTTTCTTGACCACAAATATTTTGACCGCTTCACCGCTGCTGCCGGAAGGGACGCCTACGGCCGCCACTTCGAGCACGCCGCTATGCTGCATAACCACGTCTTCAATCTCATTCGGATAAACGTTGAAGCCGGAGACGAGGATCATGTCTTTCTTACGATCGACGATGCGCAGGAAGCCCTCTTCGTCCATCACCGCGATATCACCGGTATGCAGCCAGCCGTCTTTGATGATTTCGTCGGTCGCGTCGGGACGCTGCCAGTAGCCCAGCATCACCTGCGGACCTTTGACGCACAGCTCGCCAGGCTCGCCCGGCGCGACTTCGTTATCGTTATCGTCGACCAGTTTGGCCTCGGTGGAAGGGACAGGCAGACCAATGCTTCCACTGTGATAGTCGATATCATGCGGGTTAACGCTGACCAGCGGCGCGCATTCCGTCAGGCCATAGCCCTCCAGCAAATACTGGCCGGTGAGCTTCACCCAGCGCTCGGCCACCGCCTGCTGAACCGGCATGCCGCCGCCCGCAGAGAGATGCAGCGTGGAGAAATCCAGCTGCTGGAACTCTTTGTTATTAAGCAGCGCGTTAAACAGGGTGTTCACCCCGGTCATGGCGGTAAACGGATATTTCGCCAGTTCTTTCACCAGCCCCGGAATATCGCGCGGGTTCGTAATCAGCACGTTCTGACCGCCCAGCTCAATAAACAGCAGGCAGTTCATGGTCAGCGCGAAAATGTGATACAGCGGCAGCGCGGTGATCACCAGCTCTTTACCCGGATGCAGCAGCGGCCCGTAGGTCGCATTGACCTGCTCAAGGTTCGCCAGCATGTTGCGGTGGGTCAGCATCGCGCCTTTCGCCACGCCGGTGGTGCCGCCGGTGTATTGCAGGAAGGCCAGGTCTTCGCAAACCACTTCCGGCTTAACGTACTGCATACGATAGCCCGCGTGCAGCGCACGGCGGAAGGAGATAGCATCCGGCAGGTGGTATTTTGGCACCAGACGCTTGACGTACTTGACGACAAAGTTAACCAGCGTGCCTTTGGCTGTGGAGAGTTGATCCCCCATGCGCGTCAGGATGACGTGTTTCACCTGGGTTTTGTCGACCACTTTTTCCAGCGTATGGGCGAAGTTGGATACAATGACAATCGCGGCCGCGCCGCTGTCGTTCAGCTGATGCTCCAGCTCGCGCGGGGTATACAGCGGGTTAACGTTGACGACGATCATCCCGGCACGCAGGATACCAAACAGCGCCACCGGGTATTGCAGCAGGTTTGGCATCATCAGCGCGACGCGGTCCCCCTTTTGCAGCCCCAGCCCTTCCTGAAGATAGGCCGCAAACGCGCGGCTACGCTCCTCAAGCTTACGGAACGTCATCACCTCGCCCATATTCACAAATGCGGGCTGGTCCGCGTAGCGCCTTACCGAGTGCTCAAATAATTCCACCAGGGATTGATAACGGTCAGGATTGATCTCCGCAGGCACATCTGCGGGATAACGGTTAAGCCAAACCTTTTTCAATGCATCACCTCTGAACTGAGTGTTCGTCGTCATCACAACCCCGATAATAAACAGTTTGTTAACATTATATTAACTCAGCGTACCAGTTTATTAATTGCCCAGATTTAAGGTTGCGAAGCGCGTCACTCTTTTTTTTCGTTGTAGCCGTAAAAAAACAGAGACAGCGGCTGAGCCGCTGTCTCTTTAGTAATAATAACAGTAAGTTACTCAGTAACGATGGTCTGTACCTGTGCAGGTCCCGGGTTATACCAGCCCCAGCCCGGGTAGCCGTAACGATAAGGGTGTGGTCCCCACATCCACGGATCGATCGGCTGAGGCGGCATGATCACCTGCTGCGCCAGCCGCCAGCGTTTATAACCGTTGACCTGCATGGTCATAAATTTATACGGCGTGCTGCCGATTTTACCCTGCACGGCGCCGGTAATCGGCCCGACGACGGTCACCAGCTGTCCGCGAAAATCAACCGGGTCGAGGAAACCACCGACGTCCGCATAGATGCGTCCCCGGGAGGCTTCGCCCAGTACGGGACGCGCGCCGCTGTCCAGCGGAACGGTCGCGATCTCCAGGCGGGTTTTCCCCTGCTGGTTTTGCACGTCGATCACCTTACCGCCGAAGCGCGCTTCCTGGCCGACGTACAGCTCAGGCGCATTCATCACCCGAACCAGATCCTGCTGGGGCGTCGGGCTGCTGCCCTTGATCGCATCAGGAACGGAAACGCATCCGCTCAGTGCTATGGCTACCGCGCCTGCCATAATAAGGCGTACTGCTTTAGTCTGAACCGCCATGATGCGACTCCTTTTTCTCAGTTCCTGTTACTGAGATTCACTCGCGGCCCGGAAGTTTCTTCCACGCGACGGTGTTTCGCAAATAAACCGGCTCCGCGTGTTCAACGGCAACGGTTTTTCCTGCTGCAAGCAGCTGACAGGCAATGGGAAGCATATCCTCAGCGGCCGGCAGAAGCATGTTGCCGTCCACCAGCGTCACCCCGGTGTCGTTCGCCATCTCAGGCCACGCCGGCCAGCCCGTGCCGACGGTCGCCCACTCACCGGACAATTGTTTCAGCCTTTCAGTGACCGCTTCCGGCTTAAGAACGGCTTCCGTCTCTTCACCGTGCCACACGCCCTGCTCGTCGCGAGTGTATTCGGCCCAGTAGACTTCGCCCATGCGGGCGTCAATCGCGGCCAGAACGCGGGTTGCTCCGGTCATGCGCCATGCGCCCTGCGCCATAGTGGCGAGAGTAGAGACGCCAATCATCGGCAGTTCGGCGCCCAGCGCCAGCCCCTGCGCAATGCCAATCCCGATGCGTACGCCCGTAAAGCTGCCGGGGCCGCGGCCAAAGGCCAGCGCGTCGAGGTCGGTTAAGGAGGTATTGCTCCGGGTTAAGATCTCTTTTACCAGGGGCAGAATGCGCTGGGTGTGTTCCCGCGGGCACTCTTCGAAATGAGCAGAAACAGCGTCGTTGTTCAACAGAGCAACAGAGCAAGCCTCTGTTGCGGTATCAATAGCCAGAATTCGCATGGGTCGTCGCGCTCTCGCAAGGGGCAGTCACAAAATGGCGCGCATCTTAGCACACTCCGGGGTAAATTACTCCGCCGTTGGGTTTGCCAGGAAACGCACCGCGCGTTTTATGTCCCGCGTCCGCGGCGCGGGCGGCAGGCTTGCAAGGAAGGTGGCGCCGTAAGGGCGCATGACCAGCCGGTTATCGCAAATGACCAGCACGCCGCGATCGGTGACGTCGCGGATCAGACGCCCTACCCCCTGCTTGAGGGTGATCACCGCGTCCGGCAGCTGTACCTCGTCGAACGGATCGCCACCGCGCAGGCGGCAGTCTTCCATCCGCGCCTTCAGCAGCGGATCGTCCGGGGAGGTAAACGGCAGCTTATCGATGATCACCAGCGAAAGGGTGTCTCCCCGCACGTCGACCCCTTCCCAGAAGCTGCTGGTGGCCACCAGCAGGGCATTACCGGCGCTGACGAACTGCTGCAGCAGCTGCCCTTTACTGGTTTCACCCTGCAGCAGCACCGGCAGGGTCATGGTGGCGCGGAACTGCTCCGCGAGGTCGCGCATCATGGCGTGAGAGGTGCAGAGCATAAAACAGCGGCCGTTGTTGGCCTCGATCATCGGTTTTAGCATCGCCGCCAGGTGGCGCGCCGCGCCCGGCTGGTTAGGCAGCGGAAGATTGCGCGGGACGCAGAGCAGCGCCTGCTTTTCGTAATCGAACGGGCTAGGCAGCAGCAGCGACTCCGCCTGCTCAATGCCCAGACGCCCGGTAAAGTGGTGCAGATCGTCATTCACCGACAGGGTTGCCGACGTGAAGATCCAGCTTCCCGGCTTTTGCGCCATCACCTCTTTAAATTTATCCGCCACCGTCAGCGGCGTGAGCGCCAGCGTGAAATGCCGCGAGGTGCACTCGTACCAGTAGCTGAAGCCCGGCTGGTTAATCTCTTTCAGCCGCTTGAGCCGTCCGCGGTAGAGGGTGGCACGCTCGAAGGCGGCATCCAGCAGCGCGGAACGGCCGAGCGACAGTTTCGCCACGTCGTAGCAGAGCTCCAGGGCATCATCGAGCAGCAGCAGCGCGCGCTGGATATTTTTGTCCGCCAGCAGTTCGCGCAGGTTACCGCGATAGCCCGGCTCGCCGAGCTGTAACCGGAAATCCTGCGCGCTTTGCGCCAGGCGGTCGGCACACTTCTGCAGCTGCTGGGTATCTTTCAATTCGGTTCGGTAAGCAATGGTGAAATCTTTCGCCAGGTCCTGCAGCTGGCGGCTGGAGAGCGACTGGCCGAAATACTGGCTGGCGATATCCGGGAGCTGGTGGGCTTCATCGAAGATCATGACGTCCGCCTCGGGGATCAACTCACCAAAGCCGCTGTCCTTGACCACCATATCCGCGAGGAACAGATGGTGGTTGACCACGACCACATCGGCATCCATCGCCGTTTTGCGCGCTTTTACCACAAAGCAGTCTTTATAGAGCGGACAGTCGCTGCCGAGGCAGTTGTCGTTGGTGCTGGTCACCAGCGGCCAGGCAGGTGAGTCTTCCGGCACGCTCGCGCAGGTGCTGATATCCCCCTCTTCCGTCTGGTTCGCCCAGGCGCGAAGAATAATAACGTCGCTCAGGGTTTGTACCGGCAGATCGCCGCCGGCCAGCGCCTGCTGCTCGAGACGCTCCAGGCAGAGATAGTTGGATCGCCCTTTCAGCAGCGCCAACCGGCCTTTGTATTTCAGCGCTTTTGCGACGGTGGGCAAATCACGGCTGTAGAGCTGATCCTGCAGGGCTTTCGACCCCGTCGAGATAATGACCTTTTTTTTGGCCCGCAGCGCCGGAGCGAGATAGGCGTAGGTTTTCCCCGTGCCGGTTCCGGCCTCCACCACCAGCGGCTGCGCCTTATCAATAGCATTCGCAACGGCGTGCGCCATCTGCCGCTGAGGTTCACGCGGTTTGAAGCCAGGAATGGCCTGTGCTAATTGACCTTCAGGGGAAAAATCGTCTGCCACGGGTGCTCTCTCACTGTATTTTTGCACAGGGATTATGTCAGCCCATCCTCTCCAGTGCCACCCCAAATAGTGACGACGACGGAACAATATGGCAGTCTTGCCGCCTGATGACGAAAAATAACGAGGAAACGTTTATGACGATTGTGCGCATTGATGCCGAAGCCCGCTGGTCTGATGTGGTGATCCATAACCAGACGCTGTACTACACCGGCGTACCGGCTAACCTGGACGCGGATGCCTTCGAGCAAACGGCTAACACCCTGGCGCAAATTGATGCGGTACTTGCTAAGCAAGGTAGCGACAAATCCCGCATTCTGGATGCGACGATCTTCCTGGCAAACAAAGACGATTTTGCGGCAATGAACAAAGCCTGGGATGCATGGGTCGTGGCGGGTCACGCGCCTGTACGTTGCACCGTACAGGCCACGCTGATGAAACCGGAGTATAAGGTTGAGATCAAGATTATCGCGGCGGTTTAAGCCCGGTTACTCTTCTTCATCTTCATCTTCGAATCGCGCCACAATCCGCTCGCCGGTATGACTGGCGCGAATCTCCTGAGCGACAACGGTAATCGCCTCTCCGCTGCTCATACCCTGGGTCATCAGTTCCTGAATGCGTTCAACCGCTTTCTGCTGTTGGTCATGACTGAGAGAAGGTAAACCTGCAAACATCGTCAACTCCTGCTAAATTATTCGCGCTAATTATTTCACGCTGCCCGGTAGTATGCCACACATGAACATGCGCTTCCCCACTGTTATTACCTTGCCCTGGCGCACAGACGCTGCGGAATTCTGGTTTGACCGCCTGAGCCACCTTCCTTTTGCGATGCTGCTGCATTCCGGCCACGCGGACCACCCTTACAGCCGCTTTGATATCCTGGTAGCCGATCCGCTGAAAACGCTGACGACCAGCGACATGTCGTTAACGGACGATCCGCTGATGCTGCTTCAGCAAGAAATTAACGCGCTGGGCCTGGCTGCCACCCCGAACCCGGACCTCCCCTTTCAGGGAGGCGCGCTGGGCCTGTTTGGCTACGATTTAGGCCGTCGTTACGAAACGCTGCCCAAGCACGCGCAGGCGGATATTTCCCTGCCAGACATGGCCGTCGGGCTGTATGACTGGGCGTTAATTGTTGATCACCAGAAAAAAACGGTTTCACTGCTGAGCCATCGTGACGTGCAAGCGCGTCTGGCCTGGCTTGAGGCGCAGCAGGCTGCCCCGGCACAGCCGTTCACGCTGACCTCAAAATGGCGCTCGAATATGAGCGCAGCGGAATATGCAGAAAAATTCTCGCGCGTTCAGGCGTATCTGCAAAGCGGCGACTGTTATCAGGTCAACCTTGCGCAGCGTTTCCAGGCGACCTATCAGGGAGATGAGTGGCAGGCGTTTACCCGTCTGAATGCCAGCAACAGGGCGCCGTTCAGCGCGTTCGTACGTCTGGAACAGGGAGCTATCCTGAGCCTGTCGCCCGAGCGTTTTATCCATCTGGCGGAGGGCACTATTCAGACCCGCCCGATCAAAGGCACCCTGCCGCGCCTTGCGGATCCTGATGCCGATCGCCAGCAGGCGGAAAAACTGGCCGCCTCGCCGAAAGACCGCGCCGAAAACCTGATGATCGTCGATCTGATGCGCAACGATATCGGACGCGTGGCCGTTCCGGGCAGCGTGCGCGTGCCGGAACTGTTTGTCGTCGAGCCTTTCCCGGCCGTGCATCATCTGGTCAGTACGATTACCGCACGGCTGCCGGATTCACGCACGGCCTGCGATCTGCTGCGCGCCGCGTTTCCGGGCGGCTCTATCACCGGTGCCCCAAAGGTGCGGGCGATGGAGATCATTGATGAGCTGGAGCCGCAGCGCCGCAACGCCTGGTGCGGCAGTATCGGCTACATCAGCCTGTGCGGCACGCTGGATACCAGCATTACCATACGCACGCTGACCGCCTGCGGCGGAAATGTATACTGTTCGGCCGGGGGCGGCATTGTCGCCGACAGCCAGGTCGATGCGGAATATCAGGAAACCTTTGATAAAGTTAACCGTATCCTGAAACAACTGGAGTAATCACGGGTGGAAAAAGAGAACCTGACGCTGGATGACTTTTTATCTCGCTTTCAGCTATTACGACCGCAGGTCAACCGCGAAGCGCTGAATCAACGCCAGGCGGCCGTGCTGATCCCGGTCGTGCGTCGCGCGCAGCCGGGCCTGCTGCTCACCCAGCGTTCTCCCCATTTACGCAAGCACGCCGGTCAGGTCGCCTTTCCGGGTGGCGCAGTCGATAGCACCGACGCCTCGCTGATTGCCGCCGCGCTGCGGGAGGCGCAGGAAGAGGTCGCCATTCCGCCGGAAGCGGTTGAGGTCATCGGCGTGCTGCCGCCCGTCAACAGCGTCACCGGCTTTCAGGTTACGCCGGTGGTCGGTATTATCCCGCCGGACCTGCAGTATCACGCCAGCGTCGATGAAGTCTCAGCGGTGTTTGAAATGCCGCTGGAAGAGGCCCTTCGACTGAGTCGTTATCACCCGCTGGATATCCAACGCCGGGGGCATGACCATCGGGTGTGGTTATCCTGGTATCAGCATTATTTTGTCTGGGGCATGACGGCGGGCATTATTCGTGAGCTGGCGTTGCAAATCGGCCTGAAGCCTTGACTATACTTTACATTCTACCCTCTTCTGCCAGGTTTGCGATCCGCGTCGCGCTATTAGCAAAACCCATCGCCAACCATTAGTTTAATTCATGTGAATAGTTAAGCCGAGGTCGGTGTTCCCTCTTACACTATGCGCAGTTATAACATCGTTACTGGAACCCCGGTAACCCTGTCAGGAGTGTGAAAGTGATTAGTATATTCGACATGTTCAAAGTGGGAATTGGCCCTTCGTCTTCCCATACTGTTGGCCCGATGAAGGCCGGTAAACAGTTCGTCGATGATCTGGTCGAAAAAGGATTACTGGAAAGCGTTACCCGTGTCGCCGTGGATGTTTACGGCTCGCTGTCATTGACGGGTAAAGGCCACCACACCGATATCGCCATTATTATGGGTCTGGCGGGCAATATGCCGGATACCGTAGATATTGATGCCATTCCGGCATTCATCCGCGACGTGGAAACACGCGGCCGCCTGCTGCTGGCAAACGGTCAGCAGGAAGTCGATTTCCCGCAGGATGACGGCATGCGTTTTCGCAGCGACAACCTGCCGCTGCATGAGAACGGTATGACCATTCACGCTTTTAGCGGTGAAAAAGAGATTTACAGCAAGACGTACTACTCCATCGGCGGTGGCTTCATCGTGGATGAAGAGCATTTTGGCAAAGACAGCGTTGGCGACGTCAGCGTTCCGTATCCGTTTAAGTCGGCTACCGAGATGCTGGGTTACTGCAAACAGACCGGTCTTTCACTGTCCGGCATGGTGATGCAGAACGAACTGGCGCTGCACAGCAAAAAAGAGATTGAAGACTATTTTGCGAACGTCTGGCAAACCATGCGAGCCTGTATCGATCGCGGGATGAACACCGAAGGTGTCCTGCCGGGTCCGCTGCGCGTGCCGCGTCGTGCCTCTGCCCTGCGCCGCATGCTGGTGACCACAGACAAATTCTCCAACGACCCGATGAACGTCGTCGACTGGGTGAACATGTTTGCCCTGGCGGTTAACGAAGAGAACGCCGCCGGTGGCCGCGTCGTGACTGCGCCAACCAACGGCGCGTGCGGTATTGTTCCCGCGGTGCTGGCCTATTACGACCACTTTATTGAGCCCGTTACGCCGGATATCTACATCCGCTATTTCCTGGCGGCAGGTGCCATCGGTGCGCTGTACAAGATGAACGCCTCCATCTCCGGTGCTGAAGTCGGTTGCCAGGGTGAAGTGGGCGTGGCCTGTTCTATGGCGGCGGCCGGCCTTGCAGAGCTGCTGGGCGCAAGCCCTGAGCAGGTCTGCGTGGCGGCAGAAATCGGTATGGAGCATAACCTCGGTCTGACCTGTGACCCGGTCGCAGGCCAGGTGCAGGTGCCGTGCATCGAGCGTAACGCGATTGCATCGGTGAAGGCCATCAACGCCTCACGTATGGCGATGCGCCGTACCAGCGAACCTCGCGTATCGCTGGATAAGGTGATTGAAACCATGTACGAAACGGGCAAAGACATGAACGCGAAGTATCGCGAAACGTCCCGTGGTGGCCTGGCCATTAAGGTGCAGTGCGACTAATACTGCCTTTCGCCCATCTGCAACGGATGGGCGAATTTCCCTCTTCTTCCTCGTCTCCTTCTGCTTTCCCCACTACACTTTCACTGTTGCGTCCGGCTTTTGTGGCTGGTGGCTTATCAGGCGACCGTTCATGCAAACTGCACAAACGATCATTAAAAACTATCGCCGAAAACGCGTTATCGTCTGTGTGGCGGTTGCGCTCCTTACGCTCATCCTGACGTTAGGCATTCGCTTTATTTCACAGCGCAACGTTAACCAGCAGCGGATCCTCGATTTTACTAGCCATTCCGTTCGCGCCCTCGATAACGTACTACTTTCTTTAGAAAACCGCCGCAGCGTGCTACAGCCGCTGGTCGGTCAGCCGTGCCCGCAGGCGCACCTGGCCCTGAGAAAGCAGGCCGCCATTTTGCAGACGGTGCGCTCCATCGCCCTGATTAAAGACGGTATCCTGTATTGCTCGAGTATTTTCGGAAGCCGCGATGTGCCCGTCCGCGACTTTTTGACGGAATTACCCGCCAGCACCGCAAAACTGATTTTATCGACTGACCAGTGGCTGCTGAAGGGCAGCCCGATAGTGATCCAGTGGTATCCCGTCTCCGGGAGCGGTGAAGATGGCATCATCGAAATCATCAATATCGATCTGATCACCAAAATGATTCTGGAGCCGCAGCGTCCGCTCATCAATGACGTGGCGCTAAGCGTGGGCGATCGCTTTTTGCGCTATGGTCAACGCGTCACCGACAGCCTGACGTTTGATGAGGATGGCTCCATTTTCCAGCAGTCATCATCCCGAAATCCTTTCACCATTACGGTCAGCGGGCCAGGCCCTGGACAGCTTGCCTTAAAAAGCCTGCCAGCCCAGCTGCCGCTGGGGCTCATGCTCAGCCTGCTGCTGGGCTATCTCGCCTGGCTGGCCACGGCAAACCGGATGAGCTTCACGTGGGAGATCGACATGGGGATCGCATCGCGGGAATTTGAACTTTTCTGCCAGCCGCTGGTGAATGCCCGTACCCAGAAATGCACCGGCGTTGAGATCCTGCTCCGCTGGAATAACCCCCGTCAGGGGTGGATCTCACCGGAGGTGTTTATTCCTCTGGCTGAAGAACACAACCAAATTGTCCCCCTCACCCGTTATGTGATCGCCGAAACGGTGCGCCAGATAGGCTACTTCCCCTCCAGCGCCGGTTTTCACATCGGTATTAACGTCGCCGCCAGCCATTTCCGTCGCGCGGTGCTGTTGCAGGACCTGAACCGCCTCTGGTTCAGCGCCCATCCGCGCCAGCAGCTGGTGATTGAATTAACGGAGCGGGATGCGCTGCTGGATGCGGACTATCGCATCGTGCGCGAACTGCATCGTAAAGGGGTGAAGCTCGCCATCGACGATTTTGGCACCGGAAACAGCTCCTTCTCCTGGCTTGAAAAGCTGCACCCGGACGTGCTGAAAATCGACCAGTCGTTTACCACGGCCATTGGCACAGATGCCGTGAATTCAACGGTGACGGATATCATTATTGCTCTGGGTCAGCGGCTGAATATCGAACTGGTGGCTGAAGGGGTCGAGACGGAGGAGCAGGCGCGATATTTACGCCGCCATGGCGTACCTGTCCTGCAGGGGTTTTTCTATGCGCGGCCGATGCCGCTACGGGACTTTCCAGACTGGCTGGCGGGACGTACTCCCCCGCCAGCGCGTCATAACGGGCACATCGTGCCCTTAATGCCGTTGCGTTAAGCAGACTTACTCATCTTCGTCGTGGGCAGATTGTTCTTTAACAATGCGGACCATATCAACGCGATAGTCGTTGGCTTCGACGATCGTAATGTGCAGCGGCGGCAGCTCGATCACATCACTTACGCGCGGGATTTGCCCGTTAACGGCGATAACCAGACCGGCAACGGTCGCGATATCTTCTTCATCGTTAACCACGTTTTCCAGCCCCAGCGTGTGCGAGAGCGCGTGCAGGTCGGTCGTTCCTTTAACCAGCCAGCCTTCGCCGTCGGCGACGATCTCCGGCGTTTCGTCGGCATCCGGGAATTCACCGGCAATCGCTTCAAGCACGTCCAGCGGCGTCACCAGACCCTGCACCACACCAAACTCGTTGGTAACGATGACAAAGCTACCGCGCGCGCGGCGAAGCACGCCCAGCAGGTTGATCGGATCCAGCGTTTCCGGCACGACAATCGCAGGCGATGCGGCAGCAACGGCTTCGACATTGACGCCCTCTTCCAGGGCGACCAGCATCTCTTTTGCCCGCACGACGCCGATGATCTCATCGAGCTCACCGCGACACACCGGGAACAGGCTGTGCGGTGAAGAGAGCAGCTGCTGACGAATTTCATCCACGCTCAGGTTCGCATCAACCCAGCTGATTTCCCCGCGCGGGGTCATGATCCCGCGCAGTGAACGAGAGGCCAGAGAGAGCACGCCGTTAATCATGTAGCGCTCCTGTTCCACAAACGCCCCTTCCGGAACCGGAACCGGGTTGTGGTTTTCGGAATCAGACTGAACGTTCACCTGACGACGACCGCCCATCAGGCGCAGAATGGCATCTGCGGTACGGGCGCGCAGCGGCTGATTAGACTGCTGCTTAATGAAGTTACGGCGCGCAATCTGGTTGAACAGCTCGATCAGGATCGAGAAGCCAATCGCGGCGTACAGGTAGCCTTTCGGAATATGGAAGCCAAAGCCTTCGGCCACCAGGCTCAGACCGATCATCAGCAGGAAGCTCAGACACAGGACCACCACCGTGGGATGCTGGTTCACGAAACGCGTCAGCGGTTTCGAGGCCAGAAGCATGACCGCCATTGCAATAACGACCGCAGCCATCATTACCGGCAGATGGTTCACCATGCCGACCGCCGTGATCACCGCATCCAGCGAGAAGACCGCATCAAGCACCACGATCTGCAGCACCACTACCCAGAAGCTGGCATAGCCTTTGCCGTGCCCATCGTCATGCTGCCGGTTTTCCAGCCGCTCATGGAGCTCAGTCGTCGCTTTGAAGAGCAAGAATATCCCCCCGATCAGCATGATCAAATCACGGCCGGAGAAGGTGTAATCCATGACGGAGAACAGCGGTTTGGTCAGCGTGACCATCCAGGAGATGACGGACAGCAGGCCCAGTCGCATGACCAGCGCCAGCGAAAGACCAATCAGACGCGCTTTATCACGCTGTTTTGGCGGCAGTTTGTCCGCGAGGATGGCAATAAACACCAGGTTATCGATGCCGAGAACAATCTCCAGCACCACCAGCGTGAGCAATCCTACCCAGATTGACGGGTCCATTAAGAATTCCATGACAAGCTCCTGCTAAAGGAATGACGAAACGGTGCCCCACTCAACGTGGGCAAAACAGAGGAAGACAGAGTCGATACGTGGCGAGGATCGCCAGTGAAAAAGGCGCGAAATGGCCTGGAAGATGACTGACGTCGGTGACGGTCCATATAGTGGGCTGTAGCCCTATACTCCTGAACAATTAAACGGAGGCTAAACATATCAGACACAATGCATTTTTAGCAAAGATTTACGTTCCTTTGCAAAGATCTGTAACACTGGGGCTGTAACCTTAAGATAAATCTGTCACGTGTGGCTAAATTACGGATCTTCATCACATAAATTATTTTTTCACTATCTAAAATAATTCGCGGAAGTCTTAGTTTTTTGAACTCTAACCCTTATCTGAATCGATTCGGTTCGCCAATACGATTCTCAGTACGACTGCCCGGCAGGCGTATTAATGATAATAAAAGGAGGTAGCAAGTGACCATTGCTATTGTCATAGGCACACATGGTTGGGCTGCTGAGCAGCTACTCAAAACGGCAGAGATGCTGTTGGGCGAGCAGGAAAACGTCGGCTGGATCGATTTCGTTCCCGGTGAAAACGCCGAGACGCTGATTGAGAAGTACAACGCTCAACTCGCGAAGCTGGATACCAGCAAGGGCGTGCTGTTTCTCGTTGATACATGGGGCGGCAGCCCGTTCAATGCTGCCAGCCGCATTGTCGTCGATAAAGAGCACTATGAAGTTGTCGCCGGGGTAAATATCCCCATGCTGGTGGAAACCTTCATGGCGCGCGACGACAATCCGTCTTTCGACGAACTGGTGGCCCTGGCCGTTGAAACCGGTCGCGAAGGGGTAAAAGCCCTGAAAGCGCAGCCGGTAGAAAAACCAGCCCCTGCGCCTGCAGCGGCACCGAAAGCGGCAGCGCCGGCAAAACCGATGGGCCCGAATGATTACATGGTTATCGGCCTTGCCCGTATTGATGACCGCTTAATCCACGGCCAGGTTGCCACGCGCTGGACCAAAGAGACCAACGTTCGACGCATTATCGTGGTCAGCGACGAAGTAGCCGCCGACACCGTTCGTAAAACCCTTCTGACTCAGGTTGCTCCTCCTGGCGTTACCGCGCACGTCGTGGATGTCGCCAAGATGATCCGCGTGTACAACAACCCGAAATATGCGGGTGAACGCGTCATGCTCCTGTTCACTAACCCGACAGACGTTGAGCGCATTGTTGAAGGCGGCGTGAAAATCACCTCCGTGAACATTGGTGGTATGGCATTCCGTCAGGGCAAAACGCAGGTCAACAACGCCATTTCAGTCGATGCGAAAGATATCGAAGCATTCAACAAGCTGAATGCGCGCGGTATTGAGCTGGAAGCCCGTAAGGTTTCCACGGATCAAAAACTGAAAATGATGGATTTGATCGGCAAAGTTGGGAAATAAGCCCGCGCCGGTTCTCACATAAAGTTTATGTAATAGGAGAAGTGCAATGGAGATTACCACTCTTCAGATTGTGCTGGTGTTCGTCGTCGCATGTATTGCGGGTATGGAATCCGTACTTGATGAATTTCAGTTCCACCGCCCTCTGGTGGCCTGTACGCTGATTGGGGCCGTTCTGGGTGACATGAAAACCGGTATCATCATCGGTGGTACCCTGGAAATGATCGCCCTGGGCTGGATGAACATCGGTGCGGCGGTTGCGCCCGATGCCGCGCTGGCCTCTATCATTTCTACCGTTCTGGTTATTGCCGGTCACCAGAGTATTGGTGCAGGTATCGCCCTGGCGATCCCGCTGGCAGCCGCAGGCCAGGTTCTGACCATCATCGTTCGTACTATCACCGTGGCCTTCCAGCACGCGGCGGATAAGGCGGCTGACAACGGTAACCTCACGGCACTGTCGTGGATCCACGTTTCGTCCCTGTTCCTGCAGGCGATGCGTATTGCGATCCCAGCCGTCATCGTTGCGATCTCTGTCGGTACCAGTGAAGTCCAGAGCATGCTGAACGCCATTCCTGAAGTGGTCACCGGCGGTCTGAACATCGCGGGCGGTATGATCGTGGTCGTCGGTTATGCGATGGTCATCAACATGATGCGCGCAGGCTACCTGATGCCGTTCTTCTACCTCGGCTTCGTGACCGCTGCATTCACCAACTTCAACCTGGTTGCGCTGGGTGTGATTGGTGCGGTGATGGCGATACTCTACATCCAGCTCAGCCCGAAATATAACCGCGTCGCGGGTGCCCCAGCACAGGCTGCTGGTAACAACGATCTCGATAACGAACTGGACTAACAGGTGAGCGAAATGGTTGATATGACAAAAACTACCACCGAGAAAAAACTCACTCCGGGTGATATTCGTGGCGTGTTCATCCGTTCTAACCTGTTTCAGGGTTCATGGAACTTCGAACGTATGCAGGCGCTGGGTTTCTGCTTCTCCATGGTACCGGCGATCAAACGCCTGTACCCGGAAAACAACGAAGCGCGCCGTCAGGCGATCAAGCGTCACCTGGAATTCTTTAACACCCATCCTTATGTAGCAGCTCCGGTTCTGGGCGTTACGCTGGCGATGGAAGAGCAGCGAGCGAACGGCGCAGAGATTGACGATGGTGCCATCAACGGTATCAAAGTCGGTCTGATGGGCCCGCTGGCCGGCGTTGGTGACCCTATCTTCTGGGGTACCGTGCGTCCGGTCTTTGCGGCACTGGGTGCCGGTATCGCGATGAGCGGCAGCCTGCTGGGCCCACTGCTGTTCTTCATCCTGTTCAACGCCGTGCGCCTGCTGACCCGTTACTACGGCGTGGCCTACGGCTACCGTAAAGGGGTGGACATCGTTAAGGACATGGGCGGCGGCTTCCTGCAGAAACTGACTGAGGGGGCATCAATCCTCGGCCTGTTTGTCATGGGGGCGCTGGTTAACAAGTGGACGCACGTCAACATCCCGTTGGTGGTTTCAACCATCACCGGGCAGGATGGCCAGACCCGCGTCACCACCGTGCAGACTATCCTGGACCAGCTGATGCCTGGTCTGGTCCCTCTGCTGTTGACCTTCGCCTGTATGTGGCTGCTGCGTAAGAAAGTGAACCCGCTGTGGATTATCGTTGGCTTCTTCGTCATCGGTATCGCGGGCTACGCTGTAGGTCTGCTGGGCCTGTAAAGCAATAACGTTAGACGCCGGGGGCTTGCCCCCGGTTTTTTTATCTGTTTTCTGGAGGATGAATGACTGTCACGGACATCGTACTGGTTTTATTTATTGCAGCCCTTCTGGCTTACGCGATCTATGACGAGTTCATCATGCCCCGCCGTCACGGCGAGACGCTGCTCTCCCTTCCCCTTCTGCGACGCGGGCGCGTGGATGCGTTTATCTTCGCCGGTCTCATCGTCATCCTTATTTACAATAACGTCACCAGCCATGGTGCAATATTAACCACATGGTTATTATGTGCGCTGGCATTAATGGCGATTTATCTGTTCTGGATCCGCACGCCGAAAATCATTTTTAAATCCCGTGGATTTTTCTTCGCCAACGTATGGATAGAATATAACCGTATTAAAGAGATGAATTTATCCGAAGACGGTGTGCTGGTTATGCAATTAGAACAGCGTCGCCTGCTTATCCGGGTGAAGAATATTGACGACCTGGAAAGAATATACAACCTACTCCTTAAAACTCAATAAGTTAGATATATAGCAATGGCTATATTCTGTGTCTATTTTGCGCACGAAATATAGCCGAAGCTATATCCAGAACGTTAATTTTATCTCTATTTTTTAACGCTATTTTCACGCTTAAAGACAAATGAAAATCGTTATCAATAAGCGTTTTAAATAATGCATTTTCATTGTTGTTTTATATTCTCAAAATATGTTAAGGTTGCGCCCGTCGTTGGGGAGTAGCCGATTTCCTGTTCACAGGAAATGTACGTGTCAACATACTCGTTGAAAAACGTGGCGCGTACGGATCGTTTTCAGCACATTTTATGTGCAAAGCGATCAGGCGAGACCATAGATACATCAACTGCTGTTTACTGGGGGCAGTGATGTGTCATATGGATATCCCCGGTCTGGACGCTGTTATGAATATCTCCGCTACGATCCTCCTCGCTTTTGGCATGTCCATGGACGCCTTTGCTGCTTCCATCGGGAAAGGTGCCACGCTCCACAAACCTAAATTCTCAGAAGCCCTGCGCACAGGCCTGATTTTTGGCGCTATCGAAACGCTGACCCCCCTTATCGGCTGGGGCCTTGGCATGCTTGCCAGCCAGTTTGTACTGGAGTGGAACCACTGGATTGCGTTCGTCCTGCTGGTGTTTCTCGGCGGTCGAATGGTGATCGAAGGTTTTCGCGGTACTGATGATGAAGCTGAGGAGCCACTGCACCGTCACGGATTCTGGCTGCTGGTCACCACGGCCATCGCCACCAGTCTGGATGCGATGGCCGTCGGCGTCGGTCTGGCTTTCCTGCAGGTTAATATTATCGCCACCGCGCTGGCCATTGGCTGCGCAACGCTGATTATGTCCACGCTGGGAATGATGGTCGGACGGTTTATCGGCCCACTGCTGGGTAAACGCGCCGAGATCCTGGGCGGGATTGTATTAATTGGGATTGGTGCCCAGATCCTCTGGGCACACTTCGCGGGTTAATCTTCGCGCTGCCAGACGTGAATACTGAAATCAGTCTGGCAGCAAAATGCTGAGAGTGCAGCTAATCCTTCCCACACTTCCGGTTTTGCCCGCCACGCGAACGGCGTCATCTGCAGCAGCGCGGTAGCCTCTTCCCCTTTGAGCGTCATGTCATACGCCACGCTTTGCGCTTGCTTCAGGGTAAACCCGGCCAGCTGTTCAGAATGAGGGGCGTGCAGACGCACCTCGTCGTAGATAAGCCCTTTCAGCTCCATCAGATGACGCGGCCCTGGCGTAACGGTGACCACCCATCCGCCCGGTTTCACCACGCGTGCCAGCTCTTCGGCCTTACAGGGCGCGTAAATGCGGATCACAGCGTCCATGCTGGCATCGTCAAACGGCAGCCGGTGGCTGGACGCCACGCAGAACGTCACGTCAGCGTAACGTTTTGCCGCCGCGCGAATCGCCACTTTCGACACGTCCAGACCAAACGTCAGCGCGCCCTTCTCGCGTGCAACCTCTGCAAACCGCGCGGTGTAGTACCCTTCCCCGCACCCGATATCGAGCATGGCGGTTGATGAACCAGGCAAAATATCGTTCAGTATTTGCGCGACAGTCTCCCGCAGCGGCAGATAGTGTCCGGCGTCCAGAAACGCGCGACGTGCCTGCATCATCTCTGCGCTGTCACCGGGGTCGCGGGAGCGCTTATGCTGTACCGGCAGAAGATTCACATAGCCCTCTTTCGCCATATCAAACTGATGCCCCTGCGGACAGCTAAAACTTTTATCTGAGCGAGTCAGAACCGCGTGGCAAAGGGGACAACTGAAGGACATGGCAACTCCGGAGCATAATCAAAGGGCGAAGTGTACCGCTATTCGCCCTGGTTATAAACGCCCGGTTAGCGCATAACGATGAGGTGATCGGAACCCACCGGTAGCCCGTCAGGCTTCACGTTCTCCAGACGCAGCACGTTACCCATAATCTCACTGAAGACAGGGGCGGAAACGGCACCACCGTAGTAGGCCCCGTTTTGGGGATCGTTAATTACCACCACCAGGGCAAAGCGCGGGTCGCTGGCAGGCGCAACGCCCGCGGTGTAAGCCACGTATTTATCAACATACTTCCCGCTATCGTCAATTTTCTTCGCCGTACCGGTTTTTACCGCCACCCTGTAATCACGAACGGCGGCCTTAACCCCGCCGCCGCCGGGCAGCGCCACGCTCTCCATCATGTGTTCCACTTCATGCGCAATCTCTTCCGGCATGACGCGGTGGCCAATGACGGGGGGATCGATACGGGTAATGGAGAGGGGACGCTCAAGCCCGAAGCCGCCAATGGTGGCGTAGACGTGCGCCAGCTGGAGCGGGGTTACCATCAGCCCGTAGCCGAAGGCAAAGGTCGCTCTGTCGAGCTGGCTCCAGTATTTACGATGTGGCAACAGTCCCGCACTCTCACCCGTTAAGCCAAGCCCCGTATTGGTGCCAAAGCCAAAGTTTCGGTAGGTATCAATAAGATGCTGAACGGGCATCGCCAGCGAAAGCCGGGATACGCCGGTGTCGCTCGATTTTTGCAGGATCCCGGTCATCGTCAGTTCAGGATAGTAACCCACATCGCGGATACGATGCCCGTCAAGGATATACGGGTGAGTGTCAATCACGCTGTCCGGCTGGACCAGCCCCTGCTGCAGGGCCGTCATCAGCACCAGCGGCTTGACGGTCGAACCGGGTTCGAACGTATCGCTGATCGCGCGATTGCGGAAATCGTTTATCGTCGCGCCTTCCCGATTGTTGGGGTTGAAGTCCGGATAGCTCGCCATGGCGAGTATTTCCCCGGTTGGGATATTAATTAACACCGATGCGCCTGACTCGGCCTTGTTCCAGGCCACGGCATTATCAAGAGCATCTTCGGTAATGGTTTGCAGCCGCTCGTCAATACTCAACTGAATGTTGTGCGCGGGCGCGGGCGCAACTTCGGTCAGGTTTTCAACCACGCGTCCATAGCGGTCTTCCCTTACCTGCCGCACCCCGGCCTTGCCCGTCAATTGCGTATTGAAGCTTTTTTCCACGCCTTCAATGCCCTGTCCGTCGATATTGGTGAAACCAATCAGGTTCGCGGCCACATGACCGGCAGGATAAAAACGGCGGGACTCATCGCGTAAATTGATGCCGGGCAGATTCAGTTTATCGATCCACTTTGCCTGCGCAGGATCGACCTGACGGGCAAGGTAAATGAAACGCCCCTGTGGACTGGCGTTGATGCGAGCCGAAAGCGTATCCAGGGAGAGATGCAGCGCATTTGCCAACGCCTGCCAGCGTTCATCAGCGCCGACGCCCCCTTTTGCCAGCACCGTTTTGGGATCGGCCCATACGGCCCGGACAGGCACGCTCACCGCCAGCGGTCGGCCTTCACGATCCATTATCATGCCGCGCGGCGCGTCAATCGCCAGCTGGCGGAGGGATCGCATATCTTCCTGCTTCACCAGATTGTCAGGCTTGATAATTTGCAGCCAGGCAACGCGGCCCAGCAAAAAAGCCAGACTACAAAAAATAGCTAAACAGAGCAGAGCAAAACGCGCTGGCGTGAAATTGCCAGTGGCCGTTATCAATTTCTTCTTCACCTGAACCCCAGGGCTGTTAAACAACGCCCTGATTTAACGGGAAAAGCCGGGAGGAAGGTGGCGAAACAGTGCTACTAACCTCGCAGCTTTGCAACAAGGTACTAACAAGGCCGTGGATCGTAATATTTTGAAAGATAAGGGGCATAAAAAAGCCCCGCGTTATGCGAGGCTTTATGTCTGAGAGTGAAACGCGGCGCGTTTCAGTCAGCAGTGGTTCGATCAGATAGCAGTTACGTTAACTGCAGCAGGGCCTTTCTGGCCGTCCTGAATTTCGAACTCAACGTTCTGGCCTTCAGCCAGAGTTTTGAAGCCGTTACCCTGGATTGCAGAGAAGTGTACGAACACGTCTTTGCTGCCGTCAGCAGGAGTAATGAAACCAAAACCTTTAGACTCGTTGAACCACTTAACTTGACCTTTAATCTTTGCCATTTGCAAAATTCCTTAGAGTGTTTTCTTAGCCCGCAGGCATTAACTGAGATAAAACTGAGACATTACTGCATGAGGCACTAATATAAGGTTCGGCAGAGAAGCGGTATTCAACGACAACGTGTTTACTCAGGACTTCTTTACTGAAAATGCCACACATAAACAGAACTGTACCTCGTTTGACCCAAAACGTGTTATCACACACAATGTTTAATATGGCAAGCCATTTTTAAACATGTCTCGATCCGCCGCACAAATTCGAACAGTGCCCGTCAGGTTTTGCACAATTATGCGCATCACATACAGACAGCCCTGCTTCGCAACAAAGATCCAACGCTGTTTGCACGGCCGCTGTAATCTAAGACATTTTTAACATAGCTCAATCATTACAAAGCGTCCAGCAACCGGGAAAAGAAATTTTACGCATTGATTGAGTTAGAACAATTTGTGAAAACTTATGCTTAAATCATTGTAACGCGGCCAAATTGTTTCAGAGAAAAAACAGCGTTAATAACGCGCGCCCAACTGTATTAAAATGCATCAGGTAATAAACAGTGTTATGCACCAAAATAATGAAATTTTTATGACTCTGCATCAAAACAAGGCAAGCAAAACGTTTCGATAAAAATAAAACATTCTTAAGCGCGTTTACCTACAGAATATATGCAACAATTTATCGCGTCGTTTATAAGGATAAATATTCGCCAATTTTCAGTATCCTGAAAGAATGGTTAACTGGTGCTAAATTATCTAGCGCGTCAGTTAACTCCTGCACCGGCTCATCCAACGCTTCATCTGCCAGTTCAAACACCCCCCAGTGAATGGGAAACGCCAGAGGGCAACCCAGCTGCTGCCACAATGCCACCGCAGATTGCGGATCCATATGGTGTACAGCCATGAACCATCGCGGGGCATAGGCCCCCACCGGTAACGCGGCAGCATCAACAGGCCCCAGACGTTCAGGTATCAACAGTAGTTCAGGCGAGTACCCTGTATCACCGCTGAACCAGAAACGATGATGCCGCCCTTCCATGACCCAGCCGCACCATAAGGAGCGATTGCGGTTCCACGGCGTGCGCATACTCCAGTGCTGCGCAGGTACGGCGGTCAGCGTCATCCCCTGCCAGGTGAAACTCTGCCACCAGTCGAGCTCCACCACGCGCCTTGCTCCCCGGCGTCGAAACCAGGCGGCCAGTCCTAACGGGACAAAGAAACTCACGTCGGGAAAGCGTTTGAGAATACGGCGAATGGTCGCATCATCAAGATGATCGTAATGATTATGGGAAATGACGACCGCATCAAGCTGATGCAGTTTTTCGACAGACAGTGCAGGAGGCGTCTTACGCTGTGGTCCCAGGAAAGGGAGCGGAGAGGCGCGCTGTGAAAAAACCGGGTCGGTAAGGATGATATTGCCGTCTAGCTGGAGTAACACACTCGCATGTCCCAGCCACCACACCCCATCTTCCTGAGGCTGCGTTAGCTCGGCGGGTTGCCACCACTGACGGATAAAATCTTCATAACCCAGCGCGGGGGTTTTCGGCAAACCGGCTTCTTTACGCGCTTTACGCCAGCGGTCCAGGTCGCCGGGTTGATGTTCTGCAGGGTGGGTATTACGAAAGCCGTTTGGGGTGTGATGTTTCAGGGAGGGGTCATACCAGGGATTTTTCCAGACCACAGCCACCTCCCAGCACGAAAAGATTAACGCTCAGCCACCAGGCGGATAAAGTCGTCTTCGTCTTTGTTATCTTCAGCGACCGCGTCTTTCGGCGCGTCTTTCTCTTCCGGCTCGTTAGCTTCACACAGACGGCGCAGCAGCGCATTCTGACGTTTTTGCTGATCGAGCAGCGCTTCCAGCAGTTCGATCTGCTCGTTCGTACGCGAACTGGCACGGTTTACGAAAAACCAGATGACCAGCCCCACAAGCAGAACAACCAGAGAAATCATCAGGGATGCCATATTCAGCAGCCCTGAATTCAGTAACTCACCCATTTCACCACCTCAATAAAAACGTCTATTTTACCACTGGCGCGAAGGAAGGAAATCACCTTGAGAAAAAATGCGTGTTACCACGGAATAAACTTATTGATTGCGCAGACGCCGCTAAAAAACTGTACATCCTGATCGCACATTACGTTGATAGTCTGCGTCCATAACACCACGCACGCTATCAGCACGATAATCAGAATCACCCAGCGTATTTTTTTCACTCCACACTCCGTCTAAAGACCTGATGTAACCAGGTTATCACGGTTATCTTAAACAAGGACTAACTGTACCGCCATCGCGCTTTTTTCAGAATCGTGCACTTGTTTCATAGCGTAAACCGTTTACGCTAGCTGTATGATAACAACGATAAAAGAGGTAATGATGCGCTTAATCATTCGAACAATTATTGCACTGGCCATCGTCTGGATTGGCCTTCTGTTAACGGGTTACGGTGTGCTCGTGGGAAGCACCGAAAACGCAGCCGGCTTAGGCATTCAGTGTAAGTATTTAACGGCACAAGGACTGAGCACTGCGCAGTATCTGCATTCTGACAGCGGGATCATTGGCTTAACGAACTGTCCTGTACTGCGTAAAACGTCCGTCGTCATCGATAATGGCTAATCAACCGGTTTAATCACTGACAAAAACGCCGCAACTTCTGCGGCGTTTTTTATGCGAACAGAGATTAAAACGGATAGTCGTGATAGCCCATCTGTTCAGAAATCTTACGTGCTGCAGTGTGCAGGATAGCAACATATTCGTGCAGACGCTCTTCAGAGAAGCGAAGGGTTGGGAAAGAGATACTTAAGCCCGCGATCACCACGCCAAAGCGGTCAAACACCGGAACGCCGATGCAGCGCAGCCCTTCTTCCTGTTCTTCATTATCTTCGCCATATCCCTGCTCACGCACGCGATCGAGCACCGTTAACAGTTCGTCCGTGCTGGTAATGGTTCGCGCCGTACTGCGTTTGTATTCCACGCCATCGAGGATCTGCTTCACTTCCTCGCGATCGCGCCACGCCAGCAGAACCTTACCAATGGCGGTACTGTAGAGCGGGTTGCGACGACCAATGCGCGAATACATGCGCAGATTGTACATGGAGTCGATTTTATGGATGTAAACAATGCTGTCTTCATCCAGCGCACCGAGATGGATAGTCTCTTTAGTCAGGCGCGAGATTTCACGCATCTGAATATCAGCGCTGCGGATCAGATCAACATTTTGCAGCGCGCGGGCACCGAGTTCGAACAGTTTCAGGGTCAGAGAGTATTTTTCTGACTCGCCTTCCTGTGCAACATAGCCCAGTGACTTCATGGTTTGCAAAAAGCGATAAACGGTGCTTTTCGACATCATCACGCGCTGCGACAACTCCGTAATACCAATTTCACGCTCTTCCCCGAGCGCCTGTAAGATGCCAAACACCTTCAGCACGGAAGAAACAGAATCTGGCTGTTTATCCAAATCCGCAATAGCCATTTACCACCTCATAGAGAGTGTTTTATAAAAATCAGAACCGGTTTTTATTATAAGTTCCCGTCATGTCACCTGCAATCAATCCGCGTTTACTTCGTTACAAATCTGCGACATATCGCGGCAGTAACAATGCTAAAATAGTTACCCTGAGAATAATTTCATACTGAGCTTTTTTAATCCAAATGGAAAAGAATCTTTCCGATGGCCTGCCGTTACCCCAGCGGTACGGCGCGATAGCGACCATCATTATCGGTATCTCAATGGCCGTCCTTGACGGCGCAATTGCCAACGTTGCCCTGCCAACCATCGCCAGCGACCTGCATGCTTCCCCAGCCAGTTCAATCTGGATTGTTAACGCCTACCAGATTGCGATTGTGGTTTCCCTGCTCTCGTTCTCCTTCCTGGGCGATATGTTCGGCTACCGTCGGGTGTATCAGTGTGGTCTGGTGGTTTTCACCATTACCTCGCTGTTGTGTGCCCTTTCTGATTCGCTGCATACCCTGACGCTTGCGCGCATTGCGCAAGGTTTTGGTGGCGCGGCGCTCATGAGCGTAAACACGGCGTTGATTCGCTTAATTTATCCGCAGCGTCATTTGGGGCGCGGCATGGGAATAAACTCGTTTATTGTCGCCGTCTCTTCCGCCGCCGGGCCAACCATTGCGGCGGCTATTCTTTCCGTTGCATCCTGGCAATGGCTCTTCGCCATTAACGTGCCGCTGGGTATCGTGGCCATCTTCTTTGCCCTGCGCTTCCTGCCCGCTAACGGCCCCAAAAGCACCATGCCGCGGTTCGACGTCGCGAGTGCGGTGATGAATGCCCTTACCTTTGGCCTGCTGATTACAGCCCTGAGCGGCTTTGCGCAGGGGCAATCGCTGGTGCTTACCGGAGTGGAACTGCTCGCGCTGCTGGTCATAGGTTTCTTCTTTGTTCGCCGCCAGCTCACTCTCCCGGTGCCTTTACTGCCTTTTGACCTGCTGCGCATCCCCCTCTTTTCGCTCTCCATTTGCACCTCTGTCTGCTCATTCTGCGCTCAGATGCTGGCTCTGGTTTCTCTGCCCTTCTTTTTGCAGAGCGTGGTTGGACGTTCAGAAGTGGAGACCGGCCTGCTGTTAACCCCGTGGCCGCTGGCCACGATGGTGATGGCACCGCTGGCAGGTTATTTAATAGAGCGCGTGCATGCCGGATTACTGGGCGCGCTGGGGCTGGCAGTCATGGCGACGGGTCTGTTTGCGCTGGCGCTGCTTCCCTCGCAACCTACGGATCTGGATATTATCTGGCGCATGATCCTCTGCGGTGCCGGTTTTGGCCTGTTCCAGTCGCCGAACAACCACACCATTATCACCTCCGCACCGCGCCATCGCAGCGGAGGAGCCAGTGGCATGTTGGGTACCGCGCGCTTGCTGGGGCAAAGCACCGGTGCGGCACTGGTCGCCCTGATGTTTAACCTCGCCGGACAAAACGGTAACCACGTTGCGCTCCTCACCGCGGGTGCCCTTGCCACCCTCGCGGCTGTCGTCAGCGGACTGCGGGTGACCCAGCCCAGGTTACAGGCATAAAAAAAGCCGGGCGGAGTTTCCTCCGCCCGGCTCAGACTGCATCTTCAGAGTTACTTCAGGTATTCCCCACTGCGCAGCGCTTCAATACGCTTATCCAGCGGCGGGTGAGACATAAACAGCTCGCTCAACGATTTCGATTTACCGTTAATGCAAAAAGCCATCATGCTGTTCGCTTCCTGCGGCTCGTAGCTGGTTTTCAGTCGCTGCAGCGCCGCAATCATTTTCTCACGACCAACCAGCTTCGCAGAGCCGGCATCCGCGTGGAATTCACGATGACGGGAGAACCACATGGTGATGATGCTGGCCAGAATACCGAACACCAGTTCCAGAACCATGGAGACAGCGAAATAGATCAGCGGGTTACCGTTGCTCTCTTCGCCTTCGTCGCGGTTACCACCCATAAAGCCTGCCGCAATCTGCGCCAGAATACGGGAGATAAAGATAACGAAGGTGTTCACGACGCCCTGAATCAGGGTCATGGTTACCATGTCACCGTTAGCGATATGGCTGATTTCGTGGGCAATAACCGCTTCGGCTTCGTCACGGCTCATGTTCTGCAGCAGCCCGGTGCTGACGGCAACCAGTGACGCATCACGACGGGCACCGGTGGCGAAGGCGTTGATATCCGGAGCGTGGTAAATGGCTACCTGCGGCATGGCGATCCCAGCCTGACGGGATTGCTGGGCCACCGTATTCATCAGCCACTGTTCCATATCGTTACGCGGTTGTTCGATAACCTCACCGCCTACCGATTTCAGAGCCATCCACTTCGACATCAGCAGGGAAATGAAAGAGCCACCAAAACCAAACAGCAGCGCCATAATCAACAGACCCTGAACGCTGCTCGACTGAATTCCTGTCAGGCTTAGCACGAGCCCGAAAACCACCATTACCGCCAGGTTGGTGAGCAGGAAGAGCGCGATTCGCATCATAATTTTCTTTTTACCTCAGTTTAACAAAACGCACTATGCGATTACCCACATCGTATGGGTATTGCGACTATTTTCAAGCATCCGGCGGGCGTAAGTCACCAGAAAGACACAACTTTACACAATTGGAAATCAGGCTGACGGAAGGATGCAGAACAAAAAGAAACAGGCACAATTTCTTGTGCCTGTTGGGAGGTTATTTTGCCGGAGCGGGCTGTACGGCAGGCTTATCTTTTTCCAGATTCGCCAGGTCGAGGGCGATATGCACCGTCTCGTCCAGATACGGATCGGGCTCCTGGTAATCTTTAGGCAGATCGTCCAGTTTCTTGAGCAGAGGCTTCCCTTCACGCTTAAAGCGATCGTTAATACGCGCCAGACGCGTTGCATCGTCTTCGTTGTTCTCTTTCTCTCGCTGAGCGTAGTTCAGAGAAACAATATTCCGCTTATCTTTCAGGGCATTGAAGCGAGCAATGTCCTTCATGATGTACTGGAATTCCGGATCTTTCGCGATGCGGTCGTTATGTGACTTCAGCAGTTCAGGACCAAACTGCGTCATGTCGCCCGCCTTCACGTACGTCGCGGCATTGATGCTGTCCCACGGTAACGCGTTATCTTCAAACTTCTCGCCGGTTTCAGTCTCTTCCGTGCCTGTCGGCATCATGATATCCGGCGTGACGCCCTTACGCTGCGTACTGCCGCCGTTCACGCGGTAGAATTTCTGTATGGTGTACTGAACCGAGCCCAGTGCAGGCCATTCCGGACGCAGCATCTGGTCGTAAATACGGTTCAGAGAGCGATACTGCTGAACAGTACCTTTGCCGAAGGTTGGCTCACCGACGATCAGCGCACGACCATAGTCCTGCATGGCAGCGGCAAAGATTTCAGACGCGGAGGCGCTGAAGCGGTCAACCAGGACCACCAGCGGGCCTTTATAGTAGACCACACCGTCGTTGTCGGCATCTTCACGTACTTTACCGTTGTTATCGCGCACCTGAACCACCGGTCCAGATGGAATAAACAGGCCAGAGAGTGAAACCGCTTCCGTCAGCGCACCGCCGCCGTTACTGCGCAGGTCGATGATAACGCTGCTGACGTTCTGCTTTTCAAGCTTCTGCAGCTGTACTTTCACATCGTCTGTCAGGCCGACGTAGAAGCCAGGAATGTCCAGGACGCCCACCTTTTCTTTACCCACGGTTTTCACCGACATTTTCACCGCGCGGTCTTCCAGACGGATACGCTCGCGGGTCAGGGTAACGATACGAGTTTTGGTACCTTTGCCAGCAGGTAGAACTTCGAGGCGAACCTTGCTTCCTTTCGGGCCTTTGATCAGCGCAACCACGTCATCAAGACGCCAGCCAATCACGTCGACCATGTTCTGGCCGGTTTGTCCTACACCCACAATACGATCGCCTACGCTAATCGCTTTGCTTTTGGATGCCGGGCCACCCGCGACCATTGAATTGATCACCGTGTAATCATCGTCCATCTGCAGCACCGCGCCGATACCTTCCAGAGACAGGCTCATTTCGGTATTGAACTGTTCGGTGTTGCGCGGAGAGAGGTAGTTGGTGTGCGGATCGATTTCGTGAGCAAAGGCAGTCATGGCCAGCGAGAAGACATCCTCACTGTTGGTCTGCGCCAGACGACGAATGGCAAATTTGTAACGACGCGTCAGCGTGTCACGGATCTCTTTTTCATCTTTGCCGGTCAGCTTAAGGCTCAGTTCGTCGTATTTAACTTTGCTGTCCCACAGCGCATTCAACTCGGCTTCATCTTTCGGCCAGGGTGCTTTACTGCGGTCCAGATTAAAGGTGTCGGTACCGGTAAAGTCCATCGGACGTTCCAGCACTTTCAGCGCATACTGATAGCGTTCAAAGCGGCGCTTTTGCGACAGGTTGTAGAGATCGTAAAACAGATCCAGCTTGCCTGAACGCAACTCGTCACCCACCTCGGATTTGCGCTTAGCGAACTGCTCGACATCGCTGGCGAGCAAAACGTTATGGCTGTAATCCAGCAAGTTCAGATAGCGGTCAAAGATTTTGGCCGAAAAGGCCTGATCGAGATCGAACTGACGATAGTGCGAACGGGTGAAACGTGAGGTCACGCGCTCGCTCACCGTCGCGTGTTGCGTCTCTTCCTTGAGTACAGGAATTTGATCAACACGGGTGATATCGTCCACTGCAAAAGCATGACCTGTTATGGCAAACAGGCCCGCCAGCGCGGTGAGCTTAAAAAAAGTGTTCATGCCAGGCTTGGCCTCCGTTTCAGAACAACAAGTGTTCTGCGCGTACAATCATTGACATACCAGAAGTCAGCTGTACACGAACGCCATCTTTGGTGATTTCCAGTACGGTGGCGTCCATAGCATTGTTACCCGCTTTTACCTTCAGCGCCTGACCAACGCTCAGGGCGTTAATGTCTGAAACCGGAGTATGGCGCGGCTCTTCACGAGGGGCGCGCGGGGCTTTAGCTGCTGGTTTGTCAGCACGCGGTTTGCGATCGTTATTCTCGTGACGACGCGGCGCTGGGCGTGGCTTACGCTCGCGACGAGGCGCTTCTTCCTGACCGTTTGCCGCTGCGGCTTCGCGTTTTTTCGCTTGCTGCTCTGCACGTTGTGCCTGAACGCGTGCTTTGGCTTCTTCCAGCTGTTTACGCGCGTGCTCAACGTGCTGCTCGTCCAGCTCACCACAAGGGTTACCGTCGAGATCCACACGCGTCGCGCCCGCTTTGATACCGTACAGGTAACGCCAGCTCGAAGTATAAAGACGTAAGGCGGAACGCAGCTGAGTTTTGCTGAGGTTCATTTCCCCCTCAACGCGCGCCACCAGATCCTGAAAAATACCGACTTTCAGGGGACGAGCTTCACCTTCCGCGCTGAAGCACTGCGGGAAACGCTCGGCCAGAAATGCGATAACTTCTTTACTGCTATTCAACTTAGGTTGATTTTCCATGAAATTTCCTGATTACAACGGACGTTGCCAACAAGCGCAGGCATGAACAGGCGTCATTATAATGACGCTATCAGTAAATGCTACGTTATCCGTTGATTATCCTGCGACGCTCGCAAAGAATTTTTGATAATCGGTTGCAGAGAGTACGTTTTCGAGATTCGCTACCAGCTCGCGCAGCCCCTGTTCGTCCTCGGTTGTAAAGCGACTGAAGACCGTACTGTCGATATCCAGAACGCCAATAATCTGATTTTTTACCACCAGCGGCAGAACGATTTCAGAATTACTGGCGGCATCACAGGCAATGTGCCCGTCAAACGCATGAACGTCTTCCACACGCTGTACCTGATTTTCGGCCACAGCCGTGCCGCAGACGCCACGTCCTACCGGAATGCGCACGCAGGCCAGCTTGCCCTGGAACGGCCCCAGTACCAGCGTTTCACCTTCGAGGAGGTAAAAGCCGGCCCAGTTCACGTCAGAGAGACGTTCAAACAGCAATGCGCTAGTATTTGCCAGAGTGGCTAAGAAGCTGGTCTCACCCGCCATCAATGCCTTAAAATCGCGGTTCAGATCCGCGTAGAATTCTGTTTTGTTCATTATTCAATCACTTGGTTGTCTTACAAAATTACCGCAGAGCCTATTAAAATAAGCATTAAATGCGCTCATGCTCAAGATGAATCCGTTCATGAGTTATTATAACTTTCAACAATACTTATTTGTGCGCAGCTGATGGCCTTAAAAACAACCAAAATTACGCCGACAAGAAAGATAACTGTCCATACGGTAAGCGAAGCTTTGCCCCGTGCACATTATCAGCGTTGCCCCCAGTGCGATACGCTTTTTATGTTGCCGAAGATGAAATCGCACCAAAGTGCCTTTTGTCCCCGCTGCGACGCCAAAATTCGTGACGGTCGCGACTGGTCGTTAACTCGCCTTGCCGCGATGGCCGTCACCATGCTGCTGCTGATGCCCTTCGCCTGGAGCGAGCCGCTGCTGAAGCTCTACCTGCTTGGCGTACGTATTGACGCCAACGTGCTGCAGGGTATCTGGCAGATGACCCGTCAGGGCGATCCCATCACCGCTGCCATGGTGCTGTTCTGCACCGTCGGCGCGCCGCTGGTACTGGTCGCCGCCATTGCCTATCTTTGGTTTGGCAATATTCTTGGCATGAATCTTCGCCCGGTGCTGCTGATGCTGGATAAACTCAAAGAGTGGGTGATGCTGGATATTTATCTGGTGGGCGTGGGCGTTGCGTCGATAAAGGTGCAGGACTATGCATTCTTGCAGCCCGGCATCGGGCTCTTTGCCTTCATCTGTCTGGTATTGCTGAGCATCCTGACGCTGATACATCTGAACGTTGAGCAGCTCTGGGAGCGATTTTATCCTCAGCGCCCCGCCACGCGTCCTGATGAAAATCTCCGCGTTTGTCTGGGATGCCATTATACCGGGTTGCCCGACGCGCGTGGACGCTGCCCGCGGTGCCACATTCCATTAAGGCTGCGGCGCAACAACAGCCTGCAAAAATGCTGGGCCGCGCTGATCGCCTCCCTGGTGTTTCTGATCCCGGCCAACATGCTGCCTATTTCCATTATTTACGTGAATGGCGGGCGTCAGGAGGATACTATCCTTTCGGGCATTATCTCCCTTGCGCACAGCAATGTTGGGGTGGCTGCGATAGTCTTTATTGCCAGTATCCTGGTTCCCTTTACCAAAGTCGTGGTGATGATTACCCTGCTTATCAGCATTCACTTTAAGTGTGAACAAGGCTTACGTACCCGTATTCTGCTTCTGCGATTCGTCACCTGGATTGGCCGCTGGTCAATGTTAGATCTGTTTGTGATTTCGCTGATGATGTCGCTAATCAATCGCGACCAGTTACTTGCTTTTACAATGGGACCCGCGGCTTTTTATTTCGGCTCTGCGGTGATATTGACTATTCTTGCTGTGGAATGGCTGGATAGCCGCTTACTTTGGGATGCACATGAGTCAGGAAACCCCCGCTTCGCCGACTGAAGCGAGAATTAAAACAAAACGCCGCATTTCGCCATTCTGGTTGCTGCCCGTCATCGCGCTGATGATTGCAGGCTGGCTTATCTGGACGAGCTATGAAGATCGCGGAAGTACGGTCACGATTGATTTTCAGACCGCTGACGGCATTGTTGCCGGGCGAACCCCCGTTCGCTTCCAGGGGGTTGAGGTCGGTACGGTTCAGGACATCTCCCTTGGAAAAGGGCTGAACAAGATACAGGTGCGGGTCAGTATTAAATCTGACATGCAGGATGCCCTGCGCAGCGAAACGCAGTTCTGGCTGGTGACGCCGAAGGCTTCTCTGGCCGGCGTGTCCGGGCTGGATGCGCTCGTGGGCGGTAACTATATCGGCATGATGCCGGGTAAAGGTGAGCCTCAGGATCACTTTGTGGCGCTGGATACACAGCCCAAATACCGTCTCAATAACGGCGATTTGATGATCCATCTCCAGGCGCCGGATCTCGGTTCTCTGAACAGTGGCTCTCTGGTCTATTTCCGTAAAATCCCGGTTGGCCGCGTGTACGACTACGCGATCAACCCGAATAAACAGGGCGTCACCATTGATGTTCTGATCGAGCGTCGCTTCACTAACCTGGTGAAAAAAGGCAGCCGCTTCTGGAACGTGTCCGGCGTGGACGCAGACCTCAGCCTGAGCGGAGCGAAGGTGAAGCTGGAGAGCCTTGCCGCACTGGTGAATGGCGCCATTGCCTTTGATTCCCCGGAAAACTCAAGCCCTGCCACGGCCGATGACACGTTCGGGCTGTACGCTGACCTGGCGCACAGCCAGCGCGGCGTGATCGTCAAACTCGCCCTGCCCGATGCTAAGGGACTAAAAGCAGGTTCAACGCCGCTGATGTACCAGGGGTTGCAGGTTGGCCAGCTCACCAAAATGACGCTCAACCCGGGCGGCTCGGTCACCGGCGAGATGACGGTCGATCCAAGCGTGGTCGATCTCCTGCGCGAAAAGACGCGCATCGAAATGCGCAGTCCAAAGCTCTCCCTGAACGATGCCAGCCTCAGCACCCTGCTGACCGGCAATACGTTTGAGCTGATCCCCGGCGATGGTCAACCCAGCAATAGCTTCGTGATTGCCCCGGCGGATAAAGCCCTGCTGCAAAAGCCGGGTGTGGTAACCGTCACGCTGAATGCACCAGAAAGCTACGGTATCGAAGCCGGCCAGCCGGTGATTTTACACGGCGTGCAGGTCGGACAGGTGCTGGAGCGTACGCTCTCCGCGAACGGAGTGAGCTTCTCTGTCGCCATCGATCCGCAATACAGCGACCTGGTGCACGGAGACAGTAAATTCGTGGTGAACAGCCGCGTCGACGTGAAGGTAGGTCTGGACGGCGTGGAGTTCCTCGGGGCCAGCGCCAGCGAATGGGTTAACGGCGGTATCCGTATTTTGCCGGGCAATAAAGGCCCCGTGCGCGAAAGCTACCCGCTGTATGCCAACCTGGAGAAAGCGATTGAAAACAGCCTGAGCGATCTCCCTACCACCACGCTAACGTTAAGCGCCGAGACGCTGCCGGACGTGCAGGCAGGCTCCGTGGTGCTGTATCGCAAGTTTGAAGTCGGGGAAGTCATCACCGTGCGCCCCCGTGCGGACGCGTTTGATATTGAACTGCATATCAAGCCGGAGTACCGCAAGCTGCTGACGCCAAACAGCGTCTTCTGGGCCGAGGGCGGCGCGAAAGTTCAGCTTAACGGCAACGGGCTGACCGTGCAGGCCTCCCCGCTCTCACGCGCGCTGCGCGGGGCGATTAGCTTCGATAACCTCAGCGGTGCGGGGGCGAATCTGCGCAAAGGCGATAAACGCATTCTCTTCCCTTCCGAAACCGCCGCGCGTGCGGTTGGCGGGCAAATTACCCTGCACGCGTTTGATGCCGGCAAGCTGGCGGAGGGCATGCCAATCCGTTATCTGGGCATTGATATCGGCCAGATCCAGAAGCTGACGCTGATCACGGCGCGTAACGAGGTCCAGGCCACCGCGGTGCTTTACCCGGAATATGTGCAGACCTTCGCCCGTTCGGGTTCGCGCTTCTCGGTGGTCACGCCGCAGATTTCGGCCGCGGGCGTTGAGCATCTCGACACCATCCTGCAGCCGTACATCAACGTTGAGCCCGGCCAGGGCAATGCCCGCCGTGATTTTGAGCTGCAGGAAGCGACGATCACCGACTCGCGCTACCTTGGCGGTCTGAGCATCGTCGTGGAAGTGCCGGAAGCGGGCTCGCTGAACATCGGCACGCCGGTACTGTTCCGCGGCATTGAGGTGGGTACGGTCACGGGCCTGACGCTCGGTACGCTCTCTGACCGCGTGATGGTGGCACTGCGTATCAGTGAACGGTACCAGCACCTGGTCCGTAATAACTCGGTATTCTGGCTGGCATCCGGCTATTCGCTGGACTTCGGCCTGACGGGAGGCGTGGTGAAAACCGGCACCTTCAACCAGTTCATTCGCGGCGGTATCGCGTTTGCCACACCGCCGGGAACGCCGCTGGCGCCGAAAGCGCAGTCGGGTAAACACTTCCTGCTGCTCGAAAGTGAACCGAAAGAGTGGCGTGAATGGGGAACGGCCCTGCCGCGTTAATCTGAAAGGCTCCGGTGTCAACGCGCCGGAGCCTTTATGTTACACTGCGCACCTGAACTTTTCCCTGTGGTGTGCCCGTGGCTCAAAACTCCGTATTTCTTCCTGAACAATTCCTGGCGCAGATGCGCGAGGCGCTTCCCTCTCACCTGTCGTTAGACGATTTTATTGCCGCCTGCCAGCGCCCGCTGCGCCGGAGTATTCGCGTCAACACGCTGAAAATCAGCGTCGAAGATTTTCTGACGCTTGTCGCGCCATACGGCTGGCAGCTGACGCCAGTCCCGTGGTGTGCTGAGGGGTTCTGGATCGAACGCGATGATGAAGACGCCGTGCCGCTGGGCAGTACCGCTGAACATCTGAGCGGTCTGTTCTATATTCAGGAAGCCAGCTCAATGCTCCCGGTTGCCGCTCTGTTCGCGGAGGGTAATGCGCCCGAACGGGTGATGGACGTCGCGGCGGCGCCCGGCTCGAAAACCACGCAAATTGCCGCCCGGATGGGTAACCGCGGGGCGATCCTCGCCAACGAGTTTTCCGCCAGCCGCGTGAAAGTGCTGCATGCCAACATCAGCCGCTGCGGCATTCATAACGTCGCCCTGACGCACTTCGATGGACGCGTGTTTGGCGCTGCCTTACCGGAAGCCTTTGATGCCATTTTGCTGGACGCCCCCTGCTCCGGCGAAGGGGTGGTGCGTAAAGATCCCGATGCGTTGAAAAACTGGTCTGTGGAAAGCAATCTTGAGATCGCCGCCACGCAGCGAGAGCTGATCGAGAGTGCCTTTCATGCCCTGCGCCCCGGTGGCACGCTGGTTTATTCAACTTGTACCCTCAACCGCGATGAAAACGAAGACGTCTGTCTGTGGCTGAAAGCGCAGTATCCGGATGCAGTCGAGTTCCTGCCGCTTAACGATCTGTTTGCCTCAGCGCGTGAAGCCGTCACACCAGAAGGTTTCCTCCATGTGTTCCCGCAAATTTACGACTGCGAAGGGTTCTTTGTGGCGCGTCTGCGCAAAACGCAGTCGGTTGCTCCCCTGCCAGCCCCTAAATTCAAGGTCGGCAATTTCCCGTTCGCGCCGCTAAAAGGCCGTGACGCCGGGCAGGTCACTCTTGCCGCGGGTAAAGCCGGACTTAGCTGGGATGAAACGCTCCATCTCTGGCAGCGAGATAAGGAGATTTGGCTGTTCCCGGCAAATATTGAGCCGCTTATTGGCAAAGTTCGCTTCTCCCGCATCGGGATCCGCCTTGCGGAGGTCCATAATAAAGGCTATCGCTGGCAGCACGAGGCCGTCATCGCGCTTGCCGGGCACGAGAATACCTTTGTCCTGACGCATCAGGAAGCAGAAGAGTGGTATCGCGGTCGCGATGTCTATCCTGAAAGCACGCCGTCAGGCGATGAAGTGGTGGTGACGTATCAGGGATATCCGCTGGGACTGGCAAAAAAAGTCGGCTCCCGCCTCAAAAACAGCTATCCGCGCGAGCTGGTTCGGGATGGCCGGCTGTTTACCGGTAACGATCGCACGGCCTGAAAAAAAGCGCATTTTTTTACTGGCGATTTTGCTCTCCTTGTCTACGATCAAAAATGGGTGATCGCACTGGTCATACCAGATTTTGACAACCGACCCGGAGAGCACTATGACGAAAACCAGCGTGCGTATTGGCGCTTTTGAGATCGACGACGCAGAATTGCGCGGCGAAGCACAAGGCGATCGAACGTTAAGTATTCCCTGCAAATCCGACCCGGATTTGTGCATGCAGCTCGATGCATGGGATGCAGATACCAGCGTCCCGGCAATACTTGATGGCGAACATTCTGTCCTTTACCGTGAGCATTACGATAGCAAAACCGATGCCTGGGTCATGCGCCTTGCCTGACCTAAAAAGAACCCGCCCGAAGGCGGGTTATTTATTACTGAAGCTGCGCCAGCGTAAAGTAGCCGTCGAAAACAGCCCCCGTATCAATGTAGTGGAGATTATCAAAATCATACCGTCTGTCGACGGGCGTATGACCAAACCAGAAATGATCCGCGCCGCTGATGCCCTGCCCTTTACCTACCATAAACCCCATTAACCTTTCGCGGTCCCATAAAACGCGATGGGCGCTGACCGGTTTTTGCCAGCAATATTCGGCTGCCGGATAATCGGCATGGGCTATTACATTCAGACCGTTAGCACAGGTTATCTCTATAATATGCGGTAAACTGCGGCAGGCATTTAGCAACCCCAGCGCGAGCTGTTTTTGGTCGCGTTCAAGTTGTGCAAACCACATTCCACCATTCATCGCCCAGAGCGCAAAATCGTTATTATCCAGACTGTCGAGAGCCATTTGCTCGTGGTTACCGCGCACGGCGCGAAACCATTTTTCGTTCATTAACTGCAGGCATTTCACGCTGTCAGGGCCACGATCGATCATATCGCCTACAGAAATGAGTAAGTCCTCATACGGGTTAAAGTGACGGCGTTTAAGCTCATCCATAAGCCACTGATAACAGCCATGTATATCGCTGACAACCCAGACGTGACGCCACTTCCCACATTCGATTCGCTGATACATAGAACCTCCCTCAGGGAGTATAGTTGCAGATGGCATACGCTTAGATACGCTCCACAGGAGCGCTTTTCACAAAGCTAAACAAACAGTAAACTAAGGATAAATAAATATTTCACCAGTATTAATCCACTTTTGCATGCCCCCTAAACTATGCATTGCATAAACTTTGAGGTTTTCCCGTGTCAAATACGCGCCTGCAAGACGATGCCCCACTTTCGCATCGTACCCATATCATTTCCGAACTGGTGAAAGGTAAACTCGTCCCAGGCCCTATCTGGCAAAAACGCGAGTACCGTCTCAAATTTCTGTTACGCTCACTGCTGTTCTGGTCTTCAACGCATCGCATGCTCGATGCATTGGCTCGCCGTAACGATTTCGACCAGTTGCTGGCCTCGCAAATCACCCTGCCGAGCAAAACACATCGCCAGTATCTGATGCGGGGTATGAACGCCAACGCACGGGCTGATGCCATCATCAGCCATTATCAGTGGATTGACTCCCTGAAAGATGCCGGGCTAATCGCCGCTTTAACCGGACCGCAAGAGCAATCCATTGTTGAGTTTCATGCCAAAGATGGCGTGAGCTATAACGTCAATGCCATGAACGCCAGCAAAGCAGAGCGTGAGGGGGAGTGTACGCTCTGGTTGCGTGATAACGAAAATACTCTGCTTGCGAGCGTGACCTTTTGCGTTGCCCGTGAAAACGGAGAATATGTGCTGGTGATTGGCGGTCTTCAGGGTCCACGCCGCAGCGTATCCCGTGATGTGATCAAACAGGCAACCCGCGCCTGCCATGGCCTTTTCCCGAAGCGCGTGCTGATGGAAGTGCTTTTCCAGTTGGCTACGCTTTCCGGCATCAAAGCTATTTATGCGGTCAGCGATGAAGGCCACATTTTCCGTGCGCTGCGTTATCGTCTGAGTAAAGGCCGTCATTTTCATGCAAGCTACGACGAATTTTGGGCATCTATCGACGGTCAAAAACACTCAACCTTCAGCTGGCGACTCCCCTTGCAGATGGAACGCAAATCCCTTGATGACATTGCCAGTAAAAAGCGTGCCGAATACCGCCGTCGCTTTGAACTGCTTGATGAAATTGAGGCATCCGTAAAATCCCGCTTTTAAGCGCGGCGCCTGCTTTTGCTGACTGCATACAAAAATTTAACAAAACAGGCAAAAAGGGCTGGACTTCCGCATGCTGTGTTGTGTTATGTTTTAGCAAGACGTACAGGATGTGCGCGCTGTATGGGAAAGATAGCGTTGGGATTTCGCGTTTACTTTCATACAGATAAAAAGAGACCGAATACGATTCCTGTATTCGGTCCAGGGAAATGGCTCTTGGGAGAGAGCCGTGCGCTAAAAGTTGGCATTAATGCAGGCTAAGTCGCCTTGCCTTTTAAGAATAGATGACGACGCCAGGTTTTCCAGTCCACAGTTAAAGCGGTCGGAAAAAAAGCGCCAGAGCATCATTAAATGTAAAAAACCGCAGTGCTTTCGCAAGCATCTGCGGTTTTTTATTGGAAACCTGAATGTTAGCAGAGCTTGTCGGCACGCTCGATAAACGGCGCCAGACTCATTTTCTGCCCCGGATGAACCGGGTCATCGATCTGAATCACGCTAATCGGCTGGCCGCTGCTCTTGCCGCTGGCTACCTGCTGCTCAGCAATATCATTTAACGGGTATTGCACCAGCGTGCTCGGGTTGATCGCGTACAGCGCATGGCCCGGACGGCAGGTCAGCATCACCTCTTCGCGATTGAACGCCCATTTGTCCTTACCCACTTCAAAACGGCTGACGGTGATAACCTGCGGTGCGGCAATAGCGCTACCCGTGCAGGCCAGCAATACGAGAGAAAGTACTGTCTTTTTCATATGATATTTAACCTTGTCAGAAGGGTTCCCAGGTGGCGAACAGGCTGACCGCTGCCAGCACCAGTGCCCCCAGAACCACTTCTGCCTGTGTCATCCTGATAAAAATCTGTTGTGCTCGCCCGGTCTCCGGACGAAACCGTGGCACCAGAAAATACCGATTTGCCAGCGCAATTACCACCATCAACGCCACCAGCGCACATTTGAACAACAAAAACTGCACGTAGCCAGCCTGCCAGGGAATATGAACGCCCAGTATCAATAGCGAATTAACAACGCCGGTAAGCAGCACGCCTGCGACGGCGTAATGGCCCACGCGCGAGAAGCGCATCATGGTATAGATGGCAGCATTCTGCCAGTCACCTTTCGCCAGCCGCATGCAGAACAGCAGCGGCAGTAAGCCACCAAGCCAGATTGCGGCACACAGCAGATGAATAGCGTGATTAACACGCTGCAAAGCCCCTAACGGGCCTTCGTTCATCGCCGCGTGCCCTACCCCAGCGAGCAGGATAAGCTGGCCCATTGCGAGCAATAGCAATCGTGAGCCTTTCAGCGGTGCGAGCCATGCCGCGCTGACCGTAATCGCCGCAAGTATAATTTGCCACAGCCAGACGCCGCCAAACTGTGTGGGCATCACGCTGCGCCAGACCGCCGGGGCAAACACATCGCCCCATCCGCTCCCCATCAATCCGCCCTGCAGCATAAACATCAGGAGTGCAGACGCCAGGCAGAGTAAGGACGCCACTTTCTGCTGCCGCTGGAAACGCCGGGACATCAGGCGGTGGAGAGAGGAAGGCGCAAACCAGACGCTGTAAAGCGCATTGCCAAAAACCAGCATCAGCGCCGTGAAATGGATAAAGCGCAACCCGATATAAAACAGCGCCAGCATGCTATTTCACGCTAAAGTGATAGCTGCCTGTGGTTTTATGGCCGTCTACGGAGACCACATGCCAGTCGACCTGGTAGGTCCCGGACGTCAGCGTTTGCTCCAGCGGCACGGTGAGCTGAGCCTTGTTCTTTTCATCTCGCGTAGCGGTACCCGTCCTGATGACCTGCTTTTGCGCATCCGTTACCACCACGCCGCTGAACCCAGGTTCGATACCTTCAGAAAAATTCAGCGTTAGCGCCTGCGGTGCGGCTACCAGGCTGTCAGCTGCCGGGATCTGCTGCTTAAGGTGCGCATGCGCCAGCGCGGAGGGCGTAACGAGAGTAGAGGACAGAAAAACCAGTGCGCATACCGCGCGGGAAGCGGAGAAACCCATCGCAATCATTCCTTTTTGTTATGTCTGTATGCTAAAGAATAACGCTGTATAATAAACGAGTCGAGGATCATCCCACCTCCGCTTGTCATCGTCGTGCAATCGCGGTAACGTTGCCGCCGCATAATAAGGAGAAGGTAATGAAGATCAATCTGGCCGCCCTTCCTCAGGACGAGATGGATAAAGTGAATGTCGATCTCGCTGCCGCTGGCGTCGCTTTTAAAGAGCGTTACAACATGCCCATCGTGGCTGAAGTGGTAGAACGTGAACAACCCGCCCATCTGCGCGACTGGTTTCGCGAAAGGTTAATCGCCCACCGTCTCGCATCGGTCAACCTCTCTCGTTTGCCGTACGAGCCTAAAGTTAAATAAGCTTAACGAGTCGTTACACTTCCTTACGCGGAATCTGCCAGGATAAGAAAGCCCTGATAAAATTAGGTGTATTCTTAAATCTCTGCGACTCAGTGTATAAGGAAGTCACGATGTCACATTGGAATATAGCGGCAGCCCAGTATGGCGGGCAGCACCAGAGTATTGATGAGCACGTTACGCACCACCTCCGCTTCATTGCTGAAGCAGCACGGCAGCGGTGCGATTTGCTGGTCTTCCCTGAACTCTCGTTAACGGGGTCAGGTACGCTGACGTTACCTCCCCCACCCGGCGACGCGCAGCTGGAACCTCTGCTTGAAGCGGCCCATTTTTACCGGATTACGGTTATTGCCGGGCTCCCCCTTGAGCGGAATGGCCAGCGCCAGAAAGGCCTCGCCCTATTTTCACCCTCGCGCCAGAGCATTTTGCGCTACCCGCAGGGTAGCGGTGCAAGCCTGATTCCGGGGGATAAACAGCTTACCATTATTGATGCACACGCCGATTCTCCCCTCCTCGATCCCAGGGCTACGCTTGTTACCAGCTGTCAGTCTGTGGGGGATCACCGCTGGCGGCAGTCCATCAGCTCCCTGCAGCGCTTCGCGCATAAATATGCCATTGCGGTGTTAATGGCGAATGCCTGTGGCGGCAGCGCGCTGTGGGATGAAAGAGGCCAGCTCATCGTCCGGGCGGATAAAGGCGAGCTGCTGTTGACCGGTACGCTCAGCAGACGGGGTTGGCAAGGCGATATCATTCCTTTAGGCTAAGCGTTTTGAGCTCAGGAGTTTTCAATGCTGCGCGTAATCGATACCGAAACTTGCGATCTTCAGGGCGGAATTGTGGAAGTGGCCTCTGTCGATGTGGTTGACGGTAAAATCGTCAACCCAATGAGCCATCTGGTGCGTCCCGATCGCCCCATCAGCCCGCAGGCTATGGCTATCCATCGCATTACCGAATCGATGGTGGCGGATAAGCCGTGGATAGAAGAGATCATTCCCCACTATTACGGTAGCCCGTGGTATGTCGCGCATAACGCCAGCTTTGACCGCCGGGTGTTGCCTGAAATGCCAGGCGAATGGATTTGTACCATGAAGCTGGCGCGCCGCCTCTGGCCGGGGATCAAATACAGTAATATGGCGCTGTACAAGTCCCGCAAGCTCAGCGTTCGTACCCCTGAGGGGCTTCACCATCACCGCGCGCTGTATGACTGCTATATCACCGCCGCGTTGCTCATTGATATTATGAATATCTCTGGCTGGACGCCGGATGATATGGCGACGATTACCGGTCGCCCTGCGCTGCTGACCACGTTCACCTTTGGTAAATACCGGGGCAAAGCGGTGTCGGATATTGCGGATAAAGACCCGGGCTATTTGCGCTGGCTGTATAACAACCTCGACAAAATGAGCCCGGAGCTGCGCTTAACGCTGAAACATTATCTGGGTGAGGCTTAACGCTCCGCACGGCCTGGCAGCGTGTCCTGCGCCAGGCCTATCAAAAAGGCATACTCCAGGGCCACCCCTTCGTACGATTTAAACCGTCCCGATTTCCCGCCGTGTCCGGAGTCCATGTCCGTGCACAGCAGCAGCAGATTGTCATCGGTTTTCAGCTCGCGCAGTTTCGCCACCCATTTTGCCGGCTCCCAGTACTGCACTTGAGAATCATGCAAACCGGTGGTTACCAGCATATGGGGATAGGCTTTCGCCTCTACGTTATCGTACGGGCTGTACTCTTTCATATAGCGGTAGTAAATCTCATCCTGCGGATTCCCCCACTCTTCAAACTCCCCGGTTGTAAGTGGGATGGATTCATCGAGCATGGTCGTAACCACATCAACAAACGGAACCTGTGCGACAACCCCCTTAAAGCGGTCGGGACGCTGGTTGATAACCGCCCCCATCAGCATGCCGCCCGCGCTGCCTCCCATACCAAAGCAGAGCTGCGGATCGCCATAGCCCTGCTCAATCAGCGCATCGCAGACGTCGAGGTAGTCATTAAACGTGTTTTTCTTTTTCAGGAATTTCCCGTCTTCATACCAGTGCTGCCCCAGCTCACCGCCGCCGCGAATATGGGCGATGGCAAACACAAAGCCGCGATCGAGCAGGCTTAACCTGCTGCTGCTGAAATCGGCGTCCATGCTGGAGCCATACGAGCCGTAGCCGTAGACGAGGATCGGATTTTTGCCTTTCTGGAAATGTGCTTTGTGATAGACGAGCGAGACGGGCACTTCCACCCCATCGCGGGCGATAACCCACACGTGCTCGCTTCGGTAGTTTTCGGACTCAAATCCTTTTACCTCGGTCTGTTTAATCACCTGACGCTGCCCGGTTGCCATATCCAGCTCAAACAGGGTATCCGGCGTGGTCATGGACGAGTAGCCGTAGCGCAACCGCGACGATTCGGGCTCCGGGTTGAAGCCAATCCACGTCACATACGCCGGGTCGTCGAACGCAATCCCCACCACTTCCCGGGTTTTGCGGTTGATTTGCCGGATACTGGTCAGCCCCCTCTGGCGCTCTTCCACCACCAGCCAGTCGGTAAACAGGGTGAACCCTTCCAGCATCACCTGATCCCGCGCGGGAATAAGCACCTCCCACTTGCGCTCATCGCGCACCTTGGTTTTATAAAGACCAAAGTTTTTGCCCTCGCGATTCGAGCGCAAATAAAAGCTGTGCTGGAAGTGATCCAGGCTGTACTCGTGATCCTTGCGACGCGGCAGGAAACAGAGCGGCTGGGCATCGGGCAGTTCGGCGTCCAGCAGCAGGACTTCAGACGTCGTCGCGCTGGCAAGGAAGATAATCACATAGTGGCGTGAAGAGGTTTTATGCAGGCTGACATAGAACGTTTCGTCTTTCTCTTCATAGACCAGCTCGTCGTCTGCGGAGTCCGTTCCCACGGTGTGTCGCCATACCTGGTAAGGCAGCAGCGTGGAGGCGTGCTTTTTAACGTAGTAAACCGTCTCTGAATCATTCGCCCAGACAAAATCTGGAGAGACGTTTTCCAGCATTTCCGGATACCAGTTGCCCGTTTCGAGATTGCGAAAACGCAGGCCGTACTGGCGACGGGAGAGGTAATCCTCCGCCAGCGCCATCACCGCGTTATCCGGGGAAATGGACATGCCGCCCAGGGTATAAAACTCGCTGTGGGCGGCGCGCTGGTTGGCATCCAGCAGAATATCCCACTCGTCCCATTCGGCGCTTAACACCGACTGACGCTGGTAGATGGGATACTCATTGCCGGGCTCGTAAATATGGCGGTAGCGATAGCCGTTTTTGGTCCAGGGCGCGGAGATATCGCGCTGGGGAATGCGCTGCACCATTTCATTCAGCAGCTGGTCCTGAAGCGTCTGCTGGCTGGACATGACCTTGCGGCCATAGTCGTTTTCCGCGTGCAGGTAGTCGAGCACCTCTGGCCGGGATCGCGAATCATCCCGCAGCCAGTAATAGTTGTCTATGCGCGTATCGCCATGCGTGACGATCGCATAAGGAGTACGTCGGGCTTTCGGTGGCATAGCATCATTCTTTTAAGTTTTACACCCTATAAGGTTGGCAAAACCCGCGCATGATGCAAGCGAAACATGGCCGGAACGGCGATTGCTATCCCTGCAACGCCTGTTTTTGCTCCTTGATATCCTGCTCAATCCCCTCGCGCACATCCTGCGGTATCTTCAGCGCGTCGCCGAGCGCGTTAAGGTAGCTCCGCTCCATAAAGTGATCGATATCGATGGCGGCGCAGCTGAGGAAATAAAGCTCAAGCGCCTCTTCCTCATTTTTCACACTTTGCGCAAGACGCTGCGGATCGAGCGGCTGTTCAATCGCCTGTGCCACCAGCGCTCTTCCCTTCTCTTCAACACCGGCTTCGCGCAGCTGCTGCTCAATCGCCGATCGCTCCTTGACGTCGATATGCCCGTCGCTTTTCGCGGCAAAGACCAGCGCAAGGATCAGCCGTTCTGTCCGCAGATCCAGCGGCGAGGTGTGCTCGCCGTAATGCGGCTCATCGCCGTGCGCGGTCCGTACCCTGTCCTTGTATTTATTCCACAGTACGGTGCCGGCGATGGCGCCACCGCCGGCCAGCAGCGCGCCTGTGCCGTATTTTGCCAGTAATTTTCGCGAGGATTTATTCGCGACCAGCAGGCCTGCCAGCCCGCCGAGCGCCCCGGGGACCAGCAGTTTACTGAGCCCCTGTTCGCCAGAGGTGGATGTTTTCTGCCCTAACAGGGATTGCAATTGATTTAGCCAGCCAGACATGGTTTCCCTCACTTAACGGTGAACATGCTCCACAGCGTAAGCGAGCAGGCGTCAGGAAATGTCTGGACGGACTAAAGAAGCGCAAATTTCTGCCCGCGCCTTGAGCCCTGCACAAGACAGACGCAAACGTTTTCGTTTATACTGCGCGCAACTTTTTCAGGGGGATTGTTATGATTCGTTTAGGAACCGCGCTGCGACCTGCGGCGACGCGAGTGATGCTGTTAGGGTCGGGCGAGCTGGGTAAAGAGGTCGCCATTGAGTGTCAGCGCTTAGGCGTGGAAGTCATTGCCGTAGACCGTTACGCCGACGCACCCGCCATGCACGTCGCCCATCGTTCTTATGTGATTAACATGCTGGATGGCGATGCCCTTCGCGAGCTGATTACGCGCGAGAAACCGGATTTCGTTGTGCCGGAAATTGAAGCCATCGCCACCGATACGCTGATCGCCCTTGAACAGGAAGGCCAGCGCGTGGTGCCCTGTGCAAAAGCCGCAAAGCTGACCATGAACCGCGAAGGCATCCGTCGCCTGGCGGCGGAAGAGCTGGGATTGCCCACCTCGAGCTATCGCTTTGCTGCCGATAAGGCCGCGTTTCTGCAGGCCGTCGGGGAGATTGGCTACCCGTGCATCATTAAGCCGGTGATGAGCTCCTCCGGTAAAGGGCAGAGCTTCATTCGCGACAGCAGCACGCTGGACAAGGCGTGGGATTATGCCCAGCAGGGTGGCCGCGCCGGAGCTGGACGCGTGATTGTCGAAGGCGTGGTGAAGTTTGATTTCGAGATCACCCTGCTAACCGTCAGCGCCGTTGACGGCGTCCATTTCTGCGATCCGATTGGCCACCGCCAGGAAGATGGCGATTACCGCGAATCCTGGCAACCGCAGCAGATGAGCGCCCTTGCGCTGGAACGTGCGCAGGAGATTGCCCGCAAGACCGTTCTGGCGCTGGGCGGATACGGCCTGTTCGGCGTGGAGCTGTTTGTTTGCGGTGATGACGTGATTTTCAGCGAAGTTTCCCCTCGCCCGCATGACACCGGCATGGTCACGCTCATTTCGCAGGATCTCTCCGAGTTTGCCCTTCACGTGCGGGCCTTCCTCGGCCTGCCTGTGGGCGGCATTCGTCAGTACGGCCCGGCCGCGTCGGCGGTGATCCTGCCGCAGTTAACCAGCCAGAACGTCACGTTTGATAACGTCGACGCAGCGGTGGGCGCAGGTCTGCAGGTGCGTTTGTTCGGCAAGCCGGAAATCGATGGCTCCCGTCGTCTTGGCGTGGCATTAGCCACCGGAGATAACGTGGACGACGCCGTGGCGAGAGCGAAAGCGGCCGCAGCAAACGTTAAGGTAGCAGGATAAAAAAAACGGGCCGTAAGGCCCGTTTCTCATGCGGAGATGACTTACTGCTTCGCGCCTTCAACCGCTTCACGAGCCAGTTTGGTGATACGATCCCAGTCGCCTGCTTCCAGCGCATCCGCCGGAACCAGCCATGAGCCGCCGATGCACAGCACGCTCTTCAGCGCCAGGTAGTCACGGTAGTTAGCAGGAGAGATACCGCCGGTCGGGCAGAAACGCACCTGAGAGAATGGACCCGCAATCGCCTGCAGCGCTTTGGTGCCGCCGTTCGCTTCCGCCGGGAAGAATTTGAATTCTTTCAGACCGTAGTCCATCCCCAGCATCAGTTCAGAAACGGTGCTGATACCCGGGATCAGCGGAATAGTGCCTTCGGTGGCGGCTTTCAGCAGCGGCTCGGTCAGGCCCGGGCTGATGGCAAACTGTGCGCCCGCTTCGGTCACGTCGGCCAGCTGCTGTGCATTAAGAACGGTACCCGCACCGATGATGGCGTCCGGCACTTCTTTGGCGATAGCGCGAATAGCGTCCATCGCGCAGGCGGTACGCAGGGTCACTTCCAGAACGCGAACGCCGCCCGCAACCAGCGCTTTCGCCATCGGTACAGCGTGCTCCAGCTTGTTTACCACGATAACCGGCACGACAGGGCCAGTGGTCAGGATTGCTTCTGCACTTGTTTTCCAGTTTTTCATCAGAGTCTTCTCTCGCCAGATCGTTAAAATCAAGTCGTCTTAAAACGTAATACAGGTTGCGCCCTGCTCCGCACCGGAGAGTTTCTCACGCAGCGCACCAAACATTTCGCGTCCAGTCCCCACGCGCGAGGCGCTCAGGTCAGGAATATGGGGCTGACGTGCCGCCAGCTCTGCGTCATCAACCAGCAGGGTTAACTCGCCCGTCTGGCCATTAACGCGAATCATGTCGCCGTCACGCACTTTCGCCAGCAGGCCGCCGTCGTATGCTTCCGGCGTCACGTGGATGGCTGAAGGCACTTTACCGGATGCGCCAGAGAGGCGCCCATCGGTCACCAGTGCAATTTTGAAACGGCGGTCCAATAATACACCAAGTGGTGGCATAAGTTTATGTAATTCTGGCATCCCGTTGGCTTTTGGCCCCTGATGACGCACCACCACCACGCAGTCTTTGTCGAGAAGACCGGCATCAAAGGCGGGTAATACGTCGTGCTGGCTTTCAAACACCACCGCCGGCGCTTCGATAATCTGGTTCTCTTCCGGTACGGCTGAGGTTTTCATCACCGCACGACCGAGGTTACCGCTCAGGACTTTGGTGCCACCGTGAGGAGAGAAAGGTTTATCGATGGTGGCAATCACCTGCGCATCAAGAGAGGCGCTCGCCCCATCACGCCAGTCCAGCTCGCCGTTGTTCAGCCACGGCTCCTGGGTGTAGCGCTGCAGGCCAAAGCCCGCCACGGTGTTTACATCTTCATGCAGCAGACCCCCCTTCAGCAGCTCACGCATCAGCAGCGGTACGCCGCCTGCGGCCTGGAAGTGGTTAATATCCGCCGGGCCGTTCGGATAGAGGCGTGCCATCAGGGGCACCACGGAAGAGATCTCAGAGAAATCATCCCAGTTAATCAGGATGCCCGCCGCACGCGCCATGGCCACCAGGTGCATGGTGTGGTTAGTTGACCCCCCGGTTGCCAGCAGCGCAACAATCCCGTTGACGATGACCTTTTCGTCGACCATTTTGCCCATCGGCATCCATTCGTTGCCGTTGCCGGTCAGTCGCGTGACCTGACGGGCCGCGGCCTCGGTCAACGCCTTGCGCAGCGGTGCATCCGGCTGGATAAAGGACGAGCCTGGAAGCTGCATCCCCATAAATTCCACGACCATCTGGTTAGTGTTGGCCGTACCGTAGAACGTACAGGTCCCCGGCGCATGGTAGGACGCGGCTTCCGCCTCCAGCAGCGCCTGGCGGTCTGCTTTCCCTTCCGCATACAGCTGACGAATACGGACTTTTTCTTTGTTCGGCAGGCCGCTTGCCATCGGGCCGGACGGCACAAAGATCGCAGGCAGATGGCCAAACGACAGCGCAGCCATCACCAGGCCCGGGACAATCTTGTCACACACGCCGAGATACAGCGCGCCATCAAACATGTTGTGTGACAGCCCCACCGCCGCGGACATGGCAATCACTTCGCGGCTCAGCAGAGACAGCTCCATACCGTCCTGACCCTGCGTCACGCCGTCGCACATAGCGGGTACACCGCCCGCCACCTGGCCCACGGCATTCACGCTGTGCAGCGCTTTACGGATAATATCGGGATAAACCTCATAAGGCTGGTGCGCGGAAAGCATATCGTTGTAGGAGGTAATGATGGCGATATTGTTACGCAACATGCTCTTTAATGAGGCTTTATCATCAGGCTGGCAGGCGGCGAAACCGTGCGCCAGGTTACCGCAGGCCAGCTGCGAGCGATGTACGGTGTTGCTCTTTGCCTGTTCAATCCGGGCGAGGTAGGCCGAACGGGTCTCTTTCGAGCGTTCGATAATGCGCTGTGTTACGCGTAACAATGTCGGATTCATAAAAGCTCCTCTCATTTATCTGTCCGGGCTCGGGAGTTTACAAAGTCGCTGGCAGTTGTTAACAACGCTGAAACGCTTGCTGTCCGGAGCTCAGGGGCAAAATCACTTCCGGCAGTGTAATAAAAAAAGCTCCGCGGGTGAATCCACGCGGAGCTTAAAAGTTGAAAATTGTGCCACTAGCTGTGTTAGATCATGTTACCGGTAAAATAACACTTTCGAGCTAGAGGATTATCTTACTCAAACTCGTTCCAGGAGCGGCCATCGCGGGTGATCATCGCCACCGACGCCACAGGTCCCCAGGTGCCCGCCTGATACGGTTTTGGCGCATCCTGATCGGCCGCCCAGGCTTCGGTAATGGAGTCGACCCATTTCCACGCCTCTTCCACTTCATCGCGACGCACGAACAGCGCCTGAATGCCGCGCATGGTTTCCAGCAGCAGACGCTCGTAAGCATCGGCCAGGTGCGTCTGGTTGAAGGTTTCGGAGTAGCTCAGGTCCAGCTTGGTGGTCTGCAGGTTGTGCTTATGATCCAGGCCCGGCACTTTGTTCAGGATCTGGATATCCACCCCTTCGTCCGGCTGCAGACGAATGGTCAGTTTGTTCTGCGGCAGCTCCTGCCATGACTCTTTGAACAGGTTCAGTTCCGGGTTTTTGAAGTAAACCACCACTTCGGAGCACTTGGCCGGCAGACGTTTACCGGTGCGCAGGTAGAATGGAACACCCGCCCAGCGCCAGTCGTCGATATCCACGCGGATCGCAACAAACGTCTCGGTGTTGCTGGCCTTGTTCGCGCCCTCTTCTTCCAGGTAGCCTGGCACTTTTTTGCCCTGTGCAAACCCGGCGGTGTACTGACCGCGAACGGTCTTCTCACGCACGTTGGAGCGGTCGATGCGGCGCAGCGATTTCAGCACTTTCACTTTTGCATCGCGGATGCTGTCAGCCGTCAGGTCAGACGGTGGGGACATGGCAATCATGCACAGAATTTGCAGCAGGTGGTTCTGGATCATGTCACGCATCTGGCCGGCCTGGTCAAAGTAACCCCAGCGACCTTCAATGCCAACCTCTTCCGCCACGGTGATTTCCACGTGGTCGATGGTGCGGTTGTCCCAGTTATTCACAAACAGGGAGTTGGCAAAGCGCAGCGCCAGCAGGTTCAGTACCGTCTCTTTACCGAGGTAATGGTCAATACGGTAAACCTGGCACTCTTCAAAGAACTCGCCCACCTGGTCGTTGATTTCACGCGAGGTGGCCAGTGAGGTACCCAGCGGTTTTTCCATCACGACGCGAGCCGGTTTGGCGTTCAGTTTGGCTTCACCCAGCCCTTTGCAGATGGCGCCGAAGGTGCTTGGCGGCATGGCGAAATAGTTAATGGTGACACGGTTTTTCTGATCCAGCATCGCGCCTAAGCGGGTAAACGCGCTGACGTCATTCACGTCCAGATTGCAGAAATCGAGGCGTCCACTCAGGGTATCCCACAAACTTTCATCAATTTTTTCTTTCATGAAAGTTTCGAGCGCCTCGCGGACGACTTTGGTATAAGCGTCCTTGTCCCAGTCGGCGCGCCCGACACCCAGGATACGGGTATCCGGGTGAATTTGGCCCGCTTTCTCCAGTTGATACAGGGAAGGCAGCAATTTTCGGCGTGCAAGATCGCCTTTCGCGCCGAAAATGACCAGGTCACATGCCTGGGCTGTTTGCGTTACCGCCATGTCATTCTCCTCAGTTGGATCACCTGGTACTTCTGCCAGGTATCGTTGTAATTTTATTACAATGCACTGTACTGCTTTTACGTCATTCCCGAAACCATTAGCGCTTAACGTCGCGTGCGATACCGCGATTTTTCACCCGTCAGCGGGTTACGGTGGCGTAATGACGCAACAAGCGTCGATTCTTTGCGCAACATGGTCACAGCAAAACCCGACACCGATCAAGTAATGAAAAAAAACAACAACATTATCTTGTCGATTGTTACCCTTTATGGAAGCCGCAAGGGTAATATCGGCTAAATCGAATCACGATTTCATCAATTTATGAAATCGTTTACACCCATGAGCGTCCTGTTAACATGAACATGCTGGAAAAAATCCAGTTTCAACTGGAACACCTTAGCAAATCCGAGCGAAAAGTGGCCGAGGTCATTCTGGCCTCTCCCGCTCAGGCGATCCATTCAAGCATCGCCGCTCTGGCACAGGAAGCGGGTGTTAGCGAACCGACGGTCAATCGCTTTTGCCGCAGCATGGAAACGCGCGGCTTTCCTGATTTTAAACTGCATTTGGCACAAAGTCTGGCTAACGGCACCCCTTATGTTAATCGTAATGTGGATGAAGACGACAGCGTTGATGCCTACACCGCGAAAATATTTGAATCGGCCATGGCCTCCCTTGACCACGTTCGTCAGTCTCTGGATATGAGCTCCGTGAATCGCGCGGTGGATTTGCTCACCCAGGCCAAGCGAATTGCGTTCTTTGGTCTCGGGTCGTCGGCGGCCGTGGCGCATGACGCCATGAACAAATTTTTCCGCTTTAACGTCCCGGTGATTTACTCCGATGACATTGTGCTGCAACGCATGAGCTGTATGAATTGCAGTGAAGATGACGTCGTGGTGCTGATTTCGCATACCGGCCGCACCAAGAGTCAGGTCGAGTTGGCGCAGCTGGCCCGTGAAAACGATGCCATGGTGATCGCCCTTACCACGGCGGGCACGCCGCTGGCGCGTGAAGCGACGCTGGCGATTACTCTCGACGTGCCTGAAGACACCGACATCTATATGCCGATGGTCTCCCGTCTGGCGCAGCTTACGGTGATTGACGTGCTGGCGACCGGTTTTACCTTGCGTCGGGGCGCAAAATTCCGGGATAACTTGAAGCGGGTCAAGGAAGCGCTGAAGGAATCGCGTTTTGATAAAGAATTGCTTATAAAGAGCGATGTTCCCTAATAACTAAGATGTACGACTTACGGCATTCGGTCCCCTCTTTGCTGCCTTGCGGCAGATGAAGGCCGATTCAATGTTCACGCAACACCAAAGTTGTTTCAGTCAACGGAGTATTACATGTCCAGAAGGCTTCGCAGAACCAAGATCGTAACCACCTTAGGCCCGGCCACCGACCGCGATAATAATCTTGAAAAAATTATCGCCGCTGGCGCCAACGTGGTGCGTATGAACTTCTCTCACGGTACGCCAGAAGACCATAAATTACGTGCCGATAAAGTGCGTGAAATCGCAGCAAAACTGGGCCGCCACGTTGCGATCCTTGGCGATTTACAGGGCCCTAAAATTCGTGTTTCGACCTTTAAAGAAGGTAAAGTTTTCCTCAACATCGGCGACAAATTCCTGCTTGATGCCAACCTGGGCAAAGGCGAAGGCGATAAAGAGAAAGTCGGTATCGACTATAAAGGCCTGCCGGCTGACGTGGTGCCAGGCGATATCCTGCTGCTCGACGACGGGCGCGTACAGCTGAAAGTGCTGGAAGTTCAGGGCATGAAAGTGTTCACCGAAGTCACCGTCGGCGGCCCGCTCTCCAACAATAAAGGCATCAACAAGCTGGGCGGCGGCCTCTCTGCAGAGGCGCTTACCGATAAAGACAAAGCGGACATCGTGACTGCGGCGCTGATTGGCGTTGACTACCTGGCCGTCTCCTTCCCGCGCTGCGGCGAAGATCTGAACTATGCGCGTCGTCTGGCACGTGATGCAGGCTGTGATGCCAAAATTGTCGCCAAGGTTGAACGTGCGGAAGCGGTTTGCGATCAGGACGCCATGGACGACGTGATCCTCGCGTCTGACGTGGTGATGGTTGCGCGCGGCGATCTGGGCGTTGAAATCGGCGACCCTGAGCTGGTGGGTATCCAGAAAGCGCTGATTCGTCGCGCCCGTCAGCTGAACCGCGCGGTGATCACCGCCACTCAGATGATGGAATCCATGATCACTAACCCAATGCCGACCCGTGCGGAAGTCATGGACGTGGCTAACGCCGTGCTGGACGGTACCGATGCGGTGATGCTCTCTGCGGAAACCGCGGCGGGCCAGTATCCGGCAGAAACCGTGGCCGCCATGGCGCGCGTCTGCCTGGGCGCGGAAAAGATCCCGAGCATTAACGTCTCTAAACACCGTCTGGATGTGCAGTTCGACAACGTGGAAGAAGCGATTGCGATGTCTGCCATGTACGCCGCTAACCACCTTAAGGGCGTAACGGCGATCATCACCATGACCGAATCCGGCCGCACCGCGCTGATGACCTCCCGTATCAGCTCCGGCCTGCCGATCTTCGCCATGTCTCGCCACGAACGTACGCTGAACCTGACGGCGCTGTACCGCGGCGTGACGCCGGTTCACTTCGACAGCACCAATGACGGCGTGGCTGCGGCGCACGATGCCGTAAACCTGCTGCGCGACAAAGGTTATCTGGTCTCCGGGGATATCGTCATTGTGACCCAGGGCGATGTGATGAGCACCATCGGTTCAACCAACACCACGCGCGTTATGACCGTCGAGTAATAACGTCTCTGTTAAAAAGCCCTCTCCGGATGGAGAGGGCTTTTTTTATTTCGTCGGATAAAGCTCTTTGCGCTTATAAGGCTCAATCTCACCCGGCTGGCGCGTTTTGAGCAGCTTCAGTATCCACGTGTACTGCTCGGCATGCGGTCCCACCAGGATCTCAACCTCTTCGTTCATTCGACGCGCAATAGTGCGATCGGCCGCGGTGAGAAGATCGTCCATCGGTGGGCGAACCTCAATGCTCAGGCGATGGGTGTTGCCATCGTAGACCGGGAAAAGCGGGATGACCCGGGCACGGCATACCTTCATCAAACGGCCAATCGCGGGCAGAGTCGCCTTGTAGGTCCCGAAGAAATCAACAAACTCGCTGTGCTCCGGGCCGTGGTCCTGATCCGGCAAATAGTATCCCCAGTATCCCTGACGCACGGACTGAATAAACGGCTTGATGCCATCATTTCGCGCATGAAGACGGCCGCCAAAACGACGACGCACGGTATTCCAGACGTAATCGAAGATCTTGTTACCCTGGTTATGGAACATTGCCGCCATCTTCTGGCCCTGTGATGCCATCAGCATGGCTGGAATATCCACGCCCCAGCCGTGCGGAACGAGAAAAATGACCTTCTCATCGTTGCGACGCATCTCGTCGATGATTTCCAGCCCTTTCCAGTCAACGCGTTCCATGACTTTTTCCGGCCCTTTCAGCGCCAGTTCCGCCATCATCGCCATTGCCTGAGGCGCAGTGGTATACATAGCATCAATAATGGCCTCCCGCTCGGCGTCGCTCTTTTCCGGGAAGCAGTAATAGAGGTTAATTTGCGCGCGACGACGGGCACTTTTTCCTAAGCGCCCTGCCAGACGGCCTATTTTACCCAGCACAGGATCGCGAACGGAGGGAGGCAACATCGCCATCCCTGCAAAGGCGTAAACGCCAAGCCAGGCGCCCCAGTTGCGCGGATGGCGGAAGGATTTCTCAAACTCAGGAATGTATTCAATATTGTTTTTTTGGGTTTCCATGCTGGATCCAGGGTCTGATGACGCAAAAAAATATTCAGATAGTGTAGCGAGGCAGCCGCCTACGCACAAAAGAAAAAGCCGGCGCATTCTGACGCCGGCTTTTTAACAAAAACAGAGGGCTTAGTTTAAGCTCAGCTGCGGCAGCACCTCTTTCACCTGCGCCAGGTAATCAGTACGATCTTTACCCGTCAGGCCTTCGGTGCGCGGCAGTTTCGCCGTCAGCGGGTTCACTGCCTGTTGGTTGATCCACACTTCATAGTGCAGGTGCGGGCCGGTAGAACGCCCGGTGTTTCCGGAGATCGCGATGCGGTCGCCACGCTTCACTTTCTGGCCCGGTTTAACCAGCAGCTTACGCAGGTGCATGTAACGGGTCGTATACGTACGGCCATGACGCACCGCGACATAATATCCGGCTGCACCGCTACGTTTGGCGACCACCACTTCACCATCCCCTACCGCCAGTACCGGCGTGCCCTGCGGCATGGCAAAGTCGACGCCGCGGTGCGGTGCGACGCGCCCGGTCACCGGGTTCAGACGACGCGGGTTAAAGTTAGAGGAGATACGGAACTGTTTAGCCGTCGGGAAGCGCAGGAAGCCTTTCGCAAGGCCCGTACCGCTGCGGTCATAGAACTTACCGTCTTCGGCACGGATCGCGTAGTAATCTTTGCCCTCGGAGCGCAGACGAACGCCCAGGAGCTGGCTCTGCTCGCGCTTGCCGTCCAGCATTTCGCGGGACATCAGAACGGAAAATTCATCCCCCTTCTTCAGCTTGCGGAAATCCATCTGCCACTGCATGGCTTTGATCACCGAGCTGATTTCAGCGCTGGTCAATCCTGCATCTCGCGCGCTGGAGACAAAGCTCGCGCCCACGGTGCCTTTCAGAACGCTGTTCACCCAGTCGCCCTTCTGCATTTCGCTGGTCATTTTAAAACCGTTTGCAGTGCGATCGTAGGTACGGGTTTCGCGGCGGGACATTTCCCAGGTTAGACGCTGCAGATCGCCATCGGCCGTTAATGTCCAGGAGAGCTGTTGACCGATTTTCAGGTTGCGAAGATCTTTATCCGCAGCCGCCAGCTGGCTGATATTACCCATGTCGATGCCGTACTGGTTCAGCACGCTGCTCAGCGTGTCCCCGGTAGACACAACATATTCGTGGATACCCGCTTCGTTCTCGGTTTTATCGTCCAGTTCATCCTGCGGAATAGCTTCATCTTCCTGAGCCGCCTGGTCGATAGGCTCGCTGGCTTCAGGCAGCAAAGAGCGGATTTCGCTCTTTTCAAGCTCAATGGTTTTGATGATTGGGGCAGAACTCGGGTGGTAAACATAGGGCCGCCAGACGGCGACCGCTAAGGTGAGTACTGTAAGCGACCCCAGCATAACGCGATGGGGTCGAGGCAGATTGTTAAATGCCAGGGCGACAGAGCGGGCTATCTGTTGCACGTATTCACTTCCTCGTTAATCTCCTTTCAGGCAGCTCGCATACTGGTTCGCCAGTTGGCTGAGGAACTGCGAATAGCTCGCTTTGCTCAACTGGATATTCGTACCTAGCGGGTCAAGGGTTCCCATGCGCACGGATGTCCCCCTGGCCACGGCTTCTACGACCGCTGGCCTGAACTGTGGCTCAGCAAAAACACATGTCGCTTTTTGCTCAACCAGCTGTGTTCTGATTTCATGTAAACGCTGCGCACCAGGCTGAATTTCAGGGTTGACGGTGAAGTGACCCAGCGGGGTCAGGCCGTAGTGTTTTTCGTAATAGCCGTAGGCATCATGAAAAACGAAATACCCTTTTCCTTTCAACGGTGCGAGCTCATTACCTACCTGCTTATCGGTTGCGGCTAATTGTGCCTCAAAATCCTTCAGGTTGGCGTCAAGTTTGGCTCGACTTTGCGGCATAAGTTCCACTAATTTGTCATGGATTGCAACCGCCGAAAGGCGCGCTATCTCTGGGGATAACCAAAGGTGCATGTTGTACTCGCCGTGATAGTGATCTCCGTCACCTTTTTCTGCATCTGCAGGGTGATGGTCATGTTCGTCACCGTCGTCGTCGGCTCCTTTCATGAGCAACGGTTTCACGCCTGGGAGCGCGGCAATCGCGACCTGTTTTTCGCCAGCAACCTGTTTTGCTGACTTTTGCATAAACGCTTCCATCTCAGGACCAATCCATACCACTAAGTCCGCGTTTTGTAAGCGCTTTACATCCGAAGGACGCAGAGAATAGTCATGCTCAGATGCCCCGTCGGGAAGCAGAACCTGGGTTTCTGTGACCCCATCTGCAATGGCCGACGCGATGAAACCGAGCGGTTTAAGCGAAGCGACAACAGCAGCGTTAACATCTTGTGCGGTTGTTCCCCAAAGGGCAGCGGATAATGCTGCGAAAAGAAGCGTATTTTTATGTAACATAATGCGACTAATCATCGTAGTGAATGCGTGAAATGTGATATTATAACATTCGTTGACTTCTTCAAGCTTAAAATGACATGACGACATTGGTTTCTCTTGAAAATATTTCGGTCTCATTCGGTCAGCGCCGCGTCCTCTCTGACGTGTCGTTAGATCTGAAGCCCGGTAAAATTCTGACGCTGCTCGGTCCCAATGGCGCAGGTAAATCCACCCTTGTGCGCGTGGTGCTGGGTCTGGTCGCGCCCGACGAAGGTGTGATCAAGCGTGAGGAAAAATTGCGTATCGGCTATGTGCCGCAAAAGCTTCACCTCGACGCCACTCTGCCGCTGACGGTCAGCCGTTTCCTGCGTCTGCGCCCCGGCACGCGGAAAGCCGATATTCTTCCGGCGCTGAAACGCGTGCAGGCGGGCCATCTTATCGATGCGCCACTGCAAAAACTGTCCGGCGGTGAAACGCAGCGCGTTTTACTGGCCCGCGCGCTGCTGAGCAGCCCGCAGCTGCTGGTACTGGATGAGCCAACCCAGGGCGTCGACGTCAACGGCCAGGTCGCGCTTTACGACCTCATCGACCAGCTGCGCCGGGAGCTGAACTGCGCGGTGCTGATGGTGTCTCACGATCTGCATCTGGTGATGGCGAAAACCGACGAAGTGCTGTGTCTCAACCATCATATCTGCTGCTCCGGTACGCCTGAAGTGGTGTCAATGCACCCTGAATTTATCTCCATGTTCGGCCCTCGCGGCGCTGAACAATTAGGCATTTATCGCCATCATCATAATCATCGCCATGATTTACAGGGACGAATTGTCCTGCGCCGGGGAAATGGACACTCATGATTGAACTGTTACTGCCCGGCTGGCTTGCCGGGATTATGCTTGCCTGCGCCGCGGGGCCGCTGGGCTCGTTTGTGGTGTGGCGCAGAATGTCCTATTTCGGTGACACCCTGGCGCATGCGTCTCTGCTGGGCGTTGCCTTTGGTCTGCTGCTGAATGTGAATCCTTTCTACGCGGTAATTGTGGTCACGCTGCTGCTGGCTGCCGGTCTGGTCTGGCTGGAAAAACGCCCTCACCTCGCCATTGATACTTTGCTCGGCATTATGGCGCACAGCGCCCTCTCGCTAGGTCTGGTGGTCGTCAGCCTGATGTCAAATATCCGCGTCGACCTGATGGCCTACCTGTTTGGTGACCTGCTGGCCGTGACGCCGGACGATCTGATCGCCATCGCTATCGGCGTAGTTGTAGTCCTGGGGATTTTGCTCTGGCAGTGGCGTAATTTGCTGGCGATGACCGTTAGCCCGGATCTGGCGTTTGTCGACGGCGTGAAGCTGCAGCGCGTGAAGCTGCTGCTGATGCTGGTGACGGCGTTAACGATCGGTGTAGCGATGAAGTTCGTCGGCGCGCTGATTATCACCTCGCTGCTGATCATTCCCGCCGCCACGGCGCGTCGTTTTGCCCGTACGCCTGAGCAGATGGCCGGCGTTGCCGTGATTGTTGGGATGATTGCGGTAACGGGGGGGTTAACCTTCTCGGCGTTCTATGACACGCCTGCGGGGCCGTCCGTGGTGCTGAGTGCGGCGATGCTGTTTATCTTCAGTATGATGAAGAAGACGGCAAGTTGACATCGAGGGCGCTGATGCCCTCACCCTGCCCCTCTCCCACAGGGAGAGGGAATTACACATTACGGCATTGCCGGTGGCGTAATGCCGAAATGATTCCACGCCCGCACCGTTGCCATGCGTCCGCGCGGGGTGCGCTGCAGGAAACCCTGCTGGATCAGATACGGCTCAAGCACGTCCTCAATGGTTTCGCGCTCTTCACCGATAGCCGCCGCCAGGTTATCCAGCCCGACTGGACCACCAAAGAACTTGTCCAGCACCGCCAGCAGCAGCTTGCGGTCCATATAGTCAAAACCTTCAGCATCGACGTTCAGCATGTCCAGCGCCTGCGCGGCAATCTCGGCCGAAATCGAGCCATCATGCTTTACTTCGGCAAAGTCGCGCACGCGTCGCAGCAGGCGGTTGGCAATACGCGGCGTGCCGCGGGAACGCTTCGCCACTTCAAACGCCCCCTCTTCGCTCATCTCCAGCCCCATGTAGCGGGCGCTGCGCCCCACGATGTGCTGAAGATCCGGCACCTGATAAAACTCCAGACGCTGCACGATGCCGAAACGGTCGCGCAGCGGTGAGGTCAGCGATCCCGCCCGAGTCGTTGCGCCAATCAGGGTAAACGGCGGGAGATCGATTTTGATGGAGCGCGCAGCCGGGCCTTCACCGATCATGATATCCAGCTGGTAGTCTTCCATAGCCGGATAGAGCACTTCCTCCACCACCGGCGACAGACGGTGGATTTCATCGATAAACAGCACGTCATGGGGTTCGAGGTTGGTCAGCATCGCCGCCAGATCCCCCGCCTTCTCCAGCACCGGGCCAGAGGTGGTGCGCAGGTTAACGCCCATCTCATTGGCGACGATATTCGCCAGCGTGGTTTTCCCCAACCCCGGAGGGCCAAAAATCAGCAGGTGATCGAGCGCATCGCCGCGCAGTTTTGCCGCCTGGATGAAAATCTCCATCTGGGAACGTACCTGCGGCTGACCGATATACTCATCAAGCAGTTTCGGGCGGATCGCGCGATCCACCACGTCTTCTGCCTGAAGGGTGCCTGCCGACACCAGGCGATCTGCTTCAATCATCCTTTACCTCACAATGCAGCGCGCAGCGCTTCACGAATCAGGGTTTCACTGCTGGCATCCGGTTTGGCAATTTTGCTCACCATACGGCTGGCCTCCTGAGGTTTATAGCCCAGCGCCACCAGCGCAGCAACCGCTTCCTGCTCGGCATCGTCATCCGTCGCAGGGCCGCCAGGTGACGTGAGCACCAGATCGGCCGCCGGGGTGAAGAGATCGCCATGCAGCCCTTTGAAGCGGTCTTTCATTTCGACAATCAGGCGCTCGGCGGTTTTTTTGCCGATGCCAGGAAGCTTAATCAGCGCCGCAGGATCTTCGCGCTCAACGGCATTCACAAACTGCGGGGCTGACATGCCGGATAAAATCGCCAGCGCCAGCTTCGGCCCCACTCCGTTGGTTTTAATCAGCTCGCGGAACAGGGTACGTTCCTGTTTGTTATTGAAGCCGTACAGCAGCTGAGCATCTTCACGCACCACAAACTGAGTAAAGACAATCGCCTCTTTGCCCGCGTCCGGCAGCTCATAGAAGCAGGTCATCGGCATATGGACTTCATAGCCCACGCCACCCACTTCCAGCAGCACTAACGGGGGTTGTTTTTCAATGATGATGCCTCTGAGTCTGCCTATCACGTGACGCTCCTGCGTTCTGGAAAATGTTGGACTGGCGATATAATAAAAAAAGGCTGGATAAACATCCAGCCTGATTTCTGATTATCGTAACCTGCCTCGCGCCAGATTGAGCCGCGACTCGCTCATTTGCATCGCGTTCTGGCTGACGTGACAGTGGGTGATCGCGATTGCCAGCGCATCCGCGGCGTCCGCCTGCGGGTTCGCCGGGAGCTTGAGCAAGGTTCGCACCATGTGCTGCACCTGGCTTTTCTCCGCGCTACCGATGCCCACCACCGTCTGCTTAACCTGCCTTGCCGCGTATTCGAACACCGGCAAATCCTGGTTCACGGCAGCAACGATGGCAACACCGCGCGCCTGACCCAACTTTAGCGCCGAATCGGCGTTTTTCGCCATAAAGACCTGCTCGATGGCGAAATAGTCAGGCTGAAACTGGGTGATGATCTCCGACACGCCCGCATAAATGAGCTTGAGGCGCGAAGGAAGGTCGTCCACTTTGGTGCGAATACACCCGCTGCCGAGGTAGGTTAGCTGGCGTCCCACCTGACGGATAACGCCATAACCGGTGACGCGCGAGCCGGGGTCAATCCCAAGAATAATCGACATCACGCGTCTCCTGTAACGGATTTACACGCTCTCATTAGAGAGTCGCTGCAACCTCATCAGAGATTTCACCGTTGTGATACACTTCCTGCACGTCGTCGCAGTCTTCGAGCATGTCGATCAGACGCAGCAGTTTTGGTGCCGTTTCCGCATCCATGTCCGCTTTGGTAGACGGGATCATGGAGACTTCAGCGTTGTCCGCTTTCAGGCCAGCCGCTTCCAGCGCATCGCGCACGGCGCCCATCTCTTCCCACGCGGTGTAAACGTCAATAGCACCGTCGTCGAAAGTCACGACGTCTTCCGCACCGGCTTCCAGCGCCGCTTCCATGATGACATCTTCGTCGCCTTTCTCGAAGGAGATAACGCCTTTTTTGCTGAACAGGTACGCAACGGAACCGTCAGTGCCCAGGTTGCCGCCGGTTTTGGTGAACGCATGGCGCACTTCCGCTACGGTACGGTTACGGTTGTCTGACAGACACTCAACCATTACCGCCGTACCGCCAGGACCGTAACCTTCATAAATGATGGTTTCCATGTTCGCGTCTTCATCGCCGCCCACGCCGCGTGCGATAGCACGGTTCAGGGTGTCACGCGTCATGTTGTTAGACAGCGCTTTATCTACCGCCGCGCGCAGACGCGGGTTAGAAGCCGGGTCGCCGCCGCCCAGACGCGCTGCGGTTACCAGCTCGCGAATGATTTTGGTAAAGATCTTACCGCGCTTGGCATCCTGTGCCGCTTTGCGGTGTTTGGTGTTGGCCCACTTACTATGACCTGCCATAAAAAGTTCTCCAAAAATCGCGCCTTTTCAGGCTGCGTTAATTACAAATTCTTCAATCGCCTGCCGGTTGCTCCACGACTTGGTCAGCGCGGCGGCATCCGCCGCATTCACCCAGCGGTAGGTCAGGTGTTCGGTAAACACGATCTCCCGTTCGTGGGGGAGTGCGAGACAGAACCACGATTCCGTATTGCGCTCGGTACCCGGCGCGTAGCGATGACGTAAATGGCTAAAAATTTCAAACTCCACCGTGCGCTGACAGTCCTTCAGGGTCAGTTGCTCGCGGGCAACATCAATGGCGACCTCTTCCTTTACTTCGCGCGCGGCGGCCTGCGACGCGGTTTCCCCCTCTTCCAGACTGCCGGTAACCGACTGCCAGAAATCAGGATCATCGCGCCGCTGCAACATCAGCACCCGCTTCGTGTCTTCTGCATAGATGACCACCAGGACCGAAACGGGAAGCTTATATGCCATATCAGTTTTTCTCTTCCTTCTTCACCACTTCAATGCCCAGCTCGGCCAGAGAGGCCGGGTTAGCAAAGCTTGGCGCTTCGGTCATCAGACACGCCGCTGCGGTGGTTTTCGGGAAGGCGATAACATCACGGATGTTGTCGGTGCCGGTCAACAGCATGGTCAGACGGTCAAGACCGAAGGCCAGACCCGCGTGCGGAGGCGTACCGTATTTCAGCGCGTCCAGCAGGAAACCGAATTTCTCGCGCTGTTCCTGCTCGTTGATGCCCAGGATGCCGAACACGGTCTGCTGCATTTCACCGCTGTGAATACGCACGGAACCGCCGCCCACTTCGTAGCCGTTGATAACCATGTCATAAGCGTTAGCGACCGCGTCTTCCGGCGCCGCTTTCAGCTCTGCTGCCGTCATGTCTTTTGGCGACGTGAACGGGTGGTGCATTGCGGTCAGGCCGCCTTCACCGTCGTCTTCAAACATCGGGAAGTCGATAACCCACAGCGGCGCCCATTTGTTCTCGTCGGTCAGGTTCAGGTCTTTGCCGAGCTTCAGACGCAGCGCGCCCATCGCATCAGCAACAACTTTCTTGTTGTCTGCACCGAAGAAGATCATATCGCCGTCCTGCGCGCCGGTGCGCTCAAGGATTGCTTCTACGATTTCCGCGTTCAGGAATTTCGCGACCGGGCTGGTGATACCTTCCAGGCCTTTCGCACGCTCGGCCACTTTAATATAGGCCAGACCTTTCGCGCCGTAGATCTTGATGAAGTTGCCGTAGTCGTCGATCTGCTTACGGCTCAGAGCCGCACCGCCAGGTACACGCAGCGCTGCTACGCGGCCTTTGGCGTCGTTAGCCGGGCCCGCAAACACGGCGAATTCAACGGATTTCACCAGGTCAGCCACGTCCACCAGCTCCATCGGGTTACGCAGGTCTGGCTTATCAGAACCGTAGCGACGCTCGGCTTCGGCGAAGGTCATGATTGGGAAATCGCCCAGCTCTACGCCCTTCACGTCATTCCACAGGCTACGCACCAGGGCTTCCATTACTTCACGCACCTGCTCGGCGGTCATGAAGGAGGTTTCCACATCGATCTGGGTAAATTCTGGCTGGCGGTCAGCGCGCAGGTCTTCGTCGCGGAAGCATTTTACAATTTGATAGTAGCGATCGAAGCCGGACATCATCAGCAGCTGTTTGAACAGCTGCGGAGACTGCGGCAGCGCGTAGAATTTGCCTTTATGAACGCGGGATGGGACCAGGTAATCGCGCGCGCCTTCCGGCGTGGCTTTGGTCAGCATCGGGGTTTCAATATCGAGGAAACCGTGGTCATCCATAAAGCGACGCACCAGGCTGGTGATTTTCGCACGGGTCTTCAGGCGCTGAGCCATTTCCGGGCGACGCAGATCCAGGTAGCGGTATTTCAGACGCGCTTCTTCAGTGTTGACGTGGTTAGAGTCCAGCGGCAGCGCTTCAGCACGGTTGATGATGGTCAGATCGGACGCCAGCACTTCAATGGCGCCTGTCGCCATGTCCGCGTTAACGTTTTTCTCGTCACGCGCACGCACGGTACCGGTGACCTGAATGCAGAACTCATTACGCAGCTCAGAAGCCAGCTTCAACGCATCTGCGCGATCGGGATCGAAGAACACCTGAACGATACCTTCGCGGTCGCGCATATCGATGAAGATAAGGCTACCAAGATCACGACGACGATTGACCCAACCACACAGGGTGACCTGCTGTCCGACGTGGGACTGACGCAGCTGCCCGCAATATTCTGTACGCATGAGATATCCCTTAATTAGCCGCAGGCTAAATGTCGCCTGGTATGCAGGCTACTATGTCGCAGCTTTCTGTATGTCACAACTGGATGAAAAAAGGCGGCTATTATACTGGAAATTCCGCCGGACGATAAGAGCGAACCACGGCCAGACGCTCGTTTGCTGCACTCTTATTGCCTATTCTCACAAAAATTAACAAAATTATCCGACCGATAACAGGCCATCACGTCGTATGGTGTCAGGAAGCGATTAATTTAACGGGAGTAACGATGTTAACATTTGATGCCAGCAAAACCGCGCTTGTTGTGATTGATTTACAGGAAGGCATTCTGCCCTTTGCCGGCGGCCCGCACGCTGCGGACGATGTCGTCAGCCGCGCCGCCCGCCTGGCGGAAAAATGCCGCGCCAGCGGTGCCCCTGTTGTCATGGTGCGAGTCGGCTGGTCCGCTGATTTTGCCGAAGCCTTAAAACAGCCCGTCGACGCGCAGGCTGCGGCACATGCCCTGCCGGAAAACTGGTGGACGTACCCGGTCTCACTCGGCAAACGCGACAGCGATATCGAAGTGACTAAACGCCAGTGGGGCGCATTCTACGGTACCGATCTCGAGCTGCAGCTGCGCCGTCGCGGCATCGACACCATCATTCTGTGCGGTATTTCCACCAATATCGGCGTGGAGTCTACCGCCCGTAACGCCTGGGAGCTGGGCTTTAATCTTGTGATTGCGGAAGATGCCTGCAGCGCGGCCTCCGCGGAACAGCATCAGGGCAGTATGACCCATATCTTCCCGCGCATCGGCCGAGTACGCAGCACGGATGAGATTATCAGCGCGCTATGATGTATGTCGGTTTGCCCCAGTGGTCGCACCCGAAATGGGTGCGCCTTGGCATCACCAGCCTTGAGGAATATGCCCGACACTTCAACTGCGTCGAGGGTAACACCACCCTGTATGCGCTTCCCAAAGCAGAGATTGTGGCGCGCTGGCGGGAACAAACCACCGACGACTTCCGCTTCTGCTTCAAGTTCCCGGCCACCATTTCGCACCAGGCCGCGCTGCGCAACTGCGGGGATTTGACTGAAGAATTTTTTACGCGCATGTCGCCGCTGGCGAACCGCATCGGTCAGTACTGGCTACAGCTTCCGGCCGTCTTTGGCCCGCGCGATCTGCCCGCACTCTGGCAGTTTCTTGATGCGCTGCCCCGGACGTTTACCTACGGCGTGGAAGTCAGGCATCCTGAGTTTTTTGCAAAAGGTGAAGCCGAAAAGGCGCTTAATCGCGGCCTGCTTGAGCGTTCCGTTAACCGGGTGATCCTCGACAGCCGTCCGGTGCACAGCGCAATACCGCACAGCGAGGCGATCATCGATGCGCAGCGCAAAAAGCCCAAAGTGCCTGTCCATGCCCTGGTAACCGCTCATCACCCCATGGTCCGGTTTATCGGCAGCGATAACATGCAGCAAAACCAGGCGATGTTCGCCGTCTGGCTGCAAACGTTAGCGAAGTGGGAACATACCACCACGCCGTATCTCTTTTTGCACACGCCGGATATCGCCCAGGCGCCCGAACTGGTCGATGCTCTTTGGCAGGCCTTGCAGGCTGCGTTGCCGTCCGTGGGCAGCGCCCCTTCCATCCCACAACAATCTTCTCTTTTCTGATATCACCCCCTATCATAGTGATGTGCCATCTGCCAAAAACAGGGAGTTTGTATGGTCAGCGCGCTGTATGCGGTGTTAGGTGCATTACTGCTGATTAAGTTTTCATTTGATGTTGTGCGCCTCAGAATGCAGTACCGCGTCTCTTACGGTGACGGCGGGTTTTCCGAGCTACAGAGCGCTATTCGCATTCACGGCAATGCGGTCGAATACATCCCCGCGGGATTAATCCTGCTGCTTTTTATGGAGATGAATGGCGCAGAAACCTGGATGGTGCACATCTGCGGCCTGCTTCTGATTGCTGGCCGGCTGATGCATTATTACGGCTTTCACCACCGCTTATTCCGCTGGCGTCGTTCCGGCATGAGTGCAACCTGGTGTTCACTTGTGCTGATGGTGCTGGCAAACCTGTGGTATATGCCGTGGGAGTTGGTTTTCTCCCTCCATTAGCGCACAATACGCCACTTTATTTTTCCCGGATTTTTACGTTATGTCAGATCGCGACACGCTTTTTTCCGCGCCTATCGCCAGCCTGGGCGACTGGACCTTCGATGAACGGGTAGCCGAAGTCTTCCCGGATATGATCCAGCGCTCTGTTCCCGGTTATTCCAATATTATCTCTATGATCGGCATGCTGGCTGAGCGCTTCGTTCAACCCGGCACGCATGTCTATGACCTGGGCTGCTCGCTCGGCGCGGCAACGCTGTCGGTTCGTCGTAATGTTCACCACGAAGGCTGCCGGATCATTGCCGTCGATAACTCCCCGGCCATGGTTGAACGCTGCCGTCGCCATATTAATGCTTATAAAGCCCCTACCCCGGTGGACGTGGTGGAAGGCGATATCCGCGAGATCGAGATCGAAAACGCGTCGATGGTGGTGCTGAATTTCACCCTTCAGTTCCTGGTGCCTGAAGACCGCCAGCTGCTGCTGAACAAAATTTATAAAGGGCTGAACCCTGGCGGCGCGCTGGTGCTCTCAGAGAAATTCAGCTTTGAAGATGCCGAGGTTGGCGAGCTGCTGTTCAATATGCACCACGATTTCAAGCGTGCGAACGGCTACAGCGAGCTGGAGATCAGCCAGAAGCGCAGCATGCTCGAAAACGTGATGCTGACGGACTCCGTGGAAACCCACAAGGCGCGCCTGCGTCAGGCCGGATTTGAGCATAGCGAACTGTGGTTCCAGTGCTTTAACTTTGGCTCTCTGGTGGCGCTGAAAGCGGGGGAACCCGCATGATCGAGTTCAGCAACTTCTATCAGCTGATTGCCAAAAACCAGCTCTCCCACTGGCTGGAGACGCTGCCTGCGCAGATTGCCGCCTGGCAGCGGGATCAGCAGCACGGCCTGCTAAAGCAGTGGTCAAACGCGGTGGAGTTTCTGCCCGAGCTGACCCCGCATCGTCTGGATCTCTTGCACAGCGTGACCGCTGAGAGTGAAGAGCCGCTTCCGGCAGGTCAGGTCAACCGCATCGAAACGCTGATGCGTAACCTGATGCCGTGGCGCAAAGGGCCGTTTTCCCTTTACGGCGTGAACATCAATACCGAGTGGCGCTCTGACTGGAAATGGGATCGCGTTCTGCCGCATCTTTCCGACCTGACCGGGCGCACCATTCTGGACGTCGGCTGCGGCAGCGGTTACCACATGTGGCGCATGATTGGCGCGGGGGCGCATCTGGCTGTCGGTATTGACCCGATGCAGCTCTTCCTGTGCCAGTTTGAAGCGGTGCGTAAGCTGCTGGGTAACGACCAGCGCGCGCACCTGCTGCCGCTGGGTATTGAGCAGCTCCCCGCCCTGAAGGCGTTTGATACCGTCTTCTCCATGGGCGTGCTGTATCACCGCCGTTCTCCGCTTGAGCACCTGTGGCAACTGAAAGACCAGTTGGTCAGCGGCGGCGAGCTGGTGCTGGAAACGCTGGTGATTGAAGGTGACGAACACGCCGTTCTGGTGCCGGGCGATCGCTACGCGCAGATGCGTAACGTTTACTTCATCCCTTCCGCGCTGGCGCTGAAAAACTGGCTGGAGAAGTGCGGGTTTGTGGATGTCCGGATTGCCGACGTCAGCGTGACGTCTATCGAAGAACAGCGCCGCACCGACTGGATGATCACCGAATCGCTGGAGCAGTTCCTCGACCCGGCCGACCGCAGCAAAACCATTGAAGGCTATCCTGCCCCGATGCGTGCGGTGTTGATTGCGACGAAGCCGTAGCCCTTTAGCCGGGTGGCGGCTACGCCTTACCCGGCCTACCTCGCTTTCGTAGGCCCGGTAAGCGCAGCGCCACCGGGCACAGGAGAAAAAAAGGCCCCTGTTGAAATTGCAGGGGCCTGGTACAAGCAAGCATCATATTGGGCGACATGATGCGCGGTAAAAATCGGTACGTTGCTACACGTGATGGCGCTCAATCAGCGACTTCATTTCCGCAACCGACTCTCCATCTACACCGTAGCGTGAATACTCATCCGCTTCAGCATCCGTCGACATTGACAACCCTGTATTGCGATAACGCATGGGCGACGGCATCCATTTGCCTGCCGAGCTGTGAAGCTCTTCTACCCCGGCGTTTAAAAACAGTTCCAGATTGCTGGCACGGACTCCCGCACCCGCCATTATTATTGGAACACCGGAATGTGCTTTTAGTTCCGTAATTAATTGCAGTCCTTTTTCAGCAGAGGCCTGCTGCCCGGATGTCAGGATGCGCGCCACACCCAGTTCGGCAAGCGTATCAAACGCTTGCAGGGGATCTTTGCACATATCAAACGCGCGATGAAAAGTGACGGCCATCCCTTTTGCGGCGTCCATAACCTGACGCATACGCGGCAGGCAGACCTGACCGTCTTCATCAAGAAGACCGATCACCAGCCCGGGGAATCCCAGATCGCGCACGAGGGCGATATCTTCAAGCATGGCACCGAACTCGCCCGGCGTGTAACAAAAATCACCGCCGCGAGGACGAATAATCGGGTGTACCGGAACGGTGACAGCCTCGCGGGCAGACTTCAACACGCCGTACGAGGGCGTTAACCCGCCTTCTTTCGGGGCCGCGCACAGTTCAATGCGGTCAGCACCCTGCCGTTGTGCAGTCACGGCACACTCCACGCTGTAACAGCAAATCTCCAGCAGCGCCATCCAATCCTCCTTAAAATCCACGTAACACACCATCATGACACGCTGCTCGCTTTCGGTCTCAGCGTGGAATCACAACTCTCAGGCTTCGCTGGCAACGATCTGCTCAATGGTCCACGGATGAAACTTCACCGTGACCTGTCCGTCCGTGACGGCCAGCGTCGGGTTAGGTAAACGCTCGCGCTCGCCTTTGGGTGAGCTTGTCTTCACAAAGATCCCCGGCTTGCTTAAGCCTTCGTCAGATAACAGGGCCAGCGCGCGGGCGCTCAGCGTTTCCGGCTCACCCGGCAGGACAATTTCGATATGTTCCCAGCCTTCGTGCGGATAGCGTTTTTCGCCCGGCCACGGCAGCTCAACCACGGTGAATTGCCAGTGCGCTACGCAGACCGGCTGGTGAAGTTTGAACAGGCAAATGGGGCGACCGTTAATGATGTTCTCGGAGAGCAGCTCGCCACACTGTTCAAACCCGCGGCGCCAGCGCTCGGCGGTCGCGTTCTGATGACAGCGCAAAGAGATGTGATCGGCCTCAAGCGGCGCGATATCCAGACCGAGGCAGGTGGCAAGTTCTGTGAACGCCTGGGTGAAGCGCGGTAAATCTGCGGAAATATCATGCAGTTCGTCAATGGATTGCCAGTTCGCCATAAATCAGTCTCTTTTCGTGTCGCAAAGGCGCTAATTTACTCTGTTGCCCTGTTTTGACCAACCGCAGAATACGGCTTTTTATGACTGCATGATTATGCACGCCTTCTTAGCCTGGATTCTGAACACTCTTCGGCCCCCGCGATGCTGACGTCAGAAGGCATTTGCAGTATACTCCCGCCCTAAATTCTTTAACTGGCGCGGGCGGTTGTAGGCTCGCATCAAAAACGTAAGGTATCCAGGTGAATATTCAGGCTCTTCTCTCCGAAAAAGTCAGTCAGGCACTGATTGCCGCAGGCGCACCTGCGGATTGCGAACCGCAGGTTCGTCAGTCAGCAAAAGTACAGTTTGGCGACTATCAGGCTAATGGCGTGATGGCAGTGGCTAAAAAACTGGGCATGCCGCCGCGACAGCTCGCTGAGCAGGTACTGACGCATCTGGACCTCACCGGCATTGCCAGCAAAACCGAAATTGCCGGTCCGGGCTTTATCAATATCTTCCTGGAACCGGCGTTCCTGGCCAGCCACGTTGACGCGGCGCTGAAATCTGACCGTCTGGGCGTTTCCCGGCCGGAGGCGCAGACCGTCGTGATCGACTACTCTGCCCCGAACGTGGCGAAAGAGATGCACGTTGGTCACCTGCGCTCCACCATCATCGGTGATGCCGCAGTGCGCACGCTTGAGTTCCTCGGTCACAAGGTGATCCGCGCGAACCACGTGGGCGACTGGGGTACGCAGTTCGGCATGCTGATTGCCTACCTGGAAAAACAGCAGCAGGAAAACGCGGGTGAAATGGCGCTGGCGGACCTGGAAGGGTTCTACCGCGAAGCAAAAAAACACTACGATGAAGACGAAGCCTTTGCCGAGCGCGCGCGCAGCTACGTGGTAAAACTGCAGGGCGGCGATCAATACTTCCTCGAGATGTGGCGCAAGCTGGTCGACATCACCATGTCTCAGAACCAGCTCACCTATAACCGTCTGAACGTCACCCTGACGCGTGACGACGTGATGGGTGAAAGCCTGTACAACCCAATGCTGCCGGGCATTGTGGCCGACCTGAAAGCGAAAAACCTGGCGGTTGAGAGCGAAGGCGCAACGGTAGTGTTCCTTGATGAGTACAAAAACAAGGAAGGCGAACCGATGGGCGTAATCATCCAGAAAAAGGATGGCGGCTACCTCTACACCACCACCGATATCGCCTGCGCGAAATACCGTTACGAAACGCTGCACGCCGACCGCGTGCTGTACTACATCGACTCCCGTCAGCACCAGCACCTGATGCAGGCGTGGACGATCGTGCGTAAAGCCGGCTACGTGCCAGACTGCGTTCCGCTGGAGCACCACATGTTCGGCATGATGCTGGGTAAAGACGGCAAGCCGTTCAAAACCCGCGCGGGCGGTACCGTGAAGCTTTCCGACCTGCTGGACGAAGCGCTGGAACGCGCCCGTCGCCTGGTGGCAGAGAAGAACCCGGATATGCCTGCCGATGAGCTGGAAAAACTGGCCAACGCCGTGGGTATCGGTGCGGTGAAATACGCGGATCTCTCCAAGAACCGAACCACCGACTATATCTTCGACTGGGATAACATGCTGGCGTTCGAAGGCAACACCGCGCCGTATATGCAGTACGCCTATACCCGCGTGCTCTCGGTATTCCGTAAAGCCAATATCGACGAAAGCGCGCTGGCGAATGCTGCCGTGACCATCACGGAAGATCGTGAAGCGCAGCTGGCGGCGCGCCTGCTGCAGTTCGAAGAGACGCTGACGGTTGTCGCCCGTGACGGCACTCCGCACGTGATGTGTGCTTATCTGTACGATCTGGCGGGTCTGTTCTCCGGCTTCTACGAGCACTGCCCTATTCTGTCTGCGGAAAATGAATCGGTCCGCAACAGCCGCCTGAAGCTGGCGCAGCTCACGGCGAAGACCCTGAAGCTGGGTCTGGATACCCTGGGTATCGAAACCGTAGAGCGTATGTAAAAAAAGAAACCCGGCACTCGCCGGGTTTTTTATCATCAAAAATATTTCCGTAAATATTCCGTTAGGCACAGAATCGCCATTGCCTGTCCATACGGCATCGACGTCAGCGGGATCTGGCGATAAAACTCAAGATTGCTTCCCATCCCCGTACCGAACGACGTTTGCAGCAGCTCTCCATCCGGTGAGATATTTTTCACGATACCGCGAATCGCTTTATCTGCAACGTCAGCATATTCTGCACCAACGTAACGCTTACGCACCGCTTTCAGGATCCCGTAGGCAAAACCTGCCGTGGCTGAGGCCTCCAGATAGGAGTGAGGATCGTCGAGCAGCGTATGCCACAGGCCGCTGTCGTCCTGACATTTCGCCAGCGCGGCAATCTGGGCATTTAGCACCTGCACCAGATAGCGACGTACGGCATTGTTTTCCGGCAGATCCACCAGTTCGAGGAAGTCCGGGATCACGATGGTGAGCCAGCTGTTGCCGCGGGCCCAGCGGGCACGAGCAAAATTATGGTTGCCTTCATAATTCCAGCCGTGGAACCACAAGCCGGTTTCTCGATCCATCAGGTTTTGCACATGCAGCAGGAACTGATAAACGGCTTCTTCTACGTAGTCAGGTTTGTTGAGCAGCTTGCCGATTTTCGCCAGCGGCAGCACCGTCATCATCAGCGTGTCATCCCACATCTGCTGATGGTTCTCTTCCGCCAGTGTGATATGCTGCATGCCGCCGTGTTCAGTGCGCGGCATGTCGTTCATCGCCCACTCCGCCCAGCTTTCCAGCCAAGGGAGCCAGGCCGGGTTTCGGGTTTCTTCGTAACGATACGCGAGGGTCAGGAACGGTGACATGGTATTCACGTTTTTGGTGGTTGCCCCTTCCGCAAAACGGTCAGCAAACCAGCGGTCGATAATATCGCGCATCCCCTCGTCGCCGGTCTGGCTGTAATACTGCAAAATACCGTACAAACCGACGCCGTGCGTCCATTCCCACCCGGCCCAGCCTTTGGTATCGATCGCGCGTCCGTCGTCCAGCCGCAGCAAAAACTCCCCCGTTTTGTCGTGGATATTGACCAGACTGTGCATCACTTTTTGAATCAGCGATTTCAGCTCATCCCTGGCAATAAAGCGCTCGGGCTGGCGCAGTAGCGGGCTGTGTTTGACAGGCCAAACTTTCATGATCTTAACCTCCGTGATATGACGAATTCAGTACTGCGCGATCCTTCAGCGAAAGGGCCGCTGGCTTATTGCGGTTCAGGTAACCGATGTTGTTGTTGCCCCAAAGGGATTCGAACGGCATACCGGCCAGCATTTCCACGGTGGCACGGGCTTGCGGGGTTGCCGCTTCAGGCATCGCATAGCCGGACTCGCGCATTTTCGCGGTCTCTTCGCGCAGCGTGCTGTGGGTTTGCAGATTGAGCCTGAAGCGCAGGGAGACAAGGAAGCCGCAGAACAGCACCAGAAGGGTCCCGATGCTCAGGATCATCAGAATGGTGTGGCTCACTTCAGCAGGCTGCACTTTCTGACCGCTGACAAAGCCGGACATCTGCATCACGATGCCCACCAGCATCACCGCACCGGCCTGAGACGCTTTACGGGTGAGGGTCATGATGCCGGCGAAGATGCCCTCGCGACGCTGCCCGGTGATCGCTTCGTCCACATCAGCAATGTAGGTATAGGTGTTCCAGGGCACATAGTTGATACCGCCCCGACCAAGGCCGGCCACCGCTGAGACAAGCAGCAGCAGAGCGTAGACGTCACTCAGTCCCGCGTAATAGAGCATGGCGTAAGAGAGAGAAGCCAGGCCGAACAGCACCACCACCATGCGGTAAGACGGCGCAGGTCCAAAGCGTATGCACAGCGGGATCATGCCGATCACGGCGAGGAACTGGAAGATGGCCATTGTGCCCAGCAGGTTTGAAGCCATTGACGCTTCCTGCATCAGTACAAAGACCACGTAGTAGGTAAACACGGCATTAAAGACGTCCTGGGCGATATAGCCGCCCAGGTACATGCCCAGATGCTGACGGAAAATCCTTACTCGCAGCGTCGAGCTTAGCTCCACGAACAGACGGTTCAGGCTCTGCCCGAGCGTGAGTGTTTTCTTCTCTTCTTCCGCGCGCAGGGCCGCTTCGGACCACTCTTCGCGCGGCCGCTCCCAGGTGAAGAACCAGACAAAAGTGAGCATCAGCGCGCACAGGACGGAAAAGACCAGACTTGCATAAAAGAAGGAAATCGCGTTGTCTTTACCGAACTGCGTGAGGAGGATCCCCGGCAGGAATGAGGCCAGAATGGCGGACATCTGCGCCATTGAGATACGCGCGCCCGAAAATTTGGTTTTCTGTTTGAAGTCGTCCGTCATCTCCGGAACCAGCGTTTCATAGGGAACCAGGATCATGGTATAGACGATATCGAATATCAGATACGTAAGCAGGTAATACCAAAAACTCATGTCCCCGACCCACATCAGGGAATAGCTGAATACGCAGGGAATGCCGAGCAGAATGAAAAACTTACGGCGGCCAAAGCGCTTACCGAGCCACGTCGTACCGAAGTTATCCGTCAGAAAGCCCATCAGCGGGCTGACAACGGCATCCAGCACCCTGGCGGCGGCGAAGATGAACGTTGCTTCTATCGGCGTGAGCCCGCAGAACGTCGTATAAAAATATAAAAGCCAGGCCGCCGTCAGGGCGGTGGTTCCCGCCCCAAGAAAATCGCCTGCCCCATAAGCAAGGTAGTTTGCCAATCCAATTTTGCGTGTTTTCATTGCCGTCACCCCTGGTCACGTTTGGGAGACTCCCTGTCAGCAAACCTGTTCCGGGAGTTTTTACACGGCTACAGTAGAAGTATCGTCCTGGTGATACCTTTCTATTTCTGCCACCAATAAGGTCTGGCTGGCAAAAATGCAAAGAGTATCATTACGCGTGTCACCGTTTTATAAAACAGCGTTTCTTTTAGTTCAAAATGAGAGGTCTATTTTTGCGAGGCAGCCATCAGAAATGCTGATGGCTGCAGGTCAGGCGGGGTTTAGCGATAGTTCACGATGACGGAATTACTCTGCACCTTCAGCGCCGGGATCAAACGTCCCCCGCCCGGCACTTCCCAGATAAAACGCAAAGGTTCGATTGCCGGCACGCCGTTGAAGGCCTGCGTCGTACCGCTTTCTCCGTCGATTTCCGTGCAGCGCGTCTGAGAACAGAGGCGCACCCGCAGCCCGGCAGGCGTTGGGCCAATCAGCCGGTAGTTCCAGACCACAAGGCCCATCAGGCCGGATACCGCGTCAGAAGGCGCCAGCGGGTTAGAGGACATTGCCACGCCCCGGTTGCTGAGCGTCACGCCCATGCTGCTTGCCTGCCAGGTGCCTTCTCCGGCAGCCTGCGCCGCCAGCGGGAAGAGCAAAATCCATAGCCATTTACGCATTATTTTCCTCCAATCGTCGCCGTCATGCGGATATGGCGGTTATCCGACAGCTCCAGATTCGACAGCACGACCAGCTGGTTCAGGCTGCGGCGCAGGAAGCGCGACAGCAGCGGACGCAGCGCGTGGTTCACCAGCAGCACCGGCGGTGCGCCCAGCATCTCCTGACGCGCCAGCGCCTCCTGCGTTTGTGCCAGCAGGCGGTCCGCCAGACCCGGCTCCAGCCCGCCACCGCCCTGCAGGGCCTGAAGCAGCAGACGCTCAAGCGGCGTATCGAGGCCAATAACCTGCACTTCCCCGGTTCCCGGGAACCACTGCTGGGTGATCGCGCGTCCCAGCGCCACGCGCACCACCGCCGTCAGCTCGTGCGGATCGCTCTGGATTGGCGCATGCTCTGCCAGCGTTTCCAGAATGGTGCGCATATCGCGGATCGGCACCTTTTCTTCGAGCAGGTTTTGCAGCACCTTGTGCAGCGTGGTCAAGGTCAGCACGCCCGGAACCAGATCTTCGGTCAGCTTCGGCATCTCCTGCGTGACGCGGTCGAGCAGCTGCTGCGCCTCCTGACGGCCAAACAGCTCCGCCGAGAATTGCCCAATCAGGTGGTTAAGGTGGGTCGCCACCACGGTACTGGCTTCGACAACCGTGTACCCCTGGATCTGCGCCTGCTCTTTCAGCGCGCTTTCAATCCAGATGGCGGCCAGGCCAAAGGCAGGGTCGATGGTTTGTTCGCCCGGCAGCGTGCCTGCGGCGGTGCCCGGGTTGATCGCCAGCCAGCGGCCCGGATAGGCATCACCGCTGCCAATTTCGACACCTTTCATCAGGATGCGATAGCGCGCGGGCGGCAGGTCCATATTGTCCCGGATGTGCACAACCGGCGGCAGAAAGCCCATATCCTGCGCGAATTTTTTACGAATACTGCGGATACGGCCAAGCAGCTCGCCGTCCTGCTGGAAATCGACCATCGGGATCAGGCGATACCCGACCTCCATTCCCAGGGAATCTTCCAGCTGAACGTCGTTCCAGGTGGCTTCTACGGCCTGGTTGTTCTCCGGCATTTTGACCGGAACAGGCTCCGCCGCCGGTTTGATTTCACGGCCGCGCATCCACCAGGCAAGCCCCAGCAGAGCCGCAGTGAACAGCAGGAAGACGAGGTTTGGCATCCCCGGCACCAGGCCGAGCAAGCCGAGAACCGCAGCGGCCAGCAGCATAACGCGCGGGTTACTGAACAGCTGGCCCACCATCTGCTCGCCAACGTCCTGGTCGGTGCTGACGCGGGTGACAATCACACCCGCCGCCGTGGAGATAACCAGCGCCGGGATCTGAGCGACCAGACCGTCACCAATGGTCAGCAGCGTATAGCTTTCCGCTGCGTGGCCCATGTCCATTCCGTGCTGCAGTACCCCCACCAGCAGGCCGCCGACCACGTTAATCACCATGATCAGAATGCCCGCGATGGCGTCGCCGCGCACAAACTTACTCGCACCGTCCATGGAGCCGTAGAAGTCCGCCTCCTGTGTCACTTCCGAACGGCGTTTTTTGGCTTCATCTTCGGCGATAAGGCCGGCGTTCAGGTCGGCGTCGATCGCCATCTGCTTGCCCGGCATCCCGTCCAGCACAAAACGCGCGCCCACTTCCGCGATACGCCCTGCACCTTTGGTGATAACCATAAAGTTGATGATAACGAGGATAACGAACACCACGATACCGATAGCGAAATTGCCGCCCACCAGGAAGTGGCCGAACGCCTCCACCACTTTACCCGCCGCTGCCGCACCGGTGTGGCCTTCCATCAGGATGATACGCGTGGACGCCACGTTCAGCGCCAGTCTGAGCAAGGTGGTGAACAGCAGAATGGTCGGGAACGCGGCGAACTCCAGGGTACGCTGGGTGAACATCGCCACCAGCAGCACCATAATGGACAGCGCAATATTGAAAGTGAAAAGCAGATCGAGGATGAACGCCGGAAGCGGCAGTACCATCATCGACAGAATTAGCAGGATCAGAATCGGTCCGGCAAGGATCTGCCATTGGGTCGATTTCAGGTTGCCGGGCAGGCGCAACATTGCCACCAGATTAGCCATCAGTGTCCTTCTCGTTCATAAAATCCAGCGCGGCAGGCACCGGAAGGTTCTCAGGTTTCACAGGCCGTTGACCACCGGCCAGACGCCAGCGCTTCAACTGCCATACCCAGGCCAGCACTTCCGCCACGGCGGCGTAGAGTTGTCCGGGGATCTGTTGTCCAATATCCGCATGGCGGTACAGGGCACGCGCCAGCGGAGGGGCTTCGAGGATCGGCACGCGGTGTTCGGTGCCAATTTCGCGGATGCGCAGCGCGATCAGTCCCGCCCCCTTCGCCACCACCTTCGGCGCGCTCATTTTGTTTTCGTCATAGCGCAGCGCAACGGAATAGTGTGTCGGGTTGGTGACGATGACGTCGGCCTTTGGCACATCGTCCATCATGCGGCGACGGGCGGCGGCACGCTGCATCTGGCGGATACGCCCTTTGACGTGCGGGTCACCTTCCATCTGCTTGTATTCGTCACGGATATCCTGACGCGACATCCGCAGCTTCTTGAAGTGGGTGTAAAGCTGGAAGATCACGTCAAACCCCACCATCGGGATTATGCTGAGCACCACCAGCAGCGCGCAGAGCCCGACCAGATTCAGCGCGTTGCTCATCGCGGTAAGGGGAGACTCGCTGATAAGACGCATCATCTCCGGCCAGTGGTACCAGAGGTAAAACCCCGCGGAACTGCCCATCAGTACCGATTTGAGAATGGCTTTGAGCAGCTCGGCCCCGGTCTGGGCAGAGAACATTTTCGCAATGCCCGGCAGCGGGTTCAGTTTGGAGAATTTCGGCTGCAGCGATTTGGCGCTAAAAACCAGACCGCCGAGCATCACCGGAGAAACCAGCGCGACCAGCACAACCCCGGTAATCAGGGGCAGCAGCGCGACCATGGCCCCTTTAATAAGCTGAATAATCTGGCTGAGTATCAGGTTCGGATCGTTGACCATGCTGTGGTCAAACCGTAAGCCGGTTGAGAGCATTCCCGCCAGCTTGCGGGCGAGCGACTCCCCGCCCCACCAGATAATGCACACGCCTACGATAAGGATCAGCAGGGAGGTCAATTCTCGGGATCGGGGGATCTGCCCTTCCTCACGCGCTTTTTCAAGTCGGTGGGGTGTGGGGGCTTCCGTTTTGTCGTCGTTCTCTTCTGCCACAGTGCATGCTCAGCCCATTACGTCACGGGTATCATGCCAGCGCAGCGGAAATCCAATGGCGGGAAAAGCCCGTTTATTCGGGCTCTTTTCGGTGATTTTGGCGCAAACCGCCTCAGGGGGGCGTTAACCTCCTGAGGCGGAACGGACCATCAGAAGCCGAGGCTGTCCAGCAGGTCGTCTACCTGATCCTGGCTTGCCACAACGCCCGCCTTGCTGGTGTCGAGCTGTGGACCATTGAGCAGGCTCTCGTTCTCGCGTTTTGGACGGGCTGCCGGTTCCGGGATGTTCTCCAGCAGGACCATCAGCAGCTGGCGCTCAATCTCCTGGATAACATCCATCATGCGCTTGATAACCTGACCGGTGAGGTCCTGGAAATCCTGCGCCATCATGATGTCCAGCAGCTGGGCGTTGGTGAAGCTGGTGTGACCCGGCACATCACCCAGGTACTGACGGGTATCCGTCACCAGTTCGCGGGCGTCCGCCAGCTCGATCGGGTTTTCAAACCACTCGTCCCAGCGTTTGCTCAGCGCTTTCGCACCCTTTTCCATCGCATCCTGGTGCGGCTGTGACGCTTCAACGCTGTTCAGCGCACGCTCCGCGGCCTGGGCGGTCATCTGTACCACGTAGTCCAGACGATCGCGGGCATCAGGAATCGCTTCCGCCGCTTCGGCAATCGCCTGATCCAGTCCCAGCTCACGCAGGCTGTCGCGCAGCATGCGCGTCAGGCTGCCGATGCGGACGATGATGTCGCTCGGCGAGTGTTCTTCAACGGGTTTCATAGCAGGTTGCATCATGACCAACACCTCACATGCCGAGTTTCTCGAAGATCTTGCCGAGCTTCTCTTCCAGGGTCGCCGCGGTAAATGGCTTCACCACATAGCCGCTTGCGCCCGCCTGTGCAGCGGCAATGATGTTCTCTTTCTTCGCTTCTGCGGTAACCATCAGAACCGGCAGAGAGGCCATTGCCGCGTCTGCACGAATGGTTTTCAGCAGTTCCAGACCGTCCATGTTCGGCATGTTCCAGTCAGAGATGACAAAACCAAACCCGCCAGCCTGCAGTTTGTTCAGCGCATCAACGCCATCTTCTGCTTCTTCAACGTTGTTGAAGCCCAGCTCTTTCAGCAGGTTACGCACAATGCGACGCATGGTGGAAAAGTCATCCACAACCAAAAATCTGAGCTCTTTGTCCGCCATAAAACTACACTCCTCTTTAAATACGTATTGCCTGTCCGGCACTGATTTTCGCCAGCATCTGCTGGCTTACCTGGCTAAGATCGACCACTTCGCTCACGCCACCCATATTGATGGCCTCGCGCGGCATGCCGAACACCACACAACTTGCTTCATTCTGCGCAATCGTCCAGGCGCCAGCCTGGTGCATTGCAAGCATTCCGGCGGCACCGTCGTTGCCCATCCCCGTCAGGATCACCCCAACGGCGTTGCGCCCCGCATGTTTCGCCACCGAATGAAACAGCACATCCACCGACGGACGGTGCCGGTTAACCGGCGGTCCGTCATGAATTTTGATCTGATAGTTAGCGCCGCTGCGCGACAGCTCCATATGCTTGTCGCCCGGGGCGATATACGCATGTCCCGGAAGCACGCGCTCGCCGTCTTCCGCCTCTTTCACGCTGATCTGGCACAGCTTGTTCAGGCGTTCGGCGAACGAACGGGTAAAGCCTGGCGGCATATGCTGAGTGATCAGAATACCCGGACTTGAAAGCGGCAATGGCTGGAGTACATGGCGAATTGCCTCTGTTCCTCCGGTTGACGCTCCAATGACCAGCAGTTTTTCCGAGCTGAGTAACGGGCCGGCCTTCAGGGTTGCCGGCGCGGCCAGCGGCGTGTGGGCGGCAAGCTTCGCGCGCGACGCGGTGCGAATTTTCTCGGCGATCATTTCGCTGTACGCCAGCATCCCTTCACGAATGCCGAGCTGCGGTTTGGTGACAAAATCCACCGCCCCCAGCTCCAGCGCGCGCAGGGTGATTTCCGATCCTTTCCCGGTCAGGGAGGAGACCATCACCACCGGCATGGGCCGAAGACGCATTAGCTTTTCGAGGAAATCTATGCCATCCATGCGCGGCATCTCGACATCCAGCGTTAGCACATCGGGGTTATATTTTTTAATTAAATCCCGCGCTACCAGGGGATCGGGCGCTGTCGCCACCATCTCCATGTCGCTGTGGCTATTGATGATTTCAGTCATGATCTGACGCATCAGCGCTGAATCATCGACAGACAATACCCTGATTTTACTCATGCTTTTTCCTTACTCAGCGCATATACCGTTTGCCCACGCAGGCTAAACTCACGCGCGAGGTTGCTGAAGTTTTCCGAGTGCCCGGCAAACAGTAAACCGTCAGGCTTGAGCAACGGAACAAACCGACGCAGAATGTCCTGTTGCGTCGTTTTATCAAAATAGATCATGACGTTACGGCAAAAAATGGCGTCGAACGGCCCCGGCACGTTGTACTGCTTATCCAGCAGGTTAACGGGCGCGAACTCAACGCAGTTCGCCAGCTCCTGGCGTACGCGTACCAGGCCTTCATGCGGGCCTGTGCCGCGCATGAAATAACGCTGCAGCTGCTGCGGTGACAGCGTTTTCAGCTCATCCTGGCGATAAACACCGTTGCGCGCCTTCTCCAGCACCTCGGTATCGATATCGCTGGCGTAAACTTTCCAGCGTCCGGGCGTCATTCCCAGCGTGTCGGCAAGGGTGATCGCCAGCGAGTAAGGCTCTTCGCCCGTCGAGGCGGCCGCACTCCAGACGCGGTACTCCCCGGTGCGACGGCGCGCGTGCTCTGCCAGTACCGGGAAGTGGTGAGCTTCACGGAAAAACGCCGTCAGGTTGGTGGTTAAGGAGTTAATAAATGCCTGCCACTCAGCGCTGTTCTGGTTCGCTTCGAGCATGCTCAGATAGCGACCAAAATCATCCAGCCCCAGCGTACGCAAGCGCCGCACCAGTCGGTTGTAGACCATGTCTCGCTTATGATCCGCAAGCACGATCCCCGCACGCTGGTAGATTAACTGACATATCCGACGAAAATGCGCGTCGGACAGCGCGAGGCGCTGTGTCATCTGCAACAATAATGACGTTTGCCCAGGGGGCATTGGTGATGTCATAGCGCCTTCTTAATTACATTCAGGATACAACTGGCACGGCCTGCGACCGCCCGACTTCTGTTACTGCTTCAACGTGCTCTTTCACATTAAATACCGCGACCAGCCCGGTCAGACGATCCGCCTGGCTGGCCAGCTGATCGGTTGCCGCTGCCGCTTCCTCGACCAGCGAGGCGTTTTGTTGCGTGACCTGATCCATCTGGCTGACAGCCTGGGCAACCTGCTCAATGCCGCGACGCTGTTCGTCCGACGCAGAGGCAATTTCGCCCATGATGTCGTTTACCCGCGTGACGGAGGTGACAATCTCGTTCATCGTTTTCGCCGCCGTGTCCACCAGCGTTGAGCCCTGCTGGACGCGCGAAACCGACTCTTCAATCAGCACCTTAATTTCTTTTGCCGCGTTGGCGCTGCGGCTCGCCAGGTTACGCACTTCACCCGCCACCACCGCAAACCCGCGCCCCTGCTCCCCGGCACGCGCCGCTTCAACCGCGGCGTTCAGCGCCAGAATATTGGTCTGGAACGCGATACCGTCAATCACGCTGATGATGTCACCAATTTTCTGCGAGCTGGTGGCAATCTCCTGCATAGTGCTGGCGACGTGAGAGGCCTGATCGCCGCCCTTCTTCGCCGTCATCGCCGCCTGTTTTGACAGGTCAGACGCCTGACGCGCGTTATCGGCGTTCTGGCTTACCGTCGCGGTCAGCTGCTCCATGCTGGCCGCCGTCTGCGCCAGCGAGGCCGCCTGCTGCTCGGTGCGGGATGAAAGATCGTTATTACCTGCCGCAATCTCTGAGATCCCGGTGTGCATGGCATAGCTGCCCTGACGCACGTCGGATACCGTCTCCCTGAGCGATCCCTGCATCGCCTTCAGGCTGGCAAAGATCGCCGAAATTTCGTTCCTGCCGAACACCGCCACCGGTCGCGCCAGGTCCCCCTTCGCAATGCTGTCGAAATGGCTGCTGACGATCGCCAGCGGCTGCACAATCATTCTGCGCGACCAGAGCAGCGACCCGCCGGTCAGCAACCCTGCCAGAATCACAACCGCGGCAAAGATGACGCCGGACATGTGATAGCTTTTACGGCTGTCTTCGCCGGCACGCTGAACGGTCTGGTTAATATTCTGCTGCCACGCGTTAAAGCTGCCGTCAAACGCCGCCTGAGAGGACTGAACCGGCGCGGTCATAAAGTCCGACAGCTGGTTGTTCTCAAGCCAGGTCGCCTGGTGGTCCAGATCGCCGTACCACTGGTCAAAGTTCGTCTTCATGGCGGCCTTCAGCGCTTTCTCTTTCTCGCTGTCGGCGGCCTGCGCCGTAAAGGCCTTAAACTGTACGTCTGCCTGTTTCAGGCTGTCGCGCGCGGTCGCCATCAGCGCCTTAATGTCATCCGGCGGATAGCTCAGGGCGGTTAAGGTTCCCGCCTTGTTCAGCGCGGTGCTTGCCTGCAACAGCACGGCACGCGTTTGTGCCAGTGCGGAGCGCTGCTGGTTACTCGCCTCAACTTCCTGCAAATTCTGATAGCCATCGCGAAACGCCCAAAAAGACAACCCGTTACTGCCAACCTGCAACACACCGCAAAGGATCAAAATCAAAAACAGTGTGGTCGAGATACGAATACGATTTAACATCCACGCTCCCATCAAGCGGCAAGCAGCCGCGGTTTAATTGTCAGTCAAAATGTTTCCCAGTTTTCATCTTGTCCGGTCGTCGCGGTACGCGTACGGTTGGCAGCCGATTCAACGGCTGGCGCGCGATACGTCGCCTGCGGGGCGACCGTGTTTCCAGCGAGTGAAGCGAGACGAAACGCCGAGACGGCCATCTTCAGACGGCTCGCCTGGTCTTCCAGGGCAGCGGCCGCCGCGGCGGACTCCTGCACCAGGGCGGCGTTTTGCTGTGTCACGCGATCCATTTCCGATACCGCCAGGGCAACCTGGTCGATACCACGACTCTGCTCATCGGACGCAGAGGCGATTTCACCCATGATGTCCGTCACGCGAGTAACGGCATTCACGATGTCATTCATGGTCTCCCCTGCGCTTTCCACCAGCACGGAGCCGGTATCCACGCGGGAGACGGAATCTTCAATCAGCGACTTGATCTCTTTTGCCGCGTTGGCGCTGCGGCTGGCCAGGTTACGCACTTCCCCGGCCACTACGGCAAACCCGCGACCCTGTTCGCCCGCGCGCGCCGCTTCCACGGCGGCGTTCAGCGCCAGAATGTTGGTCTGGAAAGCTATGCCGTCGATCACGCTGATGATGTCGGCAATTTTCTTCGAGCTGTCGGCGATTTCGTGCATGGTTTTGACCACGCCATCCACCACGCGACCACCGCGCTGCGCCGTCTCGGAGGCGCTTTCCGCCAGCTGAGACGCCTGGCGGGCGTTATCGGCGTTCTGCTTCACGGTTGCGGTGAGCTGCTCCATGCTGGCGGCCGTCTCTTCCAGGGCGGACGCCTGCTGTTCGGTGCGGGAAGAGAGATCGTTATTCCCCATTGCGATTTCGCTGGTGCCGGTATAGATCGCCTCTGACCCGTTACGCACGTTGGCGACGGTCTCAATAAGCGAACGCTGCATATGGTCAACGCTGTTTGCCAGCTCGGTGATCTCATTGCGCCCGGAAACGATCAGCGTTTTGGTCAGGTCACCGCCGGCAATTTCACGAATGTGGGCAATCACGCGGCCGAGAGGATTCAGCAGGATATGGCGAATGCCGTACCATACCGCAACCAGCACGATGACCAGCGCCAGCGCCAGTACCGCCATCTGCCATTTTGCAAAACGGTAGTCATTCTGGCTTTCCGTAAAGGCCGAGTGGTACAGGTCACCGCTGGCCTTCGCGTATTCCCCCAGCGCCGCGCCGAGGGCGTTTTGCATCCCTTGCGTCGGCTGCGCGAAATAGGCGTCCATGTTGCCGTTCTCCAGGAACTGAATCAGCTCCGTCAGACCGGCATGGTAGGCGCTGTATTTTTCATCAATATTCTGGCTCACCTGCTCCATGGCAGGCTGCGGCGTAATCTTTTTGAAGGCGTCGTAGTGTTTAGCGGCGTCAGCGAGCGTGGCGCGGGCATTTTTCAACAGATCGGTTTTCGCGCTGCTCTGCTGATTGTTGGGGTCCATCATCATGCGCGCGGACGAGCGGCTCAGGTTGATACGCGTTTGCAGCATCAGATCCCACGTCGACGTGAGTTCACTCTGCTGCAGGCGGAGATCGTTCGAGGCCGCGAAGCTGTCCTGGTTCTGTTTCAATGACGAGAAAAAAAGCCCGCCGGAAATGAGCTGAAGAAGTGCGAAAATGACCAGCACCATCATGAGCATTGTGACAACGCGGATACGGTTCAACATACAACACCTTCTCATAGATTTATTAACGGTGTTATCGGCACTGCCCACAGGAACTTTACATTTGAGAAAGGGAAAAGCGCAGGGTTAAAACGCCACGTCGACAATCAGCGTGTCGGTGTAGGTGCCGGCGGGGGGCGTGGCCTGACTGGTCAGGACTTTTGCGGTGTAGTTGTAGGTGCGCAGTAAACCGTCCGTGCTGACCTGCGACGACGTCGCGCTGGTCCAGCGCTCGGTGCCGCTGCCGCCCCAGCGGTTAGTCGTGGCTTCTTTATAGATGTCGTAGCTCATATAGTTGCTGCCGCTCACCATCCGCCGCACGTTGTTCAGCGCGTTAGCACCATTATTAATGCCGATGGTATAAGTACTGCCTTTGGTACAGGTAACAGCAATCGCCTGCGAGACGGTCGGGAAACTTTGCACCAGCGGCGCGCTGTTAAAGTTCACGTCCGGGGTGGTCATCGCGCTGCAATCGTTGGTAACGGTCATGTTAAGCAGAATAGTGGTCGTTGCAGTTCCCGTCTGGGGATTCGTACACAGGCTTCCCACGCCTAACGCGCAGACGCTGTAGTTGATGCTGAACGTCAACAGTACCTGGTAAGGCCCGGCGGTGACGTTTTGCCCGGCGACGGTGCGAAAATAGAGCGGAATGTTGTACTGCTTTGACCCCAGCAATCCCAGCAGAGTGTTTCCGCTCCAGGTATACGATTTACTTATCTGCACCTCGCTGCTGCTCGCGCAGCCCGATAATCCGCACAGTCGGGTGGGGATAACGTCCGCGATGGCCGCATTATCCGTACGTTTCATGGTCGCGCGACTGCTGCCCGACACCGATGCCGCGGTGTAGTTCAGCGTCACCGAGTCGTTGGTCAGAACGTTGAGCACGGTATCACACGCCACCACCAGCGTGCCGGTCGTTTCCACCTCTCCGGTTCCGCTGAGCGCGAACGACGTGACGCTGCCAAACGACGCATTGACCGTACTGACGGTACATGCCGCCCAGCCGCCGCCGGAGAACAGCAGCAGCACCCACAGCAGCAGGCGCCTCATGGCCCCTCCCGACAAACCAGCGGACCGTAGGTTTCCAGTCTGTGCTCCGGGTTTGCCCCCACGCTCAGGGTGGTCGTGCAGCGCTTCCCGTCAGGCGTTATTACCTCAAGCGGGTTCACATCGCTGAGATTTTCCAGCCAGGCGATGCCGTCATACCCCACCACCGCATTGCTGCGCGAGGTCCTGCGCACCTGGCTGCCCACCGGAATCGCCTGTCCGCGCGCATCATGCAGGATGACGCTGGCGACCCGCTCCTGCTCCATCGGGAAATCAACCAGGTAACCGCTGTGGCGGCGGATCGCAATGCGCCGTTCGGTCTCTTTCAGCTGGGTATCCGCCGGCAGATTCAGGGTATCAATCCGGTAGCTTGCCGGGTAATAGGCCGAGACCCCGCTGACCAGCAGGTAACCGTTGCGGTTTGTTTTCCCGACGGGCTGGTTCTCATAGCTGACGGGCACATCCGGATGGCCGTCGGTACTAATGACCACAAACGCATCGTTGATCTTGTTTGCTGCAAACAGCTCGCCGTCCATCAGCACAACGGAACCCATCGCCTCGCCCCACCAGGTCATCATGTCCCTTTCGCCATAGGCGCCGCCCTGCAGCTCAATGTTGTTGTTGCGCCAGCCCAGCGTGCCCTGCTGATAATCACTGGCTCTCGACTGGTTGGCCCACGCCATGTTCCAGCTAAACCCGCCGTCTGAGGGCATAGAGTGGTTGTAGTTGATCCGCTGGGTACTGCCTGCGTCAGGGGTGTTTTCAACGGTGAAGGCAGCGCTGTCGCGCGCGCCCAGCGGGACCTGCAGCGACAGCGCGACCGTCCAGTCTCCCCGCTGCTGGTCCCGGCTGCCAGCAAGGTAAATACTGCTTGCCCCCCACAGGTTGCGGCTCCAGGAGAGGTTCAGCAGCTCCGTTTTTTGACTGTCAAAGCTCTCAACGCCAATCCAGGCCGCGCCAATGTTGCCGTACTGTCCCAGATTGAAGGTCAGAGAATACTGGTCCGTATTGCGGCTAAAGCTGGCGATGGGTTTGTCGTTTTCGTCATAGACCGTCGGCTGATCGTAGAGAGCGAGGTTGCCAAAACCGCGGCCGCGGCGCGTGTGCTGGGTCGCGACGCTAAACTCGCTGGTGCTGTACTGGTAACCCCAGCTGATTTGCCCGCCCGTATCCCCGCGCATGCGGCTTTGCGAGTAGGCGGTATTCACCACGCCAAGCTGCCCGAGTTTTATTACCGTCCCTGCCCCGCCCAGCGCCAGCTCCTGCGCCCCCTCCGCGTGGCCCTCCAGCGTCAGCCAGTCCGTTACCCCGTAGCGATACGAGCCGCTGCCGGCCGCCGAGCCGTAGTCGAAATTCTTAATGCCGTAATTGCGCCGCAGGCTGCCCAGGGTCACGGCGCCGTCGCTCAGCCCTTGTTTAAGCAAATCACTGGTGACGTAAAACGGCAGCGTGGTGCTCACCTGGCGCCCCAGCGCATCGGTGGTCACCAGCACCGCATTTCCGGCGCCGTTAATATAGGGCAGATTGGTCAGGGTGAAGGGGCCCGGCTGAAGCTGGGTTGAGCCGGAGCGATAGCCGTTGATAAAGAGATCGACCGAGGTGGGTACCGCGGCTTCCCCCGAGAACTCGGGCAGCGGCCACGTCACCAGATCGGGGCGCAGGGAAAAATCCCGCCCGACGCTTACCCCGCCCATCCGCACGCTGGAGCTCCAGCTCAGGGCATCGGAGATCACGTCCCCGACGCTCCAGCTCATCGCGTCCTCTTCATTCGTGAACAGCAGGGTCGTGTCGTAGCGGACATACCCTTCCTGCTGGCCGTGGTTACCGGTGAAATTTTCCCGGGCATAGCCCGTAGAGGAAAACGAGCCGTTCTCATTGAAGTAGCGGAATTCGTGCCAGAGCGAGGCCTGACCGCCGATATGCTCCGTGTGGTTGGTATAGAAATCGTAATTCAGCAGCGCGCCGCGTCCGAAGTGCGGTTTAGTCTGCGCCGTTTGGGCGCTGAAGGGAGTCGCGCGGGCGGTGACCCAGTCGCGGGGAACGGTCAGCAGCAGGCGCTGCGCGGCGCTGTCGTACTCTACCCGCACCCGGGCAAGCGAGGAGAGATTGACCTCTCCGGTTGGCACATGCTCCGGGGGCAGCCCCGCGCGCAGTAAATCGGCGCTGGAGATAAAGAAAGCGCCTTTACGCTGCGTCACCGGCACGACCAGGCCGGTATCGTAGTGGTTCAGCACGAGCGCAAGCTGGAACACCGCCTCGTCGTTTATCGCCTGCGCCTGGGGAGGCGGCGGTAAACTGTCGTCGCCGGGCTCAGCCCAGGCCGCGGAACTGACGCAAAGCAGGATCATCATCGCCGGCTTCAGTTGACGGGGGTCGACTGCCATTGTGCGTCCCTGGCATTAATCTGCGCGCTCATCCGCTCTGGCTGACGAACGCCAGCGGGTATTGGCCAGCTGCGGGTGCTGCCCGGGAGCACGTAACCCAGCAATCCCTCCGCGACCGTGCGTTTCTGCCCACCCTGCTCCAGCGCCACCTGGCTCAGCCTGACGTGGACATCACCCCGGTTTCGGACCTCCAGCGCAGGTTGTCCACCCGCCTGCGTCACCCGCCAGCTCAGGTTTTGGGTCTCCGCCAGCGCGTGATGCGCGCCCTCTTTTATTGTCGGGATCCCCTGCCCATAAACGAACAGAGGAATGGAGTAACGCATCTGTAATTTGAGGCCGATGGTAGGTTCGGCTTTGGCATCCGGCTGGGGGATTTCATCCACAATAATGCGGTAGGCTTGCTCAACGCCTGCGGGAACCGAAGCCTGTTTAATAAGACGAATAAGCTGCTTACTGCCTGTGCCAATCGTGACGATGGGCGGGCTGGCCACCACGTCCTGCTGCGCGGTATAACGCTCGTGCCCGTCCTCCTGCTTCCAGCGCACAATGCGCACCTGCATCGTCGCCGCGCTGTTTCCCTGGTTCTGGATCCACAGTTCCGTGGCTTTGGCGTCTGCCGAAAGCCACGGATCGATAGGCCAGAGCAGAATGGTGGCTGCCGCCTGCGCCTGGCCGGCTGCCGCCATTCCCAACGCGCCCGCCAGACATAGAGGTCTGAAAAACGGCTTCATCGGCACTCTCCCTTTATTACCATGACAAGGTCACAGTGAGCTGATCGGAATACGTTCCTGCCGGGCTAAACCCGGTCAGTAGCGCCACGCCAAAAAGCGGCAGCGCGATGTTATTGCTGTTGGTATAGGTCACCGGTATTGCCTGGTTGACGCCAATTTCGCTGTTCGCGGCCAGCGAGCTGCTGCTGTAGAGCCGGTAACTCACCAGGTCGGCACCGTCCGTGCGCTTCATGCGGCGAACGGATGAATAATTTTGACCGCCGTTAATGCTCATGCTCAGCGCCACGCCTGGCGTACAGGCGATGGATAAGGCCCCGCTTGGCACAAAGCTGGTGCTTACCGGTGCGGTTTCGACGCCGTTATGGCTGCCAAAATCCAGCGTACCGAGCATCCCCCCGCTGCCGGTGGCCACCGCGCATCCCGGTACAATGGTCGCGCTCACTTTGAAGGACTGTGACGTCACCGCGCCGGCCGAGGACGTCATCAGCAATCCGACCACCAGCGCGAAAAAAGGCTGCACGTGTCCCTCTGCGCTTTTGCGCAGACTCGTTATAAATGCCTTCATGGCACTGCCGGACTAATAGGTTACGCTGACGTTTATCGTGTCGGTGTAGGTTCCCGGTACGACCGCTACGCTGTTACCGCCGCCGGTAATACGTCCGTAGAGCGTGTAACTATCGACGCCTCCCGCCGTAGACGCGACAGGCAACGCGGCATTGTTGGCAACAACGTTGTTAAACCCGCTGTCGCTGTAAAGGCTGTATGCCACGCCCTGTGCCGCATTGGCGGTGTTGATCAGATAACGTGCTGGCGTTCCAGGCGTGCCGACAACGGTACCGGGTGCCGTGGAGTTGGTGTTGCCGGTAATCGCCACCGTATAGCTGGCGGTCGTACATTGAATAGTGAAGGTGTTTCCGCCGCTGGCACCGGTTAACTGCGTGGTCAGGGTGGAAAACGTGGCGGGATGGGTGCCGAAATTAAGCGTCCCGAAGTTAATGCCGTTTTGCGTGGGCGATCCGTTTATCAGACAACCGTTGGTCAGCGTCAGCGTCGCGCCGATAGTGCCGCTGCTGGTGACGGCCAGCGCCTGCGGGGCTGTTGTCGCCGTCAATAAAGTTCCTGTGCAGATCACAAGAAGTATTCTTTTCATTTTTCCACCCTCCAGAAGACGTCGCCGTTCCCTTGCCACATTTTATTTCGGCCGTTCAAGATGTTAGCCCCGCTTAACATTCCTCTGAGGGGGTTATTGAGAATTTAGTTTACGGATATCGCTTCGACCACCTGCCCCATGACGTATAAGGCATATGTCTTATTGACTCAATTTTTATATAGATAACAGTAGGTTAAATTCATTCGACCAGAGATTTTATTGTATCCGCAGAGAATATATCCATTGAAGTGTGATCGCGGTCACAATATATCGTCGACGTATAAACAACAAAATTAATAAAAATTAAAAAGGAGTTGTAACCCCCTACACTTTGCGTCAATTTATGTGCCGAATAATTTCCCGCATCGTAATAAAAAATTTATATGTATCGATGCGAGTGGCAACCGAAGCGCATAGAGGGTCTTTTTTCGTGGCAAGTGCAAACAAACTCACACTCTTCATCGTGATATTCATGCTGGCGGGTATTCTTTCAGGGGCAGCAATTCATGAGTATGCATCTGCGGATGCCATCAAAGCCTGGTCGGATAATATTACCCTTCTGACCGATATTTTCCTTCGTCTGATCAAAATGGTCATTGCACCACTGGTCTTCAGCACGCTCACCGTCGGCATCATGAAGCTGGGCGAAACCTCCACCATTGGCCGCGTGGGGGGCAAAGCGATGGTGTGGTTTATCAGCTCTTCCGTGCTCTCGATTCTGGTCGGCCTGTTTATCGTCACCCTGGAGCACCCGGGCAGCGGTCTGAACCTGACAATCCCAACCGAGGCGGTCGATACCGGTCTGGCCGTTGGGGGCATGACGCTGAAAGCGTTCCTGTCCCACACCATTCCAACCAGCATCGCAGGGGCGATGTCGAACAATGAGATCCTGCAGATTGTGGTGTTCTCGATGTTCTTTGGCATCGGCGGCGCATCGCTGGGTCAGAAATTCAACGCACCGCTGGTAGCCGCGCTGGACGTGGTTTCCCATATCATGCTGAAGGTGACGGGTTACGTAATGTACGTTGCGCCGCTGGCCATTTTCGCGGCGATTTCGTCCGTGATTGCCACTCAGGGTCTCGGCATTCTGCTGAACTATGCCTCCTTTATTGGCGGCTACTACGTTGCCATTGTTCTCACCTGCATGGTGCTGCTGGCCGTGGGTTACATGGTATTGAAAAAAGAGGTGTTTCGCCTGGTCAGCATGCTGAAAGACCCGGTGCTGGTGGCGTTTACCACCAGCAGTTCAGAAGCGGCCTATCCAAAAACGCTGGAGCAGCTGGAGCGTTTTGGCTGTTCGCGCAACATTGCCTCTTTCGTTCTGCCGATTGGCTACTCCTTCAACCTGGTGGGGTCGATGGTGTACTGCTCTTTCGCCTCGATGTTTATCGCGCAGGCGTACAATATTCACCTGAGCTTCTCTGAGGTGACGGTTCTGATGCTGACCCTGATGCTGGCCTCCAAAGGGATTGCGGGCGTACCGCGCTCCTCGCTGGTGGTGCTGGCCGCAACGATCCCGAGCTTTAACATTCCGGTAGCCGGCATTCTGCTGCTGATGGGGATCGACCACTTCCTGGATATGGGCCGCTCTGCGATTAACGTGCTGGGGAACGGGATTGCGACCGCGATGCTGTCGCAAAATGAAGGCGCGCGTGAAGCGGAAGCTGAGCTGGTGAAGCAGGAAGCGTAAGTAAAAAAGCCGGGTGGCGGCTTCGCCTTACCCGGCCTACAAATGGCTCGAACACGTAGGCCGGGTAAGCGTTATGATGTAAAAAAGGGTGAGGCCTGATGCCCTCACCCCAGCCCTCTCCCACGGGGAGAGGGAGCAAACACAAAAAACGGCAACCTGGGTTGCCGTTTTGCATTTACCTACGCTACGTGGCTCGCCGCGATATCCAGCAGCGCCATCTCGTCGCTGTTCAGCAGCTTCTCAATGTTCACCAGAATCAGCATACGCTCGCCGAGCGCGCCCAGACCGGTCAGATATTCGGTCGACAGCGTGACCGCAAATTCCGGTGCAGGACGGATTTGATCGGACGTCAGAGAAAGCACGTCAGAGACGCCATCCACCACAATACCCACCACGCGTTGACCCAGATTCAGGACGATCACCACGGTGTTGTCGTTATAGTCAACGTCGCCCTGGCTGAACTTCACGCGCAGATCGACGATAGGGACAATAACGCCGCGCAGGTTGGTGACGCCTTTAATAAAAGCAGGCGTGTTGGCGATGCGGGTAACCTGGTCATAACCACGGATTTCCTGCACTTTCAGGATATCGATGCCGTACTCCTCATCGCCCAAAGTGAATACCAGGAATTCCTGCCCTGATGGCTCGCCCGCCAGTTTCGTTACGTTACTCATACCGGTCATGTTTTTACCTTCTACTTAATCAGGCGGCTGTGTACGCCACACGTTGTTCACGATTTAATCCCTGAAGCGCCGACACGTCGACGATCAGCGCCACGCTACCATCACCCAGAATGGTGGCGGCAGAAATACCCGGCACTTTGCGGTAGTTGCTTTCGAGGTTCTTCACAACAACCTGGTGCTGACCAATCAGCTGATCGACCAGCAGCGCGTAGCGGCGACCCGCACTTTGCAGGATCACAACGATACCCTGCGTGGCCTCCGTCTTCGCCCCGTCCACCTCGAACACTTTCCACAGCTCCACCAGCGGCAGGTACTCGCCGCGCACTTCGAGAACGCGCTCGCCGCCCGCCAGCGGATGCAGATCTTCCTCACGCGGCTGCAGGGATTCCATCACCGCGTTCAGCGGCAGGATAAAGACTTCGTCCGCCACCTTCACCGACATGCCGTCCAGAATCGCCAGCGTCAGCGGCAGCAGGATGCGAATGGTAGTGCCGGAACCCTGTTTAGACTTGATCTCAACGTGGCCGCCCATCTCCTGGATGTTACGTTTCACCACGTCCATGCCCACGCCGCGGCCGGACACGTCGGTCACCTGCTCTGCGGTTGAGAAGCCCGGCGCGAAGATCAGCATGCCCACTTCTTCGTCGGTCATGTTTTCATTGACCGCCATCCCCTGCGAAATGGCTTTTGCCAGGATGCGCTCGCGGTTAAGGCCCGCGCCGTCATCGGTCACTTCGATGCAGATGTTCCCGCCCTGGTGTTCCGCAGAGAGGATCAGATTCCCGACCGGGGATTTTCCAGCGGCAATGCGGTTTTCCGGCAGTTCGATACCGTGGTCGAGGCTGTTACGCACCAGGTGCGTTAACGGGTCGATAATGCGCTCGATCAGGCTCTTATCCAGCTCCGTTGAGCTGCCCATCAGGGTCAGTTCAATCTGTTTATTCAGCTTGCTGGCGAGATCGCGAACCAGGCGCGGGAAGCGGCTGAAGACATATTCCATCGGCATCATACGGATGGACATGACCGATTCCTGCAGATCGCGGGCATTACGCTGCAGCTGACCCATGCTGGTAATCAGGTCGCCATGGGTGACCGGGTCCAGTTCGTTAGAACGCTGGGCCAGCATGGACTGCGTGATGACCAGTTCACCCACCAGGTTAATCAGCTGGTCAACCTTCTCAACCGCAACGCGGATGCTGGTTGACTCGCTGGCGCGCGCGGCAGGTTTTTCACCACGGCCCGGCGCGGCCGCCTCTTTTGGCACCGCTTTTAACGCCGGAGCCGCAGGGGCAACGGCCGGTACCGCAGCCTGAGCGACGACCGCCACCGCTTCCTCAGCCGCCGGGGCTTCAACCGCGGCGGTTTCGGTTTCAAAAGCAATCTGGTCGGCTTCAATCACAAAGCACAGCACCGCCACGATATCGTCCTGGCCAATACCGCCATCAAGCGTCGCGGCAAGGCTGTCTTTGCCTTTGACCACGTTGCTTAACGTCGCCAGGTTACCCAGCTCGTCTTCCAGCAGGTTAACTTCACTCTCTTTCAGGCGTGACAGCACAACGCGCAATTTGCCCGCCGGTGCGTCGGCAGGGGCTGACTCCTGCGCGGCAACCGCATCGACAACGCTCAGTTTTGCGGCCGGAACCACGGCTGCGGCAACTTCACCTTTGGCTTCCAGCGCGAGCTGGCGCAGCGCGTTGCAGATGTATTCAAAGCTGGCGGCGTCAGGCTCTGCCGAACTTTTATAGGCGTCGAGCTGTTCCTGCATAATATCTTTGGTTTCCAAAAACAGGTTGATAATGTCGGTATTGAGCTGCATCTCACCGCGTCGTGCTTCATCAAGCAGGTTTTCCATTAAATGGGTTGTTTCCTGCAGGATTGTAAATCCAAACGTTCCGGCCCCGCCCTTAATGGAATGCGCCGCACGGAAGATGGCATTGAGCTGCTCGGAGTCCGGTGCTTCGGGCACCAAATCGAGTAAGTGTTGCTCCATATCGGCCAACAATTCGTCGGCTTCATCAAAGAATGTCTGGTAAAAATCGCTAATATCCATGCTCACGCTATCACCTCGGATTGGCTGGTGGCGATGTTGGAACGGCAGCCGAAGGAACGGCCCCAGGCTGTTTTAAATCGTCCAGTGACTCATTCTGACTTTCGGCGTTTTCATGCAGGATGGCCTGCTCCGCCTGCTGGTTCAGCACTAAAAGACTGATACGACGGTTGATGGCGTCATCCGGCCCGCGGTCGGAGACCCGCATGGTTGCTGCCATGCCGACCACGCGCAGTACCTTGCCATCATCAAGCCCACCTACCACCAGCTCGCGGCGCGAGGCGTTGGCACGATCGGCAGAAAGCTCCCAGTTGCTGTATCCCTTCTCCCCACTGGCGTACGGGAAATCATCCGTGTGTCCTGACAGGCTGACCCGGTTAGGAATGCCGTTCAGCACCGGGGCAATGGCGCGCAGAATATCGCGCATGTACGGTTCAACTTCCGCACTCCCGGTTTTAAACATCGGGCGGTTCTGGCTATCAATAATCTGAATACGTAACCCTTCCTGCACCAGATCGATTTTCAGGTGCGGGCGCAATGCGCGCAGCTTCGGATCGGCTTCAATCAACTGATCGAGATCGCCGCGCAGTTTCTTCAGGCGCGCCTGTTCCATCTTTCTTTTCAGCTCGTCGATGTTCGGCTCTTTTTTCACCTCACCCTTCTGCTGGGTGTAATCATCGCCCCCACCGGGGATCGGGCTGTCGCTGTTAGAGATACGCGGCCCACCGGACACCGCCGTCGCCAGCGGCGTTCGGAAATATTCGGCAATCTGGATCAGCTCTTTTGGGCTGGAGATGGAGATCAGCCACATCACCAGAAAGAACGCCATCATTGCGGTCATAAAGTCGGCGTAGGCAATTTTCCACGAGCCGTGAGCGCCATGCCCACCGCCCTTGTGCTTGCGTTTTTTTACGATGACGATCGGATGGGACTGGTTTTTCATGCGTCCTCAGTTGTCGTCTGTTGGTTTGGGTTTTTTACCGCGCGCACGTGTTCTTCAAGTTCGATAAACGACGGACGCTCGCTGGAGTAAAGCGTTTTACGGCCAAACTCAACAGCAATCGGTGGCGCGTAACCGTTGAGGTTAGAGAGCAGCGTGATCTTCACGCACTGCATCATTTTGGTGGTTTCCGCGCTCTTCTGGCGCAGCACGCTTGCCAGCGGAGAGATGAAGCCGTACGCCAGCAAAATACCGAGGAAGGTGCCCACCATCGCATGGGCAATCAGCGCACCCAGCTCGGCTGCCGGACGGTCTGCCGAAGCCAGGGCGTGAACCACCCCCATGACCGCAGCAACGATACCGAATGCCGGGAGGGAATCGCCCACCAGCGCCAGGCTGTTGGCTGGCACTTCGGATTCGCTTTCGTGGGTTTCGATCTCTTCGTCCATCAGCGCTTCGATTTCGAAGGTATTCATGTTGCCGCTGATGATCAGTCGCAGATAATCGACGATGAAGTCCAGCATCATGGCATCGGCAAGAATGCGCGGATAGCTGGCAAAAATTTCGCTCTCTTTAGGGTTTTCAATATCCCGTTCAAGAGAGAACATCCCCTGCTGACGCGACTTCGCCATCAGGCGATAGAGCAGTGCCAGCAGATCCATATACATGCTTTTGGTGTATTTCGAACGACGGAACAGCAGTGGAATAGCTTTCAGCGTCCCCTTGATCGATTTACCGTTGTTGCCAACGATAAAAGCCCCTACCCCTGCACCGCCGATGATAATAAGTTCAGCCGGTTGATAGAGTGCTCCAAGGTGCCCGCCGGTCATCATGTAACCGCCGAAAACTGTACCGAGAACTACCAGGTAACCTAATAAGATAAGCACGACATCATCCTTCCGCTAGTGACTATGGCAAGGACGTCCAGCTCGCAGCGTTTACCGTTTGTGGGGTAAAAAAAAGCAGCGGTAATTGCTTACCGCTGCTGGAATCTTGCCCACACGTTCGGGTTAAACAGCTTGTTCGATCTGTTCATCCAGCAGTTGTGGAATAATATCGGCAGCATCCCGGGAAAGTTTACGTCTTTTTACTGCGCGGGATGGAGGCTGACATAAACTACAGGCGAAGCTGCCTGCAGGCTGGTGAGCATGGGTGATGAAATTGCCATCGCAACAGTTGCAGCGCGACAGTTCAAGCATTCCGCTCTCAACAAAACGCACCAGCGTCCATGCGCGGGTCAGCGCCAGCAGAGGACCTTCTTCCTGCTGTGGGCATTGTTCAAGGTAAAGTTTGTACGCTTTGATCACGGCGTCAACGCCGCTACACAAACCGGTTTTGAGAAGATACTGCCAGGCATTACAGAACATGGAAGCGTGAATATTCTGCTCCCACGTCATAAACCAGTCGGTAGAAAACGGCAGCATGCCTTTCGGCGGGGGACTACCACGTAACTCTTTATACAGTTTGATGAGACGGCCACGGCTCAACTGAGTCTCGCTTTCCAGCATTTGTAAACGAGCACCCAGCGTAATCAGCTCCATGGCCAGCTGTATGTCACGCGCTTCCTGAACAATGCTTTTCTCGCTCATTGCTAGGCCCTTTTCTTACGGGCTGCGTCATCAGGCTGGCTGATTTCGTTAAGCAAGCGGGTGGAGAGAAGAATTCCGGTATGGATCTGTTGAAGATCGTCAACACGGGAGTCCTGCGTCAGACGCGTTATTGTCTGCGAATCGTCGAAACGGAACTGGCAAACCAGTTGATTCGTTTCAGCCAGTTTAACCATCTGCGGGAGGGTTAAACCACCCAGCATGGTTGCCATTTCTTCGTTAATACCCAGACGAAACATCGCGGACGCCTTGTCCTGACTAATTAAACGCTGCGCGAGCAGTAAATACGACAAATTGATGTCATAGATATGTTTTAGCAACTCGGATGTATGCATTGTTCCCATCCCGAATAACCAACTATTATTTTTATGCGGAAAGACCGCACCCCGTGATGTCGCCGGGAAATCACCCGGTATAAAAAAGAAAAGGCTAAATGCATAGTTGAATTTAGGTTTGTATTCACTGAAACACGTAAAGATGAAACGCGAGCGCGTCTCTTACATGATTTATCATTTCTTACAAATAACTAAGATTTTTCCTAATTCGACGCAAACTCTACTCGTCAGTTTTGCCACATACAATCCAGCCATCCTCAAATTTAAAAAAAATGTGATCCACGTCACACAATTTAAGTGAATATCATCCATAAATCCATCAGTATGACTTGTAATTTGTTTACTATTTAACCAATCAGCACTGTTTTGTATTCTTAGTTGACGAATACTCATGCGAAAAGGCGATCCGAACTGGCACGTAACGTGCTTTTGCCGCCTTAAGCGATGCGCGGAAACATTCACATCAAGTACCTCTCCTGGGAACATTTTTCTTACCGTGAAAAAACATATAGTTATGCAGGTAGCACAAAAAAGATGTTTCAGTTAGTAATCATTCGAAATGATTTTGTTACGTGTCAAAACCATTTAATGGTGAAAGCGGGAATTTGTGTGATTTACGTTAAGTTGTTAATTTTTTTCATTTAGGCGCATTTTTCAGTTATTCTTCTTATAAGAATAATTAATGAATAATTATGATAAGCTTCACACTAATGTCGTAATCCGCTCTTGCAGAACCGGGCAAATCGCGGTAATGGTGATCAAACGCTGTCTGTCAGACACCTAAGGAGTGCGCCATGAGTTACTCCCATATCCTTGTTTCTGTTGCAGTTTCCCCCGAAAGCCATCAACTCGTTGCCCGGGCCGTTTCCATTGCCAGGCCCCACAATGCCCGCATCAGCCTCATCACTCTCGCGGCCGAGCCAGAGATGTATAATCAGCTGGCTGCCCCGATGCTAGAGGATATTCGTGAGGTTCTTCAGGAGGAAACACAGCAATTTCTGCGAGAGTTAGCTGAAAAGGCGCAATATCCGGTTTCGGAAACCGTTATTGCGACGGGAGAACTCAACGCCCATATTCTCGATATGTGTCGTAAGCACCATATTGATTTAGTGATATGTGGGAATCATAACCACAGCTTTTTATCGCGCGCGGCCTGCGCGGCAAAATCTATTGTCGCGTCAAGCCAGGTTGATGTGCTGTTAGTGCCGCTTGGGGGGCGTTAACCCCCCAGGGTAATATCAGGCTAGTTTAGGAAAGGTCGCGATCTTTTTTTGCAGATCGCCTTCGTGGCTTTGCGGGGCGATATCCCGAAGATCCTCAATAAAGCGCGCCTGCCAGCGATTAATATCGTTCTCGCGGATCGTTTCCATCATTTCAGCATGACGGGAAATACGCTCCGTGAGCGGCATTGTCAGGGCACGATTCAGCGCGTTAGCCACGTCATCCCGATCGTAAGGGTTAACGATAAGCGCCGACGTGAGTTCATTCGCGGCACCGGCAAACTGGGAAAGCACCAGAACGCCCGGATCGGCAGGGTCCTGGGCCGCCACATACTCTTTCGCGACCAGGTTCATCCCGTCACGCAGCGGCGTAACCAGGCCAACGTCCGCATAGCGGAAGACCTTCATCAGGATCTTACGGTCAAAGTGCTGGTTCAGGTAAAAGAGCGGCGTCCAGCCCAGCTGGCCGTAGCGGCCATTGATGCGCCCTGCTTCGGTCTCCAGCTGATGGCGAATATCCTGATAGGCCTGAACCTCACCGCGCGACGTTGGCGCTATCTGGGTATAGCGAATCTTGCCGTGGTGCTGCGGGTATTTATCCAGCAGCGTCTCATACGCCAGGAAGCGTTCCGGCAGCCCTTTAGAATAATCAAGACGCTCTACCGAGAAGATATTTTTCACGTGCTTGAGTTCATTCTTAAGCTGCGCCAGCTTAGGCGGCAGCGGGCCGGAGGCCTGCTCGGCGATTTCGTCGGGTTCAATGCCTATCGGATACACTTCAGTGTGGAAGGTTTTCCCCAACGCCGTATGGGTTTTCCCGCCTTTGGTGACCAGACGCGTTTTACCAGACACGGAGTCAAGGAACGCGAGGCGGTCATTCTCGGTCTGGAAGCCCAGCAAATCGTAATCACACAGTGCCTCCAGCAGCTCTTCGTGCGGCGGCAATGCGGTAAAGATTTCCGGCGTCGGGAACGGGATGTGCAGGAAGAATCCAATCCGGTTATTTACCCCCCTTTTGCGCAGCTCTCTGGCAAACGGCAGCAGGTGGTAATCGTGGATCCATAAAATATCGTCTTCTTCGATTAAAGGCAGCAGTTTATCCGCCAGCAGCGCGTTCACGCGCGAATAGCCTTCGAACGATTCCCGCTGGAATTTGACCAGGTCAAGACGATAGTGGAATGCGGGCCACAGGACGGCATTGGAGAACTGCGAGTAGTACTCGTCATAGTCTTTCTCTTTCAATGCAAATGAAGCCCACGTAATATTTCCGCGCGTCACTTTTTTGAGCGGTTTCTCTTCCTCACTGATTTCCCCACTCCAGCCAAACCACAGCCCGCCAGCGGCTTTTAAGGCACCTAACACCCCTACCGCCAGGCCACCCGCGCTGGCTTTTTTATCATCCGGCGGTGCGATTCGGTTAGAGACGACGACTAAGCGACCCATAATGGTTTCCCCCTTTGCTTTGCGCTATTTGTTGTTGTTGCTGGTTAGCGATGTCAGATATCCATTGCCAGACGCTGGCGACATCCGCCAGCCGCCATTCGGCTACGGTGTCACCAGGCCCCACCTTGACGGCGATCCCTCCGGCCTGATTCACCACGCGAAACCCGGCCTCGTCGGTCAGGTCATCCCCAATGAAAACGGGCGTCCGCCCTTTGAAAGGCGGTGTCGCCATAAACGCGGCAATGGCCGCGCCTTTATTAATCCCTTTCGGCTTTAACTCCACCACGCATTTGCCGGGCTGCAAGGCCAGCTGTGGGTGTGTATCCGCAACCGCCTGAGCCAGCGCAAGCACGGCCTCTTCATGCTGTGGTGCCTGACGATAGTGCAGCGCAAAGGCCATGCCTTTGGCTTCCAGCTCGGTGCCCGGCAGTTCGGCCAGCGCAGCAGAGAGCTGCTTCTGCAGCATTTGCGTGAGTGCGTCGGGGAGTGAAACGATATGCGTGTGATCATGGATGTCGCGGCGCTCCGCTCCGTGTACACCGGCCAGCGGAAAGTGGTAAGGACTGGCGAGCATGTCCAGCTCGGCCATTGAGCGCCCTGATATCAATGCCAGTGCTCCCTCATTCATAAGCGAGAGCTGATGCAAATCCTGTAACACCGCATCCGGAATAGACACCTGATCGGGGTGCGGTTTTATCCCGGCGAGCGTGCCGTCGAGATCAAAAAAGAAAGCATAGTGTCCGGGCAGTACAGGCGGTGCGGTTAACAAGTCAGCCACCCTATTCCTCCTTACGGTTTACTGAGAGGTAAACGCCTTTACCTCTTTCATAGCCATGTAAGTATAGACAGTGTGACGTCGCTCGCCATTTGACAACCGCCCCGCCAGTTTTACTGGCGGGGCGGTTAAGGGGTCAACTAAGGTTATTAGTTGAGCAATAAAAGAGAGGGATTAAAGTTAAACCGTACGCTTCGCTTTTTGCTTGTAACGGTCGAAAATCACGGCTGCGAGCAGGATCAGGCCGCGAACCACGTACTGAGAGAACGGCGAAATATTCAGCAGGTTCATGGCGTTCTCTACCGTCCCTAAAATCAGGATACCGGCCACCACATATGAGATTTTTCCGATGCCGCCCTTGAGGGAAACACCCCCTAAAACGCAGGCCGAAATGACAATCAGCTCATAACCGATGGAGGTCATTGGCTGGCCGCTGGTCATACGCGAAGCCAGAATAATCCCCGCGGCGGCAGAAACCAGCCCTGAGAGCACAAAGATAATAATCTTGGTTCGCACGACCGGCACGCCGGCCAGACGAGCGGCCTCTTCATTACCGCCAATCGCCAGCGTGTTACGGCCAAAGGTGGTCCGGTTCAGCAGGAAACCGAACAGGATCAGGCAGGCCACGGTCAGCCAGATAGGCGCAGGCAGGCCCAGCCAGTTGGCGTAACCCAGGGTAAAGAAGCGCTCGTCTTCAATCCCCACCGCTTTACCGTCGGAGATGATATAGGCCAGACCGCGGACGATTTGCATCGTCGCAAGCGTGGTGATCAGGGCGTTAATCTTCAGGCGGGCGATAACAAAACCGTTCACCAGACCGCTGATGACGCCGAGTAACAGACCGGCCAGGACGCCAATCCACAGGCTCTCGGTCATATTGATCACCACTGCCGTCGTGACGCCCGCGCAGGCAATCACCGACGCCACCGACAGGTCAAAATCGCCGGAGGCCAGGCAGAACAGCATTCCGCAGGCCACCATCCCGGACATGGAAATGGCCAACCCCAGCCCCTTCATATTAATGAAGGTGGCAAAATTCGGGACAAAGATCGCACAGGCGAGGAAGAGTGCGGCAAAGACCACCAGCATGCCGTACTGATCCCAGATACGCCCAAAACTCAACGCCGACTTCGACTTCGGCACTCCGGATGTAGTAACAGAGGACATCATTAACTCCTTACTCAGGCGACAGCCTGGCTGACTTTAGGCATGGCGAGATTCAACGCCTGTTGTTCATTCGCCTGTTCATGAAGCAATTCACCGGCAATTTCACCTTCACGCATCACCACAATGCGGTCGGCCACGCCAAGCACCTCCGGCAGATCGCTGGAGGCGAAGAGCACCGCCACGCCGCGTTTTGCCAGCTCGTAGATCACGTTATAAATCTCGTGTTTTGCCCCCACATCAATACCGCGCGTCGGCTCGTCCAGCAAAATGACCTTCATATCCTCTGACAGCCAGCGGCCCAAAATGGCCTTCTGCTGGTTGCCGCCGGAAAGATTCATGATCAGCTGTTCCGGTCCCGGCGTTTTGATATTCAGGGAACGAATATGGTGGTCGGCGTTGCTCGACTCCCAGCTATCGTTTATCAGGCAGCCTACATGAATAAACTTGCGGCGGGCGGAAATATTGATGTTGTCGCGCACCGAGTGCACCGGAATAATCCCCTCGGCTTTCCGGTCTTCCGGGCAGAGCATCATCCCCGCCCTGATCGCGTGGGCCGGTTTCTGGATATCTACCCGCTCGCCGTCAATGGAGACCTGCCCCTCGGTAATGCGGGTACCGCCGAACAGGCCTTTCATTAATTCGCTGCGTCCCGCGCCCACCAGGCCAAACAGTCCGACAATTTCGCCGCTGCGCACGGATAACGACACAGGCGTACGTACGCCCGGCGCTTTGACGCTGTCCAGACGCAGGCGTTCTGGCCCGTACGCCCGCGGCTGCCAGTGATAAATATCACCGAGCTCGCGCCCGACCATCGCCTGAACAAGCTGGTCGTGGTTAACCTGCGCCATGTCGGTAAAGGTGCGCACATAGCGGCCATCTTTAAACACGGTGATGGCGTCGCTCAGGGCAAATATCTCTTCCATACGGTGTGATACATACAAAATCGTACGGCCTTCCTGACGCAGCTCGCGGATCACGCGGAACAAATTGTCGATTTCACGCGCGGAGAGCGAACTGGTGGGCTCATCGAAGGCAATCACTCTGGCGTTACGCGCCAGCGCCTTGGCAATTTCAACCATCTGCCACTGGCCGATGGAGAGATATTTCAGCGGCGCCTGGGGATCGACGTCCAGACCCAGGTGTTTTAGCTGCAGCCCCGCTTCATAATTAAGTAGCGAACGATTCACCACGCCGCCTTTATGCGGAAGCTGCCCTAAATAGATGTTTTCCGCCACGGTCATCTCAGGGATGAGGTGCAGCTCCTGATAGATAATGGCTACCCCGGCATTGAGCGCCGCCGTGGTATCGGCAAAGGCCATCTCTTCGCCGCGAATAGCGAGCGTGCCGGTCGTGGGCGCGTAGTTGCCGCTGAGGATTTTTAACAGCGTGGATTTTCCCGCACCGTTTTCCCCCATCAGGGCGTGAACCTGGCCGGCATAGCAGTCGAAGCTGATATCGGTCAGCGCGTTAACACCGGGGAAGGTTTTCCCGATGCCGCGAAATGAGAGATACGGATCAGACTGTCGCATAACGTCTCCGTGATTCCTGTAGTGTGTACGTCTGGCCCCTCACGATGCGTGAGGGGCACAATCACAGCGTATTACTTACCGCCCAGTCCTTTTTTCGCCAGCTCCTCTTTGAAGTTGTCGCGGGTGATCAGCACCACGTCGGTCACTTCGGTAAATTTCGGCGGTTCCGCCCCTTTGGTCACCCAGTTGTAAAGCATCTCGCTGGATTTGTAGCCGTGAACGTCCGGGCTTGGCAGCAGAGAGCCGTAGAAGCCAGTGGCCTGCGCTTTGGACAGCTCGCTGACGGCGTCAACGCCGTTGATGCCGATCCCGATGACGTCAGGCGCTTTGAAGCCCTGGCCTTCCGTCGCGCGTACTCCGCCCAGCACGGTGTTGTCGTTCATGCCGACCACCAGCCAGTGTTTCACCTCCGGATGCTGAACCAGCATGGAGTTTGCGGCGTCAAAAGCGCCCGGGATATCGTTAGACTTGGTTGGGACTTTGTAGATCTGTTTTTCCGGGAAGCCGGCCGCTTTCAGCGCGTCCATTGAACCGGTAGTACGACGGCGTGCGGTGTCCAGCTCATCCGCGGTGATGGCCATAACCGCAGTTTCTTTGACATCCCAGCCGCGCTTTTGCATCTCTTTATAGAGTTCCTGGCCCTGGCGTTCGCCGATTTTGGTCGCCGCCATCATCACCAGCGGAACGCTGTCCATTGGCTTGCCTTTGGCGTTGACGAACTGATCGTCAACGGCAATGACTTTCATGTCGTAACCGCGGGCTTTCGCCGCGATGGCCGAACCGAGCTTTGGATCCGGAGTACAGATAACGAAACCTTTCGCACCGCTGGCCGCCAGGCTGTCGATAGCGTTCAGGGTTTTCTCACCGTCAGGCACGGCGATTTTAATCACTTCAAAACCTAAATCTTTCCCGGCTTTATCAGCGAATTTCCACTCGGTCTGGAACCAGGGTTCTTCGGGCTGTTTTACCAAAAAACCGAGTTTTAAATTCTCAGCGATAGCGGATTGTGACATAACGGCAGCCAGACCGATGGCCGCCAGCGCTTTAGTAAATTTGTGCATGGTAAACTCCAGCTTTAGCATTCTTTTCTGTAGGGAATATTTGCGTGCTTCTAATTTAATCGGACTTAAAACAAGGCATTAGCGCTTACCTCGTCATAAGCGTTATTGCTGGTGATAGTTTTAGCGGGAAATTAATCATCCATAAGAGAGCCCCATCACACCGCAGAATTACAGTAATTGCGTACATAAATTCAGCGAAAAATGACATAAAAAAGGCAGGATTTGTCTGACAAATAAAAAGAGGTTAAGCAGAATTATCCATAAGATTAGCTAAGAAATCCCTGATGCCCTGCGGCGGGCAAAATGGCACCCATTCCTAAAAAGCATTGAGCAGGTGTTTCATCACGAAAGCATAACGAACCTGAAAAACCGTTATTTCGCAGAAATTGATTTAGCGCAAATTTACTAAAACATCATATATTCAAATTAATAAATGCGTATTTCTCTTTTTCGCCGAGGATTATTCCACCTAAATAATTCCGAAAGAGTAACAATGTACACACCCAATGAAAAACATTAGTTATCAAAGAATTAAGAAATACTTAATTCATGGCGAACTAATTGCATTTCTGTACTATATTAAACTTTGTAATGTATGGTAAACACAGCCTAATTAAGAGTTTTCTTAGACCACAGACAAGGGTATGCTTATTTATATCGAACACAGGAAGTGTATTTCGGTCGACTTAGGTCACTGCAGGAATTGTATTTCTGCCTTTTTCTTCGCATTTGCCTGGTGCTCAGGTTAAGCAACGGACATCACGTCCCACAGTCAATAAGGATATGAGTATGGCTACCCAAACGATGATGCAAAAACTTAACGCGCAGATGAACCTTGAGTTCTACGCCTCGAATCTGCACCTTCACTTAAGCGCATGGTGCGCCGAGAATAGCCTTACGGGCTCTGCCACATTCTTTCGCTCTCAGGCGCAAAGTAACGTCACTCACATGATGCGCGTCTTTAACTTCCTTAAGGCCTCAGGAGCAAATCCTGTCGTTAAAGCCCTTGATGGAATTAATGAAAGCTACTCCTCTCTGGAAGAGCTGTTCCAGAAAACGCTTGAAGAGTATGAACAACGCTGCAGCACGCTCAGCAAACTGGCCGATGAAGCCAGAGCGCAGCAGGACATGACCACCCTCACGTTCTTACGTGATATGGACAAAGAGCAGCAGCAGGACGGCATACTGCTGAAGACGCTGGCGGATGAGATTCATCATGCGCAGCAGGCGGGTTTATGCCCTGAGCAAACCGACCGTCATCTGCTCGACATTGTGGCGGTACAGCACCACTGAGTTTTTAATCTGCTCCAACGGGGCTGAGGGTTTCCCAGGAATTTATTAACCTGAAGCGATGAATTTTGTATCAGGCAAGTGAATAACTTACAGCGATGTCCTGGTCCGGCTGTAAATCGCCGAAGCGTTTCCGTAAGGCCGGGGCGAGGCGCAGGGATGCGCCGAGAGGGCGTGGCCTGCAGGGATGCAGGCTCATGCCCGACCCGATAGCCTGAAGGAATAAGCTGAGGGCACCGCGAAGCGGCGATTTACCGCCGGGAGCCCGGGTCGCCAGGGCGGTGGCGATTGAGCCACCCTGGCACGTTCACAGGTCATGCCGTTACAGAGTAGCAAGGAACATAAAGTGAACGGAATGACCACCAGAGCCGTATGTTCCCCCTCACCCCAGCCCTCTCCCTCAAGGGAGAGGGGGCCGTCGGAGCAGGCATTATTTTATGGGGATCCCTCAACCCACCGGAGGCTGGACTCCCTTCCCTATCTCCAACCTCCTGCTTTTGCTGAAATTTAACAAATCAGATCTTGCTCCCAATGATTAACCCTACAACGTGTAATGATTTATTTAATTACATAATCATTGACGAGGGAGCATCATGATCACCATTGAGTTTGTTGTCATTCTCCTCTGCCTGCTGACGGGTACACGTTTCGGCGGGATGGGGCTTGGGTTAATAAGCGGTATTGGTCTTTTTATTTTATGTTTTGTCTTTGGCCTGCAGCCAGGCAAGCCGCCGGTCGACGTTATGCTGACTATTCTCGCGGTGATTGGCTGCGCGGCTACCCTGCAAACGGCGGGCGGCCTCAACGTCATGATGCAGTTTGCCGAACGTCTGCTGCGCAAACACCCGCAGCACATCACCCTGCTCGCCCCGTTCACCACCTGGATGCTGACCTTCCTGTGCGGGACAGGGCACGTGGTGTACACCATGTTCCCCATCATTGCAGATATCGCGCTGAAAAAAGGGATCCGCCCGGAGCGCCCAATGGCCGTGGCATCGGTGGCATCGCAGATGGCGATTACGGCCTCCCCCGTTTCCGTTGCCGTCGTGTCGCTGGTCTCCATCCTGGCGGCCCAGCATGGGATCGGTCACGCGTGGGGGATACTTGAAATACTCGCCGTGTCGGTTCCCGCTTCACTGTTCGGCGTGGCCATTGCGGCCCTGTGGAGCTTGCGCCGCGGAAAAGACCTGGCTGACGACACAGAGTTTCAGGAAAAGCTGAAAGATCCAAAGCAGCGCGAGTTTATCTATGGCGGAACGGAGACGTTAATGGATCAACGCTTCCCAAAACAGGCCTACTGGTCCACGTGGATTTTCTTTGCCGGTATTGCCGTGGTCGTTCTGCTGGGGGCATTTCCTGAACTGCGCCCCGCCTTTGAACTGAAAGGCAAAATGACGGCGCTGTCGATGAACCTTGTCATCCAGATGATGATGCTGATTGCGGGCGCCGTGATGCTGATGGCCTGCAGGGTCAATGCGTCCGCGATTTCTAACGGCGCGGTATTCAAGGCTGGAATGGTCGCGATCTTCTCGGTGTTCGGCGTGGCGTGGATGAGCGATACCTTTTTCCAGGCGCATCTCGACGAGCTAAAGCTGGCGCTGGAAGGCGTGGTGAAAAGCCACCCGTGGACGTATGCGATTGTCCTGTTTCTGGTGTCTAAACTGGTGAACAGCCAGGCGGCTGCGCTGACGGCCGTTGCGCCGATGGGCCTTATGCTGGGTATCGATCCGAAAATGCTGATCGCCTTTTTCCCGGCCTCATACGGCTATTTTGTCCTGCCGACCTATCCGAGCGATTTGGCCTGCATCGGCTTTGACCGTTCAGGCACCACCCGCATCGGCAAATTTATCATCAACCACAGCTTTATTTTGCCGGGGCTGATTGGGGTAAGCTGCGCGTGCGCGGCGAGCTACCTGCTGGTCCAGACGTTCTTTTAGCGGCATCAACGGGCGACACGTGCCGTCGCCCATTTCCCGCGTTAGTGGGACTCACCCTGCGGCGTGAATCGCAGCTCAATCAGCGCGATGGCTTTCTGGATCGCACGAAGCGTAACCGGGTCAGCGGCAGCAGGATGGCTGGCGAAATCGATGTTTTTCAGCTGCGTAGACATCTTCTCGCGCACTTCAACCGGCGCAATCACGTCCAGAACATCAAGGATTTGTTTGATAACCAGCTGGCATGCAACAACGTCAGACACCAGCTCCTGATCGGCGCTCAGGTTTTGTGACATGGGGCGTTCTCCTTATTTAAAGGCGGCCATAGTAGCAAAACGCAGCCCCTTTCATCTCCCCTTCGTCGTCTGCAGAGACAAAAAAACCTGCCGAAGCAGGTTTTTTTATCAGAACATGGCGCCCGGCGGCACGTCTTTGAACGTGCGGCAGTAATTGGCCCACATGCTTTTCAGGATTTTGCGCAGTTTCACGATGAGGCTCCATTAACTTGTTATACAACTTTATTATCAACGTGCCTATAATATGACCACTATCACAAAAATCAATATTTTTGTGACATTCATCACAATTTTTCTCAGGGTGTAGCCTGAAAGCGTTCATCTCTGACCCGTTGCAAAGAGTGAGGGCAGAATGTCCGGCTATTCCAGGCATTGCAGCGGGCATCTGCGGGTACGATATCGTATTTCCATCCACTCAGAGCGAACCATGAAAAGAGTCATTGTAGCCGGCATGCTCCTGCTGCTCGCAGGATGCAGTATTAACCGCCAGGCTGAAGTCAGCAGCCTCGACGCGCCGAACGGCATCGTCCGCCTCGACTACGGCCAGGCAGTGCTGCAAAATGCGTATTCCGATGAGTATGTGAATAACGGAACGGCGGCAAAAGCGTGTCAGAGTATGGGGTATGCCACAGCATCAGCCTATGGTCAGCCCATTAAAACCTGCACCCTGACCAGCGGCGCGTTGTGTCTGAACGAGAGCGTGACCATCCAGTATAAATGTATGGGGTACGCCGTTAACCCTAAGTCAAATAATCCGTGGTATTGATCGAGGCTGCCAGCGCTTGCTGGCACTTTATACCCGTCATACTTCACGTTGCCTGTGCGTTGGCTGCACTCGTTCACCCCGGTCACTTACTTATGTAAGCTCCCGGGGATTCACTCCCTTGCCGCCTGCATGCAACCTGAATTATTTAGGGTATATTTATTACGAACAAAAACAATTCTCATTAATATATATAAATATCGCCAATGCGTTTTATTCCCATTCGTATTTTAAATAAAGAAATAAATATTTTACGTTTTGCAAATAATTAAATAACAAATTATAGTGTCGCTCATTGTGAACCAGAAATAATAAACCGGAGCGCCACCATGCTGAAAACTGAAATGATCGACAAGCTCAACGCACAAATGAACCTTGAGCTTTTTTCGTCTCTCCTCTACCAGCAGATGAGCGCCTGGTGCAGCTACCACAGCTTCGAAGGCGCAGCCGCGTTTCTGCGTCGTCACGCTCAGGAAGAGATGACCCACATGCAGCGTCTGTTTGATTATCTGACAGATACGGGCAGCCTGCCGCGCATTGAAACCGTGACATCCCCTTTTGCTGAATATAATTCTCTCGATGAACTGTTCCGCGCCACCTACGAGCACGAGCAGCTGATCACGCAGAAAATTAACGAACTGGTTCATGCCGCTATGACCAGCCAGGATTATCCAACCTTTAATTTCCTGCAGTGGTACGTCGCAGAACAGCACGAAGAAGAGAAGCTGTTTAAATCCGTTCTGGATAAATTATCTCTGGTCGGTAAATCAGGCGAAGGTCTTTACTTTATTGATAAAGAACTTTCCACTCTCGACACGCAGAATTAATATCAATGCGGTGCTGGTTTCCGGCACCGCGTTAATTTACCTTCCCCCCGCATCAAAACCCGCATTTTTCCCTGAACGCCTTGTTTACGTCACGCCTGACCTTCGCCCCACGTCGGACTGGCGGCAGCGCAATGCGTAAACCTTACATTACACCCCTTGTAACGGTGGTTTGACGAATTGCCGCTTTTCCCTTACTCTGCGCCGCAGATTTTGTCGCGATGTAGAGTCGTTGTAGAGGAAAGCGTGAAAAACAGAACCCTGGGAAGTATTTTTATCGTCGCCGGAACGACAATTGGCGCAGGAATGCTGGCAATGCCCCTGGCGGCCGCAGGCGTGGGATTTGGCATGACCCTGCTGCTGCTGGGTACGCTCTGGGCCTTGATGTGTTACACCGCCCTGCTGCTGCTTGAGGTTTACCAGCACGTGCCCGCCGACACCGGCCTGGGTTCACTTGCGGCGCGCTACCTGGGACGTTACGGCCAGTGGATAACCGGCTTTAGCATGATGTTCCTGATGTATGCCCTGACCGCCGCCTACATCAGCGGCGCCGGGGAATTGATCGCCTCCAGCGTTAATGACTGGTTCGGCTCTGACATTACCCCTGCGACGGGGGCTATCTTCTTTGCGCTCATCGGCGGCGGCGTGGTCTGCGTGGGAACATCGCTTGTCGATCTGTTTAACCGTTTTCTGTTCAGCGCCAAAATTCTGTTCCTGATTGTCATGCTGGTCCTGCTGGCGCCGCACGTGCACAAGGTCAACCTGCTAACGCTGCCGCTGGAAAAAGGGCTGGCGCTTTCCGCCATCCCGGTCATCTTCACCTCGTTTGGCTTCCACGGCAGCGTGCCGAGCATCGTCAGCTATATGAACGGCGATATTCGCAAGCTGCGCCGCGTCTTTGTTATCGGCAGCGCGATCCCGCTGATCGCCTATATTTTCTGGCAGCTGGTCACGCTGGGCAGCATTGACTCTTCAACCTTTATTGGGCTGATGGCACAGCACGCTGGCCTGAACGGTTTTCTGCTGGCCCTGCGCGAGGTCGTCACCTCCCCGCACGTTGAGCTGGCGGTACACCTGTTTGCCGACCTGGCGCTGGCGACCTCGTTCCTGGGCGTGGCGCTTGGCCTGTTCGATTACCTGGCCGATCTGTTCCAGCGTCGCAATACCGCCGCAGGACGCTTACAGACCGGGGCAATCACCTTCCTGCCGCCGCTGGCATTCGCACTGTTTTATCCGCGCGGGTTTGTGATGGCCCTGGGATACGCAGGGGTGGCGCTGTCGGTCCTTGCTCTGCTCCTCCCTTCCTTGCTGGCATGGAAGAGCCGCCAGCAGCATCCGCAGCAGGGATACCGCGTGGCGGGGGGAAAACCGCTGCTGTGCATTGTGTTTGCCTGTGGAGTGGTGATTATTCTGGTGCAGGTGTTGATTGCAGCGGGAATGCTGCCGGAAGTGGGTTAAATAAAAAAGGGGCTATCATCAGCCCCTTTTTTATCAGTGCAAACAGCAGCTCTTAAACTTCTTCCCGCTGCCGCAAGGACACGGATCGTTACGCCCAACCTTGGTGCCGTTCACCGTCGGTTTCTTCACTTCCGGCTGCTGCGGGTTGTTGACCCAGTATTGATATAAACGCAGTGCCGCAGGCTGGATGCTCTCGATGCTGGCGATATACTCCTCTTCGGACAGTTCATCCAGCTTTTCGCTGTTATCTTCCGTACCGTGCAGCGCAATCACATCAAGATCGGCCTTCAGCGCTTCCGGCAAGGCTGACCAGTCCGTCAACGCCACGCCGCGCATGTAGCCGTAGCACCACTCTTCCACAACGGTATAGCTTTCATCGTCTACGTCGTTATATCCAAACATCGGTTCAAACTGATCCGGATATTCGCTCAGGCGCTCGGCAATATCGTTCATGTGCTTAAAGCAGAGATCGATAAAACGGTTCATCTCACGATCGTTTTTCCAGCGTGGAATGTATTTCTCGCCACCCCATACCGCCACCAGCCAGGCATCTGGCTCAACGACAACGGGGCCGGAAAGCACTGCGGTGAGCATGCCGTCCAGCTCGGACACGTCAATAACGGACGCATCATCATGACCGTAAGACATTAACGTCTCTTCAAGCCACGCCATTTCGCTTTCATTTAATGGGCCTTCAGTCATCGCTGACACTCCTGATAAAAAGGAAACGATCCTAACACATATCTCCCGCCTCTACGGGCGGAAGTTTAGGTCTTTATTGCTGCAAAAACGTGCAAATCGTGACCTTTGCACAACTTATGGGCTTTATTGTTAACGATATGTGATCTCCGCTGTAATTTCTTCTCCTCCCGCAGGGCGGCATAACGCGGCGCTCTATACTCAAACAGGTCACAGGCCCGTCAATGGGTTAACCATTCTGGCAACGTTTTTGCTTGCTGTTCTTCGCGCGATGCTGCGCAGGGAAACCTCGCCGTAATATGCAGGATGCCGTCTGTATCTTGTTCGTTTAGTGCATTTTGTTCTTGTTCACGTTTTGGATTGGCTGCGCCGTCGGGCGTTTGGGTTTACGCCGTGGTGCAAAAACCTCTTTGCTAAGGAACATAATAATGTCGCTGAAATTTATCAGAACTCCTCTTTCTCTCGTGTTGGCCGGCTGCCTGGTGACGGCGTTTTCCGCCAGGGCCGATATTGTGATTGGCGTGGCCGGGCCGTTCACGGGTCCTAATGCCACCTATGGCGATCAGTACTGGCACGGCGCAACGCAGGCCGCTGAAGACATTAACGCTGCCGGCGGCATTAACGGTGAGAAGATCAAACTGGTTCAGGGCGATGACGCCTGCGAGCCTAAGCAGGCCGTGGCCGTCGCCAACCGTTTAGTTGACCAGGATAAAGTCAACGCCGTGGTCGGCCATTTCTGCTCCTCTTCCACGATGCCCGCCTCCGAGGTTTACAGCGATGCGGGGATCATCGCCATCACCCCCGGCTCGACCAACCCGCTGATTACCGAACGCGGCATGAGCGACATGTTCCGCATGTGCGGCCGCGATGACCAGCAGGGACAGGTTGCCAGCGACTTCATCATCGACAAGCTGAAAGCCAAACGCGTGGTCATCATTCACGATAAAGACACCTATGGACAAGGCCTGGCTGACGCCACCAAAGCGGCGCTGGCGAAACGCGGGGTTCAGGATGTGATGTACGAGGGTCTCTCGCGCGGTGAAAAAGATTTCAACGCGCTGGTCACCAAAATTGGCGCACAAAAACCGGACGTGGTGTTCTTCGGCGGGTGTCACCCTGAAGCCGGCCCGCTGGTTCGACAGATGCGTGAACAGGGCGTACAGGCGAAATTCTTCTCCGGGGACTGTATCGTCAACGAAGAGATGGTCACCGCCGCGGGCGGCCCGCAGTACACCAACGGCATTTACATGACCTTCGGTAAAGATCCGCGCCTGATCCCGGACGGTAAAGCGGTTATCGAGAAATTCCGCGCCGGTAAATTCGAGCCGGAAGGTTACACCCTCTACTCCTATGCTTCCGTACAGGCGATTGCAGCGGCCTTCAAGGCCACCGGCGGCAAGGATTCAGCCAAAGCCAGCGAGTGGCTGAAAGCCAACTCCGTCGACACGGTAATGGGCAAAAAAGCCTGGGACAGCAAAGGCGACCTGAAGGTCTCTGACTATGTGGTTTACCAGTGGGACGACAAAGGAAAATATAAGGAAGTGCAGTAACGGGACGGAGTCACGCTCAACGTCGGCGGGCCTGCCTGCCGGCGCGTAATAAACATCAGGCTGCGCGGCTCGCGCAGCCTATAAAACGAGCGCGCTAAAATGAGTACATTCTTCCTGCAACAGTTAATTAATGGCTTAACGCTGGGCTCCGTCTACGGCCTGATCGCCATCGGCTACACCATGGTGTACGGCATTATCGGCATGATTAATTTCGCCCACGGCGAAGTGTATATGATTTCCGCCTATCTCTGCGCCATTGGCCTGGCGCTGCTCTCTTTCTTCGGCCTGCAGTCGTTCCCGCTGCTGATCCTCGGGACGCTGGTATTCACCATTGTGGTAACCGGGGTGTACGGCTGGACCATCGAGCGTATCGCCTACAAGCCGCTGCGAAACTCCACGCGCCTGGCGCCGCTTATCTCCGCCATCGGGATGTCGCTTATCCTGCAAAACTACGCGCAGCTGAGCCAGGGCCCGCGCCAGCAGGGGGTGCCAACCATGCTGGACGGCGTTATTCGTCTGCATCTGGGCGACGGGTTCGTTCAGATAACCTACACCAAAGTGTTTATTCTGCTCGCCTCGTTTGCCGGCATGCTGGTGCTCACCTGGATAATCAACCATACCCGGCTGGGGCGGATGTGCCGCGCGGTGCAGCAGGACCGAAAAATGGCCTCCATTCTGGGCATTAACACCGACCGGATCATCTCGCTGGTCTTTGTCATCGGCGCGGCGATGGCCGGCCTGGCGGGTGTGCTGATCACCATGAATTACGGCACCTTTGATTTCTACGTCGGGTTTGTGATCGGCATAAAAGCTTTTACGGCGGCGGTACTGGGCGGCATCGGTTCTCTGCCCGGCGCAATGCTCGGCGGCCTTATCCTCGGCGTGGCGGAAGCGCAGTTCTCGGGCATGGTGAACTCCGACTATAAGGATGTCTTCTCGTTTGGGCTGCTGGTGATGATCCTGATTTTCCGTCCCCAGGGGCTGCTTGGGCGCCCAATTGTGGCCAAAGTGTGAGGGAGAACGACATGGTATCGCACACTTTTTCGCTTAGACGCTGCATTCTGGACGCGATTTTCTCCGGGCTGATTGCGCTAATTATCTTCGGCCCCATTGCGGGCGTGGTGCTGGACGGGTACAGCTTTAACTTCGCCGGCCAGCGCCTGGCCTGGATGGTCGGCATTGTGATGCTGGGGCGTTTTCTGCTGAGCGCTTTTTTAGGTACCCCTGCCGGCGCCCGTTTCCAGGCGCGCTTCGAGGCCGATAGCGCAGGCGTGTATGTCCGGCCACCGGAATACAAAAGCCGCATGCGCTGGATTATTCCTCTGGTGATTACCCTTGCGGTTTGCTTCCCGTTTGTCGCCACCAAATATGTGCTGACCGTCGCCATCCTCGGGCTGATCTACGTGCTTCTGGGTCTCGGGCTGAACATCGTCGTGGGTCTGGCCGGTCTGCTGGACCTGGGATACGTCGCTTTCTACGCGATTGGCGCTTACGGCCTGGCGCTGGGGTACCAGTATCTCGGCTTGGGCTTCTGGAGCATGCTGCCGCTGGCGGCAATCATGGCCGCCGCCGCGGGTGCCCTGCTCGGCTTCCCGGTGCTGCGCATGCACGGTGACTATCTGGCCATCGTCACTCTTGGGTTCGGGGAGATTATTCGCCTGATCCTGAACAACTGGCTGACCTTCACCGGCGGGCCTAACGGCGTTTCGGCCCCTCCCCCCACCTTCTTCGGTCTGGAATTTGGTCGGCGCGCGAAAGAAGGTGGGGTGCCGTTTCACGAGTTCTTCCACCTGACCTACAACCCGAACATGAAATTTATCTTTATCTATGCGGTGCTGTTTCTGGTGGTGATGCTGGTACTCTATATCAAGCACCGCCTGACGCGAATGCCGATTGGCCGGGCGTGGGAAGCCCTGCGTGAAGACGAAATTGCCTGTCGCTCAATGGGGCTGAATCATGTTCTGGTCAAGCTCTCGGCGTTTACGCTGGGCGCGTCAACCGCGGGCATTGCCGGGGTGTTCTTCGCGACCTACCAGGGGTTCGTGAACCCAACCTCATTCACGTTTTTTGAATCCGCGCTGATCCTCGCCATCGTCGTGCTGGGCGGCATGGGCTCGACGCTGGGCGTGGTGCTGGCCGCCTTTGTGCTCACGGTCACGCCAGAACTGCTGCGCAGTTTTGCAGAGTACCGTGTCCTGCTGTTTGGCATGCTCATGGTGGTGATGATGATCTGGCGTCCACGCGGTTTGATCCGCATTAACCGCAGCGGGTTTGCCGTGCGTAAGGGCGTCGCGCCATGAACGAAACGATATTACGCGTTGAACATTTAATGATGCACTTCGGCGGGATTAAAGCGCTAAACGACGTCAACCTCGACGTTCAGCGCGGGTCAATTACCGCCCTTATTGGGCCCAACGGGGCGGGAAAAACCACCGTATTTAACTGCCTGACGGGCTTCTACAGAGCCTCGGGCGGCAACATTTTATTTAATACCCGCAATAAAACGACCAACGTCATTCAGGTACTCGGACAAAAATTCCAGCCCGGCGACTGGATCCATCCCGCCCAGTTAGGGCAGCGTCTTTTCTACAAAATGTTTGGCGGAACGCACCTGGTCAACCGCGCAGGGCTGGCCCGCACGTTTCAAAATATCCGCCTTTTTCGCGAGATGTCGGTGGTGGAAAACCTGCTGGTCGCACAGCACATGCGCGTAAACCGCAATCTGCTCGCCGGGATCTTAAATACGCCGGCTTACCGTCGGGCGGAAAGCGACGCCCTGGACCGGGCCTTCTACTGGCTGGAAGTGGTGGATCTGGTGGAGTGCGCCAATCGCCTGGCGGGAGAGATGTCGTACGGCCAGCAGCGGCGTCTGGAAATTGCGCGAGCAATGTGCACCGGGCCGGAAATGATCTGCCTGGATGAACCCGCTGCCGGGCTTAACCCGGTTGAAACGCACAAGCTGAGCAGTATTATTCGCTTTCTGCGGGATCGCCATGACATCACGGTATTACTGATTGAACACGATATGGGGATGGTGATGGAGATTTCAGACGACATTATCGTGCTCGACCACGGCGATGTGATTGCCAGAGGAAAACCCGAGCAGATCCAGCATGATGAAAAGGTGATTGCCGCCTACCTGGGCACTGACGAAAGCGAGGTCACCCTATGAGCGAACCGCTGCTGGCATTTCGCGAAGTGGATGTGTTCTACGGCGTCATTCAGGCGCTGAAGCAGGTCTCTCTGGAGGTCAATAAGGGTGAAACCGTGGCGCTGATTGGCGCAAACGGCGCCGGGAAATCAACGCTGCTGATGTCCATCTTTGGCCAGCCCCGTATCCGCAACGGGCAGATCCTTTTCGGTGGTGAAGATATCAGCCATAAATCCACCCACTACGTCGCCTCAGGCGGCATTGCGCAGGCACCTGAGGGACGACGTATCTTTCCCGATATGACCGTTGAAGAGAACCTGCTGATGGGCACCATCCCCATTGGCAGCCAGTTTGCCGCTGACGATATGCAAACCATGTTTGACCTCTTCCCTCGCCTGAAAGAGCGGCGCAAACAGCGCGCCATGACCATGTCCGGCGGGGAACAGCAGATGCTGGCGATTGCCCGGGCGCTGATGAGCCGCCCTAAACTGCTGCTGCTGGATGAACCTAGCCTGGGCTTAGCCCCAATAGTGGTGAAACAGATCTTCCAGACGCTGCGCGAGCTGGCCCGCAACGGGATGACCATTTTTCTGGTGGAGCAGAATGCGCATCACGCGTTAAAGCTGTCTGACCGAGGGTACGTGATGGTTAACGGACAGATCCGGCTAAGCGGCAGCGGCGAGGAGCTGCTGGGTAATCAGGAGGTGAGGAAGGCTTATTTGGGCGGGGTGTGAGGCCGGATCTCAGGTACAAAAAAACCACCTTTCGGTGGTTTCACGACACTGCTTATTGCTTTGATTATTCTTTGTTTCCCATGGTAGCCGGAGTGGGACTTGAACCCACACAGCGCGAACGCCGAGGGATTTTAAATCATGCGTGTTATCTATGATAATCAGATAGATACGTTTATTTTTCGCCATTAACTCATAATTTTAAGATCAAATGAATCAATAGCTTACGTATATCGAAAAGTCACAATGGCGAAACCCTTGCCGCAAAAGCGTTGATCCGATTGAAGAAAATTGTTAATTTTCACTTAAGAGTATTTAGCCAGTAACATGAGTTCGATTCTCATGAGCATGCCTTTTATTCCGGCTCTTATCATAATGTCAGTCATATCGCTCCTACGTCTCGTAAGTGTCGTCTTGATGAATCATGTAAATAAGGAAAAGCCTATGAATAAAGTATTCCGCAGTATCCTAATGTTCGCTTCATGCATCTGTGAAACTCTTTGGGCTGGAATAGTAAGCGTCGCTGCTGGTGCCATCCCTGGCCACTCCGAGTCTATCTCGGTACTGGCTAAGTGCTCTTAATTTTTGCCTAACACACCATCATGGGGTGTCGCGGGGCGGAGGTTCAAACATTCTCGCACCAAAAAAATATGCCTTAAACCAGTCACTTACGAATGATTTTAAATGTCTGCAATGAAGCGCGGTGAAACAGTGGTGAAACGTTAATTAAATAGCCGTGCAATCATCATCTCTAACCCGATTGATAAAGAACGTCGCTACCACAAGAACCTTCACCTCTGCATGCGCGGTTCCCTCTATCGCCTCACCTTCATCCGTAATGAGCGCTTTTCCTATCAACTTGACAAACTGCGTACGCCCATCGCTCAAAATCAGAAGGATATCCCCTTCGCTGGTTTTCACTCACGACTCGATAACCGCAAAGCCAATAAACAAGCCGGGACCGACAAAGTGCTTGTGATTTATAGTAGTCTATCTACCCCACTCGATTTGAATTATAATAACCAGAACTGAGAGAAAGGAGATGGCATGAGTACTAAATACTATATAACCAAAATTTGGTGGGGCGCCATCATGTGGGTAGTTGTATTTTACAACACATTATACAGTCACGAATGGGTCGAACTATCGGATCGTGAAAAGATCATTTTCATCCTTTCCTCAATCAGCCTTATTTTATTCCCTATTTCTTACAACGTAATAGAAAGAGCAGGTATGAAATACTTGCCGACTTTCTGGGAAAACCAATGTGTGAATGAACAAACCCCATCAAAATTTTTTTCTGTAATAATACCGATACTGTGCTTTGCTTTTGCCATTCCCTTATCATTATTATACCCACTCATATCCAATAATAAAAAGGCCATTTAAAATGGCCTTCTATATCTACTAAAGACCTAAAGACTTATTGATTGCACTCAGCACATTTTCATTCGCGAACAGTGCTCCGCTTAGCATCATTACCATACCAAAACCAACAATACCAAGTGGTGCTCCTGCAGCAGCAAACGCTACTGTAATCAACTCACCAGCAACTTTACTTACAGCCATTGATTCCAGTTTGTTAAATGCATCTTTCCAATCATTAGTAGTCAAACCTTTGTATACTGCATTAGAAAGATCCGCTAAATCAGCGAAAGCATTAAAACGTCCAAACAACTTAGAATATGCAGCTAGCTGTTTCGCCATAGCAGCTTGATCGAGAGATTTAAATGCATTAGCAATGGCCGCTTTATCCGCTGCATTAAGCTTGTTTACAGCAGAACCTTTATATTTATCAAACAATGCCACAGCCTCAGGCACACTACGAATTTTTGAACTGCGCGCCTGTGCAGCCAACTCCTGTGCCAGACGAGCAGAGCGTTCGCCAAATTTTTTCGAAACTGACTCGAAAAATGCTGTCGCAGTCGTTATCGCATCTTTCATTTCAGCAGCTGAAGCAACAGCAGCATCTGCGTTCTGTTTGTTCGATGTCGCAACAGGTAATGCCTTTTGAGCATCATCCAGAGCTTTCTGAGCTGCGGTAATTTCAGCCTGCCCGTTTGCCAAAGCCTTTTTAGCACTGTTCAGTTCATTCTGTGCAACTTCAGCCTGATAACCCGCCTGCAAGGCCTGATAGCGACCAGGCCCTCCCATATCATTCAGGAAATGCCCCAGTTCATGAGCACGAGCGGTAGCCTTATCTGAAGCCTGTTGCTTAGTTGTTACACTAGCTTCCAGACCTGGGATTTTCGATTTTGCCGTATTCAGTCGAGTCTGCTGCTGATTAATAGCAGCATTTGCTTTCGCAACATTATCAGCCGCTGTTTTAGCATTTGTTTGCGCAGCTGTAAGGGCATTGGCAGCTAATTCCTGACGGCTTGGTGATGTCGCAGGGACACCAGTAACACCATTATGTTCACCAGGTTCAGGTTTCATGTAAGAACGATCAAGGAGAGAATTAAGCACTCGCACAAGACGTGTTGAAGAAACGTATGCAAGTTGCGAGTTTTCTCCCGTCATTTTAATACCATTCATATAATTAAAACCGTCAGCACCGGATATAACATCTCCCCAGGGAGTATGTTCAACATTTGATGACGAACTGCCCGACGAAGAATGATTGCCACCATTACCACCACCGTTACCACTACCACCAGAACTACCAGATCCGCTATGACCATCATTGTAAGGGTCATTTTTCCCCATGTGACCAAAGCCACCGACAGAACCGCTATTTAACTCAGTGCTCATAAAAATATCCTCTTTGACGTTTAATAATCAGGTGTGCGGTTTATTGGCTGCCTTGTTAGCGGCACGCTGTTGAAATCCACTGCACACCAAAAATACTGTATAAATAACAATGTGTTTATATACAGTGTTTACAATATTACGCTTGGCTATCTCACATCGTCAACAGGATTTCCCCTACCATTATTTGCCATGTGCAAACAACAAATGTCAGACCGCCTTTAAGCTCTACGATAGATAAAAGGAAACAGGAGACGCAGTCACTTTTTATGGCATGTACCGTTCATGACACATCAAATTCACTGGCTGTTCGCGCTCCCAGTTGTAGCGTGTCATGGCGAAAGGGCTTGCAAGTTACTGCACAGAGAAGACAACAGAAGCGAAGTGTATGCAAAGGCTATTTTCAGGAGTTTACGGCTGCTAAAAAAAGATATTAGTATGTGTTTTTAAGCAACTACAGGGACTTTCCTACGTGACATCACGACTTATTAAACCGGTTCTTTTACTCCTTCCATTTCTCCTGAACGCCTGCACCAGCGACGGAAAATCTGTTTCTCAGGCTCAGGAACATTCAGTAACGAGATTAGCGGAACAAGAGCAAAACCAGGACTATGCTTCACAGATACATCAGGCAGTAATTGAACAGTTTTCGGACAGATCGTCATATAAGGGGAAAAAATGCACAGTCAGGATTTCCATAGCGCCGGACGGATTGCTGTTGAGTGCAGAGATTGAGAAGGGTGATCCTGAGTTTTGCCAGGACGTTCTCTCTGCAATAACCCGCGCGAAAATCCCACCAGCCCCGGATAAAGAGACCTGGCTGAAATTCAAAAATGCCCCTCTGCTGGATTTCGCCTCCTGAAAAATCTCCTTCTGCCGGAGGCCGGTCATAGCCTCGGTCGCCGGTAGGTTTATTGCGGCTGGAGCTGGAGCTGGAGCTGGAGCTGGAGCTGGAGCTGGAGCTGGAGCTGGAGCCCCAGTGTTTTCAATTAGGCGGGAAATGCAACTACATCTTAGATGATCGCCTCTTGCTTTCTGTCCATGCCGTTCGCAACCAGTTGGCCCGCATGCCCCCTTTCGTCTGAGTAATCTCATGAAAAACTCATTTAATTTCATTGTGCTGGTTTCAAACTATATAATCAGCGTTAAACTGCTTAGCGAAAAACACAACCATCACTAAAACAATAACTTATATATTAATCAATAACATATAACAATTTCAGGGCGGACATTATCGGACAATAATGGTCATTTTATCGCCCCAAATCATGCCCCCGGCTCAATTTTGCCCCCAAATTTGCCCCCAAAATTGACACTTTTGCGTAGATCCTTCAGTTTCACAACGTATCGCTTTACGCATTTCATCCTCATCAGCATAATCACCGCGAATCCGTTTGTAAGACTTAACCAGCGCGCGCTACTTTTTCTCCCTGCCCTATACTTTCAGTCTGACTGACTGGAGGTTTCTATGTGTGGACGTTTTGCACAAGCCCAAACCCGTGAAGACTATCTGGCATACCTGGCCGACGAAGCCGATCGTGACATCGCGTACGACCCGGAGCCTATTGGCCGGTACAACGTGGCACCAGGCACAAAAGTTCTCCTGCTGAGCGAACGCGACGAGCAGCTGCACCTCGATCCTGTCCTGTGGTCTTACGCGCCCGGGTGGTGGGATAAACCGCCACTGATTAACGCTCGTGTTGAAACGGCGGCAACGAGCAGAATGTTTAAACCGCTCTGGCAACATGGCAGAGCGATATGCTTCGCAGATGGTTGGTTTGAATGGAAACGGGAAGGTGACAAGAAACAGCCTTTCTTCATCCACCGCGCCGACAATCAGCCAATCTTTATGGCTGCAATCGGCAGCACGCCGTTCGAGCGTGGCGACGAAGCAGAAGGTTTTCTCATTGTGACGTCTGCTGCTGATAAAGGCCTCGTGGATATTCACGACCGCAGGCCGCTGGTTCTGTCACCTGAAGCGGCGCGCGAATGGATGCGCCAGGACATAGGCGGGAAAGAAGCTGAGGAGATAGCTGCCGACGGCGCAGTGCCAGCTGACAAGTTTATCTGGCACGCTGTGTCGCGCGCCGTGGGGAATGTGAAGAACCAAGGGGCCGAATTAATTGCCGACTCCCTTAGTTATAAATATATTAAATGAAATAAACACCTTATAAAATAACTCTTGTTGCACTATGTTTTTATACTTAGATTAATTAATGCCCCATTTCTTTATTTACTCTAAACCCATCCATGAAATATATTAAATTATGCCCGCAATTATCCAAACCATAAACATTGACACCTTCTTTAACAATCAATGATATTAATTCAGAACCAAATAAAGGAGGTATAATCACATCCTTATCTACTATAAAAACATTATGTCGTTGGATTTTAATCTCTCTAAGTTGAGTTGCTTTGGCGCCGTCTTCCCATTGTTTTATTTCTAAAGGTGTAGCTGGCTTCGCAATAGAGAAAAACATTCTTTTGATGATGTCATTTGCATTATTTGCACTCTCTGTCATGCGTTGCATGTCAAAGTTCATTGTCCATATCTGAGACTTAGCATCATTTAATTGTGCCTTTAATATACTTTCTTGGCTAAGTACATCAGTTTCAATCTTTGAATTTTCCAAGCTCTTAATCGAAAATTTAATTTTTGTACAACTTGGGGTGATAGCACGGATTATATTTTTATCTTGAACATCATAATGAGATACAGTCACACCGAGCAGGTCAGATGGCAATCTAAAATCCCGTTCCGTTGATTTTGGAATTAAAATAAAACATTTTTCAAGCCCTAGACTGCCAATAAACATCCCTAGCTCTAAAACCACATTATCTCTTACTGAGTTATATTCAATATTTCTGATAAAAATTTGATCATCAGGATGAAATATGAATACCGCATAGTCAGACTCTTTAGTTTTTTTTATGATTTGAGTTATTGTAATTGATGATAAATCAAAAGCATTTGTCCATACCTCGGATTGCATTTCTTCAGTAAGTTGTAAGTTGACAGCTTCAGCGTGTAAAGATGCTTCCGACGAAGATGCAATGAAAACAATTGGTTTGTTACTCATTCTAGGTCCTTGTTCAATCTTATTGAAGTCAATAATAGACATATCAGTAAGATACCATAGGAAGTTTATTTGACACTTAATAAATCACTAATACGCGTTGTATATCGTGGAGACAGCATTTCACGCTTCATCTGCCATTGCTGCTGAATGCCCTGTCCGGCAAAGTAGATAGTTCCTTTCCCGTCTTTAGCGTTCAGGTGATCGAGCACTTCCATCAACCTTTCGCTTCCGGCGCGTGGCGCGTTCTCATCGAAAAGATTCAGCTGGGCCACCCCCTGGCTGAAGAAGTCTCCCAGCATGATTCCAGCCTTTTGATAGCGGTGGCCATCCTTCCAGATTTTGTCCAGGCACTTTACAGCGGCGTTGATAATGTCGCGGGAATCCTGCGTGGGTGTGAGAAGCTTCATGGACGCACTGTTACCGTAATACGGCTCGTTAAGCGCAAAGGGAGAGGTTTTCACGAATGCAGAAATAAAGCGGCAATACTGATGCTCGCCGCGAAGCTTTTCAGCACCGCGCGCCGCATAGCTGCAAATAGCCTGGCGCATCTGTTCGTACTCGGTGACGCGTTCACCGAACGACCTGCTGCAGACAATTTCCTGCTTTGCCGGAGCAAACTCCTCCAGATCAAGACAAGGCTCGCCACGCAACTCCCGGACCGTTCGCTCGAGTACCACGTTAAAATGTTTACGGATAATCCATGTGCTTTGTTCTGAGAGATCTAGAGCCGTTTTGATGCCCATGGCGTTCAGCTTCTTACTGATGCGCCTGCCGACGCCCCAGACATCCTCCACAGGCACAATAGCCAACAACCGACGCTGGCGATCAATATTGGACAAATCAACAACACCACCCGTCTGCCTCTGCCATTTCTTGGCGGCGTGATTTGCCAGCTTAGCGAGGGTTTTCGTCTGCGCGATGCCAACCCCGACAGTTAGGTGCGTACGCTTCAGAACCGTAGCGCGGATCTCTTTGCCGAACTCCGTCAGGTCACGGCAGTTGCGAACACCTGTCAGGTCGCAAAAAGCTTCATCGATGCTGTAAATTTCGACGCGGGGGCTCATTTCCTCCAGCGTCGTCATTACCCGGTTCGACATGTCAGCGTAAAGCTCGTAATTACTGCTGAAGCAAACAACGCCAGCGCGATGGAAAAGCTCCTTTTGCTTGAAAAATGGCTCCCCCATGGTAATTCCAGCGGCCTTGGCCTCGGCGCTTCGTGCGATTACGCAACCATCATTGTTCGACAGAACGACCACTGGCCGCCCCCTCAGATCAGGTCTAAACACCGTCTCGCATGATGCGTAGAACGAATTCACATCACAGAGTGCAAACATACTCAGCTCGCAGATTTCACGATGAAAGTCACGACACCGAACACATCAAGCGTGTCCTCGCTGCCGACGATTATCGGCGAGTAAGCGCTGTTCATCGGTATGAGCTGGACTGTCGGGCGTAGCTGCAGGCGCTTAACAGTGAACTCCCCTTCCACCGCGGCGATGACAATGTCACCATGCACAGCAGTGCGTGAGCTGTCCACCACCAGCAGATCACCGTCGCTGATCCCGGCCTCGATCATCGAGTCGCCCGCTGCTTTGACGAAATATGTCGAGCTCGGGTGAGCGACAAGTAACTCATTGAGATCGATGCGCTGTTCAACGTAATCAGCCGCGGGGCTGGGGAAGCCGCACTGTACTAAGTCACTGAAAAGCGGGAGAGCGATGATTTCTCGCAGTTCTGTAGGCCTGATGAATTCCATGACACACACCTCAAACACTGTTTTTATATACAGTAGTTTTATTTGTATGTGTCCGCAAGATGCAGCCCCAAAAGCTATTGCTTAAAGCTTCGCCGTTTCGCTTCTAAGCTTTTATCACGCTTCGAATTATGGCTTTTGTAAATTTTTCGACAATGGCCTTGGGTCAGCAGAATTAAGCCATCTGTTAAACCGCTTGTTCCGGCTCGTCATTAAGAGCAGTTCTGGCCGCATTAAGTTTCTTATTCCAGATGCTGTCAGCTGGCATTTCCACTCGGACGCTTACAAACTGATCTGATGGGATATCAACCGGGTCTCCATCAGCTAACCCCGCCCGCTCATTTCTGGCAAATTCAGGGGCCGATGGGTGGGTGCGGTGATAGGTTTTAACCAGCACAGAACCGTCAGAATTAACCTCAAAGTCCAGCCAGATTAAAGGCTGCTTATTTCGATCAGTTGGTATTTCAAAGCCGCCATCTATGCCACCCCAGGCGGCATCTGAATTCAATCCCATGCAGCCTTCAATGAGATATACCCCCTTGTCGAGGCGCTGGACGGTTACCCCATCGGATTCTTCGTTAGTTTCTGCACTTCCATCCCCCAAAATATTAACTATGGGTGATGCTTTCTTAATAAATCCGTTTCCATCTACTGTGACGCTCTTACCAATCATGCAAATTTCTGCCGCGTTGCTGTACGCCCCGTTAACCACTGACTGGAAAAAGGCTCTGCCGCTCGTGTCCCCCATCCAGCGGGAAACAAATTGTGTGTTAGAGGGATAGGCCACATTGATAATTGTTCCCTGCTGGCTTCCGGGGAACCACGTCTGTTGAACGTTAGTCGCAAGAAAAATGGCACGATCAAAGTATTCGTTGTGGTAATTGACCGTTTGGGCAAAACCAAAACCCAAAGTACCTATTAGCGGCACTTCGCCTGTTGCGGTGCCAGTATTTTTGGTTGCAGCAGTTCCTAGCTCGAGGTTTGAACGAGCGTCAGCGGCATTCGTTGCCCCTGTCCCGCCCTGTGCAACAGAAAGCGCAGTAGTGAGCCCTTTCAGTTCGGTGATATCGCTGTTTACCCCCTTTCTGGCAAGTGCGCCAATACCAGGAATATTCACGGAGGCCCCGTTGATGGTAACGGTGATAGTCTGGTTTGCTGAGGTGGTGGCGAACGACTCCCACGCGCCAATATTCTCGTCATACTCTTTGAGGAGTTGGGACATTGCCTGGGCCAGGCCGTCGACCGAGATATTGTCCGAGACAAGAATTCCATACTTCTGGCCGCTCAGTGCCGGGGAAGCAGCTGGCGTAACCGTCATTGACGTGGCGCTGTTCACGGCTGAAATCTGGAACAGCTGCACCGGGTTAGACATCACGATAATAGTCTGGCCAGCGCGGACCTGGCTGGCGGGTGCCGTCCAGTTCGTGCCGGTGCCGGTTGCGGTGTTTCCGTTAACGGCGATGGTGCCAGTGTTATAAAGCATATTTTCTCCAGGCAATAAAAAACCCCGCCGTAGCGAGGTTTGTTTTGAAACAGAATGAGTTATTGGCAGGTGGTGCTGGTGAACGTGTTGGCACTAACCCAGGCCCAGTTAAAGGGATAACCGGCGCGGTACTGGGTCTGATTGTTTTGTTTACGCACTCCGTAAATCTGGATACTGTTTTCCTGCCCGCCGATAAGGGCGGTACCAGAACAAACAGGTTGCTGCTTCTCAATAACGCCAGCGCAACCGGAGAGCAAAACCACCACCGCCAGGTAAAGAATCATGTCTTTCATCGTGGTTATATCCCAGGGCATTCACAAGGTTACACAATAACAATATGAATCAACGGGATATAATTGATTTGGTAGATCAATTATTCAAAATTGATCGTTGAAAACGATCAATCGTAGTTAGCGCAGTTGATGGCCATGATGACGTTTCTCATGTTTGAGTACGCGACGTTTTGCAGCCCTCCGGAGGGGGTTGTCTGAGGTCTGGCAAATATCCGCGTGTTGCTTCCCTCGAGTTTTGCCATGCTCTTGTAAATTGCAGCGTAGGGCTGCGGCTGGCCACCGGCTGATATAACCCCGGTAATCAGGCCGAGCATAACGGGCATGCAGGCCCATTTCCCCGCCAAGGTTGTGTTGATGTTGTAGCCTGAGCTTGCATCCACTCCGGCAGTGCCTATGGTAACGACATCGCCGAGCGTGCGCGTCTCGTGGGTCAAAATCAGGGTCCCCGATGCATCCCACACGGCCATCCCGTAATCTGGCTTTGTCTGGGGGAAAATAGAGAAAAAATAAACGTACGCTGTGCCGGTTGCATTAGGTCTGAGAAAATCAATCGTGATGGTGTTTCCGCTTACCGTCTGAGTGATTTCCACCTCAACCGTGCAATGAACGAAGGCCACTACGGGCTGACCTGAGGGAAAGGTGTGCGTCACCTTGGTATTAAAACCCGATGTTCCCTGCAGTGCCGCTGTCTTTCGCGCCTGTAATGCAATTGGCGAGCTGTTGGCGGTAACCCACACCTCACCGCTCGTCGTCGTCAGTAAAACGCCGTACTGCGCCATTTATGCCCTCTCGATCTGGAAAATGAAAAAAGCTGCAACAGCGGGTTCAGTCCCTGCTGAGTAGTCGGTATCCCCCACAGAGGAAACCGTTGCAGTACCGCCGGAGATGGTTATCTTCCTTCTTCCAGTTCCCCACTTATCATCGTTCATGGCCTGAAAGTAGGTCAGTTTGCAACCTGGTGGCAGGGCAACGGAATAAGAGCCTGTTTTCTGGTTAACGGCCAGTTGCAGATAGCCGCAAACGCTGACTGGCTTAATTCCATAGTTGTTAACCTTGCCTGATGCATCCCATGTTTGAACACCGTATTCCGCCATCGTATCTCCTGAAAAAATAGAGGCCCCGCAAGAGGCCTCCCGTCACCATGTACCAGTGATTCTTCCGATCTGCACCCTCAACACATTGTTGGAGTCCCGGACACTAATTGTCTGGTTGGTCTGTTTCATGGCCCCCTCGCCAGCTGTCGAACCGTAGTTCTCAAACGTACCGGCCTTATCCAGTCTCCACCCGACTGAGCCAGCGACATAGTTGTTGGACTGTATGTAATCGCCAATCATCGCATTCTCGATCCAACCTTTACCGATAAAACCCTGATTGATGAAGGTCTGCCCGTTCTGAATAACGAACGGCAGCGACACGCTGTTACCTGCGGCAGAAGTGACGGCGAACCGGTCAGCGAGGAAGATGACCTGGGATTGCATGCCGTTCGGCGTATTCTCAACGCCGATCCCCATCCCCGCGGCGTAATACTGTCCATTGCTCGTTACCCCAACCTTGATGTTGTACATCGCGCTGAGTTGGCCGTTTACGTTCGCAATGGCCTGAGCGTTCGTTGTTATCGCCGCCGTATTACCGTTTATGGTCGCAGTGATGGCGTTTATCTGCGTCGCCGTGGCCTGCTGATAATTCGAAACCGTCTGACTCAGACTGTTGATGGATGCCGTATTGCCGTTGACGTTCGTCTGCAGGCTCAGCAATGCGCGTGCCGTTGCTTCCCTGTCAGTGACGATCACCTCATCAATGCGGTCCAGCTGCGCGCTGTTACCGGCTACCGATGCCGACAGAGTTTTACGCGTGGCCACCTGAGCAAGATTGGCCTGGATTATCGCAATTGCCGAGTTCTTCACACCTCCCGTCATGCCGTCCATAGACACAGAAATCTCGTCTATCTTCACTTCGGCCTGCGCCAGCCCGTCAGCGTTCTCCTGGATGTCTTTCGCCTGCTGCTCCATCTCGTCGGCATGCTTTTTGATGTCATCCGCCATGCCTGCAACTTTTTCATTGCTGTCCACCGCGTTCTCGATCAGGTCTTTGAACGTGTCGGAATCTTTCATGTCCTCCAGAATGTCGTTAGTTATTTCACTGACGTCTATCGAGGACGTGCCCATGACCCAGTCGGTCCAGTCACCAGCATTACCGATACGATCAATCAGGCGCGCACGATACCACTGGCGGACGCCGGCAGGCATTGGGCCATGCTGATAATCTGCGGCCGGGTACGGCACCAGAACCAGCAATTCAGGATTGGCAAAGTCAGAGGTTGTAGCGCGCTGAATCTCTGTATAGGCCGTATCGCCTGAGCCATCCGGAAATTTCCAGGTCAGATCGATATGCCAGACCACATCTTCGGTCGCCAGGAAGTTGAGCGGGGTACCCGGTTTTCCCGTTTTTCCGGAAAGGTACGTTGTTTCGGCGTATCCCCATGGTGACGACGTATCCTGCGCATTCAGCGCCCGGACGCGCACATCATAGCTGCCTGAATAAATGCCCTGAACGGAGAACCCCTGCGCGCTGGTAACCGGAACGTTGATCCAGTCCCCGTTATCCTTGCGCCACTGAGCAACGTACCGGATTGCGCCCTCAACCTTGTCCCATGACACGTCAAGGCTTGCTACTGTCAGACCCTGAGACACATGATCACTCTCAGTCACCACGATATTCTTCGGCGCAGACAGGACGCTTATCGGCGTGACGGTGATCGGGGGCGACTCGATCCGAACGCCATCATCGATGTAACGGTATTTGTTTGGATCGTGCTGAACGGCCGTAATTGTGAAACCGCCTGTGCTGTCGTCGTTGGCAGCGATTGAAGTGACCCGGAAGTACTGTATCGCGAGGTTATCACTGTCTATCGCCCACACAGCACCAGCGGCAGGTGCCTGACTGAAGGCCGTAGCCACCGTCACCGTTATTTTATCGGCGCTCACCGCGCTGATTGTCCGCGTCTGGGCTTTTCCGTCGGGCAGGTTAACCACCAGCCGGTCTTTCGCTGCGTAATCTATTTCTCGATCCAGCGTAATCTGGCGGCCATTGACCGCCACTATGCGGCCCCCGTTCTCCTTTCCGGAACGGAAAGGATCGGCGACACCGATAATTTCAGCGGGCAGAGGAATATAGCCGTCCAGTCCCACCCCAAACGACACGGTCCCGTCTTTGGCATTGGAGAGTAATACCCAGCGACCGCGCCGGTGCGCTTCACTTTGCGAGGTGCAGCCGATTGCGGTCAGGGACGTTTGCCTGACGTCGTAACGCTCTACAAGCTCTGAATCGTAGACCCCCTCAACGGTATCGCTGTAATGGTTCTGCGGATCGGACCAGGACACCAGGCAGGAGCTGTAGCGATTCTTGTATGAGCCGCCCGCATAAGTAAACAGCCCATCGATAACGTTTGAGGCGTTATAAACCCAGTCAACATCGTCCTGCGGGACGTCTGCCTGGACATAAATCTGATCGTTGCCCCAGAACGTTATTCCACGAAATACCGCGGCGAGATCGTTAAGTACCTGCCAGGCGTCCTCCTGGCTCTGAATGAAAACGTTGCAGGTGAACCGAGGTTCGGTACCACCGGCCCCGTCGGAAACCATTTCGTCGCAATACTGGGCAATTGAATACAGCGCCCACTTATCCACCATGGACGCATCCACGCGCGTGCCCATGCCGTAAATTTCATCCAGAACCAGATCGTAAAATATCCAGGCGGGGTTATTGGACCAGGCCATTTTGAACCCGCCGGACCATGAGCCAGAATAGGTTCGGGTTGTCGGATCGTAATTATCCGGAACCTTAATCAGCTTGCCTTTTATCTTACAGGTCACTTTCGGCGCGCTGCCGTTGAACTGGCTGCTGTCCACTTCGACATACAGTAACGCGGTTAAAGGATAACGAAGCTTGCTGTCGATGACTTCCGCATACGAAAACACTTTGAAGGCGTTAACCAGTTTCGAATTTGATCCGCTGGCATCAGCCGTAATACGCCTGACCCTGACAGACCAGCCGGACGTGGATTTTGGCAGATCGATACGGTGGTCACGCTGATATTCCGTCGTGGTCTTTCCGTCAAACTTGCCGTTTACAACCGTTTTCCAGGCGCCGCCATCCGTTGATAAATCGATCGCATACTCGGTGACCGTGCCCACCATATCGCCGTTATCTTTATAGAGATACTGGACCGGAAGGCTGAGCTTGATGCGGATGGCATCCAGGGAAAGGTTGGTAAACTGGCGCGTCCAGGGCGCGGTGGTGGTGACAGTTGTGCCCACGGCCAGCTCGTTGTCGACCTGGGGCATCCCGGCAATATAGGTCTGGTCCTGTGTGCCCTTGCGGAACTCCCATTTCACGCCGCTGAAGTTGTATTCCCCGCTGTCGTTTGCCAGCGGCGTATCGTTGAGAAAAATGTTCTGAGCGGTCAGGTCGCCCTGTATTTCCCCCTCAGAAACGGCAATGAGCATTTTTAATTTTGCGACCGACAGGAGATCGTCAGGCTGCTCAACCGGAGTATGTGAATTGCCACCTCCCCCTTTGGCACCCTGCAGGATGGTTTCTTGTTTAAGAAGCTGCATTTTTTCACCCATAAAAAAAGGTGCCGAAGCACCTTTAAGTTAGTGGCCGCTGGCCTACTGCTGATCGCTCGAGTACATACCGGCGCTGACTATCGCTCCCCCAGCCTCGATCAGACCGTAGGCCAGGGGGACAGGATGCCCCATAGCGACGGTATTGACCGGCGCCCCGAAGGCATAGTTAGGCGTGTTGTCCGTGCTGGAGGATTTACCCGCGCCGAAGGATGGCTGGGGTGTGAGCATCTGGACAACGCCGCCCAGCATCATTGACACCCCAACCCCGGTCAGAATTGACGTGGCGCTGATGGCTGTTGCACTCATGGCCGCCCCCCAGGCTGCCATGCTCGCACCAGCGGTAAAGAATGCAGCGACCAGCGCAACAGCGCCGACAACTATCTGCAGGACGCCCGAGCTTTTGGCCCCCTCATAAACGGGCACGATCCGGTACACGTTTCCACCACGGGTCATATCAAACTCTTCCAGCCCGATATTGTTGTCGCCGTTAAAAAAGGCGAAACGGATCCCTTTCATATGGGCTTCCGACATGTATTTTTTGAATCCGGGAACCTGTGAACACATGGCCCTGAGCATTTCGCGCAGGTCGGCAACGTCAAACTGAACGCGTTTACCGAATTTTTTAGCCATTTTCCCTTCGAGAATAAGCGTCTTAACCATGCATTCTGTCCTTATGCCTGACCACCCGGACCGTTCTGTCGCGATAATATTTTCCATAAGGCGTTCGCGAAGAAAGGTGTCCGAAAAGATGATGGAGAATGATGTTGTCACCCACATATACCGCGGCGTGATTAGTCACCGATGCCTGCACACTCATCATGATGATATCCCCGGGCTGCATTGCACCGGCAGCAATCTCAACAAATCCCTCACGCTCCCAGTTATCGTCGTAGAGCCGCTCCTTGCCGCTCTCCCACCATTCGTAAGGTACCGAATAGTTCCCGAGAACAATGCCGTATTCGCGCAGATAAAATTCACGGATAAGCGCCCAGCAGTCGGCATAACCCAGTACCCACTGCCGCCCGGCATAATCCCGGTCTTCACGCGGGGAAATCGTACAAAAATCCCCGTCCGGCCAGGACATGATCCCCCACTCAATCCCCGACCAGTCGCACTGAATCCGGTCCAGCTCTGAGGGCACCAGCCGAACCACATCCGGATGGGAATGAATGAGCATGATGATCTCACCGCGCGCGCGGGCAGCGAGCTGGTCTTCCGGGGAGAGCGTGAATGTATCCTCGGGTTTATCGGCAATGTTGCGGCAGGGAATATAGATTTGCTGCTGGCCTGACTGAACAATCAGGCCGCAGGCTTCTTTGGGGTATTCAGCAGCGACGTGCTGACGGATAGCATCCAGCAATTTTTCACGCATTTTTATTTCCCCTGCAGGTTTGCAGCCGGAAAACCGCCGAACGGCAGCGGCGCGTCCGGACCGTGACGATCCTGACAATCCGGCCGGCGGCCGCCACAAACGTCTTTCGACGGGTCATCGGTCGGCGTACCGTCTTTGGTAAAGTATTTCGTGCCGTTGTAATCGCATCCGGTCCCGCTTCGGTACCAGCCCCGCATGCACCAGGTGCAGACAGGCGTAATCTGCCGCGTCGGCAGCTGAAGGCTCTGAATATCGAAAGGAGAACACAGCTCAAAATCAACCTGTACCCGCGACTCTGCGGTTTTAGCATCGACGTAAAATAGCTGTACGCGCTCATCTGCCGGGCTGGCACCCGGATTACCGTTTTTCCAGTTGGCGGCATCGAGATACTTCGAAAGCGTGGTATGGATTTTGACCTTCGCCCTGACCATATCGTTATATTCAAGACACAGCGCCGTGACAAAGTTTCCGACGTTCCCGACGGACAGCGTGGGCGTTGGCTGGGACCCTGTACTCGATAATTCCATCCCCTTCAGTTCGTAGGGATGGGGATCGTACTGGTTTCCCTGCCAGATAATGGCGGGAAGATTTTCCGCGGCGAAGGCTGCCCACCCTTCTTCCTGTATATTGTGCGCATGAAAACGCAGCACCTGATCCATACCGAATTCAGTGCCGTCGATCTCAATCAGCTGAATACGGCTGCCGGGCTCAAGCTGTTGTATATCTGCCGTAAAACTCATACCCCCCCCATAAAAAAAGCCGCCCGGAAGCAGCTTTCAGTGTTTGTCGAGAAAATCAGGGCGCGAACGCCTGTTCAAAAGTGAAGGCCACAGTGGCTTTTTTCCCGGTAGGGAATGAAACGCTGAACGAATCGGCTTTCATTCTGAACAGCTTTTTTTCACCCCATGGCGTGGTCCACCAGAACGATTTAGTAACGTGAGACATCAGAAAAGCGCGCAGCGCAGCCGCCTCCTGTCTGGTTCCCGTCCAGTCCAGGTTCCACGTTTCCTGTTTGTCGTTGATCCCCATCCCTGCTATCTGTTTGTAGCCATCTCCGAACTGGGCCTGCAGCGTTCGGGCTGTTTCAGTGCCCTGCGCGGTTTTGCGCGTGCGCCAGGTAAATGTGTCCGTCACTATGTTCTCCTCGAATAAAGCACGCCGCCCGCGGACATTTCTTTTTTCAGTCGCTCGGTGATTGTCTGCTGAACAATCGCCTGCAGCTGTTTCGCCGTCCCCGTGGCGTTCGCCTGATTTATACTTCCATCACTCCCCTGCTGGCTGATGCTAACTGGGGCATAAACACTGATCCCGCCCATGCCAGCACCGGCTGCGCTCCCGCCACCGACCAGTCCCCCCGTGGCGTACCCGCGCATCAGGCGATAAAGGTTGCTCACGCCAAGACGGCTGGTTGACTCTTTGTTGAAGACGAACTCTCCCCTGTGCACAAGACCGGCAGGCTCATACTTGCCGCCATCTCCTGTGTAACCACCCACGTCGTAGAGTTTGGGCCGGAAAGACGGTACCGCGAATGACTGTCCTGCAGATGCCGTATTGGTTCCGCCACTTATCCATCCCATTGCGCTCTGGATGGTGTAAGCCACCAGCAGCTGGTTGATAACGGACACAATCATTTTAAGGATCGAGCTGGTGAAGTCCCTGAAGCTCGCCTTCCCGGTTGTCGTCAGGCTGGTAAGCTGGCCCGCCAGCCCGCTGAACGTCGCCTGCGAAATCTGCTGAACAGAGCTGAAAACGTTTGTCGCTGAATCCTGATATTCGGCCCAGCCCTGTTTCGCACCGGCCAGCCAGTTTGCGCGCAGGGCATCTTCAGCCTCAAACGTCGCCCTTTGCTCTTCCAGAACCTTTTGCTGCGCCTGAGGGTTGTACGAATAGCTTTCGTTGAGACGCTGCAGCGTAGTTTGTCGCCCGGCTTCCCGGGTGGATACCCCCTCAGACTGAGCCTGCAGGCCCGCCCTGGCGGCTTTTTGCTGCTGCTCAAACTTCACGGCCTGATCGGCCAGCTGGTTGAGCTTTTGCTGGCTGGCAACCTTATCGCCCAGATCGGCCAGCTGCCGCTTGTACTCGAGCGTTTCTTCCTTGTGCGCCAGCAGGGATTTTTCCTGCGCCGTAAGCTGACGACGCCCCGCGGCCTCTTGCAGAACGGTGAACTGATTTTCAGTCTGCCAGAGATCCTGACGCTGTTTGCTTATGACGTCGTTCACGCTGGTATGCTGCTCAAGCGTTTTAAGCTGGGCCTGAAGGGTGAGAAGTTCGGCCTGCGCCTTTTCCTCGGCTTTATCCCCAGCGGGCGTTGAGTAGCTTTTGCCTTTCGGCGTTTTTGGATCCTTCCACTGCTTTTCAATCCCGGCGCGGGCAGCGGCAATGTCCTTTTCAGTCCACAGCGTGGCGACACCGTCTTTCGCATCCTGGCGGTTTTTCTCAATAAGCTGACTGAGCTTTTTCTCTGCTGAAGCCCGCTTTTCTGCCGCCGTCGCGCCGGACTCCACCAGCTGGTTAAACTGCTGCTGGCTGCGGATTGCCTGAGCCTGCTGGTCCGTCCGCATTTTTTCCCGCGCGGCTGCCAGCCCTTCCTGGGCGTATTGCTGATCGGCAAGATCGTAAGCCTGCTTTTTCAGCTCCACCTGCTGGCGCGCGTTTCTGAGCCTTTCCGCATCCGCTTTCTGCAGAACGTTGTTACCGGCATAATCCGGGTCGACCTTAAGATTGCTGGACAGCGCGCGGTACTCTTTCTCTGCTGCCTGCCATTCAGCATAAGAGTCCTGGCGCTTCATCGCGGAGTCAGGATTACGCCCTATGCCAAGCATCGCATCCCATGCGCCTGAGGCGGCATTCTTCACCCAGTTCCAGGCTTTTTCGAGGGAGCCAAGATTATCCTCGACCGCCCCGGCGCGCTGAATGACAGCGTCGGAATATGCCCGCATGGCCAGCTCGGCAGCTTTCTGCGAATCCCCAAGCGCCTGAGCAGAAGCGATCTGTTCATACTGGGTGGCCGTCAGAAAGTGAAGGGAATCGTTGAGCGTAGCGACCGCGTTAACCGGATCATCCTTCAGGCGTTTAAACTGATTTATGGTTTCGTCAACGGCCTGCCCGGTAGCCTGCTGCAGCCTGGCGGCAACATTGCTGACCATGCTGACGTCATTCCCGCTGAACGCACCGCTTCCAACGACCTGTGCCAGCACGCCTGCAGCGGCATGCTGCGTGATGCCATTACCGGCCAGCGAGCGGGCCAGCGCCTGAAGCTGCCCTGACGTTTTCCCCGCGTAGTTCCCGGTCAGGATCAGCTGCCTGTTAAATTCCTCAGACTCTTTGCTGCCGTCATACCAGGCCTTACCCAGCCCGAATACCGCCGCGGCAATCCCACCAACCAGGCCGGCGATCCCCAGGCCGCGCAGCGACAGCAGCTGGTCTATCCATCCTGCCCGGTTCGCCAGCGTGATCCCGGAGCCGCGCAGTGCACCGAAGTTACCGCGCATGACCTCGCCGATAAGTACCCCCAGCTCCTGCCGGGCAGCAGCACTTTGAAGCCCCAGACCGTGCGTGGCCACTTTGGCAGCTTCAAGCTTGCGGATATAGACCTCAGCCGCATCGCTGGCACCGACCTGCGCCGCCTTCATGCGCAGCAGCTCGGTACCGGAGAGCTTTTGCTCTGCAACCTGTTGCTTCAGCTGGCTGAGGAATCGCGTGCGCGCTGCGGCCGATTTTTCCTCCACGATCTGCAGTTCTTTTTGCCGGGCCGTGGTGCGGGAAATAAGGGCGAGATAATCCTGCTGGGTTATGTTGCCCTGTGCCCTGGCTGCGCGAAAGCGCGCCTGCACGTTCGCAAGCGACTGTGTTTCACCATTGAGCTGGCGAACGCCGTCAATCTGGCGGAAAAATGATGCCGCCAGTTCATCCTGTCGACGGGCAAGCGCTGCGGCCTGCCCGTCATTCTCACGCATGCGCTGATTAAGCTCGGTCACGCGGCGGTGAGTTTCATCAACGGACCTGGAAACGCTCTGCCAGTCTTTGGTCAGCCCTTCCGTTGCGGCCGACTGACGGGCTTTCATGTCTGCGGCCGCCGCCGCGCCAGCGTCGCCCACACTCTTTAGTGCAGCGCTCTGACGGTCCGCAGCACGTTGCATTCGCGCCTGAACTTTATCAGACTCATCCGCCATTCCTGTCAGTTGCCCTTTGATTCGGGCGACCTGCTCGCTGAAGGTTGCGCGGTCAACATCCAGCTTAATAACCAGATCGCTAATCTGCTGGGCCATATCGGATACCTCCTGTTATCCCCTCAGCGGCGGTCATCAGCGTGTCATCATCCGGCTCGTCATCGCTGATGACGACATCCGAAGGAGAAAGCAGGCTGAAATGTGCGGGGGTAAGTTCCGGGTCGCGGAAGAAAAGAGTGGAGATGGAATAAAGCAGCTCTGAGAAATGCGCATCGAGCTGCGCGTCCTGAAAATAATGCTCCCGGTAGAACTGGTGCCAGTCGCCCAGCTCACTGGAAGTCATTCCAGCCAGCATGGCGCGCCAGTCGGGTCGCCCGAACTCGCGCGCCAGATTCAGGACAAACTTCAGCTCGCTGGCAAGGGCTTTTCCGCCGTAACGGGTTCTGCGCTTTCGGCCTCCGCTGAGGCATCCGGATCGGCAGCGTTGTCATCCTCAACCGGAACGAGCATGCCGGAGAGCAGCTTTATTTCCATTTCTGCTTTACCGATCGCCTCCGGCGGCCAGCCGCTAAGCACCTGCTGATAAAGCGTCTCCACATCCGTACCAGCCGGATCGTTATGCCACAAAGACATCGCAATCAGACGCGCACCGCAGCGAATATTTGAGCCAATCAGCCTAGCCGTCATTTCCTGATCGCTGATGCCGTCGCTGTCAGCGCTAACGGCCTTTTCCTCTGAGGCCATAAACGTGATGTACTCAATACGCTGCAGCGCCGACAGCTCAAAGATGGTCAATGATTCTTTTTGCCAGGTGAACTTCTCTTTTTTCAGAAACATGCGTCCTTCCTTACGCTGCAGTTACGGTGACTTTGCAGACCGCAACGAAATTACCGTCGCTGGTCATAACAATAACGTCAGCGGTGCCTGCCGCCACGCCGGTGACGGTGATCGCGTTGCCGCTAACGGTGACCGTTGCTTTTGCCCCGTCTGAGGTTGCCACGCGAAACGAGGTATCTGAGGCGCTGGCAGGGTTAACCGTCACATTGAGCGTTGTGGTTGCGCCGACGGCCACGCTTGCCGTGGCTTTATCGAGAGTAACGCCGGTCACGGGGATATTCGGGGTACCGCTTTCTTCTGCCAGTTCCGGCTTGCCGGTATTGGTGATTTTCGCTGTACGGGTAATGACCTCTTTTGCCGGAATGGCTTTACCCAGGCTGCTGCACCAGCCGCGGAAAACGTCGACGGTACCATTCGGGTATTTGATTTTGTAATAGCGTACTGAGCCATCAATAAACCATGCGACCAGGTCTTTTTGCCCTTCTTCGCCCGGCTTCCAGGCGAGGGTGAACGAGGTATCGCCAGCAGATTTTGCCCCCTGGGCCGTCGCGTTCCAGTCGGCATCCTCGTCGTCGAGGTAAGTGTCGTCATACGATTCGGCGGTCATTTCGCCCGGCGTCAGCTCTTTGATTTTCGCCAGGCGATTCCAGTCGATATCAGAGAGTGGGTTAGCGAAAGCGTTGCCCGTTCCGGTGTAAAGCCAGAGCGTCGTACCGGCGCCTTTTACAGGAGCAAGTGGATTTGGTGTTGGCATGTTTTCCTCACATTTCGTAAGTGATTGAATATTTCATATCGGCGGAGGTCCACAGCCCCATCGCATCATCGCGCTGGTAATCGAAGCCTTGTGGAACCATGAGCGTTAACAGTGAATCGAGGCCGGGAACATCAGCGAGGGCCGGATAGATATGGCTTTCCATCCATTCATCCAGTTCGGAATCTGGTACCTGCGAGGACAGGAAGACCTCGATATGTAGCGTTGCCGCCCACATATCGGCATCAAGTTCTTCGCCGGTATACTCCGCATCGGTCAGATAGACCGCGACGGCAGGAAAATCCTCCTCCTCAATGACAGCCGGGCGCCCGTCAAAAAACATGACGTCGATCCCGATGGCCTCTTCAAGCACATCAATAATTTTCTGGCGAATGAGAGTGTGTTTCATCGTGTCAGATGCAACCTCAGTTGTTGCCTGAGGGCATAGCCAAGTTGTTTTGGCATTTCCTCTTCAAGCATGCGTTTCTTCTCTGCTTCGAAAGCAGTAGTGAGGGGCGCGGACAATGGGATTTTGACCACGTCGATGGGATAACGACTTTTTCCTGCAATGCGCTTCATGACGTGCCAGCGGCCGTTCGCCAGGCGCTGTATAAAGGCGTCGCGAAAAACATAACGGCCAATTCTCAGCACGCTACTTTTTCGAACCAGCGGGCCTTTTCGGTTCGTCGCCCTGACCTGCGCGGCACCGAGTTTGATGGCGGGAAGGTTGCCCCGGTTAACCTTAATTCGGGCCGCTGAGTGCCCTGACGCCGAGGCTTTGTTGATTCTCACCCTTTGTCTGACCAGCTTTACAGGTATCCCCGAAACGCGGTTATCACCGGCTACCGTTTCTTTCGCCACCCTTCGGACGGCAACCGAGACGCCATTAGCAGCAACCCGGTTCACAGCCCATGCGCTGGCATTGGGAACCATATTTCTGTCCAGGCTATCCAGGTTAGCAATCGCCTGCTCAAGACCTTTTATCGACATGAATGCTCCTTAACGACGCCGCGATCCGCCGGGAGGTGATCCACTACCCAGCCATACATGGCAGGAACCGCAATCATCCGGGCCCACGCGATCAACCCAAAATTCACGCCCGTTTACCTTCAGCGTGTCCAGACGTTCCAGCCCGCTTACATCCGATGAGTTCACAAAAAACGTCGGCCTGGTTCCGTCAATTCTGATCCCCGCTTCTGCGAAACCGATGTTCTCTGGATCGTCAAAGACCCCGAGGAGCGTGACGCCGGATAAAGATCCAGAGGTTATCCTTGCCTCTGCGCCCATCACTCCACGTATAGTGGTATCCGCGCGCGCCATCGCTTCATCAAAAAGATTATCGAAATCAGCCATTAGGCCCCCTGTCAGACTTCCCGGGCCAGCCCCTGAGAAACCAGTTCGGTAGCCTCCGCGTCGGTCACGCGAATAACGACACCAGGCTCAACAATAGAGAGGGACTCGTTGCGTGTGGCGTGAAGTGCAACAATGTGCAAGGTCACCAGTGTCTCAACCGCCACCAGCTCGCCGGGCTCATTTGACGCAGGATTCTCGGTAATAGAGCCAGAGGTGTTCTCTGGGCCGGGCTGGCCCGAGGTGCTGATAGCAGTAGTGCTGGCAACGGACACCTCAGCGCCCTCTTCTCCGTCTTCGTCGAGTTCCTCTTCGAGCTCAGAAATACGTAACGTAAGCTCCTGGATGGTGCCTGTGACGTTGACCTCACGATCAAGCTTTACGCCCAGCTCTTTCAGTCGGGCGATAAGGGTTTCTTTTTCTGTCATGGGAAATACTCCAGAAATGTGGCCCAACAGGGCCACTGGGGAAAGTTATACTAGCTTGACTGAAACGAACGCGTCCGGATCTGGCAGCAGCATCAGCGGAGCTGACTGAATCATGGTGAACTCGCGAGCCGGGTCGCCCGTTTGCACCCAGTTTTTCGGATAGCGCGTTGAAGCATTAATGCCTTCACGCTGTGCATCTGCATCCAGAATGCAGCCATAGGTACGCAGACCGCGCGCCTGGGTATTTCCCAGCACCATTGTCAGATCCGGCAGGTAGTTCTTTTTGACGTCATCCTCGATGTACTGACCGGAGTACACAACGATGGCCACGTCGCCATACATCCCCTTATAAGAGACGGCCATTCCCAGGTCTTTCACGGCGGTTTCCAGCTCAGAGCTCGAGCCGCGACGCGTATCCAGCTTTTCCTTCACCGCGTCAAAGGAGCGGAACAGCGCCCAGCCCTTTGGATCGAAGACGATAATGTTGACCACACCGCTGGCGTTAAGCGCGTACGCTTCAATATCATCGGTCGGGTCGTACGTTTTTTTGTCGCGAGAAGACCAGGCTGCTGCACCCGCCTGGGTGATGTTGTTACCGGCACTGCGTCCCATATCAACTTCAACCGGCTCAAACGCTTCCCCGGTCATGGTGTATTTACCACTGAGGACTGCAGCAACGGCCTGCTTTTCTTCTACCTGCGCAATTGCAAGCTCTTCATCTTTCATGTTCTGAAGAATGATGCGTCGGCGGCGATAGGCAGGGTCGGCCAGATTCTGTGGATCTTCATCAGGCAGGCGGCGGAGGGTCATCTGCGGATTCACTTCGTGTTTTGGCTTCACATACCCCGGCGTAAATTCCGACGTGCTGCCACCACGGGAACGAATCACTTTCCCGGAGACAATCGGCGATACGTACAGCGCCATATTGACCATGCCCGGAATTTGCGACAGGTAGACTTTTTCTGTACTGAAGGGATAAGTTTCGCGAAAGAAGATACGCAGGAAGAGCGGATCGAACTTGAATTTCTTCTCATTGACCGCCAGAAGCTGGGCTGTTGTGTAAACTGACATAGATTTTTCCCGTAAAAAAAGCCGCATAAGCGGCTTTTATGAAAGTTGAGGGTGATTAAACGATGCTGATCGCAGTACCGGCGAACGCGTTACGCTTGATATTTTCGTCGGTAACGGCAGATGGCCAGAGCACATCTTCGATGCGAAAAGAACCGGATTTATAGAATGCCAGTTCAGCACTGCTCTGGTCAGCGGTAACCGCCAGAATGCCGGTTGCTGCACCTGCATGCTCGCCGTCCCAGACGGTTAGCTTGCCGGACGTAGCATCGAGCATGAGCGGGGTCATTGCCGGGGTGGATGCTGTCAGTTCGCCCGGTGCATACGCGGTGTGTGCCGGATCGCTGTTACCGAGCGGCTGGTGATGAGTAAATACTTCGGTGATTGCCATGTTAGCCTCTTAAACGGGGGTGTTTAACAAATCGTCGCCGGCTTCAGCAGAGGCATTCCCTGCTGAAAGAGCGCCTGGTGCGGTTTCCATCAGGCGATCCAGCGCCGTATCGGTACGCGCCTGGGCGCTTTGCGGCGCCGCGGCCAGAATGCGCTGTGCACTCTCGACCGTCATGCCCGGCGTTTCGGCCAGGGCACGGGCCTGTGATTCACGACCTTTTGCCTCTTCGCAGTTCAGAATACCCATGATGCGACCATTCTCGGCGGCTACGGCTGCCGATACCTGAGCGCTGAGGTCTGCCGGGGCCGTTAAGGCAGCAGTTGTTGTGTCAACGGTGGTGACCTGCTCAGCCGGTGCAGTCGTCTGTGTTGCTGCCTGGTCAGCTGGCTGATTGGTCGCTGCAGATGCAGAAGGTGATGGCATAGTTCCTCCAGTGGTTGTTTTTTTGCGTCTGTCGAGTGCTTCACGCATCACGCTGAGCGCGTCGGAATTGTTAACAAGTTCATCCGCCAGACCGTTATCCACGGACTCCTGGCCGGAGAAGACGGCCGCTTCGGTGTCCAGTACGGCCTGCACTGACATTCCGGTATAAGCGGAAACCTTTTCGGCAAACATTTGACGAGTGGCATCGATGCGCGTCTGAAAATCAGCGCGAACGTCCTTTGGTAGTTTTTCGTAGGGGTTGCCGTCGACTTTATGATCGCCGCTGTAAATCAGCGTGACCTCAACGCCGTTAGTTTTCAGCGCAGCGCCATAATTACTGTGCGCCATCATGACGCCGATGGAGCCGGTTCTGGCCGTTTGCGTGACAAGCCGTCGCGATGCAGAACTGGCAATTAGCTGCCCTGCGCTGCAGTTCATATCATTTGCCAGCGCCCAAACGGGCTTGATATCCCGCATCCGGGCAATAATGTCGGCACAGTCGAAAGCCCCGGACACCATCCCGCCCGGCGTGTCCATATCCAGCAGAATACCGTCTACACCTGGATCGCTCATTGCCTGCTGCAGTCGGGCAATGACCCCGTTATAGCCCGTCATACCGGAATAAGGCTGAAGTGACCGGGTTTTGCTGACAAGCGTCCCGGAAACGGGCAGCACCGCGATCCCGTTTGTTACCTGATAGCTCCGCGCTGGCCGGGGCCCCATCTCCTCGTCATCGCCAAACAGCGCCAGCGGCTCTGCAATTTGTTCAGCGCCGAGCGAGACGCCAGAAGCGGAATCAGTCAGTCGGGTGATACCCAGCTGGCCTGCCAGCGCGCAAAAGAAAACCCGCGCGTAGGCGGGTTCAAGCATCAGCGGCTCATTGAAGGCCATGCTGGCAATATGCGGGAGATTACGCAGCTCTGGCGTCATCTTTTACCTCCTCGTTTGATTTTTTCAGCCCAGATTCAAATGCAGCTGCCGCCCATGCCGGAGGTTTAAGTCCCGCGCTCCGGCGCTCCATAGTTTCACGTACCTGCTGAGAAAATATTTCCTGATAGTCATCTCCGCGTTTGGCACACTCCTTCTCATATGTGCTGAGACCAGCCTCAATCAGCATCACGGCCTCCTGCACCTCCTTCAGCCCATCAATAGCCATGCGCCCCGAGCCAATCCAGTTGGCGTTACCCCAGGCAGTTCTCGCCTCCTGGAAGCTAAACCTGGCTTTGGACGGGAGCGTGACAACCCGGCGCGCAATCGCCTCTTCGAGCCAGCAGACGAACATTTGGCAGGCTTGCCGGGCCGCGACAAACTTGCGACGCCCCATAAAGAACGCCCAGGATTCATTGGCGCTGGCGCGCGCCGTCGAATAGCTCATCTGAGAGTAGTTACGGGAAAGCTGCTCATACGAAACACCAAGACCGGCCGAAATATAGCGCAGGAGTGATTGTTCGAAGGTGGAATAACCGTTATCGGTATCCTGTGCTGACTGAAGGTTCAGGGAATCGCCAGGCATAAGATGAGGCACTTTCGCGCCACCGAGGCGAACCGGCGCTGCAGCGTAGTATGCTGCCATTTCACCAAGCCAGCCCGTCAGCTTATTTTGCTGCTTACTATCCGCGCCGAGGATAAAGTCCATCGCCGTATCGGTATCAAGCTCGCTCTCGATTGTCGCCGCATACATAGCTTTTACAATTGCGCTCTGGAGCTGAGTATTTTGCAGTGTGTCGAGCATTTTCATCTGCTCCATCACGCTGTAAAACACGTTTGCGCCGCGGGTCTGTCCATCCTCAAGCGGTTCAAAAATATGGATGAATGATGGCCTTCCGCCCGGCAGTTCCCGTGGTATATAGGTCCATTTTCGCGACATCCAGCCAGGATAGCTGTCTTCACTGACGTAGTACCCCAGCGCTGCGCCGCTATCACTGATTTTGACACCCGCGCGACAGTTACGCGTGTCACCTGTATTACCGGGATTACTCACGCGTTTTGGACTAACCATTTTAAATTGCGTGCGAAAAAGTCGGGATGAATCACTGTCCCAGGTGGGCTGGACGCACAGTTCACCGTTAAATGCGTGCGTCGCAACGCCTTCACGGATCATCATCGTAAAGGTACGCTTGCGCTCGGCATCAATTCCGCAAAAGTCATCCTCCGCATATTCATACCAGGCGGCCTCCACCTCCCTGGCAAATGCTCGGCTTTCCTCTTCTTTAATGCCGAGATAACGCCAGCTCGGGCAGTAACTCAGTCTGAAAAAAGACCCGACGATGTGATCCTGGTGAAGCTGAACGGCGTTCGCCGCATAACCATTGTTACGGACCAGATCATCAGCACGGGCATTCCCCCGGGCAAAGTTCGGCAGAAGTGCGGCGTCGGCACTTTCACTCTGGGGATTCCAGGCATTTAGCTGCCCACCGAATCCGCCGCCACCGGCGTGATAGCCTGCATATTCCCTCAGGGAGGTTTTCCCGTCGGGGCCAACTAAAGAAGGAATTTTCATGCGTAGAACCTTGCCGGCCCGCGGCGTCGTGAAGTGGTACCGACCTGTGACTCTAGATCGGCGATGTACTTTTTCAGATCGCTGACTGACGTCGCCGTAAATTCCACCCTTCGACCGTCTTTCTGTACCGTCGCAACCCGTTTTCCCATCATCAGATCATGTAACGCTGCGCGCGCGGCATCCAGTTCAGCCTGTGTTGCCATTATTCATCTCCCGCTAATGCCCTGGCATAATCCGCCAGAGATTTATTATTTTTACGGCCAGTGTCTTCTTCCCGTAAGCTGGCCAGAAGAGAATCCAGATCCAGCTGCCAGCGGGAGATACTTATCCGCAGAGCTGCAAGTGCATAGACAAAACAGTCAAGCGCCTCATTTCGTCGTTTTTTACTGTCCCAGACGATTTTTTTCTTCCCGTCTACCCACTTCTCAACCTGCTCTTCAGCCGTAAGCTGCTGAGCCTCAGCTAAATCATATATTTCAGGGTTATTAGGGAAGTGAACCGCTCCCGCCAGCGGTTCGTCGCCTTCTGCCACCAGCGTGAAACGGTTATAAATCTGCTCTTTCGCGGTGTCTGTTCCTATCTCAGTGAGATAAACGCCGTTCTTGTTACGCTTACGAGGCATATTCGCCACGGGCTTGCCGTAGACAGATGCGCCTTTAACGGGGATGACACGAAACAGACCATGCTTTTTCGAGCGGTTATAAACAATCGTTGGGTCTATGCCGCCGATATCCCAGCAGATGCGGGAAATAAGCATCTCAACGCCGTTAGGCCTCGGATAGGTTTTATTGATCGCCTCATCCAACCTCAGAAGCGTGGATTCATCATCATGGCGCCCCATAATGATAATTTTGTCGATAAGCCAGCTTTCCTCACCAGGCCCCCAGCCCCAGACACGCATTTCGTAACGGTCAAGCTGGGAGTCAATACCGGCAGTAAGATAGGCCACGCGCTCCGGCACCCTGGCACCGAAGTGCTCAATACGTTCGGCCATCACCTCAGCATCAGGACGCTCACCAATTTTAGGCTCCCACGTTTCACCAAGCGTTGTGTTGACGAACGTCTTACGCTTACCCGTGTCCCCTTTGGTCTTGATCCAGTCCTTGACGATTTGCACCCAGGTTGTGAAGGGGCTATAGGCCGTCCAGATGTGAAAGGTTACGCTGTCAGGCGGATCAATTTCGGCACCCGATGATGAAAACCAGCAAAGTCCGTCGCGCGTCCAGATCCCGGTTTCATCACAGATGTACCGCGCCTGCGAAAAATCGAGCTCCTGCTGTTTAATTACGCAGGCATTGTGTTCACACAGATATATAACGCTGGCAGGATCGCCCGGCGTCCATTTGAACCCGAATGGCGTCTCTTTATCGCCGAATTTAAGGAACTGCTCCTCCCCACAATGTGGGCAGGGAACATAGAAGCGCAAGAAATGCTCAGACTCCTTGGCGGCACGTTCAATCTGGCATGTCCCTTTAATTTTGGGTGTGGATCCTCGTATCGATTTAGGCCAGACCGACCCTTCAATACGTTTATCCCCCAGGAACGTTGGAGAGCCCTCTTTCTCGATATCATCGTCAAATGCCGCCAGCTCGTCATAACCCGCCACATCAACAGATTTTTCACGGTAGTTTTTTGCAGCTTTACCACCGAGGCACCAGAAACCTCGCCCATTCGAGAAACGTTTCATACTCAACGTGTTGTCCCGGTGCTTTTTACCGTACCAGGGCGCCAGCGCCAGCAGTGAGGGGATGTCCCGGATTGTCGGTTCGACATGGGATTTCATGAAGTTTTCTGCATCACCGTCGGTAGGTAACCAGATAAGCGAGTTACGCTGTTTATGCTGGATGAAATACGCATACACGCCGAGCAGCATTTTTGAATAGCCTACTCGGGCAGACTTAACGACATTGACCTCGCGGATATAGTCATTACCCATCGCATTCATTATCGCACGCTGAAACGGCAGCGTTTCCCAGCGCCCTTCCTGATAAGCAGACTCTTTTGGAAGGTAATAATTTTCGTCTGCCCACTCAACCGCCGTTTGCGGTTCTGGCCGGTACAACGAACGGAGCCCCGAGCGCGCGGAGTGCTGTAGCCCCTTAACCTGACTGTTCGATATATTCACTCAGCAACCCCGGTATCATTTCATCCAGCGCAGCTGCTTTGTTCATGGCTTTTATGATGTCCTTCTTGAGGAAATCAATATGTCGATTTTCCAGTTCCGGAAAGCGCCGCTGAACCGACAGAGGTATTCCATCAAGGATACTGGCAATTTCTCCGGCTATCCGCGACAACACGAACGTGCAGAATGCGGTCTCCACCACCTCAGCGGACTCTTTAGCATTTTTTAGTTCCTGAGCATCAGCCTGGGCTCGGGTAAGCCTATGGCGCTCATAATCAATCGTGCCAGGCACAAGGTCTGATTCTGAATCAACTCTCAGCTGTTCAACCTCTTTTCGCAGCTTTTCGTTTTCTATCGCTGCGTCACGGGCGGAATACCATTCGATTACGGCGGCAGAGTCATAAAGCACTTCATTACCTTTTCCACCACCGCGCGCAACTGGCATTCCCTGATCCTGCCAGTTCTGGATCGTGCGGATGCTGACACCAAAAATCTCTGAAAGGCGTTTTTTATTGACCTCCATGACGAACTCCAGGCGAAACACAGGGTAAGGAAACCATGCCGGGTAAAATGACAACTACCAGGCTTTAACACTTCCTTTCTTGTGGTGGGTTATACCCAGCAAAGACAGATACTTAGCAAGAAGAAGAACGGAAAAGGCAAAATCCTGAAAATTTTGATAAATAGCGAGAACCTGCGAGGTCGCCGCCCCGTAACAGGGATGATTTCCGGAAAGGACCCGCAAAGCCGTTAGTCTTGGCTATATGGAATTTCCAGCATAGCGCTTCCAGATTGAGGTCATCATTTGTTCCATCGTGAGCTTTAGCGAGGATATGCATCCCCGATGCAATTGTTGCTATTCCAGGGCGTCGACACTCTTGGCACATATGTTTATCTCGCTGAAGAATACGTTTACGCCTGACTTCCCAGGGACGCGAGTAACCATGCTCTTGTCGGCTTTGCCATCCTGCTAGTTTCGCCAACCTTCACCAGCATGTTGCTCCCGATGTTGGTCAATATAGCTGCTAGAGTCATTTGTAAACGCAGTACATCCATTATGCCGGCAAGGTCATCTAATTCGCAGAGGCAAAATAATAGCTCTTAATTTTTCTGAGATTACATAATTTAAAGTGGGGGCTTAGTTATCAGTTGGGAGAGTTCAATAGTGAATTATCGTGGCCAAAATGTTCTAAAAGCACCACTAGGGTGGAGGCAGACTGCGGTACGGTCATTCTAAACGGCAATTCAACCCTTAACTAACATCGTCAAGAAGAGATAACGGTTTAACGAAAGGCCCAGCAAAAATCATTTATCCTCAATCACTGAATACGATTTAGGACGTCTCAGTTAATTTGAATTAAAATCCACGAAAGAAAATCGCCCCTCCACTTATTAGAAAATATAAAAAGTCAATAAATCATATAGAATGAAAAAAATTAAGCAGAGGTATCTTTCAAATCACTGCCAACTACAAGTAATTTCAATTTTTCTGCCCTACGTAATACTTTATAGGCATCATTTTTGGTGAAGTTGTAACTTAGATTATAATCAGCTTTAACTCTAGAGAGTTTCATTAGCGCCAACAAATCACCTAAATCTCTATCGGCGATATCTGCACTACTGCGTAATTTGTCAATAACACGTTGATGCTGCCCTACTTGCGAGTTAATTTCTCCGGGGATTTGAGATGCTCTTTGATTTGCCACATGAAAGATATAATAGTATGAAGTGCGTGCACATTCTCTAAAGTCCATTTCAGGACATGGGGCTTTATACTCTTTATCATCAATACGAGAATAAACCCGCTGGGCTTTATCTAAAAAATCATCACAAATTATCATTATGAAAAGTCCACTCCGACAACTCTTTCAGATATCACATTGGCTTGCTTAGTGACTATTGGTGTTAAGCTATAAACAATAGTGTTAAGAGCTTCTCTTGGTACAAGGTCACTCTTGAACAAAATGCTATAATAATAATCTTCTAACTCAATAGCTTTATCAACGTCGTCAGAAACATACTCAACATTAATATTTAGCATTCCTTTGTCATCATCAGCATAAAAAAGTGGTATTACAATACAAGCTCCTGAATTCTTATACACAGCTTTTATTATTTTATTCCGATGTAACTTAAGCATCTCGGAAATGTAATCGCGATAAACTACAATTTGTTCTTTGCCATGTAACGCATCGAATAACTTAACGTTAGAAAGCATTCCATTGAACAAATTCATATCTTCTTCAGTGAAGAATTCAGCTGGTATTTTAGAGTGTATCTCTTTTGCTTTTTCAGCATCCAACAAAGTCACTGCAATATTAAAATGCACCCGATACAATTCTACATACTCGTCAGGAATATCATTTAACGTATTCAATAAAGTATATAATTCATCGAACATTGCAGAATTACTCATCGAAAGCAGGCATCGATATGAATTACTATTTAAATTCACGACACCACGAGAAAAGAAGTAATTAACGCAATCCTCAAGAGCAGGCATATCACCAATTAATGAACTGTACGCAGAATAAAGAGCATAATACTTAGCTTTATCCAATCGATACATAGAATCTAACGCTGTATTAATTCTAAATTTTTCAGGCACAGACAGCGCACGATATTCGTCAACAACTTTACTCAATGCATCGTTAAAGTCGTTTACGATTTTTTTTGCTTCTGCTTGAGCCATAAAAGTCCTTATTATGAGTAACTGACGATAAAAATGTAACGTCAACATAATGGATGATGATAGTACACTCTAAGTCATGTTTCTTCAAGCATAGCGAAGATACTCCACCAACAGGTCTCCTTAACTGTAAATATATAAATAAAACAGAAGGTTAGTGCGTTTTATTTTAACGTTGAATTTGCCGTCGGCGCGCTGGTGTGTCGTTATTGCAATGCCGAGCCGCGATGAAATTGCGCAGGCAGGCGCATACGGGACACCATCAATAGTGACCTGCATTTGATTTTCCTTTTAGACGTGAGCCTGTCGCACGGTAAAGCCGCCGAAAGTTAACGGTTTGCCCAGGCTCACAGCTGAAAGACTTTCTTTGATATGCGCGTGCGATGCGCATAAAACCAAAACCATGTAATTGCTAGGATTATTAATTTTGGATATGGTGACTACTCAGTCCGTTGATGGTGGGACATCAGCGAACCTAAACAAGAGGGATGGCTGATTACCTCTGATAAGGATTTTTATGGCTACAACTTCTTGCCCAAAGTGCTCATCTACAAGGTTCGAAATGAAAGAGCACCCTGTCTCAAACAGTAATTTTCGTATCCTTTTCATCCAGTGCGCGTCTTGCGGCGCAGCTGTAGGAACAACGGAATATCTCAATACCAATAGTTTGATTAAAAACCTTGCCAAAAAGCTTGGATTTAGTCTTTAAAAGATAAGAGCAGGTAATCAATCGTTGCCTGCTCTTCCCCATATCTTACAGGGGATGCCGCCAACATTATCCGGTTGTGGGGATAACCATTATCAAGCCCACCAGCAGGTGAGCTTTGTAATAGCTTACGCTCGGTGTCACTTCGGCCAACTGATAAAAAACATAAAGCCGATGAATGCGAATAGCAGCCCAGCGGCTCCCGCAATAACGATTAGAGCCCAAACAAGAATTGTTCCGATGGTTGCGATCACTTGGACCTCACTTCTTTTAGTTGCTGGCAGTTAGCCTGCCACGCTTTGTTATGCACCAGGATGTCTTTCTTCGTCTGGCGATCCATAACGTCGATATCGTGATCGGTCAGGTAGATTGGCTTTACCCAGTCACAGGCGGTATCAACCACCGCCGGGACGCTTCCACGTGTTACGCAGCTCGCGATCAACATCGTTATCAGGCATGCGGTTAACATTCTGCTGTACATTGCTGGCCTCTTTCGTTGTCTCTACCCGGCGTTCTGCTGCTGCGACCGTGGCTGCTGCGTTATCTTCGGTACGCTGCTGGTCGGCTTTCGCTTTCGCTTTGCTGGTGCCGCGTGAATGACCAATGCCAAAGGCACCAGCGATAGCAACCATGACCAGTGCAGCAAGGCCAATTATTGTTTCTAATCCCATATCACCCTCACACCAGTACTGTTTTGGCCTGACCAAAGCGAGCGCGACGATCTTCCAGTCCGTTCGTGCCGCCGTTGATAATCTTCGTCACCTGCAGTACGTCGCCGGAATACTTTAGGCATCCCTTAGTAGCGAAGAACCACGCCGCGCTTCTGGCCGCATAAACATCTTCGGCTAATAGCTCAGGTTGCTTAACCAGATCAACCTTCAGGCCGTTACCGCAGTCACGGTAGTTGTTGAGGCCAGTAATCTGGATAAGCCCTCGTCCACGGTATAACCAGCCGTCGCCGGGAGCGTTGTTCCCCATGCGTTTGCTGTATACCAGGTTAGCAATGGCTCGCTGGCGCTCAAGCGGTAATGTCCGCTCTTCAGGATGGCGGCCAAGCGTATTTGCCTGGTCTGTTGTGAGACGTCCGGCACGAATGAAATTAGCCAGTGCCGCAATCCGATAGTTAAAACTCTCCACCAGCAGAGTGAAGCCAGCTGACTCATGCCCTGCTTGAGCAATGAACATCGCCTGGTCTACCGGTTTGGTTATGCCGAACTCTTTCATCGCTTCGCTGACTGGCTGAAACCAGCGCGCAGCTAACTCGGCGCTTAACCCAGCCGCCTTCTGAAATTGTGATTGATTCATTAGTGCCTCAGTGCGTCAACCAGGCGCGCCACGTTTCCCCGAGCCCAGAGAACGGCGGCGCATATCAGGACGTTCACCAGCACCACGAACCAGTGCGATTCATGGTACAGGCCGAACAGGTAACGGAAAGGGACGCTGGCGTACACCAGCACCGTGAAATAAGCCATCAGCGATATCAGAGGGCGATGTCTCGCCCCGCCGCGCTGGTAGAACATCAGAGCAATGACGATCACCCCACAGATTAGGGCATTCACCATCGCACTCGGATCACTTGTTACCATTGCTGGCCCCTCCACCACGTAAACGTGAGAGAATTCCAAACAGGCTACCCAAATCCTGACTGTTGACGAACGTCAGCAGCTTAATAGCAATTGCGGCTACGATTACCGCGCCCAGCGCATCAAGAGGCCTGTCGCTGTACCCAGTCCATTTGGAGAAGTAAGAGCCAAGCAATGGCGCGCCGATAACGCCGAATATGAATGAGGTGATGAAGTAGCCAACCAGCTTAAGGCGGCTGATATTAACCGCTGTAGCGACATAAAACACCGCACCAGCGAATGCGCCAAACACCACACCGTAATCTATGCCAGTTGCCAGGCCAAACATGCTGGCCCCCATCAGACCACCAGCCGCTACCGTAGTGCCAGAAACAGGATCGGACATTTAGCCCCCTCTTATTGCCGTGAGTCCTCTCAGAACGAGGGGAATAAAAAAGACCGCTTATAGCGGCCCTGTTGATTTATTAATGAAAATTCACACAAATGGAACGAACTACTCGCCTTTCTTTACTCGTTCCCATTCATATTTTAGTAGCTCTTGAGAACAAATTAAACATCTGGAAATTTGACTATTGATGTTATTAATTTTTTCAAGAAGAACTTCTTGGTCAAGGGTATCTAGTGAGTTGTAAATAATGGATATTTCCCCAAATATACCTTCAAGCACCCCATACCATTTTTCTTCAGGATTAAGCATTAACTTGATATTAGCAGTTAATAACTTCTCTTTCTGGCGCATTTCACTTAGATGCCTTATCGCCTTCACAAGATTTTCACTAGCTTCAGAATATGACTGGTTAACAGCATCACTTGCAGAACCAGCATTAACTAAGATTTTTCTATTCTCAGCTATAGCTTCAAAGTACTTCTTTCTGTTTATAAAATCATATTGAGCAGTCAAAAAATCAGGGGCAGCTGCCATGTATTCAGCAATTAATTCCCTTAGTCGATTTATCCACGCCTGTCTGTTAGCTGACAAAACCTGCATATTGAAATTTCTTTCGGCTATTTCTTTTTGAGTGGCCCTATCTGCTTCCATAGAAGCTGTTTGAGTTGATCTCTCCTCTTTGAGAAATTTGTGTTGTTCTTCACGTTCAGTTTTCAAAAAAAGTTGCTGTTCCACTCTTTCTTGTTTAATCAATTTAGTGTTTTTGGAAAAAGTATAAATAGCAATACCAGCAGGGATAAGGCCCGCGATCAATGACACTAATCCTGTAATGAAGGCGGTTTTATAATCAGGATCACTTTTCAAGACTAAATCTGGAAGAGCTTGCACAGCGAGATTAAGCGATTCGGTTTGCTCAGTTAAAAATTTGAAAGGAATTCCTTGCCAGTTCATAACGTCACCAATAGTTTTTTGGTGCATTTTACCAAAAAACCCGCACGACGCGGGTTTCTTTTTTTGCTGCTCAGTTCGCTTTAACGTCCCGAGCCTACCACAATTTGAACATTTTCTTGCTCCCTCTGCAACTTAAATCTGTCGCTATTTGTGCCAAACACGTCACAAAGTGGAGCGTACAGGATCGATTCTGCCAAACTTACCCATGTGTCGATTCGACGGCGGCAAGTAATTAGGGTCCAGTCAGGGTGTTTTGCATTCAGCTCGTTGGCCATCTGTAGTTTGCTCTTACGCAGCCGGTGACGGTCAACTATTACGCCATATAACCCACGGTATTCATTATTCATCAGGACCGAAGCAATAACACTATCCACCTTAAGGCCCTCTTCGTCGGAGCAGAAAGCTAAGCCGCTTTTATTTTTGCTGTCGAGAATTTCACGCAGGTATGCTTCCAGTTCAGGTTTAGTGATGCCGGATTTCTTCATGCGGCGCAGTGCATCGTTGATTGCAGTCTTGGTGATTTTCCCGGATGCCAGCAACTGGTTAAACATGTTTCCGCCAGAGCCGCCACCGATATAAGACCAGCGGCCCCACATGCGGAGCTTTCCCTGTACCCAGATGCTTTCAAGAGTGCGAAGGCGAACCATCTCGCCGGATTTGCCAACTTCAGAAGGATTGATCATCTTGCGTCTCCACTTACGCCAATACGCCGATTCCCAGCGCACGATCTAAAAACCGTATCAACAGCGATAACTGGCCGCCGTGCTTCGCTTCAAATGCCACAGGATCAGCGTGCAACTCGTCGTGATGCGCTCTGCACAGCGGTATCACAAACAGGTCATGCGCTTTGGTACCCATTCCACCCTGCCCGTGGCCTATCAGGTGGTGGGGGTCGTCTGCCGGGTTATTGCAGCAACTGCACTGCTGCGACTTCACCCAGCGGGTGTACTTCTCGTTCTCCCAGCGGCGGCGCTTTGGCCTCAGCATGAAAGATTCCGGTGATTCAGGATCGACCTTCACCGAGACAATCTTCTTAACTTTCTCCTGAAGAATTTCAGTAGCCGGTAATGACGGCACAATGTCGCTTTCCCGCATCACTGAACTGTGCGATTCGGGCTTAATCCTGAGAGCCTGGTGCGCCACTGATTCAGAAATAAGGTCAGCAAGATCGTTACGTACCATCCACCAGCAAAACTCCGGCAGCGTCAGTGTGTGGTCAGCGCTGAAACCCAGCATGATATTCACCCTTTCGAGCAGCCATTTTACCAGGTTCTGCATGGCAATTCCTGCCAGTCTTTCAGTGGTTTGTTCACGTAGCTGGTTATCGCAACCCCAGCAGAGGCGAATGCTTCCGGGTGCGTGACGCATTACCGTAAAGTCCTTTGAGTGCCAGTCATTGTGAGGCCACTGACATTCGAATTTACGTTCCAGCCAGGCATCAAGACTGCTTAGCCCCCCAGCACGCTGAATAACCCTCTCGTTCAGGAAAAGCTCCTGCATACTGACATCATCTGTCAGTGGCTGGTATGCTTCAGGAATCAGCCCAGATGGAAGATGCTGGATAGCTTCCGAAGGAGTTTCAATCACCACCCGGCCACGACGAAACAGCCACAGCAGCTCGTTGCCTGGGCGGAACAACACAACCCCGGACATTGGCGCAATTTCAGGTGTCAGTATGGCTCTCACCTAATTACCCCCATTGCTGGTTGATGCTTGGTTATAGATATTTCTACCCTTCCGCCATTCACTTGACGCGACGTTAATTCCATCATGAGTTAGCTCCTCTGAAACCTGCCGGGACTTTGCTGTAATCAGTGTTCTGGAAGCTGGAGCGGAATACCCCATCTTCACGGACCCACTCACCGTTAACACGCGGTGGACGGCCAGCTTTATGCCAGCTGGTCGCTGACTTCAGGTAGCCTGGAAATTTGGTCGGCTGGAAAAGCGTCTGTGGTCGAAGGTAGGCCGCCATCGTCAGGTCTTCGCTCCACTTGGCGTTGCAGTAATCAACCACCAGCGACAATTCTTCAACGGTGAAGCCCTCCCCGATTCGGGCACGAATGTTTTGCAGCGAGGTTGTTGAAACCTGATAACGCGAACTGGTCACCTGGTTGAGATGGGTTAAAACCTGTTTAGCCTGATCGGTGATCAACACATCACGGTCTGGTTGCGGTGCAACCGGACAAATAGGGTTTTTATTATCTGTAGTATTCTCTGTTGTATTCTCTGTAAGAACATCAGTGCAATTTGACCTGATGAGAGCGGTTCGTTTTGACCCGTTGGAGCGTTCCACTTTGACCTCATCCATCGGTTCATTTTGACCTGATGGAAGAGTGCAATTTGAACTCTTCGATTTGGTCACTTTGACCTCATCTAAAAGCTCGCTTTCGTAGTTGATCGTGTAGTAGTTCGTCATATCGCGCTGAGACTTGTTCAGCTGCTCAACTTTGAGCACGCCGAGGTTCTTCAGGCGGGTGAATGTGCGCTTCAGAGTAGACTCAGACCAGAACGGAAACTGTTCCAGCCACTGCTCGTTGGTGTTGTAAATCCAGCGCACGCCGTCACGCTCCAGCCCGGAGGTGGTTTCTTTAAGCCAGTAGTTCACCTGCTGCAACGCAATGGCCTCATTCAGGCCAATGCTGCATGCAAGGTCAGGGTTTATCACTATCGGCCGGGATGGCATCAACAGGCTCATGGTCGTCCTTTAACTCTGTAAATTTACGCTGGAATTGCTCAAGAGGGCTGAAGCACTCATGATCGTACCCTTCGCGAAGGTATATAACGCGTCGAGTCTCGGGCTCCCACCTAACGACGTGGACGGCGATGCCTCTTTGGTCTCTGAATCGCCGGTCAACTTCAGCCATTCCTCACGCCCCTTCTCGTTCATCTGAGCAAAAGCCTCTACCATCGCGTTGTCAGGCTGGTAGTTGTTCGCGTCAGCCTGCTCATTTAATCTCTCCACATAGCCGAACGGGGAGTCTTTAACCACCAGCTGAAGGCATCTGAATTGCTTCGCTGGTCTCAATCGGTTTAAACTGTTCATGCGTTAGTTTCTCCACTGAATACGACACGCCAAGACGCCAGGGGCCTGCACGCCCGCTGGCGTCACTTTTTTGGTGATTTCTTCCTGCTAAACAGAGTGACAATTGCGCGGATTTCTTCTTCACGCGCTGCCAGATGGCGGCGGTGATGCTCGTGAATCTCTTCAGCTTCATGCGGTTCTATCACTCCGTCTTCCAGGGCCTTCTGGATAATCTGATCAACCTGTCCGCGTGCTGCTGCAGTTCTCATGGCTCGGGTAAAAAGGTCCACGCGATCGAGGTCTTCCAGCTTGGGAGCGTCCACCAGCAAAGCGCCGCGACGTTGCGCGAAGTAATCAGCCAGGAGAGTTGTGTTTGAAATGTCTTCCATCGCTTCCAGCTCGTTCACTTCGAAAAAGCGGCAGCCATTCTTCTCGTACAGGTTGTTGTTGAACTGCGTAACGGACATGCCAAGAGCACCGGCCATAGCCTCACGGCCACCTGGATATGCTTTGCACATCGCTTTAACTACTTCTTTCAAGCTTGGCTCTACCATGTTGTTTTTCCTTTGGTAGTTACGTAAGGCTGTTCGCTGGGTTACGGTGTTACTGCAGCTTCAGGATCAGCAGGTTTGATTTTGTTAGGGAATGGTCGTACTTCCTCAGCTTCAATTTTCCCGTCTTCCTTAACCAGGATGTTTACCCGGCGATTACGCTTTAGGGCTTTGCTGATCGCACTTTGGTATATCCCAAGAGCCTCAGCTGTTTTTGCCTGACCGTTTTCCAAAACATATTCAGATAGCGGAATAATCTTCATTGGTTTTCCTCGTGGATTGCACATAATAAGTATCACTGTTAGTGATAATCATGTCAACACTAGCGGTGATTGGTGATTATGCCCTGCGGTGATAAATTATGAGAATGAAAAAGAAACCTTTAACCGCCGAACAACTCGCCGATGCCAGCAGGCTGAAAGCAATTTTTGAGTCCAAGAAAAAAAATCTCGGACTCTCACAGGAGACTTTGGCTGAACAAATGGGGATGGGTCAGAGTGGTGTAGCGCAGTTGCTGAATGGGACAAACGCTATTAATGCAACTCATGCAGCACAGTTTGCCAAGATTCTTGGTGTGAAAGTCGATGATTTCAGCCCCTCCCTTGCTGCAGAGATATCAGCAATGTTCGAAGCCATTGCAAACGGAAGAAGTCAATCTTCGGTATATGAGTACCCTCTTTTAACGGAGGTTCAGGCCGGATCATTCTGTCCTGTGAGTACATATACTGAGCGTGACGCTAAAGAATGGGTTTCAACTACTGCAAAAGCCAGTGATTCAGCCTTTTGGCTTGAGGTTTCTGGGCATTCAATGACAGCCCCGCCAGGCGTAAAACCAAGCTTTCCTGAAGGGATGCTCATTCTTATAGACCCCGAGCAGCCGGTAGAGGCTGGTGATTTTTGTGTTGCTGGTATTTTCAATGATTCAGAAGTCACGTTTAAAAGATTTGTTCGTGAAGATGGTAGACCCTGGCTAGAACCACTCAACCCAAGCCCACGATATCAAGCCATTGAATGTAATGAAAATTGCAGGATAATCGGCAAAGTTGTTAAGGCCCAATGGCCTGAAAACATCTTCGAATAAGGAGCCAAACGGCTCCTTTTTTTTGCATCTTTTTTCACCTTATTTTTCATGAAGTTAACACTATGAGTGATATTTTTATCACTAAAGGTGTTGATCATTTAATTACTATTGGTGATACTCATTATGCGCCGGGGTGATGATGTTTAAACCCAGCGGTAGGGTAGCAGTACGGTATATGGCACATGTGCCGCAGCGGTCCGGTAAATTTCATTTGTTGCTACTTTTCATAGCGGAAGCAAGCCAGGCACGCACTATGCTAGGGTCGCTTCATCAGCGTAGCGGTTAGATGTGATACCTCGAAACAGACGAGATTGATTTATAAACAACAAAAAGCGCCCACTCTGGACGCTTCGCTCTTTAACAATCTGGATAACTCAGTTTGATGAGTCAACTTTTTTTGCCACTGTCAGTTTTCTTCTCAGAATTTTTGGGCTCTGAAACTGGTTTGGGTTGAGGCCTAGAAACTGGCGAGAAGTGCTCCAAGCCAGCTCCGAACTGTGACCAATCATTATTTGATGGAGGTTTAGACATTAAATTCCCTATTGGTTTGGTGGTATAACTGGTCTTCTGTTTGGTGAAAAATGTTCATTTACATCTTCCTCTTCACCAATTACAAACTGCTTGTATCTAATCATCAAGGAACATCTCCTGCAACGTGACAAATTATTTTTTGCTTCAATGTGAGTGGTTTTGAGCAATCTTCCAGTCCCAACACAATTGATGCTCTTTTATGAGCGGCAAACTCGAGCGACTGCCATGGAAAGCTGTCTGCATCCTGAAGTTTTAGAAAATGTTCTCTTATCTCTGATTCCTCCATGGACTCAAAATTAACCATTAACTTTCGATATTGTCTCATCTGCTCTTTTGAAAGGCCTGCAGCCTGACCGAATTGATAAACAAGTTGAATGACGGACAAAAAAGCGACAATCACACCAAAAATAAATAAATTTGCAAATGGCGCGAATACGGAAAATCCGAGAACCATTAGAGTAAGAGTAATAGCCTTGTCAATGCGAGTTAGTAATGTGTAATTCATTTTCTCTAGAAAAAAAGAGTAGTGAATATCAAACTCAAGATCAAAGCGACTCATTGGCAATCCTCTTTTGAAGGATTTGGTTCTGAGGGAAGTAAAGGCCTCTGATTTAAAGGCACGTAAAGCTGCACTTTCATTTTAATCAAAATCATAACCCTCCGGACTCTGAGTTATCTAGATTAACCGAATCCTTGTTTTTGGGGAACAACAACATCCACCGAGCCTGATGTGGTGGAAAGACAGGCACATAACATGAAAGCGCACTCCATCAACTATCGGTTGTGGATGACAGGTAAGTAAACGAACGGAGTGCGCTTCCAGTTGTGACATTAGCTCAGATGGATAGAGCAGCGGCCTTCTAAGCCGTCGGTCGCAGGTTCGAATCCTGCATGCCGCGCCAGACAAACATTATTTAGGAGCTCGCATGGCAACTTATGACATCAAACTTACCAATGGTTGGATTAGCACTATCAATTGCGCGAGCAGCGAAATTGAAGCCATCGAAAGACTGAAAATTGAACGTCAGCGTATGGGTTATGAGCATACCGATGTGGCTGAAATTAGGTGTATGAAAGAGAGCTATGGCAATGGTGGTTATGGATTGGTTGCTCTCGAAGAGTTTCACCCTATCACGTAGCCAGCGTGGTAAACCGTAGTAGCTGTACCAGATGCTGTGTGCAGTCTTGGCGGTCGGCAGTTGTGAATGTCCTTAATGTCGACCGCCCCTTTTACACAACTGAAAGCGCGTTCAGCCGGTTCCTTGAGAGGCCGAAGTCGTTAAATCAACTCAGGGGAACGCGCTCCCAATTGTGGAGAAGCTAACTGCGGTGGCAGCCGCTCGTTTCACTAAGTGCCCTGGTTGGGTGCTTACTAAAACGAAACCCATTTATTTTTTGTCGCCATCCGGCGAGGGATTCGTGCAACCAAAAATCAGCGCTGTGCAGAGCGCATATATCACGGAGAAACGAACCATGAAAAACACACTAAACGACGCCGAGTTACAACCACGAATGACCCGGGATCAACTGATCAGCGCAGCACGTAAAGCTGCCCCTCTCCTCCCGCCAGCTTATAGCGGCATTGTGACCGAACTGGCTAACCGCCTTGACTATACCAGCGACGCGCTGTGTGAAGCGATCGCACAGCGGAAGGAACTGGCGGAGCAGAACGCTACGCTGCGTGAGGATGTCACCAGCTGGGCCAAAGAGTGTGACCGTATCGAAGAGCACCACACCAAAACACCTACCAACATGCACCTGCTGGAAGCTCAGCAAGAACTCCGTGAGCTGCCTCGTGTCGTCATTTCCCTGAATAACGAGGTTTCTCTCTGATGGCTAACTCATTCAAGCAAATGACCCGTGACGGGACCATCAAGCGCACCGATACCGGGATGTTCATCAGTCTAGATGAAATCTATGTGCGTGAAGGTTTCAACAAGCGTGAGGACGATGAACGTACCCGCCAGGCTGATGATGACCTGTTCAACTATCTGATGAACGGCGGATCAGTTCCACCGCTGGAAGTTATCGCCCGTGATGAAGGTGGTGTGTGGGTTGTTGAAGGTCACCGCCGTCGTCGCTGCTATGCCCGCTGCGCTGAAGCTGGTAAGCCAGTAGATCGCATCCACATCATGCCATTCAACGGTAATGATGTTCAGCGCCTGGCTCGCATCATGACGAGTAACAACCAGCTCCCGCTCTCCGATATGGAACAGGCTGCAGTTATTCAGGAGCTTCATAACGCCTTCAACCAGACCCCCAGCGAGATCGCAAAACTGGTAAATAAGTCAGTGGTTACGGTAGAGAAGTTGCTGCTCCTGAGCACGGCGAACCATGACGTTCAGCAGGAAGTTAAATCCGGTGCGGTGTCAGTCGATGTCGCGGTTGATCGCGTTATGGAGTATGGCGAACAAGCCGGAAAAGTTCTCCAGCACGATAAGGCAGTAGCAGCTGCCCAGGGGAAAACGAAAGTTACCCGCAGTTCTATCGCTCCGGAACTCAGCGTAAAGAACGCGCGCCGTTTCGTTGAGCTTATGGCTCAGGCCACGATCAGTGATGAAGGTGTTTTCACTCTCGAAGGCGCTTCCCTTGCTGAAGCGTTGGCCATCATGGACGAGCACAAAGCGATTGCGGAAGCGCGTGAAACCTACCGCCTTTCACAGCCTGTGCCTGAAACAGAAGTAAGAGGGAAAACCCTTTACGTCAGCCTGGAAGGAATTGGGATCGGCACTGCACAAATTTATCGCGGCAAGAAAGTTATCCTAAACGGGATCGTCACCAGTCAATCTAAGGCTGTGGCCCACTTTGTAAAAAATCACAAAACACAACTGGATACAAAATGAAAATTGTCGCATTATCGATAATTATCAATATCATTATTACAAGCAATGGTCCAAAATCATTTCAACTACCCAGCTAATACGTAAATGATAGCTTATGGGTAATTCAAGACAAAGTTTTAGATAAGGGGAATATTATATGAAATATCTTCAACAATAATAAAAATGGCTTCCTGCATCGTCTTTTATTGATGATGAGGTAGTAGACTAGACGCTTTGGAAGTGCATATAAATTGTTCAACTCGGGGTCGTACACTTAGGTCTCCTCAATCTACCCCAATTTACAAGAAAACAAACTTCTGAAATCTAAATCAATAAACATATGACTAGAGGTTAAAATGGATAAGGTTTCAATCATCACTAAATCAATATCAGTAGCAGTATTTGCTATCACTGTATTAGCAGGCTCACAAGTCGTGCTTCTCAAAAACAATATGGATAAGACTTTTCCTTTGAACATCGGCAGTACAGTCTCTGCAACAGAAGAGTTTGAGAATAAATATAAAGAGCAAATTAAACAAATTGATAATTATAGAAACGAAACAATTCAGCTTACAAGTATGATTGAGGGATTAAAGAATACCTCCACCCTATCATCGGAAAATATAAGAATTGAAACATTAGAATCTAAATTTAAAACACTTCAAGACAAAATAAACAACCTTGAAAATATACTTAACAACTCACCTGAAAAAGCAATGGCACTACCTTTAATGCGAAAAGACATTGACTCTTTAGAAAAAACTATTAAAGCTTCAAGTGAGTATTCGGACAAGCAACTTGAAAGATTCATAAATTTATTCTACTGGATATGTGGAACGTTAGCGTTAGGAATAGTTGGTTTATGCGTTGGTCTTTTTATGAACGCTAAAAAGAGCTAATCAAAATTACAGCCGGGTGCAGCCGGTTAAGTGGAGAGCTATACGATGAGCGGACAAAGCCAACGTTTTCTTACCCCTGATGACCTCTATCAGCTTACTGGTTATCGCCGCCCTTCCCTTCAGTGCCGCGCGCTGAAAGAAAGCGGTGTATTTTTCGTGCCACGAAAAGACGGTAGGCCTGGCACTACATGGGATCATGTAACTAACCCTGCAGGCCTAAAGCTGGTAGTGAACAATCCAGAGGAAGAAGAACCAAACTTTAAGGACATGTAATGCCCAGAATCCGCAAAAACCCAGAAGATAATTGGATGCCGCCCCGCGTTCGTCGGGGCAAGTCAGCCTATGAATTCAGAACGCCAGACGGCAGAACTGTAAGATTGTGCAATCACGATTTTACTAAGTCTCAGGTCTGGGCGGCCTATGAAAACTTCATCAACGATATCAAGGTAAGTTCCAACTTCCACGCACTTTGCGAAGAGTTCTTTAACTCTGGTGACTTTCATGAACTGGCCACTGAAACCAGAAAGGACTACAGAAAGTATGGCGCAAAGGTAAATGTTGTTTTCGGGAAGATGAAGCCAGACAACATTAAGCCTGAGCATATCAGAAAGTATATGGATAAGAGAGGTGTTAAAAGCAGGGTTCAGGCGAACCGAGAGAAAGCGTTTATATCGAGGGTGTTCAGGTGGGCATATGAGCGTGGAAAAGTGAAGATGAATCCTTGTCAGGGTGTGAAGCAATTTAAGGAAAAGGCCAGGACTCGCTATGTCACTGATAAGGAATATGAAGCTTTATTAAGCGTTGCTGGCGCCCCCGTAAAGGTGGCAATGGAACTTGCTTACTTATGTTGTGCCAGGCAGGGGGATATATTGGACCTGAAGAAAAGCCAGATCCTCAATGAAGGCATAATGATTCAACAGAGCAAAACAGCCGTTCCTCAAATTAAAGCATGGACGGAGCGACTGGATAAAGCAGTCAGACTTGCTGAATCTCTCCCTCTAAATACAGGAATGGTGAGTATTTATCTGATCCACCAGCCATCTGGTTTGAGATACACAAGAGATGCGTTTAATGCGCAGTGGGGAAAAGCTAAAGCCCTTGCCTCAGAAAAATTTCCTGAGCTTGACTTCAAATTCACCTTCCACGATTTAAAGGCAAAAGGGATATCTGACCTGGAAGGAACCCTAAATGAAAAACAGGGAATAGCTGGTCATAAAAATGCGTCACAGACAGCGCGCTATGATAGAAAAATACCTATCGTTCCGGTGGTCGGGGGACAGTAATGCCCTCTTTCTCTGGCGAAGTCGAATGGCGAAAGAATGGCGAATGGCGAAAAAACGACAATAAAAAACCACCTTTCGGTGGTTTATACGACACTGCTTATCATTGATTTTATTCTAGTTTTCCCATGGTAGCCGGAGTGGGACTTGAACCCACACAGCGCGAACGCCGAGGGATTTTAAATCCCTTGTGTCTACCGATTCCACCATCCGGCCAGGGAAGAAAGTGGAGGCGCGTTCCGGAGTCGAACCGGACTAGACGGATTTGCAATCCGCTACATAACCGCTTTGCTAACGCGCCGTTAAATCTTTCAAACTGACACCCGCTATTGCGCATGTCTTTAATCTGGAGCGGGAAACGAGACTCGAACTCGCGACCCCGACCTTGGCAAGGTCGTGCTCTACCAACTGAGCTATTCCCGCATGTCATCAAGTTAACTTCTAACCACTTGATTTCATTATCGTCCGGCTTGCTGTGCCGCCGTTCGATGCGTTGCATTCTACTGATATGACGTTATGAGTCAACGTTATTTTTTGCATCCCCGGATCGTTTGCTGAAAATTACGGCGAAACGATCACTGATCAAGCAAATCCCCGCGCGCAGCGTTCAAATATTGCAGCATTGACCATAACGTCAGCACTGCCGCCACCCACAGCAGACCAATTCCCGCCCATTCAACCCAGGCGTTCGGACGCCAGAGCATCCAGACCAGCGCCGCCATCTGCGCTGTCGTTTTCACTTTACCAATCCAGGAGACCGCCACGCTGCTGCGTTTGCCCAGTTCAGCCATCCACTCGCGCAGCGCGGAGATGATGATCTCACGGCCGATCATGGTTGCTGCCGGCAGCGTTACCCACCAGGTATGATAGTGCTCGGCCACCAGCACCATCGCGATAGCGACCATGACTTTATCCGCTACCGGATCGAGGAAGGCACCGAAACGGGTGCTTTGGTTCCAGCGGCGGGCCAGATAGCCATCGAACCAGTCGGTGACCGCTGCAATCAGGAAGATCAATGCGCAGGCAAAAGGTGCCCAGACGACCGGCAGATAAAACGCCAGTACAAAGAACGGGATGAGTACAACACGAAAGAGAGTGAGCAACGTAGGGATATTATATTGCATAGTGACGGTAACTATTTGTTGTCAGTAAAATTTAGCTCTATGTTGCTACAGAGCCCTCAATGTTTCAACGAGTAGTAGATCTTTTCTGCCAGCCCTTGCGAAATACCCGGCACTTTTGCAATTTCTTCCATACTGGCGTTGAGTAATCCTTGCAATCCGCCCATATACTTCAGCAGCATCTGCCGACGCTTCGGCCCCACGCCTTCAATCGTTTCCAGGGTACTGGTATTTTTTACCTTGGCCCGCTTTTTACGGTGGCCGCTGATGGCATGGTCGTGTGACTCATCGCGAATATGCTGGATGACGTGCAGCGCCGGGGAGTCCGGCGGCAGGCTGAAGCCCTCACCTTCCGGCTCAAAGAACAATGTCTCCAGACCGGCCTTGCGATCGGCCCCTTTTGCGACGCCCAGCAGCAGCGGATGGTTTTTATCCCAGCTGACGTCAAGCGATTCAAATACCGCCTTCGCCTGGCCAAGCTGCCCTTTCCCACCGTCAATCAGGATCACATCCGGGATCTTGCTCTCTTCGATGGCTTTACCATAGCGACGACGCAGTACCTGATTCATCGCCGCATAGTCATCGCCCGGCGTGATGCCGGTGATGTTGTAGCGGCGGTACTCGGCGCGCAGCGGGCCATTGGCATCAAACACCACGCAGGACGCAACCGTCTGTTCACCCATCGTATGGCTGATGTCGAAACACTCCATACGCTTCACTTCCGGCAGCTTCAGCAGCGTCGCCAGGGCCGTTAAGCGCTGGTTCACCGTCGATTGCTGAGACAGTTTCGTCGTGAGCGCCGTCGCCGCGTTGGTCCGCGCCAGCTTCAGGTAACGCGCTCTGTCGCCGCGCGGCCTGGTTTGTACATTGACCCGACGGCCGGCAAGTTCGGAAAGCGAATCGGCCAGCAGGGTTTTATCGTCGAGATTGAAATCAAGCAGGATCTCAGAAGGCAGCGTGCGCATCTGGCTTCCCTGCAGATAGAACTGACCGACAAAGGTTTCCACCACTTCACCCAGCTCGGTGCCGCCGGGCACTTTCGGGAAATAGCTGCGGCTACCGAGCACTTTGCCCTGGCGAATAAAGAGAACGTGCACGCAGGCCATCCCTGCGTCAAAGGACACCCCGATGACGTCGAGATCGTCACCGGTATTTGAGACAAACTGTTTCTCAGTAACTCTGCGCACCGCCTGGATCTGGTCGCGGATTCGCGCGGCCTCTTCGAACTCAAGGGAGGCGCTGGCTTTTTCCATCCGCTCGATCAGCTGCGTTAACACCTGATCGTCTTTTCCGGCTAAGAACAGGCGCACGTACTCCACCTGCTGGGCGTACTCTTCTTCACTCACCAGCCCGGCAACGCAGGGCCCCAGGCAGCGCCCAATCTGATACTGCAGGCACGGGCGCGAGCGGTTACGGTAGACGCTGTTTTCACACTGGCGAATCGGGAAGATTTTCTGCAGCAGCGCCAGCGTTTCGCGCACGGCGTAGCCGTTAGGGAACGGGCCAAAATATTCACCCTTCGCATGTTTTGCACCGCGGTGCATGGCGAGGCGCGGATGGGTGTCGCCGCTCAGAAAGATAAACGGATAGGATTTATCATCACGCAACAGCACGTTATAACGCGGCTGGTAGAGCTTAATATAGTTATGCTCAAGCAGCAGCGCTTCTGTCTCCGTGTGCGTGACGGTTACATCAATATTCTGAATGAGTGAGACCAGCGCTTCGGTCTTACGGGAGGCAAGATTGCTGCGAAAATAGCTGGAGAGGCGTTTTTTAAGATCTTTGGCCTTCCCCACGTAGATAACCGTACCGCCAGCGTCATACATGCGATAGACGCCAGGCTGGCTGGTTACGGTTTTTAGAAATGCTTTTGAATCGAACACATCACTCACTGACTTAACAACGTCTCCGCATTACACAAACCATGCCGGATGGCCAGATGCGTCAGTTCAACATCACCATGAATGTTCAGTTTACTGAACATCCGGTAACGATAGCTGTTCACCGTTTTCGGGCTGAGATTCAGCTGTTCCGAGATCTCATTCACCTTCTGACCTTTGGTGATCATCAGCATAATCTGCAATTCACGCTCGGACAAACTGGCAAACGGCGATTCGGTTTTCTCGGGCTCGATCTGGCTCAGCGCCATCTGCTGAGCAATGTCGGAAGCAATGTAGCGCTGCCCGGCAAACACGGAACGGATAGCATTAACCACTTCCTGGGGTGCAGCACCTTTACTCAGGTAACCAGCAGCGCCCGCCTGCATCACTTTCGCAGGCAGTGGATTCTCGGTATGCACGGTCAGCATGATGACTTTCGTATCAACAAAGGTACGCGCGATTTTGCGCGTTGCTTCAAGACCACCGATACCGGGCATGTTCATATCCATCAGTACCACGTCGGCGGAGTTTGTGCGGCACCATTTTACGGCATCTTCGCCACAGCACGCCTCACCGGCAACTTTAATACCTTTAATATCTTCAAGAATGCGTCGTATCCCTGCGCGCACCAGTTCGTGGTCATCAACAAGAAGGACGTTGATCAAAGGAAATGTCTCCAGAATAGGGATAACGCTACTGAGTGATAATTTGGTTTATATTAACGGTTTTCCTCACAAGATTAAAACGTTAAAAAACCGGCTATTCGATTTCGCTCTCGTTTTTGGAAATTAGCCTGTACAGTCCCTGGAAAGCGAGCCCGTACATACAGTGCTGTTGCGGCTTTTTTTAAGCATCTGTATTCAAAAAGTTACAAAAACCTTGCATGCTTGACCTGCAAAAAAACAGCTCTCAAATTTTTGTAACAATAATTAACGGCAAGCGAACCGGACATAAACAATTAATTGCCAGAAACAGCAGCTCAGTTTACCGGCTCGCTCTGTTTACGCAATTAAACATCCGCATAAAAGTACGAAAAACAACCGCTGCATTTTTTGCGACAGCTTGTGGTATACTCCGCCGCCTTGACTTTCGTCGTCGCGTTTTAGCGCCGTTAAATAATGAGGAAAATAAATGAGCACACCTGAATTTGCCACTGCGGAGAATAACCAGGAACTGGCACAGGAAGTAAACTGCCTGAAAGCGCTGCTGACGCTGATGCTGCAGGCGATGGGCCAGGCTGACGCCGGTCGTGTGATCATTAAAATGGAAAAACAAATCGCGGAGATGGAAGACCAGGCTGAATCTGCGGTATTTGCGAACACCGTTAAGCAGATCAAACAAGCCTACCGCCAGTAACAAAAAACGGCTGAATGCAGGGCATTCAGCCGTTATCTCGTCTGTCACGCAGAACGTCTTATCTACTCAAATCACTCCCGTAGCCGCCGCGTAGCACGCAATCTGCGTCTTGTTTGGTGCATTGAATTTCTTCTGCATATTTTTTTGATGGAAGTTAACGGTATTCTCCGAGATAGAGAGAATGATCGCTATTTCCGCTGAGGTCTTACCTTCCGCAGTCCATTTCAAAATTTCCCGCTCGCGTTTGCTGAATTTCATTTCGGGCGGCATGACCATCCCATCTTCAAAACGCACCAGGGAGGTTAAGGCCATTTGCACCAGCATTTGCAACCGCAATTCTATTTCTTCACTGGCAAACGGTCCTTCCAGGACACTAGTACGGGAAACTGACAGGAAGCCGAGCGCATGATTAGGCAGCATCAGGCACTGCGTTATTCCCGTGCGTAGACCGTGATCCTGAGCGCCGTGCCATAATTCCTGTGCATCAGCGAATAATGCGTCTGTCCAGGGAAGATGGCCCTGAATGAAATTCTCCGGTTTTAAAACCGGATCAATAGCGAAATAGTTCGCGGATTGATATTGCGCCATCCACTGCTTTGGGTAAGTGGTCTGCACGGAGATCTTAGGCCGCGTAAATGGCACGGGATGGCGCACGCAGAGCGCGTAATAATCAAATTCCAGCGCCTGTGTTTGTCTCTGTAGTTCCTGATATACCTCGTCGGCACAGGTCAATTCCTGAAACCGGAGTGAGCAATCCCGTCGCCAGGTGAAAAAGTCTGAATCCTTCATACTTACTAAATGAAGCCTCTGAAAAGATAATCATTATTATGGTGAATATAACCTAACACAGAAAACTTATTTCTAACTACAAAATATCGGCAATAGCACAATTAACTTTACTATTGATAAGGTTTATCCGAGCAGGGCGGAATAAAAAAACATGGCACAGCGTGAAGAGGGAGAATAATTTGCCCCAGGGTAAATTTCTGGAGCAAATTAGTGCAAAAATGCTACTGCATGAGGAATTTTTCAAGGAACTGACGGGTTCGCGGCTGTTGAGGGTCTGCGAATAAGCGCTTCGCCGGCCCCTGCTCCACGATCCTTCCCTGGTCCATAAAGATGGCTCTGTCAGCAACGTCACGTGCAAAGCTCATCTCATGGGTCACGATCACCATCGTTCGTTTTTCCTGTGCCAGCTGGCGAATGGTGTTCAACACCTCCCCCACCAGTTCGGGATCGAGCGCAGAAGTCGGTTCATCAAAAAGGATTACGTCCGGGCGCATCGCCAGCGCGCGCGCTATCGCCACGCGCTGCTGTTGGCCCCCCGACAGGCGGCGCGGATAGCTGGTCTCTTTACCCGCCAGCCCAACTTTGGCGAGCAGTTCACGCGCGCGCGCCGTCGCCTCCTCTTTCGATTCACCCTTTACGATGACCGGCCCTTCAATAATGTTCTCCAGCACCGTACGGTGTGGGAAAAGGTTGAAGTTCTGGAAAACGAAGCCGACGTGCTGGCGCAGGCGGCGGATCAATCCCTTCTGCTGGCTGATGGATTTCGCGGTATCAATCGTTATCTCCCCAACCCGAATGGTGCCGCCTTCCGGCTGTTCAAGCAGGTTGATGCTGCGCAGCAGCGTTGTCTTTCCCGACCCGCTCGGCCCGATAATCGCCACCACTTCACCCTGCTCAACTTCAAGATCGATCCCGTGGAGCACCGTTTGACCGTGGAATTTTTTCACCAGGTTTTTGACATCGATAGCACTCATTTTGGATCACGCTCCTGGCGGTTAAGCTGGTTTTCGAAGTAGTTTTGCAGGGCAGACAGTACCGTCGCCATCACCCAGTAAATCAGCGAGGCGGCCAGATACATGGTGAAGACTTCAAGCGTGCGGGAGGTAATCAGCTGCGCCTGACGGAACAGCTCAGGGACCTGAATCGTTGCCGCCAGGGACGTATCTTTCACCAGGCTAATGAAGCTGTTGCTGAGCGGCGGAAGCGCAACCCGGGCCGCCTGCGGCAGGATGGCGCGGCGCAGCGTCTGCCAGGGGGTCATACCGATACTTGCCGCCGCCTCCCACTGCCCTTTGTCAATGGAGGAGATGGCCGCGCGCAGGGTTTCAGAGGTGTACGCTGCGGTATTGAGCGACAGGCCAATCATCGCTGCGGGGATCGGATCCAGCTCGATACCAAACTGCGGTAAGCCGTAGTAGATCATAAAGAGCTGGGCGATAAGCGGCGTACCGCGAAACACGGAGATATAAAAACGCGCCAGCCAGCGTACCGGCAGAATGGGTGACAGGCGCATTAAGGCCAGCACAAAGCCCAGCACCAACCCGAAGAACATCCCGCCAATACTGAGCTGTAATGTAAACACCGCGCCTTTCAGCAGATACGGCAGCGAATCAATAACCAGTTGAATACTTTCTTGCATTATTATTTTTCGACCTGATTTTTAGACATGAGGATGGTAGGCAAACAGCGCAGGAGCCCCGCCGGTATGGACAAATAAAATCGGCCCTTCATCCTTAAAGCGTTTCTGCGCAATGCCATCAATCAGTCCGGCCATCGCTTTACCCGTATAGACCGGGTCGAGCAAAATGCCCTCGAGGCGCGCCAGCAGCTTAACCGCTTCCATTCCCTCTTCGTTAGGCGTGCCGTAGCCCGGTGCAAAATAGTCATCCCAGAGCAGAATATCGGCCTTTGCCTTCAGCTCCAGCTGCCCGGCTACCGCCTGCTGTAAGGTCACCACTTTTGGCTTCTGGTCCGCCACGCTGCGGGATACCGTCACGCCAATCAGCTCGACGTCCGGCATCAGCTTCTCCAGACCCACCGCCAGCCCGGCATGCGTGCCCGCACTGCCAGACGCCACCACCACAGAGGAGAGGCTTACCGCGCCCTCGCACTGCTGCGCGATTTCCAGCGCGCTTTCCACATACCCCAGCGCGCCCAGCGCATTCGAACCGCCGACGGGAATAACGTAGGGACGAAAACCCTGCGCTTCCAGACGCGTCGCCAGCTCGTCAAGCTGGGCGGTCGGGTCGGTCAACGCGTCGACCATCTCAACCTGCACGTTAAACAGGTCCAGCAGCAGGCGGTTACCGTTGGTCAGATAGTTTTCTGCCCGCGTGCCAATCGGGTTTTCCAGCAACGCCACGCAGTGGAGCCCAAGTTTTGCCGCCACTGCCGCCGTCTGACGAACGTGGTTGGACTGAATGGCCCCGGCAGTAATGAGCGTATCCGCGCCTTCGCGCAGGGCGTCCGCCGCCAGAAACTCCAGCTTGCGCAGCTTGTTGCCTCCCATCGCCATCGGCGTCACGTCGTCACGCTTAATAAAAATATCGCGGCCTAAATAATCAGAAAATCGCGGCAGGTACTCCAGCGGCGTTGGCGCGCCGATAAACTCCAGGCGAGGAAAGCGCGTTAAATTCTGTAGTGGCATGGGTTCTCCGGTAACTCAGACAAAATGTGATATTTTTCATTATGCACGCAGACGCGTAAGAAATAAAAAAGGCGCTTTTAAAAGCGCCTTTTTTTACGTCAAAGACTTATTTGGTGACGTCTGCCCCGAACCACTTCTCGGAGAGCGCCTTCAGGCTGCCGTCTTTTTGCATGTCAGCAATCGCGGAATCGATCGCTTTTACCAGGTCTTCGTTGCCTTTACGAACGGCCACGCCGGATTCCTGACGAGAGAACGCATCACCCGCTACCGCCAGGGTATTGTTGGTTTTCTTGACCAGATCCAGCGCTGCCAGGCGGTCAACCAGAATGGCATCGGTACGGCCCACGCGAAGATCCTGGTATTTCGTCGGGTCATCATCATAGGTGCGGATATCCACGCCCTGAACGTTCTGGCGCAGCCACTCTTCGTAGTTGGTTCCCAGACCCACGCCGACTTTCTTACCTTTCAGGTCCGCAGCCGTTTTGATGGTGCCTTCGTTGCCTTTTTTCACCAGCGCCTGAATACCGGATACGGTGTACGGGGTGGAGAAGTCATATTTCTTCTTACGTTCGTCAGAGATGGTCACCTGGTTAATGACTACATCAATACGTTTGGAATCCAGCGACGCCAGCATACCGTCCCATTTGGTCGGTTTCAGGGACGCTTTCACGCCGAGGTGCTTCGCCAGCTCTTCAGCAAATTCCACTTCAAAACCGGTCAGCTTACCGTCATCGCCCTGGAAGCTGAACGGAGGATAGGTCCCTTCCAGCCCAACCAGCAGCGTACCGCGCTCTTTTACTTTATTCAGCAGGTTTTCTGCAGCGAACGTTTTCACGCTCATGCCCGCAACCAGCGCAACGGCCATAACACCCATCAGCGCCTGACGACCCAGAAGTGCAAATTTCATAAATACCCCGATATAGTGGAATTTTTACGTAGTGTAGAGAAATCGCCTGCAACGTCAAAGGCGACTGCGCTACATCTTATTCTTTTTTAATATATATCAGAAGTTGTTCCGGCGTGGGCTTTCTGCTTCACGACCCCCGGCATTTGTACCTTGTATTGCGCATACTTACGCAGGGCAATACGGTAGTTGTTGGTGCTGGTCGCTGGCAGCCACGGCTCCAGATTCTCATCCAGATAACCGGTCTTGAGCAGATCGCGGGAAATATTGTTCACGGTCAGATGCTGGCCGAGGCGACGCAGGCGAACCACATATTCGCGAACGGTTCCGTGGCTCATCTCCGTTTGTTCAAACAGGAATTGTTTGAAGCCAATAATATCGAAGAAGTCGCTTTGCTCTTTGCAGTGGAGATCGCCACAGAAACGGCAAAGCGCCACCCACTCTTTTTGCTCTTCGAGCCATGCTGCTTCGTCCATCAACGTGTCGAGGCGCGAAATCGCGATCTTATTGACGATTTCGCCACGGCGAACCAGCGTGATACGGTCGAGTAGCTTGTTACAGTGGGCGCAATGCGTCTGGCTGTGTTTAAAGTCTTTCAGGTAGCGGCTTAAAGGCCGTCTTTTAGATTGCTGCACCGTCATGATAACTCCTGGTTGTCAATACGTTGTGCGGCATTTTTCAGGTGAATCAATCACCTATAACTTACCCAGCTTGGTTCGTAAGCGTTTAATGGCCTGGCTGTGCAGCTGGCTCACCCGCGACTCTCCCACCTCCAGAACAGCGCCAATCTCTTTGAGGTTAAGCTCTTCCTGGTAATAAAGGGTCAACACCAGCTGTTCGCGTTCAGGCAGAGCTTCAATAGCCTCCATCACGCGATGGCGTAAATTCCCTTCCATTAAGTGGTGTAACGGGTTTTCCTGCTGGTGCTCATCCGTCACCAGCTCGATGCTATCGCCATGCTCTTCGCGCCACTCGTCGTAGGAGAAGAGTTGGCTATTATTGGTATCGAGCAACATCTGACGATACTCTTCAACAGCAATGCCAAGACGTTCCGCCACTTCGGTTTCCGTTGCGTTACGTCCCAGTTCCTGTTCCAGCTGCCCCATCGCATGCGCCACTTCGCGCGCGTTGCGGCGAACACTGCGCGGCACCCAGTCGCGGCTGCGCAGTTCGTCCAGCATCGCACCACGAATACGCTGAACTGCGTAAGTCGTAAATGCCGTTCCTTGCAGAGCGTCGTATCGGTCAACTGCATTCAATAACCCGATACCGCCCGCCTGTAGCAGATCGTCGAGTTCCACGCTCGCCGGCAAGCGCACCTGGAGGCGCAATGCTTCGTGACGCACCAGCGGGACATAACGCTGCCACAGCGAGTGTTTATCCATTACACCTTCAGCGGTATAGAGTGAATTCACGATAAACAGCCCTGCGTTAGTTGAGTTATCGGCATGATTATCCGATTCTGCAGGGCGTTCAATTGGATGAATAGTGGGTAAAATGAGGGGTTATTTGAAGGTTACTGATGCATGTCGAGATAACATGCATCCTGCAGTAAGAATAAAGTCAGCCTTTTTTGCACAGCAAGAATATGCTCGAACATAAATCCGGGTATTGATGGCCTAACTCGTAGCACCCCTCAAGATATTGCTTAGAGATGATATCTGTCTGTAGAAGTTTGTCCCACTGGAAATTAGCGAGCGCCTTGAAGAAAATACCCGTACGATAAACAACGTTAAGACCTGCAAGACGAGCGTCTCTCTCAAGCGTATCCAGAGAATAAGTGCAACGGTGACCGTGATGATATTCAGCCTCCGTCACCGCGCTATTATGCGAGATAAGCCCCATTTTAACGGCAATCTGCCGGGAAGCGGCATGTGCGTTAGGACAGACCAGAAAAAGATGTCCGGCATCCGTTAACCATTCATCATTGATACGTTTTAAGAGCTTAACGGGATCGTCGATATGTTCCAGCACGTGCGTGAGAACAATATTGTCATAGCGTTCCGGCAGTTCAACATCCTCAAAACGAGAATGGACAAATGATACGTTTTTACCCAGACGCTCGCTGGCAATGGCCATCGCCTCTGCCGAGGCCTCCACGCAGGTGATGTCGTTGAATTTTTCAGCAAGGCGTGCAGTAAAATCGCCTTTAAAACTCCCAAGCTCAAGTAAATTACCCGGCTTAAAGAAAGGCGTAAACGCACGAATCATAAAAGGATGCATCACATCAAAATCAAAATTATAGGCATACTGATGATCGGCTGTATCTTTGATTTCCTGATTGTAATCACGAAGAGTCATGTTGTTATCTCACTCTGCAAAGTCATGGTTATCTTTGAGCCGTTTGAAACGACGAAGGTAAATCCATGTTTTAGATATAAACGTTGCGCCGACGCATTATTCTCATCGACTTCAAGATTAATTTCAGCCACACCCAGGCGCTGTAAATGTCCAATGCATTGAATTAAGAGCTGGCTGCCCAAACCGCATTGTTGAGCGTCAGGCAAAACGGAAACATTGGTAATAAACCCCTGTTGACGCTGCGCGTTATAATAGGCTGCAACCAGCCCTGTGAGCGCGTTGTTATGCCAGGCTTCTACTCGCCATGCCCGATCCACAATTTTTTTGGCATAGTCCTGTAACGCTATTACACCGGTGATTGAGGCAATAAAAAGCGGGTCACATTGATTAAAATGGACGACGATCTCCTCCGGTGTGGCGCGGTTCTGGCAGAACACCCAGCGATTCATATCACCATTTCCGCGAGGCCAAACCCGGCCTTGCCAAACGCATTGCCGTTATAAAGCAAAAAGACTTTGTCATCGCAGCGGAAGAGATGCGGATAGCACTGCATATCGCTGTCCCAATCATCCACGGACGCCAGCGCGGCCATCTGGCTGTCGTCACGATGCCAGTGGTGTAAATCATCAGACCAGGCATAGCCCAGACGGTAACCGCGCCCCTGCCCGGTGCGGAAATCGAAACACTCCCGGAAGCAAAAGACCATATGATACCGGCCGTTGATTTCAATCACCGTCGGCAGCGCCTGGCATTCGTCATCGCCCAGAACAGAAGGGATTATTTGCCTGCTGTCGCGCTGCCAGTTAATGCCATCGTTTGATTCCGCATGGGCAATTTTATAGATGCGATCCGGTACCGAATCCGGCGTGCGCTTTTTCCAGCCCGTGCCAAAGATGTACAACATATGGAAACGTTCACGGGTGTGGATAACAAACGCGTCCCCCACCAGGTGCGGCTCGTGCAGCGAGGGGCCCATTACGGGGCCGGTGCCGATGCGAGTGAAATGTTCGCCGTTATCCGTACTGACCGCAAGGCCAATTGCCGTATCAACTGAGACCGAAACGCGGCGATTCCAGCCCGTTGTCCAGGCCAGAATTTTGTCTTCGTGACGCAGGACGTTGCAGGGGAAAATACCGTGCTCGTCGAATGTGCCCAACTCAGCAGGCGCAATCACCGGTTCGGGACTGACGCGAAGCACCTCCCGCAAAGATTTATCCATATCCACATAGCAGACCCGGCTAATAAACTTTGCGGTATTTTCCTCCCGCTCGCGCGTGGAGAAGTAGATACGGACAAAGTCATCAAACACCAGCGCCTGTGGAGACTGAGCAAAGCCAACCCCATTTGCCAGCGGCGGAAACTGTGACGGCGAATAGATAAGCCCATGCTTACGCCAGTTCAGGGTTAACATAATTTTCCCTCAAGTTGTGCCAGTCCAAAGCCGTAGCGCCCTACCTGATCCCCCAGATAAGCCATATAAATCTTGCCATCCAGTTCGAAGACGTGCGGATAGCTGATCATCTCTGCATCCCATCCGGAAGCAGAAACGTCAATACCGGCTTTGCTATCATCCCGATGCCACGCGATCATATCCAGGCTCCACGCGTATCCGATGCGGTAACCGTTCTGTTTTCCACGATAATGGGCGCTGTAACGGTAGCAAAAAAACATGTGGTATTTGCCGTTGGCGTAAAACACATCCGGACTGGCCTGCGCCTCGTCCTCTTCTATACGGCTGGGGATCAGATCTTTATTCAGCTTCGTCCAGGTGATGCCATCTTCAGATGTCGCCATGCGAATCTTGTAGACCGGTTCAGCGCGGCCATCCACCCACTTCCATTTTCGACCGGCAATATAAAAAAGCTGCCACTGGTTATTGAATCTGCGAATTTTGGGCCCGCTCATCACGAACGGTTCATCCGGCGAGTAACCGATTACCGGCCCCGGCCCCGCTTTAACGAAGCTCTCCCCCTTGTCATGGCTTACCGCCATGCCAATCGCCACGTTGAACGGCACGGATTCGCAGCGCGTCCAGCCTGCATACCAGGCTTTTATCACATCGTTATCGCGCATCACGGAGACGGGATAGGTACCAAACTCGTCAAATTCTCCGTACCCCCCCAGCGGGAGAATCGGTTCGCGGGCAAAGCGCAATACGCGGAAGAGATCGTCACGGGCCAAATCCACCCAGGCGGAATAGCTGACGTATTTACCCTGTTCATCGGCAGGCGGGCGGCAGGAGAAGTAGACGCGCACGAAATTATCAAAAATCAGCGTCGCGGGAGCCTGCGCAAACTCTTTAAGCCATGGGAGATGGGTGACTTCCTGCGGGGTAAAGACCTTCCCCAATTTTTTCCATGTAAACATATTAAATTAACTCATAACCACGTTGCAGGCGACGTACCACCTCATCGCGAGGGTTAAACATCATGACGTCAATAATCGACAGCCAGGGGATAAACTCCGCGTCAGAATGCGGGTAGCGCCACGGATGCGGCTGGATAAATTGCAGCTCAAGCCCGCGTTCAACAAAATCCTGTCGGGAATAGAGCGCCATACCCCCCGGGGGATTAATATACGTACGGGCGTTCATCACCTGACAAATATCAATGACGCGATCCTGGGACTTTAAGGCGTGATTCGCCGGTAACGAAGACGAAACAATCAGCTCGCAGGATAAGCCGAAATAATCCCTCAGCCCGATCAACCCCTGCCACAGATAATCAAAAAGGTTATCGTCCGGGTTCTGAATAATGTTCTCAACTACCGGCATTACCGCGGAAAACCAGGGCGCGTGGCGGTACGCACCCGCAATCTGATTACATAGCTTATTACGGTCAAACGCAGCCGAGAGCTGCCGCGCCCGGATATCCAGAAAGTCGGAGTCTTTTTTTAAAGGCAGCGAAATTAACGACTCCGCGCCGCGAGTCTGGATACGGTTACGGTTAATCCACCCTTTTTTCGTGTACTTGATGTTGTCATACACCACGAACGCATCCACTGCCGCCATCAGCTGGAAATAGCCGCAATACGGGAAAAAATAGGGCTGCATGATTGCCAACTTCATCGGTTTCCCTTCTTATCCATTAACGACCAGCGCAGGTTCTGCCGCACGGGCCGCATTAATAAACAAATCCTGGATAATCTCAATAATGCGACGCTGATCGGCCACGGGCAGACCTGGATAAATTGGCAGACAGAGTACAGCATGAGAAATTTCATCAGCCACCGGGAGATGTTGCGCATTCGCCGTCGGGAAGTGGCGATACATCGGGAATGCGCTGATCAGCGGATAGAAATAGCGCCGGGCATAGATATTATGCTTGCGCAGCTCCGCATAGATGGTATCCCTGCTTACCGCGGAATCAGCGCGAATAAGCACCGGGAAATAGGAGTAATTCCATTCAATATTGTCGGCAGGCTTAATGTATTCCAGCGCAGGGAGCGTGGAATCTAGCAGCTCAACGTAGCGTTGATAAATAATTGCGCGTTCGTGCAGCGCGCTATCAATATACTTCAGCTGTAGCAGCCCCATCGCCGCCTGCACTTCATTCATTTTGGCGTTGATACCCGGCGCCATCACAATGGTTTCATCGGCAAAACCGAAATTTTTAAGGTAATCGATACGCTGCTTGGTTTTGGCATCATGGCAAATAATGGCTCCTCCTTCGAAGGTGTTAAACACCTTCGTTGCGTGGAAGCTCAGCACGGACAAATCGCCGTAATTGAGGATGCTGGCGTTATCCTGTTTAACACCAAAACAGTGGGCCGCATCGTAAATCACCTTCAGGCCATAGGTATCGGCAATTTTCTGGATGCGCGCCATGTCGCAGGGAATGCCATAGCAGTGGACCGGCATGATGGCCGTCGTTTGAGGGGTAATTAGCTCTTCAATACGGTCCGGGTCGATATTAAAGGTAACGGGGTCGATATCGGCAAAAACCGGCGTTAAATCATTCCACAGCAGGCTATGAGACGTGGCGACAAAGGAGTACGGCGTGGTAATCACTTCGCCGGTAATACGCAATGTCTGAAGTGCCGTCAGCAGCGCAAGCGTGCCGTTGGAGAAAAGGCAGACATGCTTCACGCCCAGATACGCGGCCAGCGCCTCCTCCAGCTGCTGATGGAATTGCCCGCTATTGGTCAAAATTTTGCTTTCCCACAAGGTTTCCAGGTAAGGGATGAACTCCTCAAGCGGCGGAAGAAGTGGACTGGTTACGTAGACATTTTTCATAGGTTAATCCTCAGTACCTGATACCCGGAAACTGTGAGGTGCTTCATCAGCACACCATTTTCGCCATGCCTCACGAAGGGCCTGCTGGAAAGGAATCGCCACATTGCTCTGACCCTGCGGTGGGATTGTGCTCCGCATGTGCTGGCGCAGGGCGTTGAGGGTTTCCAGGCGGGTTTGCCAGCTAACGGCTTTGTCGAAATAGTCCTGCTGACTTTCCGCCACAAATTCGTCCAGCCCGTAGATATGCATGATCTCCAGCCCCTGCCGCGCGGGATACGTTGCGCCTGCCAGAGTAAGCGTCGGGACGCCCATCCATATGCCATGGCTGGTCGTGGTTCCCCCGTTGTACGGGAAGGAATCAAGCAGCATGTCCACCTCATGGTGCATATGAAGGTAGGCCTCCAGTCCCGTTGTTTTACGGAAGATAAGCTGATCATCCGCCACGCCCAGCGCGTTTAGTTTTTTGCGGTAACGGGCGATCATCGCGTCATCGTCCATAAAACCAATCAGCAAGCGTGACGTGACGTTATGCAGCAGAATGCGTGCCCACAGCGCAAAGACCTGGTCATTCAATTTTTTAGGGCGGTTGAAGCTACCGTAGGTAAACCAGCCGTTCGTCAGGGCTGGCAGCGCATTGACGTCGGGGCTGGAGGCATCCGGCTCGAAGAAATTATCGAGTGGGATGGCGATAAGCTTCTCCGTGAACTGAGCGTCTATCGCAGCATTCCTGACAAAACCGGTGCTGATAATGCGGTAATCCATCTGCTGCATCCCGGTCGTGCCCGGATAGCCGAGCCAGGTGATTTGCACCGGTGCAGGCTTAAAGGCAAACGCGGGTAAACGCGTTCCGGTGGTATGGCCCGAGAGATCAAAAAGAATATCGATCCCATCCCTATGGATCTGTTTTGCCAGCTCAACGTTATTGAGATGGGTAACGGATAACCACTTCGTGGAGGTATTACGGAAGTGCTCCGTAACGGCATCATCTTTGTCCAGCGTGCTATATCCATAGAGGGAAAACCGCTCCCGATCCATGCCGTCCCAGAACGGGCGCAGAAAACGGCTTACGGGATGGTTACGGAAATCTCCGGACACAAAGCCTACGCGCAGCGGACGCTCAGGATCCTTGCTACCCTGCCACGGCAGCGACAGGTCGAATTTTTTCGCCCACGCGGCAACCAGCTCGCCATAGGCAAGATGGCGTTCGAAGAGCACGTCCGGGGAGATGGAAAAGTCGTGGGTAAGAACAAACAGCAGGCTGGTGAAGCAGTCAAAATCGCCCGGCGCAAACTCAAGCGATTTCTCAAGGAAATAGCGTGCTTCCGTCAGCTTCTGATTATCACTTAGAATGATGCCCATCATCGCAAGGTGCAATGGGTTCGTGGCGTTATAGCGCAAAGACTCCCTTGCGCAGCGTTCAGCCATGGCCATATTGCGACGCGCGTGATAAACCACCGCCAGCGTGTTCCAGAATGACGCGTTATGTTTATTCAGCCGCAGCAGCGCCTGCAGGATCCGGGCGGCATAATGCAGCTCGCCCTTTTTCTGCAGTACGGTTGCAAGATCAAACCAGATATCCTGTCCGGCAGCGTAGCGGCTCATGAGCTGACAGAGTGCCGATAGCGCTTCATCCCAGTCGCCCATCAGCAGGCAGGCGCGGGAAGCGCAGCGAAGCATATGCAGATTATCGGGGTCTTTTTCAATCAGTCCCGCAATGTAGTCACGGGCGTCTTTCGCCAGGCCTGAGGCAATCAGGGCGTTTACTTTTTGATAGATGAGGTCGATGGCAGGATCCTGTTCATCCTTCTCCCCTGCCATGTTCTGTCCGTCCGCCAGTAAACCGCCCTGTTGCGGCCCGACGTTTAGTAGTAAAAGCGTCTCAATGCTGCGCTTGAGGTTATCAACATCTCCCAGCCGCAGAAAATGCTGCTGCGCTTTGCGCCACGCTTGAGGGCTGCCTTTTAACAGACCTTTCGTTTTCAGCGCAGAAAAATATTCGCTACTACTGGACCGATTCACATCCATGCCCGCGGCCACGAACTCTCGCTCACCCTCACTGAGGGTTACATGCTCCCCCCAGAGATTAAGCGTAACCTCAGCGTTTTGTCCCACCGGAAGGGGAGCAATTAGCGTGAGCTCGTCTTCAGGTTGAGCATTATATGGCCCCGGTGAACCCGCCCAGTGCAGTCCCGGAATTTGATTGAGAAAGAGATCTTTCAGAGACTCCAGCACGTGCTGGGCGACATCCTCCTCTTTTTCGGGAAGACGAGCGTTGAATACCAGTTGTTCAAACGAGAGGCTCAGCGGCCATGCGCCACCAAGCAGATCGAGAATGTGCAGCGTTGTGGGATTTTGCGTCGAGAAAAACTTCCCTTCCGCGTTGGTATGAGCATTAACAACCTCGCCGCGATCGTTATGGCAGCGTCTGAAATCACCGGCCCAGTGCAGCGTGTTTAACCGGGTAAAATCCAGTGCCGCCGCGTTAACGGCATCATCGCGGGAAAGGAGGCTGACGCGTTCGCGACGGTTTACGGCAAAATCAAGGTATTGCTGAGCGGCGGTCGACGCCTGCCCCGATGACACCAGCGTATGCAACTGGTGAATCTGCTCGCTAACGCTCTCCCCGCTTTCGTACTGAGGAAGCACATCCCCCACGTAGCGCAGCCCGCAGGATGAGAGGCTCTCGTTGAAGTGAATGAACTGAGCGGAAGTCAGTGTGGCGCGTGCCATAATGTCGATAAGGGCGGCATCGTCAGCGCGTTCCATCGCGAGCACATATTGTTTGACCTCGCTTTCCGGCTGGGTCAATGCCAGATAGCTGAGCATGCCCCGAGCGAACGCAACCTTCTCTTCAGGCCGGTCCGCAAGACGCGCGTGGAAAGCCAACGCATCCTGGACATATTCTGACGCAGATTCCGGGGGGGTAAACACCTGATGTAAGGCAATGATGCCCTGTGCTGAAAGGTGCCGACGGCACCACTGCAGCAGCGCGTCTCGCCCTGCCATGTCAGCAGGAATAAAGCTCCCGCGAATCAGAATGTAATCGAACTCTCCCGGTGACACACTCAGCACGTCGTTAAGCCCTGCCGCAACCAGTTCGATCTGGGTGATGCCCAGACGCTGCGCCTGTCGCTGTCCCTCGACAATGGCATCTTCGTTGATATCAATACCAATCCCGATACAGCCAGGCCAGGCCAGCGCGGCGGATAACAACGCATCCCCGTGCCCGCAGCCTAAATCAAGGACGCGCGCACTCGCGGGCGCACCGGCATGGAACTGATACAGGGCAGCAGCAGCCTGTAAACCCGCTAGCGTGAATCGATTATCTGGATACAACATTCAGAGAGAGTTCCGTGAGTTCAGGGTTAACAAAAATAGGTTTGTTGCATAGCGGCTTTATAGTTCTGATACGCTTCGCCGCCTGATTTTTGGGTGGTCACTGTCCAACTGAACGTGTCGTCGGTGTAGCGAATGTCGATCAGTTTCACCAGCGGTTCGCGATGAACGGCCATCTGCTCAACCGCAGGCAGCGCATCCAGAGAGACCGACAGTGCGACCTGATCGAGGAACCATTCCGCGTTGCCGCGGCGTAAATTCCAGTCAATGAAGGTCGCAACAAGCGACAGGTATTTACGTGAAAGCGCCCCGGGGGACGTATAGACAAAGCCCGCGGGAACCTGTTCCCACGGCGGTGCGCCGTTGCTGTACGAGAGGACAATCTCACTTTGCGGGAAATATTGCTTTATATCGGCCCAGTTCTTGCGAACCAGACAATCCGCATCAAGTACCATAATCGGCGCGTTGAATACGCTCAGCGCATAGCTGAGGAAAACAAAACGCCTTGAGGCGTACCAGACGTTGATACCAAATACGGGTGCAATCTTTTCGGCCGTAGCGGATACCGCCATGCCAGGAAAACGCTGGTGCAGTGAATGAACGTGCGCCGATGTCTCATCATCAGGGTTATAAAGATGCAGATGGACGTTAAGCTGGTCGCCATTGGTATGGTAGATCGATCCTAACAGCGTCAGGGCATGATCGAAGTAATAGCGCTTGTCACACGCGACCAGAACCGTAGTTTTTCCATTTTCTTCGGCAGGAATAAGCCATTCATAGAGCGAAAAATCAGGCTCGTAATCAGCCATTTTCAATGCGGAAAAATCAATGAACGATTCAGGGCAGCCACCCAGCTTATGAATTCCCATGACGATCATCATCATGGTGAACGTATCTTCACCAATATGCTCAGGATTAGCGGTCAGCTGCTGAATAAGGGTCTGCATCTGATTAAAGTCATCTTCCATCAGACACACTAGCAGCAATATTTTCATCACGGCCGGAGATGGGTTAACCACCGCGTAGTAATTTGAAATGAGGAATAGCGCGGCTTCAATTTCGTTGATACGAAAGAAGACCTGAATACCCGCCACCAGAAGATTAATACTGTCGTCGTGCTGGATTGCCTCGACGACCCAGCCGGTAATGGTTTCGCTAAGCTCTTTCGAAAATGGCGTCGGCTTACCCTGATTTTTAAAATCAAACGCGGCGTTTGCGGCAGCAATCGCGCACAGCATGCGTTTAACGGCGAATTCTTTATGCGCATCCAGATCGGTCGTTGCATCCATGATCTGAGGCTCGAGCGTGGCAATATCAGAATTTTTATAGTGCAGAATTTCGGTCACGATATGCGCAGGCAATGCATCCGTTTCTGGCAAAAAAATTAGCCGCGAAAATTCGTCACGGTAAAACTGATGCAGCGATCGTGTACGCTCGAACTTGTTCATCCCGATTCTCTTAGTAAGATTGCGATTCTTACCCATCGTACAAGGGAATATTCGGGATAATGGAAGGAACACCCCCGGGAATAAGGGCTTATTTCGGAGATTGTCTGACGGGCAAAAAAAAAGGTTGCTGTTTCCAGCAACCTTTTATGAAACAGGCGCGGCGATTAACGCAGCAGGGACAGCATAGCCTGTGGAACCTGGTTTGCCTGAGACAGTACAGAAGTACCAGCCTGCTGCAGGATCTGCGCGCGAGACATGTTGGAAACTTCGGTAGCGTAGTCAGCGTCCTGGATACGGGACTGAGCAGCAGACAGGTTGTTGATAGAGTTGTTCAGGTTGTTGATGGTAGATTCGAAACGGTTCTGAATCGCACCCATGTTAGAACGCGCGGTATCAATTTTAGCGATTGCAGCATCAGCAGCAGAGATAACAGCCTGTGCAGAGGCGTTATCAGAGATTGCAGTGCTCAGGCCAGCGCTCAGAGTACCAGAGGTCGCGTTGATCAGCGCGTTGCTGTCGATAGAGATAGTATCGTTAGCAGAAGTACCAGCACCAACCTGAATTTTCAGAGCGGTAGATACGGAACCGTCCAGCAGTTTCTTACCGTTGAAGTTAGCTGAGCCTGCGATACGGTCGATTTCAGCCAGACGCTGAGTGATTTCAGTGTTTACAGAAGTCAGGTCAGAAGAACCGTTGGTGTCGGTAGCAGCCTGAACAGACAGCTCACGAATACGCTGTAAGTTGGTGTTGATTTCGTTCAGGTTACCTTCAGCAGTCTGAACCAGGGAGATACCGTCGTTAGCGTTACGCGCCGCCTGGGTCATACCTTTAACCTGGGAGGTCATGCGGTTAGCAATCGCCTGGCCAGCAGCGTCATCTTTCGCGCTGTTGATACGCAGACCAGAGGACAGACGCTCGATAGCAGTGCCCAGAGAAGACTGAGATTTGTTCAGGTTGTTCTGAGTGGTCAGGGACAACAGGTTAGTATTGATAACTGCCATAATTTAATTCCTTCAAAAATGGTTTCTAGGGTCGGTGCCTTAACACTCACGGCGTCTCTCACCGTCATGAAAGTTATCGACGGGTCTGAATAAGACTTTAGAAGTTTCGTCAAAAAAATATTAACCAATTGATTTTAATGAGTTTATAATTATTAAAACCCGCTAAACTCTCTATCCGTCCCTCTTTTTATCAGGAAATGGTTTCGCGTTTTATACCTCACTCGTTTTTCTTTTATATATGCCTCTCACGCGCCAATAGTGCTATATGAACGTAAGGTTGAGCGCTATTCAGTCGATAATTTTTTTACCTGAAACGTAAACTATCCGCATAAGTCGCCGATAACTACCTGAAACTACCATTGGCTAAAGGAAATAAAAAAATGGCGAGTAGCTCAATCACTCTCTCTTCAGGCGCAACGATTACGAGTCTGGGCGTAGGTTCAGGTCTGGATCTGGCAACACTGTATAACAACCTCGAAACGGCTGAAAAAACCAAGCTGAACACCATTACCAAACAACAGACCTCTTATAATGCCCAGTTGAGCGCCTTCAGTAAGCTGCAAAGCGCCATGACTTCACTGAATACCGCCACTGCTGCCCTGGGTAAAACGGATACCTGGAACGCAGCTTCGATTGGCTCGACCAACACCGCCTTTAGCGCCACGACCACTGCCGGTGCAGCGGTAGGTTCCTATAGCGTACAGGTTAAATCGCTGGCTAAAGCCCAGGTATTAACATCTGCCGTACAGACCAGCGCCACCGCGCAGTTGGGTGCGACGACCGGCACAACGCGCAACATAACTATTACTCAGCCAGGCACCACCAAGCCGCTGAGTGTCGATCTTGCCGACGGCGACACTAGCCTGAACGGCATTGCTAACGCGATTAACAAGGCCAACGGCAACGTCACGGCAACCGTAGTGAAGTCGAAGGACAACCAGTACACCTTAATGCTGTCCTCCAAAACTACCGGCACGGCAAACGACATGACGGTAACGGTGACTGGCGACGACACGTTAAAAGGCATTATTAGCTACGATTCATCGACGAATACCGGTGCGATGAATCAGCAAACCGCATCCAAAAATGCCGTGGTAACCATTAATGACATCGACATTGAACGCTCTACTAACACGATTAATGACGCGCTGCCGGGCGTTACGCTGACGCTGAAGTCAGAAAGCACCAAGAGCGAGAATCTGGACGTTACCCGTTCAACCGATGCCACTAAAAAAGCCGTTACGGACTGGGTCACCGCCTATAACTCCCTGCAGTCAACCATCGCCAGCATAACTAAATATGTGAAGGTGGAAGCCGGGGCCGATCAGTCTGGCAGCAACGGTGCGCTGCTGGGTGATAACACGGTGCGTTCTGTTCAGTCGCAGTTGCGCGATATGTTAACCGTCGTCCAGTCTGGCTCCTACTCGATCATGGCCCAGCTCGGTATCACTCAGGATCCAACCGTGGGTGCCGACGGCTCGATGGGTAACCTGAAAATCGACGATACCAAGCTGACGAAAGCGTTGACAGACAGCCCGGAAGCCGTACAGGCCTACTTTGTAGGTGATGGTAAAACAACCGGTCTGGCCACACAGATGGGCGCAACGCTGACCACCATGCTCAGCACGACCACTGGTAAAGAAGGGATTATCAAAAGCGCCACTGACGGTATCAACTCTACGTTGAAAACGTTAGATAAGCGCTACGACGCAATGGAAGCGAGCATCGAAGCCACGATGGCCCGTTATAAATCCCAGTTCAACAGTCTTGATACCATGATGAGTAAACTGAACAACACGGCCACCTACCTGAAACAGCAATTCAGTTCTTAGTCGTAAGGAACGTATATGTATGCACAAAATGGCGCCCGAGCTTATCAGCAGGTCGGGCTGGAAAGCGCGGTGCTAAGTGCCAGTCCGCATCAACTTGTCGTAATGCTGTTTGACGGGGCACTTAGTGCCCTTGTCCGCGCGCGTCTTTTCCTGGACGAAGGTAAAATCACCGAGAAAGGTGAAGCCTTATCGAAGGCAATTAATATCATCGATAATGGTTTAAAAGCCGGTCTGAATATGGAAATCGACAGTGAACTGCCGGGCAATCTTGCCGCGCTGTACGACTACATGGTCAGACGCTTGTTGCATGCGAATCTGCGTAATGACGTGGAGGCGATTATCGAGGTCGAAGCGCTGCTCAATAACATTGCGGACGCGTGGAAACACATTGGTCCCAATGGTTCTTCTTCTCAGGATATCTTTTGATGAATAATCCAGCGACCGCACTCGACAACTGGCAGGCCCTTTATAACCTCAGCCTTACCATGCTAAAGCATGCTCGTTCCGGCCTCTGGGACGAGCTCATTACGCTGGAGATTACCTATGTTCAGCTGGTAGAGAACATTTCCAAAAACCCGATTTCAGAGGCTCATCCCTCGCAAATTGAGCAAGCACGCTTTTTACTTGAAAAGGCTCTGCAAAATGAGACCGAGCTAAAAACGCTGCTTGCCGCGCGCATGGACGAACTGCGTAGCCTGATTGATCAAACCGGTAAACAGCAATCCATCACGTCTACCTATGGAAAGCTGTCGGGGAATATTCTTTATCCAGAAAGTTTGACCCGCGACACACAATTATGATTTCTTCATCCATACTCCAGAAGTCAGCCACACGGCTTCTGGAGCAAGGATGATGAAAAACCCCACCCTGTTACAATGTTTTCACTGGTATTACCCCGCTGGCGGTGAGTTGTGGCGAGAGGTCACGGCGTTAGCCCCCAATCTTAACGAAATCGGCATCAACATGATCTGGCTGCCGCCCGCATACAAGGGTGCATCCGGCGGGTATTCGGTTGGCTATGATTCGTACGACCTGTTCGACCTCGGCGAGTTTGACCAGAAAGGCAGCGTTGCCACCAAATACGGCGATAAAGCGCAGCTGCTGGAGGCCATCGCCGCCCTCAAAAGTAACGAGATTGCCGTTCTGCTGGATGTGGTGGTCAATCACAAAATGGGAGCTGACGAGAAAGAGCCCGTTCGCGTTCAGCGCGTCAACGAGCAGGACCGCACGCAAATCGACGATGAAGTCATCGAGTGTGAAGCCTGGACCCGCTACACCTTCCCTGTCCGCGCAGGACAATATTCGCAGTTCATCTGGGATTACAAATGCTTCAGCGGCGTCGACCATATAGAAAACCCCGATGAAGACGGCATCTTCAAAATCGTCAACGACTATACCGGCGAAGGCTGGAACGACCAGGTTGATGACGAGATGGGTAACTTCGATTACCTGATGGGCGAGAATATCGATTTTCGCAATCACGCCGTGACCGAGGAGATCAAATACTGGGCACGGTGGGTAATGGAGCAGACGGGATGCGACGGTTTCCGCCTGGACGCGGTGAAACACATTCCCGCCTGGTTTTACAAAGAGTGGATTGAACACGTTCAGGAGGTCGCCGACCAGCCGCTGTTTATTGTGGCGGAATACTGGTCCCACGAGGTGGATAAACTTCAGGCCTATATTGACCAGGTCGAGGGCAAAACCATGCTCTTCGACGCCCCCCTGCAAATGAAATTCCACGAGGCGTCGCGCCAGGGGCGGGATTACGACATGAGCCAAATCTTCACCGGTACGCTGGTGGAAGCCGATCCGTTTCATGCAGTCACCCTCGTCGCGAACCACGACACCCAACCTCTGCAGGCGCTGGAAGCACCGGTCGAAGCCTGGTTTAAACCGCTGGCCTACGCGCTGATCCTGCTACGGGAAAATGGCGTACCGAGCGTCTTCTATCCCGATCTCTTCGGCGCCAGCTATGACGACGCGGGAGGAGACGGTGAAACGTACCATATTGATATGCCGGTCATTGAGCAGCTTCACGAGCTGATCCTCGCTCGCCAGCGTTTTGCCCACGGCGTGCAGACGCTGTTTTTTGACCATCCTAACTGTATCGCCTTCAGCCGCAGCGGCACCGATGACGATCCCGGCTGCGTGGTGGTGATGTCGAACGGAGACGACGGCGAGAAGGTGATTTGTCTTGGGGAAAACTACGGCAACAAAACGTGGCGGGATTTTCTCGGCAATCGCGAAGAGACGGTCACCACGGCAGCGGATGGCGAGGGGACTTTTACCTGCAAAGGTGGAAGCGTGAGCGTGTGGGTCATTGAGGATGCGCTGTAGTACTGGAAAAATGCGGCCTGATACCCTCACCCCGTCCCTCTCCCTATGGCTGAGGGATCCCCAGTAATTTTTCAACCGGAAGCGATGAATGTTGCTTCAGAAAAATTAATGGCTTACAGCGATGCCCTGGTCCGGCTGTAAATCGCCGAGGCGTTTCCGTAAGGCCGGGGCGAGGCGCAGGAATGCGCCGAGAGGGCGTGGCCTGCAGGGATGCAGGCTCATGCCCGACCCGATAGCCTGAAGGAATAAGCTGAGGGAACCGCGAAGCGGCGATTTACCGCCGGGAGCCCGGGTCGCCAGGGTGGTGGCGATTGAGCCACCCTGGCACGTTCACCGGTCATGTCGTTACAGAGTAGCAAGGAACATGAAGTGAACGGAATGACCACCAGAGCCGTATGTTACCCCTCACCCCAGCCCTCTCCCTCAAGGGAGAGGGGGCCGTCTGTGCAGGCATTATTTTGTGGGGATCCCTCTCCCACAGGAAGAGGGCGCAAATACCAAAAACGGCAACAAGGTTGCCGTTTTGCGTTTTCCCTCAGTCCCGTAGGCCGGGTAAGCGTCAGCGCCACCCGGCAACAAACGGCTACGGTAGTTTACTTTCCAGCGGATTCTTGCTCAGGTAATCGGCGCATTCAACCGTTGGACGGTCGACCTTCTGCAGCTCCATTCCGTCGTACTCCAGCACAGAGCCATCGCGCTCCAGCGGATAGATATCCAGCTTGCGGGTCACGTTGTAATAGCTGTCTGAACGCAGCATGATTTTACCCGGCACGGCAATCACGCGCTGCCACTGACGGCAGTCCAGCGTATCGCCCTCCTCCGTCACCACCAGCGTGGCAATCGCCTCCGGGCTGACCATTTTGCTCTGCGGCCCTTTCGACTGCCAGTATCCCGCCAGATGCGCCGGGACAGGATGCTTGATCACATCCTGATAGTTATCCACCTGAACGCATCCGGTCAGTGCCAGCAGCGCGCCAGCAATTGCTATTTTTTTCATCATCTTTCCTGCATTCGAAGAAAAAAATATTGTGGCATTAAAGCGCTAAGGCTGCCAGCGAAGATCGACAGGCGTTAAACCTGCATCCCCATGACTTCCTGATAGGCCGACACCAGCTTGTTACGCACCTGGATCCCCATCTGCAGGGATACCGAGGCTTTTTGCAAATCGGTCATGACGTCATTCAGCGCCACGCCCGGCTCGCCGAGGGTGAACTTCTCTGCCTGGGTGCGCGCGGCGGTTTGGGTATCACTGATACGGTCAAGCGCGGCATGCAGTTGCCCCGCAAAGCTGATGCTCGGCTGTTGATCTGCCACATTCTGATTACGGGCCGTCATCGCCGTCGCCTGCAGCTGACTGATTACCCCTTCAATACCCTGAATAGCCATGACTCTCCCCTGGATGGTTTTTTACGCGGTCAAGACTAACAGCTTGTCAATAAGATAATGGCGGTAAATAGCGTTAAAAAACCAGGTTATTTGACGCATAGAAAATCACGAATCATCAAATAATGGCAGGGCCATCAATATGGAACTTTTGTCGTGTTTGCCGACCCGGGAGTCAGTTTTGTTTCTCTACACGAATAACGTAAACCACCAGGATTTAAGAGGTGCGCAATGAGTGCAACAGCATCGACAGCGCCGCAGAATAAATCACTCGAGTGGATGAACCGCCTTCGCGCGAATCCTAAAATCCCGTTGATCGTGGCAGGCGCTGCCGCAATTGCGATCCTTGTAGCGATGGTCCTTTGGGCGAAAAGCCCTGACTACCGGACGCTCTACAGTAACCTTTCCGATAAGGATGGCGGCGCCATCGTCACCCAGTTGACCCAGATGAACATCCCTTATCGCTTTGCCGATAACGGGGGCGCGCTTGAGGTTCCTGCGGATAAGGTGCACGAACTCCGTCTGCGTCTGGCTCAGCAGGGGCTGCCAAAGGGCGGCGCGGTGGGCTTTGAACTGCTGGATCAGGAAAAATTCGGTATCAGCCAGTTCAGCGAGCAGGTGAACTACCAGCGTGCGCTGGAAGGTGAACTGGCCCGCACCATTGAAACATTAGGCCCGGTGAAGAGCGCCCGCGTGCACCTGGCAATGCCTAAACCTTCCTTATTTGTCCGCGAACAGAAATCGCCTTCGGCTTCGGTAACCGTGAACCTCGAGCCTGGCCGCGCGCTGGACGAAGGGCAAATCAGCGCGGTGACGCACCTCGTCTCCAGCGCCGTGGCCGGTCTGCCGCCGGGTAACGTGACGCTGGTCGACCAGAGCGGCCACCTGCTGACGCAATCCAATACCGCCGGTCGCGATCTGAACGACGCGCAGCTGAAATATGCCGCCGATGTCGAAAGCCGTCTCCAGCGTCGTATTGAAGCCATCCTCGGCCCGGTTGTAGGCAACAGCAACGTGCATGCGCAGGTTACCGCGCAGATTGACTTCGCCAATAAAGAACAAACCGAAGAGCAGTACAGCCCGAACGGCGATGCGTCTCAGGCGGTCATGCGTTCGCGCCAGATCAACTCGAATGAACAGGTCGGTGGCGCATACCCGGGCGGCGTGCCGGGCGCGCTGTCTAACCAGCCTGCCCCGGCTAACGCGGCGCCGATCTCTACGCCGCCGGCCAATCAGCAGAACGGTCAGCAAAATCAGCAAACCACCTCGACGGCCACTAGCGCCGGTCCGCGTACCAGCAGCCGTAACGAAACCACAAACTACGAAGTAGACCGGACGATTCGCCACACCAAACTGAACGTGGGCGATATTCAGCGTCTGTCCGTCGCCGTGGTCGTGAACTACAAAACGCTGCCGAATGGCAAACCGCTGCCGCTGACCGCCGAGCAGATGAAGCAGATCGAAGACCTCACCCGTGAAGCGATGGGTTATTCCGAGAAGCGCGGCGATAGCCTCAACGTGGTGAACTCGCCGTTCAACTCAGTTGAAGAGACCGGTGGTGAACTGCCGTTCTGGCAACAGCAGGCGTTTATCGACCAGCTGCTGTCCGCAGGACGCTGGCTGCTGGTGCTGATTGTCGCGTGGCTGCTGTGGCGTAAGGGCGTTCGTCCACAGCTCCAGCGTCGTGCTGAAGCCGAAAAAGCGGCTCGCGAGCAGATGAACACGCGTCAGGAGACGGAAGAAGCGGTTGAAGTCCGCCTCAGCAAAGATGAACAGATGCAGCAGCGTCGTGCTAACCAGCGCATGGGCGCTGAGGTCATGAGCCAGCGCATTCGCGAAATGTCAGATAACGATCCGCGCGTCGTGGCGCTGGTCATCCGCCAGTGGATGGGTAACGAACATGAGTAATACGCTTACGGGCACCGATAAAAGCGTCATCCTGCTGATGACCATTGGCGAAGATCGCGCGGCAGAGGTGTTTAAACACCTCTCCCAGCGGGAAGTGCAAATTCTGAGTGCGGCCATGGCCAACGTGCGTCAGATCTCCAACAAACAGCTGACCGAAGTGCTGGCGGAATTTGAGCAGGAAGCCGAGCAGTTTGCCGCGCTCAACGTCAACGCCAACGACTACCTGCGCTCCGTGCTGGTCAAGGCACTGGGCGAAGAGCGTGCCGCCAGCCTGCTGGAAGACATTCTGGAAACGCGCGATACCGCCAGCGGTATCGAAACGCTCAACTTTATGGAACCGCAGAGTGCCGCCGACCTTATTCGCGACGAGCATCCGCAGATTATCGCCACCATCCTTGTCCACCTCAAACGTGGTCAGGCGGCCGATATTCTGGCGCTGTTCGAAGAGCGTCTGCGTCACGATGTGATGCTGCGTATCGCGACCTTCGGTGGCGTCCAGCCGGCCGCGCTGGCGGAGCTGACCGAAGTGCTGAACAACCTGCTCGACGGTCAGAACCTCAAGCGCAGCAAAATGGGCGGCGTAAGAACGGCGGCGGAAATTATCAACCTGATGAAAACGCAGCAGGAAGAGGCGGTCATTACGGCGGTTCGCGAATTCGACGGCGAGCTGGCGCAGAAAATTATCGACGAGATGTTCCTGTTCGAAAACCTGGTCGAAGTGGACGACCGCAGCATCCAGCGCCTGCTCCAGGAAGTGGATTCCGAGTCCCTGCTTATCGCCCTCAAAGGTGCCGAGCAGCCGCTGCGCGAGAAGTTCCTGCGCAACATGTCGCAGCGTGCGGCGGATATCCTGCGCGACGACCTTGCCAACCGCGGCCCGGTTCGTCTGTCTCAGGTGGAAAACGAACAGAAAGCCATCCTGCTTATCGTTCGTCGTCTGGCGGAAACCGGCGAGATGGTGATTGGCAGCGGAGACGACACCTATGTCTAATGAGCTGCCGTGGAAGCGCTGGACGCCGGACGATCTGGCTCCTCCCCTCTCCGAGTTCACGCCAGCCGTGATAGCGACCGAGGAGAGTGACCCGGACGTCGAGCAGCCCGAGCTGAGCGAAGAAGAGCAGCAGGCACAGATGCTGGCTCAGCTTCAAATGCAGGCGCACGAGCAGGGCTATAACGCCGGCATGAACGAAGGCCGGCAGAAAGGCCACGAGCAGGGTTATCAGGAAGGCCTGGCGAAAGGGCTGGAGCACGGCATCGATCAGGCGCGCCAGCAGCAGGTGCCGATCCATGCCCGCATGCAGCAGCTGGTCAGCGAGTTTCAGCATACGCTGGACGCGTTGGACAGCGTGATTGCCTCGCGGCTGATGCAGATGGCGCTGGAAGCCGCGCGTCAGGTTATCGGCCAGACGCCCGTGGTGGATAACACGGCGCTGATTAAACAAATTCAGGGTCTGCTGCAGCAGGAGCCGCTGTTCAGCGGCAAGCCGCAGCTGCGCGTCCATCCGGATGACCTGCAGCGCGTGGAAGAGAGCCTGGGGGCAACGCTGAGCCTGCACGGCTGGCGCCTGCGCGGTGACCCGTCGTTACACCACGGCGGATGCAAAGTCTCTGCCGATGAAGGTGACCTGGATGCCAGCGTCGCCACCCGCTGGCAGGAACTGTGCCGCCTGGCGGCACCGGGAGTCGTCTGATGACCGCACGCCTCACCCGCTGGCTCACCACGCTCGACAACTTTGAGACGAAGATGGCGCAGCTGCCGTCCGTTCGTCGTTATGGCCGCCTGACGCGGGCCACCGGCCTGGTGCTTGAAGCCACCGGCCTGCAGCTCCCGCTGGGCGCGACCTGCGTGATTGAGCGCCAGGATGGTCTGGAAACGCGTGAAGTTGAAAGCGAAGTGGTCGGGTTTAACGGCCAGCGTCTGTTCCTGATGCCGCTTGAAGAGGTGGAAGGCATTCTGCCCGGCGCGCGCGTGTATGCTAAAAACATCGCTGGCGACGGGCTGCAGAGCGGGAAACAGCTGCCGCTTGGACCAGCCCTGCTGGGCCGCGTGCTGGACGGCAGCGGGAAACCGCTCGACGGTCTGCCCTCCCCGGACACCACCGAAACCGGCGCGCTGATCACTCAGCCGTTTAACCCCCTGCAGCGAACCCCTATCGAGCACGTGCTGGATACCGGCGTACGCCCGATAAACGCCCTGCTGACCGTCGGTCGCGGACAACGTATGGGCCTGTTCGCCGGGTCAGGCGTGGGTAAATCCGTCCTGCTCGGCATGATGGCGCGCTACACGCAGGCCGATGTGATCGTCGTGGGGCTGATCGGCGAGCGTGGCCGTGAAGTAAAAGACTTTATTGAAAACATTCTGGGTGCGGAAGGCCGCGCCCGCTCGGTGGTTATCGCCGCGCCGGCGGACGTTTCACCGCTGCTGCGCATGCAGGGCGCCGCGTATGCCACCCGTATCGCCGAAGATTTTCGTGACCGCGGCAAGCACGTGCTGCTGATCATGGACTCCCTGACCCGCTACGCGATGGCGCAGCGTGAGATCGCGCTGGCCATCGGTGAGCCGCCTGCGACCAAAGGCTACCCACCTTCGGTCTTTGCCAAGCTCCCTGCCCTGGTTGAGCGTGCCGGGAACGGCATCAGCGGTGGCGGCTCCATCACCGCGTTCTATACGGTGCTAACGGAAGGCGATGACCAGCAGGACCCGATTGCCGACTCCGCGCGCGCGATCCTTGACGGACATATTGTACTGTCGCGACGTTTGGCCGAAGCGGGGCATTACCCGGCGATTGATATTGAAGCATCCATCAGCCGCGCAATGACGGCGCTGATAACCGAGAAGCACTACGCCCGCGTGCGTAACTTCAAACAACTGCTCTCCAGCTTCCAGCGCAACCGCGATCTGGTGAGCGTTGGGGCGTATGCCAAAGGCAGCGACCCGATGCTCGACAAAGCGATTGCGCTCTGGCCGCAGCTGGAGGCGTTTTTGCAACAAGGTATTTTTGAACGCGCCGACTGGGAAGACTCAATCCAGGCTCTGGATCTGATTTTCCCGCAGGTGTAACACAGGTGGAGGGCGAAGGTCATGGCGCAAAACAGCGCGTTATCAACGCTAAAAGATCTGGCTGAAAAAGAAGTTGATGATGCCGCACTGCAGCTCGGCGCAATGCGACGCGGGTGCCAGCAGGCTGAAGAGCAGTTGAAGATGTTAATCGACTATCAGCATGAATATCGCACCAACCTGAATACCGATATGACGCAGGGCATTGGCAGCCAGCGCTGGATCAACTATCAGCAGTTTATCCAGACGCTGGAAAAGGCGATTGAGCAACACCGCCTGCAGCTTAACCAGTGGACCGAAAAAGTGGATACCGCGCTCAACTTCTGGCGCGAGAAAAAACAGCGGCTGCAGGCCTGGCAAACGCTACAGGACCGACAGGTCGCGGCGTCAACCCTGGCGGAAAACCGCCTGGATCAGAAAAAAATGGATGAGTTTGCCCAGCGCGCATCAATGAGGAAACCGGAATGATCACACTGCAACAACTGCTGATGAGCGACAGCGACCTGTCAGGCGGCACGCAGACGGGGAAAGGCACCGACGGTGCGCAAGACTTTCTCTCTCTGCTGGCGGGCGCCCTGACGGACGCAACGGGCAAGGGCAAAGATGCGCCGCTGACCCTGGCCGACCTGAAAGCCGCCGGCAGTAAGCTGTCCAACGTCGCGCAGGACGCCAAAGGCGATACCACCCTGCAGGCCAAAATTGCCGACCTGCTCGCGCGTCAGCCTGCGCTGCGTGGCGATGAAACCACGCCTGCCGCCTTGCCTGAAACGCTGGTTTCCGGGCTGGTGCCGGTATCAAAGGGCGATGCCCTGAAAACGCTTACCGCGGCCAGCGACAAAGATGACGGCAAAAGCGACCTGAGCGAAGAAGAGCTGGCCGGATTAAGCGCGCTGATGGCCATGCTGCCGCACCAGCAGACCAGCACCTCTCGCGCGGCAGCCAGCGACGGGATTACCGCACGGTCTGCGCTCGGTTCCGCCACGCCTGCACAAGCGGGTGCGGGCCAGCCGTCCCTGAACGCCCTGCCGGGAAGCCATGATAAAGAGCAGACGGCTGCGCCTTACCAGAACCTGAGCCAAAGCCTGGCGAAAAACAGCGACCCGGCGCTATCGGGCAACGTACCTGCAGCGCCGGTCGTGGCCGCAGCGGCAGAGAAGCAGGAATTCGCCAGCGCGTCCTCCTCAACGTCGCCGACGGCCACTCTGGCACCGATTATCTCCAGCCATGCGACCAGCCAGCCTGCCGCCACCGTTGCCCCCACGCCGGTATTAAGCCAGCCTCTGGGCACCCACGAATGGCAGCAATCCCTGAGCCAGCACATCACGCTGTTCACTAAGCAGGGTCAGCAGACAGCGGAGCTGCGTCTGCACCCGGAAGATCTGGGTCAAGTGCAAATCTCGCTTAAGCTGGATGATAACCAGGCGCAGCTGCAGATGGTCTCTGCGCACGGCCATGTCCGTGCGGCACTGGAAGCGGCGCTGCCGGTCCTGCGGACCTCGCTTGCGGAGAACGGCATCCAGCTTACGCAAAGCAGCGTCAGCAGCGAGAGCTTTGCCGGGCAGCAGCAGTCCTCTTCCCAGCAGCAGCACCAGGCTTCGCGTTCCGGCAATACCGGCGGTTTTAATGAAGAGAGCGATGAGCTACTGCCTGTCCCATCCGCCCTGCAATCCGCGGCGCGCGGTAACAGTGCCGTAGACATCTTCGCCTAAACGCCAGAGGTAGCGTGATTATCCCCGTCTTTTCCACGCTTTGACGACAGCAGGACACGGGATAATCACCTTATTAAGCTGTACCGAAACAGGAAGCTCGTATCAGATGACTGACTCCGCTATCACCAAAAAAAGTAAGCGTTCCATCTGGATCCCGCTGCTGGTGTTGATCACGCTCGCCGCCTGCGCTACTGCGGGCTATAGTTACTGGCGTATGCAGCAGGAACCTTCTACCGCTGCGGCCAAAGCCGAACCTGCACCACCGCCGGCGCCGGTATTTTTCCCTCTGGACACCTTCACCGTGAATCTCGGTGATGCGGACCGCGTGCTGTATGTCGGTATTACGCTGCGCCTGAAGGATGAAGCCACGCGCTCGCGTCTGAATGATTATCTTCCGGAGGTGCGTAGCCGCCTTCTGCTGCTGTTCTCCCGTCAGGACGCTTCGACGCTTGCCACCGATGTGGGTAAGCAAAAGCTGGTCGACGCCATTAAACAAACGCTGGCGACTCCGCTGGTAAATGGTCAACCTAAGCAGGAAGTCACTGACGTTCTGTACACAGCTTTCATTCTGCGGTAACGACATGGGCGACAGTATTCTTTCTCAGGCAGAAATCGATGCGCTGCTTAACGGCGACAGCGATAAAAATGACGATCCGCAACCGGGTATTGGCGGCGATAGCGATATTCGCCCCTATGACCCGAATACCCAGCGTCGCGTGGTACGTGAACGTCTGCAGGCGCTGGAGATCATTAACGAACGTTTTGCACGTCAGTTCCGTATGGGGCTGTTTAACCTGCTGCGTCGTAGCCCGGACATTACGGTCGGTGCGATCCGCATTCAGCCGTATCACGAGTTTGCCCGCAACCTGCCGGTGCCAACCAACCTTAACCTGATTCACCTGAAGCCGCTGCGCGGCACCGGCCTGGTGGTGTTTTCACCAAGCCTGGTGTTCATCGCGGTGGATAACCTGTTCGGCGGCGACGGGCGTTTCCCGACCAAAGTAGAAGGTCGTGAATTCACCCACACCGAACAGCGCGTCATTAACCGCATGCTTAAGCTGGCGCTGGAGTCTTACAGCGACGCGTGGAAAGCGATTAACCCGCTGGAAGTGGAGTACGTCCGTTCTGAGATGCAGGTGAAATTTACCAATATCACCACCTCCCCGAACGATATCGTCGTGAACACGCCGTTCCACGTAGAGATCGGTAACCTGACCGGCGAGTTCAACATCTGCCTGCCGTTCAGCATGATCGAACCGCTGCGCGAGCTGCTGGTGAACCCGCCGCTGGAGAACTCCCGCAACGAAGACCAGAACTGGCGTGAAAACCTGGTCCGCCAGGTCCAGCATTCGCAGCTTGAGCTGGTGGCGAGCTTCGCCGATATCCCGCTGCGGTTATCCCAGATCCTGAAATTACAACCCGGCGATGTTTTGCCGATAGAAAAACCCGACCGCATTATTGCCCACGTGGATGGTGTCCCCGTGCTGACAAGCCAGTACGGCACGATTAACGGTCAGTATGCGTTACGCGTTGAGCACCTGATCAACCCGATTTTGAATTCGCTGAATGAGGAACAGCCCAAATGAGTGACATGAACAATCCGTCCGATGAAAACAGCGGAGCACTGGACGATCTGTGGGCTGACGCGTTAAACGAGCAAAAAACGACCCCGGCCAAAAGTGCAGCGGATGCCGTATTCCAGCAGCTCGGCGGCGGTGACGTTAGCGGCACGCTGCAGGACATCGACCTGATTATGGATATCCCGGTTAAGCTGACCGTTGAGCTGGGACGCACCCGCATGACCATTAAAGAGCTGCTGCGCCTGACGCAGGGTTCCGTGGTGGCGCTTGACGGCCTGGCCGGTGAGCCGCTGGATATCCTGATCAACGGCTATCTGATTGCTCAGGGGGAAGTGGTGGTAGTTGCCGATAAATACGGCGTACGTATCACTGACATCATTACCCCGTCTGAACGTATGCGTCGTCTGAGCCGTTAAGCATGAAAACCCAGGCAACAATATCACAACCTTCTGCCGTTCCCGGCTCACCTCTGCTCCAGGTGAGCGGGGCGTTGCTCGGTATTATTGCCTTTATTCTTATCGCCGCATGGCTGGCGAAGCGCTTTGGCCTGGCGGGTAAAACCGCCGGTACCCGCGGCCTGAAGGTCAGCGCCAGCACCACGCTGGGGCCTCGCGAACGCGTGGTCATCGTCGAAGTGGACGACGCACGCCTGGTCCTGGGCGTCACGGCCTCAAACATCAGCGTATTACATAAGCTGCCGCCCGCCCCTGTTGTGGTGGACGAGCGCGCAGACGCCCCTGCGGATTTTCAGTCCGTCATGAAGAGTTTGCTTAAGCGTTCCGGGAGATCCTGATGCGCCGTTTGTTATCCCTGACGCTTGCGGGCGTTGGCCTGTTTGCTCCCGCGGTCTATGCGCAGCTGCCCGGTCTGGTTTCAACCCCTCTCGCAGGCGGCGGTCAAAGCTGGTCGCTTCCGGTTCAGACGCTGGTGTTCATCACCTCGCTGACGTTTATTCCGGCCATTCTGCTGATGATGACCAGCTTCACCCGCATCATCATTGTTTTTGGTTTGCTGCGAAACGCGCTGGGAACCCCTTCCGCCCCGCCAAACCAGGTTATGCTGGGGCTGGCGCTGTTTTTGACCTTTTTCATTATGTCGCCGGTGATCGATAAGATTTACACCGACGCCTACCAGCCGTTCAGCGAAGATAAAATCTCCATGCAGGAGGCGCTGGATAAAGGCGCGCAGCCGCTGCGGGAATTTATGCTGCGCCAGACGCGCGAAGCTGACCTCGCCCTCTTTGCCCGCCTGTCCAACACCGGCGAGCTGCAGGGTCCGGAAGCGGTGCCCATGCGCATTCTTCTGCCTGCCTACGTCACCAGCGAGCTGAAGACCGCGTTCCAGATTGGCTTTACCATCTTTATTCCGTTCCTGATTATCGACCTGGTGATCGCCAGCGTCCTGATGGCGCTCGGGATGATGATGGTTCCGCCCGCCACCATTGCCCTGCCCTTTAAGATCATGCTCTTTGTACTGGTCGATGGCTGGCAGCTGCTGGTCAGTTCTTTGGCGCAGAGTTTCTACAGTTAAGGAACGGCAATGACACCCGAATCGGTCATGATGATGGGCACGGAAGCGATGAAAATCGCCATTGCCGTTGCCGCTCCACTGCTGCTTGTCGCGCTGGTCACCGGTCTGATTATCAGTATTCTTCAGGCCGCCACGCAGATTAACGAAATGACGCTGTCGTTCATCCCCAAAATCATCGCCGTGTTCGTGGCGATTATCGTGGCCGGGCCATGGATGCTGAACCTGCTGCTGGACTATATGCGCAACCTGTTTACCAACCTGCCGTACATCATCGGCTGACCTGACGATGCTGCACTTCACCAGTGACCAGTGGGTTCAGTGGCTCGGCGTTTATTTCTGGCCGATGCTGCGCATCATGGCGCTGATATCAACCGCCCCGATTCTCAGCGAGAAATCGATCCCCAAGCGCGTCAAAGTGGGGCTTGGCATCATCATCTCCATTATCGTCGCCCCGTCCCTGCCCCCCGTGGATATTCCCATTTTCTCGGCGAATGCGGTGTGGGTAGCCTTGCAGCAGGTCATGATTGGCGTCGCCGTAGGCTTCACCATGCAGCTCGCCTTTGCCGCGGTGCGTACTGCAGGGGAGCTGATTGGCCTGCAGATGGGGTTATCGTTCGCCACGTTTGTTGATCCCGGCAGCCATCTCAACATGCCCGTGCTGGCGCGCATTATTGATTTGCTCGCCATGCTGCTGTTCCTGTCGTTCAACGGCCATCTGTGGCTTATCTCCATGCTGGTGGATACGTTCCATACGCTGCCGATTGGGGAAAATCCGGTGAACAGCAATGCCTTCCTGGCGCTCACCCGCGCTGCGGGGCTGATATTCCTGAATGGGCTGATGCTGGCGCTGCCGATCATCACCCTGCTGCTGACCGTCAACCTGGCATTAGGCTTACTGAACCGAATGGCACCGCAGCTGTCGGTGTTTGTGATTGGCTTTCCGCTGACGCTGACGGTCGGAATTTTATTAATGTCATTACTGATGCCACTTATCGCTCCCTTCTGTGAACATTTATTCGGCGAGATATTCAACCTGTTAGCGGATATTGTCAGCGAACTGCCTCGCAAATAATAACCCTCACTGTTGCTATTGTCTTTCTGAGGATATTCCTAAAATAAAACTTGAAAAACATCTTCCAGGATATATCTGACGCGGTTTAATTGTTTCTAACCACCTCACAATACTTAATATTTACTTTACTTTAAGAAGATTCCTGGCAAATTATACGTAACTTTACGGGATAGTGAGTCCGCCTGAAAGTCTTTGTCATGCTCACAGGTTTATTATTTTTTTCCATCCCGTATGGCTGTTTTGAGCTCTCAGGCAGATGGTGAATTATCGTTACGCATTGAGTGAGGGTATGCCATGTCAACGATCATTATGGATTTATGCAGCTACACCCGGCTAGGGTTAACCGGGTACCTGGCAAGCAGAGGGGTAAGAAAGAGAGACATCAACGATGCGCACACCGTTGACGAACTCGCAGCCGCTTGTGACGAACTAAAACCAGGCGTGGTGTTTATTAATGAGGACTGTTTCATTCACGATCCAGCCAACAGTCAGCACATTAAGCAAATCATTAATCAGCATCCAAAAACCCTGTTTATTGTTTTTATGGCGATCGCAAATATCCATTTCGATGAGTATTTGTTGGTCCGTAAAAATTTATTGATCAGTTCTAAATCGATTAAACCAGAGTCGCTGGATGACATTCTGGGTGATTATTTGAATAAAGAAGTTAAAAATGTAGGAGCGGTTAACTTACCCACCCTATCATTAAGCAGGACTGAATCAAGTATGCTGAGAATGTGGATGGCGGGCCAGGGCACTATTCAGATCTCCGACCAGATGAATATTAAAGCTAAAACCGTTTCGTCACACAAAGGAAATATTAAAAGGAAAATTAAAACGCATAATAAGCAAGTGATCTACCACGTGGTACGCCTGACCGATAATGTGACGAACGGGATTTTCGTCAACATGCGTTAGTCGCTTAAGAAAAGACCCTGTGCACCCTACCTTTGATCTCTGGCCTGGCCAGAGATTTTTGCTTTTGCGGACGTTGTCGGGCATGCGATGCGCTACCCGACGCCACACTACTCTGCTTTCTCAACAAAAATGCCGTCAGGATGCCCCAGTTCGTTAAAAAACCAAATGCCGAGCGGGTAGTCTTCCAGTGATACCAGGTACATTGTGCCCTCACTAAACTCTTCAATTGCCAGCACCACACCCGGGCGGCGCGGCCCACCGTCCGTTTTAACGGTTACCCGATCGTTGACCTTCATACATTCCTCCTCTGGTTTTGAGCCAGTGTAGAACAAAACGCAAAAACGCACATCGCTGCCCGGCGTGAATGGCGTTTTTATGCACAGTCTATACTTACCACTGGACACGGTTGAATGAGGAACCCCGCAATGAAGACCGATAAAGAGTACAGCGACACCATCAAGCGCGAAGTCGAGGTGGATGTCGATGCCCTGCTTGCCGCCATCAATGAGATCAGTGAGTCAGAAGTCCGCCGGTCGGACGACAATTCGGACCGCGTCATCGTCAACGGCAGGGATTATCACACCTATCGTGAGCTGGCGGAGGCCTTCGAGCTGGATATTCACGACTTTAGCGTGTCGGAAGCCAATCGGTAGGGGCGAAAAAAATCCCGGTCATGGGGATGACCGGGATCAAAACTTGCTTATGCAAGAAGCACTTGAAAATTCGTTACACCAGGAAATCTGATGTACAAACCACACTATCCCCAACGAATTTGTCTGACAAGCATATATTCTCATGATGAATATAATATTTTTAACATAATGCTTTTAGTTATGAGCAATAACATACGCCGAATGCGGGTTTGCCAGGGACTGTTCTCTTTTTCCCGGTTTCCACCTCGGTATTTTTTTAGGAATTTTCTTAGTTCGTAGCGCAGCCGTTACCAGGAGCCACTATGCCTTCACTGCGGGATTCACTGCTGATTTTTTCTGACCTGGACGGCTCGCTGCTGGATATTCATACCTATGCGTGGCAACCCGCAATGCCCTGGCTGGACAGGCTACTGGATAACCAGGTGCCGGTCATTCTCTGCAGCAGCAAAACGGCGGCTGAGATGCTGGATATCCAGCAGGATCTGGGGCTGGAAGGGTTACCTTTTATTGCCGAGAACGGCGCGGTTATTCAGCCTGACGTGCGTTGGGAAAAGATACCGCGTCAGATAAGAGGAATGACGCACCGGGACATTCGCCCGCGAATCGAACACATCCGTCTGCAGATGGGCTTTAAATTCACCACCTTTGACGACGTGGACGATCGCGTCATCAGCGAGTGGACAGGCCTGACGCGTTATCGTTCGGCGCTTGCCCGCAGGCATGAAGCCTCCGTTACGCTCATCTGGCGTGACACCGACGAGAACCTGCTCCAGTTTGAAGAGGCGCTGGCGCAGAGCGGCCTGCAATGCCTGCAGGGCGCGCGCTTCTGGCATATTCTGGACGTCCGCTGCGGCAAGGACGTGGCGGTTAACTGGCTAATTGAGCAGTACCGCGAGCGGGAAGAGATTGAACCCACTACCCTGGGGCTCGGTGATGGTCCTAACGATGCGCCGCTGCTGGACAGCGTTGACTACGCGGTGGTGATTAAGGGCATTAACCGCCAGGGCATCGCGCTACGGGATGACAACCCCGAGCGGGTGTATCACACCCAGCAGCCCGGGCCTGCGGGCTGGCACGAGGGGCTGGATCACTTCCTGTCCTGATCCCGCCAGACGACCCGGTTACGCCCGGTCTGTTTAGCCTGATATAACCGGGCGTCCGCCACGGACTGCAGCTGCTCGAAATCGTAGTTCCCCGCTTCATCCGCCCCGCTGACGCCCAGCGACGCGCTGATGCGCAGCGTCGTGCTCTTCTTCACCAGGATCTCCTTACTGTTGATTCGGCAGCGAATACGGTCCGCGACGCCTCTCGCCTCCTCCAGATCGATCCCCGGCAGGACGATACAAAACTCTTCCCCGCCGACGCGGCCTGCCACATCATTCTTGCGTAAGGCGCTGGCAATCAGCCCCGCCGTGTGGGATAGCACTTTATCCCCGGCCTGATGGCCGAAACGGTCGTTGATGTTTTTAAAATGGTCGAGATCGATCTGAATCACCGAAAATGGCAGAGACTTCTGGCGACAGGTATCCGACAGAATTTTTGCGCGATCGAACAGCGCGCCGCGATTATTCAGCCGGGTAAGCGGGTCGTGCCAGGCCTGCCACTGGAGCGAATGCTGAAGCGTATACATGTTACTCACCATCCGACGGATAACCAGCCACGAGATCAACAGCATGGCGCTGAAGAGCGCCCACAGCAGCGCCAGCACAATACTGATGCTGCCGAAGTCGTCTTGTACACCTTCATGCAGGGTGTGGATCCGCAGGACGACACCGTCGAAGTGATCGAGCCGCTCCCAGCTAATAAAACGGCTTCCGAGGCGGATGCCACCGCCGGTATCGTTCTCAATCGCATGGGCAATCTGCGCCGTCTCGCGTTCGTCAAAGTGGTTAACCGGGTTACCCGCATGGGCAGAGGTGGCAATCATATTGAGCCGGGTGTCGTACAGCTGGTACTCCCCCTCCGTTCGGTCTTCCGTCGCGTCGGCCAGCAGACGCTGCATCGTGTTTAACGCAAAATCCATCGCCACGACGCCATACCAGTAGTGATCGAAATAGATGGGGACGCTGGCGGTGATCGTGCGTTCGTCATTGGTCCAGGATGAAGGCGTGGAGATAAACCACCGCACCGCGCGAGCGCGGTTGTTACGTTCCGACTGCTGGGTAAACCAGGCTTGCGTGACCAGGTGGTAGTAGCGGGAGGTGATATCGCCCGCCCGATCCGGCGTGTCGGTGGAAAGAAAAAAACCGGCGCGGGAGACGTAGATGACCCGCGACTCCGTTTGCGCTCTCGACGAGGCCAGCCTGAGCAGATACCCCACTTCGAGCGCGGCAGAAATTTCATGACTGATGCGCTCAGCGTCACGACTCAGAAGCGTGGTTTTTTCAACAAAGGCATCCGAAACGCCGTTAATGGGAAGGGTGCGTTTTTTATCAACGGCAAGCTGCCAGGTGGGGAGCATGCGGACCGCGTTAAAGCGCGACACCGCATTCTGTAAGACATCAAACGCCAGCGGCGTCTGGATCGCATCACGCATGCCCTGACGGAACAACAGCATCCTGTCCACGCTGTTCTGTAGCTGCCGGTCCAGCGAACTGGCCACTGTACCCAGATGGTTACGCTGGCTCGAGATATACGCTTCTTCCAGCACCACCACCTCACGCCAGGTCAGCAGCGTGGAAAACACCAGAACGGTCAAAAAACAGAGATTAACAATCAACCCCGGATTGCTACGCTTATGCAGCCATTGTAGAAAAGATTGTTTTACAACAAAGGTATCGCGCTGCACACACACTCCCTGATTACTGCTTTACGCCTGGTACTTGAGATAAAAACGCCCGGCAAAGCCGGGCGTTATGAGATTAAGCCTTATCTCGCTTGTGCTGCCCGTCACCCGGCTGAAGCTCATCTTCACGAAATGCCTCCCGCTTGATGCTATAGCCATCGTGCCACCGACATTCCACCATTCCGCTGGAATACCCGGTCACAATCATACGTGGGCCGCCCTTCTTAGGCTTAACTTCATCACTGACCAAAAAGACCATACCTGCCTCCTGTATCAGGGTGAAACTGTTTCAATTTAGACGAGGAATGGTCTTTTTGCATCCCACAGCGGGTTACAATTAGTGCGCCGTGCCGCGTAATTTCTCAACCAGCTTCACCGCCGCGACCACGATAGCGCCAATGATAAAGCCGAGCACCAGATTCAGCAGCGTAGGCAGTATCGCCGCGACAACAGCACCCTGCGCCGAGGAGAAATGTTCGATAGCATGGTGCAGCGGCGCAATGCCGTGAACCACAATACCGCCGCCCACGAGGAACATTGCCAGCGTGCCCACCACGGACAAACTCTTCATCAGCCAGGGGGCCAGCACCAGTAAGCTCTTACCGATGCCTCTTGCTACCGCGCTCGATTTATCTTCAAGCCAGTAGCCAATATCGTCCAGCTTAACGATCAATCCTACCAGACCGTACACGCCTACCGTGACCAGAATCGCGATGCCGGAGAGGATCAGGACCTGATTCAGGAGCGGTGCGTCAGACACAATGCCCAGCGTAATGGCGACGATTTCTGCGGACAGGATAAAGTCGGTCCGAATGGCGCCTTTGACCTTATCGCGCTCGAAGGTTTTCGGATCCTGTGCGGCCAGCGCTTCAAGACGCTGCTGGCGCATTTCCGGGGTATCGCTCTCCTTGCGCGCGCTAAAGGAGTGCAGAACTTTCTCCACGCCCTCGAAGCAGAGAAATGCCCCGCCGATCATCAGCAGCGGCGTGATCGCCCAGGGAATAAAGGCGCTAATCAGCAGCGCCAGCGGCACCAGAATCACCTTATTCAGGAAGGAGCCTTTCGCCACGCCCCACACCACCGGCAGTTCGCGGTTGGCCCTCACCCCACTCACCTGTTGGGCGTTAAGCGATAAATCATCGCCCAGCACGCCTGCGGTTTTCTTCGCCGCCAGTTTACCCATCACTGAAATGTCATCCAGTAAGGTGGCAATATCATCCAGCAATGTTAATAAGCTACTTCCTGCCAAAATCTTAATCCTTCATTTTTTGGTAATTAGGTGAATAGTATGGAGCAAAAGCGCAAACCCGGAAACAGGCACCTCACGTCAACAAAAAATTAACATCAACTGCACAATTAAAGGACTCGCCAGCACGATAGTTTTCGCGTTTACTATCAGCGACCTTTTTATTACGTCGTGAGGGATTATGCGTTTCCGGCAATTGCTACCGCTCATTGGGGCACTCTTTTCGCTGTACATCATCTGGGGCTCAACCTACTTTGTCATTCGCATCGGCGTGGAAAGCTGGCCGCCGCTGATGATGGCGGGCATCCGTTTCCTCTCCGCTGGCGTCTTGCTGCTCGCGTTTCTGCTGCTGCGCGGACATAAGCTTCCCCCTCTGCGCCCGATGCTGAATGCCGCCCTGATCGGCCTGCTGCTGCTGGCGGTGGGAAATGGGTTTGTGACGATTGCCGAGCACCAGAACGTACCGTCCGGGATCGCCGCCGTGGTCGTTGCCACCGTTCCGCTCTTTACCCTCTGCTTCAGCCGCCTTTTCGGCATCCGCACCCGCAAGCTGGAATGGCTGGGGATTGGTATTGGCCTCGCCGGCATTATTCTGCTCAATAGCGGCGGTAACCTGAGCGGGAATCCGTGGGGCGCAGTGATTATCCTGATTGGCTCAATGAGCTGGGCCTTTGGTTCCGTATACGGTTCACGCATCGAACTTCCCACCGGCATGATGGCCGGCGCGATTGAGATGCTCGCCGCGGGGATTGTGCTGCTGCTCGCCTCCGCGCTGACGGGAGAAAAGCTGACTACCCTGCCGGGCCTGTCGGGCTTTCTCGCGGTAGGGTATCTGGCGCTGTTTGGATCCCTCATCGCCATTAATGCCTATATGTTCCTGATCCGCAACGTCTCCCCGGCTGTCGCCACCAGCTATGCCTACGTCAACCCGGTGGTGGCCGTTCTGCTCGGCACGGGATTAGGCGGCGAAACGCTCTCTTCCGTTGAATGGATTGCTTTAGGGGTGATTGTTTTCGCCGTCGTGCTGGTCACCTTAGGCAAATATTTGCTGCCAGCAAAACCCGTGGTTACCCCTTGCGAGGTGGAGAAACCTTAAGCAGGTGAATACCCTGTGTGTCGATCTGCGCGGTCTGGCCGCCGCCGCAGATCCACTCTTCCAGCCGTTCCGACAGGTCGACGTCGTTCAGTTTTAATCTGCCTCTCAGCGCACACTCCCAGACGATAAGCACCCGCCAACCCTGCGCAATCAGCGCGGTGAGATCTCGCCTGTCGCGTTCGACGTTCTTGCCAATTTTATCCAGCCAGAAATCGGTGCGCGTCGCGGGAACCTTAAACAGGTAGCAGTCGTGGTGGTGCCAGAAACAGCCGTGGGTAAAGATGATGCACTGCCATGCGTCGATGACGAAATCGGGGCGACCCGCCAGGGCGGGATCCTGCACGCGGAACTCAAATCCCGCCTGCGTCAGCAGCCCGGCCAGACGTTTTTCAATGGCGGTGTCACGCGTGCCGATGGCACGCATGTTTTTACTGCGCGTCGCCTTATCGTGAACATCCGTCATTGACGGCCTCACCCTGACGGAGCGCCACCGCCTGTCTGATGCGCGAGGCCAGCAGTTTTGCCACGGCCGCAAACGCGGGAACCACCACCGAATTACCAAACTGGCGGTACGCCTGGGTGTCCGAAACCGGAATGCGGAAGCGGTAACCCTGCGGGGACTCAAAGCCCATCAGCCGGGCGCATTCCCGCGGCGTTAAGCGTCGCGGGCGGTGACGCTGGTTGTGCGGATCGTCGAAATCTTTTTCACCCAGCGCCTTGTCCCAGCCCCTGTCGATGAGGATTTCCGCGCCGTCTTTGTAGTAGCGCGCGGACAACGTGCGGGTCACGCTGTGCGGATCGTTGGGGTTTACCATCCCAAAGCCGAAGCCGTTGCCTTTCGCCTGATGTTTCTTGGCATAGCGGTAGAGATATTTCCACAGCACCGGGGTGAGGATAAATTTCGCGTCAACGACAGGTTCCAGCAGGTCGGCCACGGTGGGACGTCGCTCCGGATAGAGAGACGGGATATCCCGCAGGGTGAAATCCCCCTTGAGATTAAGGTCGCGGCGGAAACCCACCAGCACGATACGTTCACGATGCTGGGGCAGGAAATGCTTGCCATCAATGATTTTTGGGTCATCCGCGCCCATGTCCTGAGAATCCGCCACGTCATAGCCCAGCTCATCCAGCGTTTGCATGATAATGCGGAAGGTTTTCCCGCCGTCGTGGCTTTTTAAGTTTTTGACGTTTTCCAGCACGAAGATGGCCGGACGACGGGCGTCAATGATACGGGCCACGTCAAAAAACAGCGTTCCCTGCGTATCGCAGGCGAAACCGTGGGCGCGTCCGAGGGCATTCTTTTTTGAAACCCCGGCCAGCGAGAAAGGCTGACACGGGAAACCCGCCAGCAGCACGTCATGCGCCGGGATGGTCTGACGAATGTGTTCGGCGGCCTGTTCATCGCTCACGCCGCTTTTATGGCTCAGGGTGACATCGCGGATATCCGCGTTGAAATGATGCTCATGCGGATCGCAGTACCAGTTAGCCTTGTAGGTACGCACGGCATGTTTGTTCCACTCGCTGGTAAACACGCACTGACCACCGATAGCTTCGAAACCGTGTCGGATGCCGCCGATACCGGCAAACAGATCGATAAAGCGGAAGGCATAGTTCGGGTGCGCAGCAGGAGGACGCGGAAGTAGGTTTTGCAGATAACGAAACTCGCCTTCGCTCAGGCGACGCCCTGCCCGTTCGCTGGTCAGCAGACGTTTAAGAATGGCCGGGCTCCAGTGGCTCTCGCCGTGTGCCACCAGCAGATTTGCCAGCGTTTTAGCATCATAGCTATCCAACAGCTGGCGCAGTAACGCCTGCACCGTTGCCGTTGATTTCTCAGCCTGCTCAGGCGCGGGCTCTGTCACTGATCGATTTTCCTGCATTCTTTTAACCGGAGAAGAAAGACTGGGAACAGATTACCACAGTTCATTCGCGCAAACTGCGACGGAAGCGGCTCAGCACCTGGCTATCCTGCCCAATACAGTCGCCGTGTAGTTCAGCACTCAGTTTCGCCATAAACTGGATCAGGAAATCGGCGTTGTGGCGTGCCAGCTCGCGGCCCATTTCCGTTTGCATTGTATCAGGCAGGCGCAGCAGCTTGGTCTGAAAATGGTCGAGGGCAAACGCGCGATCGTCGAGCGGGCGCGCATCGGCAAAGGGATCGTCCGCGTCAAACAGCGGTACGCCCAGCGCGCCCGAGACGGCAAAGACGCGCGCCAGACCAATAGCCCCTAGCGCCTCCAGCCGGTCAGCGTCCTGCACAATTTTGGCTTCCATGCTCTGCGGGGGAATCCCGGCGCTGAAGCTGTGCGCCTCTATAGCATGCTCAACGGCGGGAAAGCATTCAGACGGGAAGTCCGGGAAGTCCCGGCGCAGAATGTCACCCGTCTTGCGCGCTGCCAGCTGCGATGACCGGCCGCGTTCAGGATGGTTTTTCGGCAGGCTGACGATGTCGTGAAAATAACACGCGGCCAGGACCACCAGAGGATTTGCCGCCTGGTGAGTCATGATTTTTTGCGCCGTCATCCAGACGCGACGAAAGTGCGAAATATCATGTGCGGTATCGTCGGTCGTGTGGTTTTCCTCGAGCCAGCGCTCAAAGCCGTGCTGCCACCGGGCAAGTTCCATCGTCATGTCCTGTTGTTAAAAAGAGAATGAATTATAACACAACCGAATTAAATCAATTTAATAATAGAATTGTGAAATACTTAATAATAATTACATCATATAAATTCAATTAATTAATTCACAAGAAAAATAAAGAGATTAATAGAAATATTTTGCAATATTTGAACGAATTTAATTACATTTATTTTTGAAACTAAATGACAACTCCTGGAATAGTATCGACCCTGTAATTATGGAGAGTGATTACATATATTCATATAAATTATCTTTCAAGGGAATATATAATGAAAAGAAAAGTTCTGGCTATTCTTGTACCCGCCTTATTAATGGCAGGCGCAGCAAATGCGGCTGAGATTTACAACAAAGACGGCAATAAAGTTGATTTCTACGGCAAGATGGTGGGTGAACGCATCTGGTCGGACACTGACACAAGCAACAGTGAAAATGAAGATACTTCATATGCCCGTTTTGGTGTGAAAGGCGAAACACAGATCAATAACGAACTGACCGGTTACGGCCAGTTTGAATATAACATTGACGCCAGCACACCTGAAGGTGAGCAGGACGAAAGTACACGTCTGGCCTTCGCGGGTCTGAAATTCGCAGACTACGGCTCATTCGATTATGGCCGCAATTACGGCGTGGCTTATGACGGCGCGGCGTATACCGATATGCTGGTTGAATGGGGTGGAGACTCATGGGCTGCCACTGATAACTTTATGACACAGCGTACCAACGGCGTTGCGACTTACCGTAACACCGATTTCTTCGGCATGGTTGAAGGTCTTAACTTTGCTGTACAGTACCAGGGTAAAAACGATAACCGCAATGAATTCAAAGCGAATGGTGATGGTTACAGCATGTCTGTGAATTATAACATTGATGGCTTTGGTTTCGTTGGCGTGTACGGTAAATCCGACCGTACCGATGAGCAGTCTGCTGACGGTTATGGCGATACGGCGGAAGTTTGGTCTCTGTCTGCAAAATATGATGCAAACAACGTTTATGCTGCGGTGATGTACGGTGAAACCCGTAATATGACTAAAGTTGGATACAATGCCTTCGCCAATAAAACCCAAAACGTGGAAGCCGTTGTTCAGTATCAATTCGACTTTGGTCTGCGTCCATCCCTGGGCTACGTATACTCACAGGGTAAAGACCTGTATGCCCGCAATGGTTATAAAGGCGTTGACGCTGACCGCGTAAATTATATTGAAGTGGGTACCTGGTACTACTTCAATAAAAATATGAACGTTTATACTGCCTATAAATTTAACCTGCTGGACGAAGAAGACGGTGCCATCACTGGCAACGCAACTGACGATCAGTTTGCTATGGGTATTGTTTACCAGTTCTAATCATCAAAAATACCAAAGGCCGCAATTGCGGCCTTTTTACTATCTGAAGATCTTACGGCGCTTCCTGCAGCGCCACGCGAATAAACCCGTTATTTTGCGCCAGCAGCTCATGGGCTTTCCACGCATCCAGCCCTGTTAGCACCATCAGTACCGCCGTTTTACAATTATGATTACAGCTCTCCAGCGCGGCTTTTGCCTGCGCCCGGGTGCATCCCCCCGCCTCCATCACAATAGCGATTTGCCGTTCGGCCCATTTGGTATTGCTTGCCTCAAGATCCACGCGCAGGTTGCTGTAAACGCGTCCGGTTCGAACGGCCAGCCCGGTGGTAATCATTGAGAGGATCATTTTTTGTGCAATCCCAGCTTTGGTGTTGAGATAGCCGGCGACCACGTCAGCCCCGAGTTCCGGAGCGATAACCATGCTCGCCAGCTGCGCGGCTTCACTTTGCGCATCATCGGTCATGATGGCGACCGGCGAACCCAGCGACCAGGCATGCCGCATTGCGCCCCAGACCCACGGCGTTTTTCCGCTGACGCTTACTGCCAGCATCATATCGTGTTCACCAAATTTGATGGCCTGCAGGTCGGCAACGCCGCGCTCGTAACTCCCTTCCCCTTCCTGTGGCGTCACGGCAATCACTGGGGTTTTGCCCGGCGCATAGTCATCGGCAGCCTGCTGTGCGACGCAGCCTGACGGCCCGGCGCCGACAATCACCAGCCGCCCCCCGTGGCTGAGGGTCGCGGCGGCGTTATCCACCACGCGGGCGATAGTTTGTAAACAGGGGGTAATAGCAGCAGAAATGAGTGCATCATCCTGGTGAATGACTTTCAGCATGTCCAGCGTGGACAATCTATCAATATTCATCGTGCTGGCGTGCCGTCTTTCCTTGACCGAACCGGTAAGCATAATGCTCATAAACAGCCTCCTTATTATGAGTACGCACACACTATAAAGTGTTTTATATCGATGACCTGCGAGGAGGGTCACGAAAAGAGGACCAAATCCACGGCTTTACTCGGCTTTAAGAAAAGCGCGTCATCAGCGATAATTACCCCCTTTCTTAATCATCGCGGAGTGTTAATGAGCGATTTGCAGCCTTTCCTTCCGACGCGCAAGCGCCCCATGAAGCTGAACACCCTGGTCACGCTGATGGTGTGCGCGATTATCGGTTCAGTGCTGCTGGTGGTCTTTGCGCTCTATGCGGTGCAGATCACCCGGGCAACGCGCGATGACGTCAAAGACACCGCGCTCGGCATTGCCCGCACCCTCGCCGACAGCCCCGAGATACGGCGCGGCCTGATGCAGGCACCGCAGGAGAATATTATTCAGCCCATCGCCCAGGCGGTGACGAAACGAAACGATCTGCTGTTCACCGTCGTGACCGATATGCGCGGGATCCGCTATTCTCACCCGAACGAGGCGCTGCTGGGGCTGCATTTTATCGGCGACGATTTAACTCCGGCGCTGGAAGGCAAAGAGAACGTATCGGTTAACCGGGGCGCGCTCGCCGAAGCACTGCGCGTTTTTACGCCCGTCTACGACAGTCAGCACGAGCAGATCGGCGTAGTAGCGGTGGGTATCTCCCTCAATAAGGTTGAAGAGCAAATCACCCGCGGGCGGCTAAACGCCGTCTGGACCATTTTGTTCAGCATCTTTATGAGCTCTATGGCAATCTGGGGCCTGGTGCGGGTCCTGAAACGCATCCTGTTCGGGCTCGAGCCTTACGAAATTTCCGCCCTGTTCGAACAGCGTCAGGCGATGCTGCAGTCGCTGCGTGAAGGGGTTCTGGCCGTCGATATTCACGGGCGCGTGACGATGATTAACCACACCGCCAGAGAAATATTGCTTCTGCCTTCCGGCAAGCAGACCGAAAACGCCAGCGCTCCCCTGCTGGCCGGCCTGCGTGAAGTCTCAAAGACGGGCGTTGCGCGCCAGGATCAGGAGATCAGCTGCAACGGGCGGCTGCTGCTGTGCAACATGGTGCCCGTTAAAAGTCAGGATCGGGTCATCGGCGCCATTACCACCTTCCGCGATAAAACGGAAATCAGCCAGCTGATGCAGCGTATCGATGGCATGGTCAATTACGTCGACGCCCTGCGCGCCCACACGCACGAGTTTATGAACAAGCTGCACGTCATCCTGGGCCTGCTGCACATTAAGCGCTACGACAAGCTGGAAGAGTACATCATCCAGACGGCGCATCATTACCAGACGGATATCGGTACGATACAGAGCAAGGTAAAATCCCCGGTGATTGCCGGATTCCTGCTGGGTAAAATCAACCGGGCGAAAGAAGCGGGCGTCACCCTGACGCTGGCGGACGAATGCCAGATCCCCGATACCGCCAGCGAAGAACAAGTAGCGGTGCTGGTCACCGTGCTCGGTAACTTAATTGAAAACGCACTGGACGCGATGGAAGGCCAGCCGGAAGGTGAAATAACTCTGCTGCTGCACTATCAGAACGGCTGGCTCAGCTGTGAAGTCAGCGACGATGGCCCCGGCATTGATCCCACGCAGCTGGAGGCTATTTTTACAAAGGGCTTCTCAACAAAAGGTGAAAACCGCGGCGTTGGGCTGTTCCTTGCCCGCCAGCAAATCCAGAACCTCGGCGGCGATATCACCGTCGAGTCTGAGCCAGGCGTATTTACCCAATTTTTTGTTCACATCCCCTGGGATAGCGAGAGGAATATCGCGTGATAAATGTATTAATTGTCGATGATGACGCCATGGTAGCCGACCTCAACCGTCTGTATGTCAACCGTGTTGAAGGCTTTAGCTGCTGCGGCGTCGCCTCCACGCTAAACCAGGCCGAGGCCATCATTAATAACCCCAGCCAGCCTGTCGATCTGGTGCTGCTGGACGTCTATATGCAGCAGGATAACGGGCTGGATCTGCTGCCCGTTATCCGCGCATCCGGCCGCCCAATCGATGTGATTATGATCTCCTCGGCCGCCGATGCCGCCACGATCCAGACCTCCATCCATTACGGCGTGGTGGATTATCTGATAAAGCCGTTCCAGTTCCCGCGCTTTGAAGAGGCGCTGAACGGCTGGAAGGCAAAGCACAATCTGATGGGATCGCACCAGTATTATGAGCAGGCGGACGTCGACCGGCTGATCCACGGCGGGGCGCCGGAGCTGGCGGACAGTAAAAAGCTGCCGAAAGGGTTAACGCCGCAAACGCTGCGCACGATTTGCCAGTGGATCGACGCACACCCGGAGACGGAGTTTTCCACCGATGACCTGGCAAGCGCGGTCAATATCTCCCGCGTGTCCTGCCGCAAATATCTGATCTGGCTGGCGCAAATCAATATTCTGTTCACCAGCATTCACTACGGCGCCACCGGGCGTCCGGTGTATCGCTACCGTCTCCAGCCGGAGCAGACGGGCCTGCTCAAGCAATACTGTCAATAACGCGGTAGTCGTTATCCAGCAGGGTAAAGCGGAAGTGGTGTGCTGAAGAGAACACCACTTCTTTTGTTTTGGTCACAAAGATAGCGTCAATATCGGGGCGCGCGCGCAGGGCGGCGCAGCCCTTTTCCACGCCCAGGCCGTACATCAGCGTGGTCCAGATATCACCGTCGATGGAGTTTTTAGAAATAATAGTCACGCTATCCAGTTCGTTATCCAGCGGATACCCGGTGCGCGGATCGAGAATGTGGTGGTAACGCCTGCCGTCCTGTTCAAAATAGCGCTCGTACGTTCCCGACGTGACGACCGACAGGTTCTCAACGGTCAGGGTGCCAATGAGCGCTTCTGCGGCGAACGGTTTTTTAAGCCCCACGTTCCAGCCCCCTTCCGGCGAGCCCAGCGTCTGGATATTTCCGCCGAGGTTGATAAGCCCCAGCTCAGCGCCCTCTTTATGAAGGTAATCACGCACCCTGTCGGCGATATACCCTTTGGCGATGGCCCCCAGATCGATCTCCATACCCGCTCTGGCCAGAAACACGCTGCTGCTGGCCTCGTCAAGAATGACGTCCTCAGGACGGGTAATCGCAAGCAGTGACGCAATTTCATCGGCAGGCGGAACGCGGTCTCCCTGGAATCCAATTTTCCAGCGCTTCACCAGCGGGCCAATGGCCAGGTTAAAGGCGCTGTCGTTGAGCAGGCTTGCCGCTTTTGCACAGCGGATCAGCTCAAACACCGGTCGGCTGACGGTGACCGGATGCTGGCCGGCCGCATGGTTGATGTCCATCACCTGCGAGCGTGCGCGGTTGACGGTGAGCAGATCTTCATACTGTTTGATCAGGCGAAACGCACGGGATGCGAGGGCTTCGTCATGGGAGAAGAGTTTCAGGAGGATGGGTGAGCCCATCAGAACGGCGGAGTAACTGTAGACGCGGTTGTCATCAGACATGGCATGTTTCCTCAGATGTAGCCCCGGCAAGCACCGCGCCGCCGGGGAAATTGCCGGATAGCGCTGCGCGTATCCGGCCTACATAACAGGTGCCTTACGCTCTTTTCGAGCGCATCGCCGCCTGATGTCCGGCAAGCGTACCAAAAATAATGATATCTGCCACTGCGTTACCGCCGATACGGTTACCGCCGTGGATCCCGCCGACCACTTCACCCGCCGCAAACGCCCCTGGCAGCACGTTGTGGTTGCTGTCCAGCACGCAGGTTTCGGTGTTGATGGTCACGCCGCCCATGGTGTGGTGCACGCCCGGCGCAATCTGAATGGCGTAGAACGGCCCTTCATTGATTGGCGCACGCAGCGCGGTGGTACGTCCAAAGTCGTCATCGTGCTGTTTTTCAACGAAACCGTTGTAGCGCTCCAGGGTCGCCAGGAAAGCGTGGTAATCCATGCCCAGCGCCTCGGCCAGGGCTTTAGGCGAGCTGGCGCTGGTCACAAAGCCTTTGGCGATGTACTCATCCGCGGCTTTGTTTTTGGCACGTACGTGCTCGTCAAAGACGATGTATGCGTATTTCTCCGGCAGCGCGATGATTGACGCCGAGACTTTATCGCGGGTCGACATCTCGTTAAAGAAGCGGTTCCCCTGCTGGTTGACCAGAATCGCCCCGCCGCCGCGGATGGATTCGGAAATCAGGTACGACGTTTTCTGCTCAACGGTCGGGTGGATCTGAATCTCGCCCATATCGACCGTACCTGCGCCAATACGTTCCAGCAGCGCGATACCGCCGCCGGTCGCCCCTTTGTGGTTGGTGGTGACGAAACCTTCCAGATCCGGACGATATTTAACAACCATCTGGCTGTTGGCGCTGAAGCCGCCGGTGGCGACAATCACGCTTTTGGATGCCACGGTGAGCGTTTCGTTCTCTTCGGTGGTCAGGCGCACGCCGGTTACTTCGCCGTTTTCGACGATGATGTCGCTGACGGAGGTATCCAGCATAACCTCGATGTTGCGTTTGTTGACGTTACGCACCAGGCCGCTGATCAGATAGCCGCCTACCGCAGAACCGTCTTTTGGACGGTGAGTACGGTCGATGCTCATCCCGCCGGTGGTGGTGATGTCATTCAGCATAATGCCGCGCGTTGCCAGCCACTCAATCGCCTGCGGCGCGTTCTCAACAAAGCGGCGCAGCAGTTCCGGGTTGTTCTTGTTGCCGCCGCCTTTCAGGCTTTCCTGATAGAACAGCTCTTTGCTGTCCTGAATGCCTTTCACCCGCTGGAAGCGCGTCTCTGCGGCGTTCATCCCGGCAGAGGCTTTAATGGTGTTACCGCCGATGGTTGGCATCTTCTCAACAATCAGCACGCTTGCGCCTTCGTCGTGGGCCTGAATGGCCGCGGCCAGACCGGCACCGCCGCTGCCGACCACCACAACGTCCACGCAGCGGGTTTCATTCGGGTCAACGCCCTCTTCTGCCGCCAGCGCTTTGCTGGATTTCAGCATCGCTTTAGAGACCGCTTTTTTCACCGCTTCGCTCTGGCTGGTTGCGCCGGTGATGGCATCGACGTGCGGGGTATTGGCGTCCAGAATGCGGGTACGGATCTCTTCAAAGCTGGTAACGAACTCAACGTCTTCGCTCGGGCCAGACGCCAGCTCGATATCGGCAATGCGATCGGTCTCCAGGCTGACGTTAATCACCAGCTCGTTCGCGTCATCCTGCACTTTCTCCGCAAAGGTGCCCGGTTTGAATTTGGACTCGCCCATGCTCATGTCGCGGATCATCGCCTCCACCAGCGAGAAGCGCCACAGCGGTTCAGGAATGCTCAGCTCCTCGCGTTTGGTGCTGTCCATAAACAGCTCCAGGCTTTCGCCGGACGCGATGCGGTCGGTCCAGTCCGGGTAAGCGATAGTCGCGCGACCCACGGCAATCAGGTCATAACCATGATCCAGCGCCTCATTGACGTCCGCGGCATTCACCACGCCGCCCACGCCCATGACCGGAACCTGTGCCAGCGTTTCTGAACGCATGGCGCAGTATTTTTCAATAAGCGGCGTCGGGTCCTGGGTATCGACGATGGAAGGTCGCAGGGTGGCGCCGACGGAGAAGTGCAGATAATCCACGCCGCGCGCCGCCAGTTTCTCCAGCAGGTACATGGTGTCGTCAAAGCGAATGCCCGGGACTTCCATCTCTTCAGGGGAGAAGCGATAGCCAACGATGAACGCATCGTCCGCGTACTGGCGCACCATCTTGTGGGTGATATCCAGCACCGCCAGCGGGAATTTCGCGCGGTTATCGCGGCTGCCGCCCCACTCGTCGTCGCGCTGGTTTGAGTTCGGCGAATAGAACTGCTGAATCAGGTAGGTGTTTGCGCCGTGGATCTCCACGCCGTCGAAGCCGGCCTGAATAGCACGGCGTACGGCTTCACCAAACTTGGCGATCATGCCTTCGACTTCTTCGCCAGTCAGCGCAACCGGCGTTGCTGCGCCCTCACGCGGCGCGGCAACAGCGCTTGGGCCAACAGGCGTACGGCCACCGATCAGTTTCGGGTCAACCATGCGGCCGCCGTGGTAGATCTGCAGCAGCGCCTTAGAGCCTTTGGATTTAATCGCCTCCGCGATTTTCGCCAGCCCGGCGATTTTTTCGTCATTATCAATACCGATCGCACCCGGGAAGGCGAGACCGAGATCGTCGATGAAGCAACACTCAACGATGATGGTGCCAATGCTGCCGGAACGGGCCCGATAGTACTCCACCAGCTCGCTGGTGACGGTGCCGTCATAATAGCCGGTACAGGTTGTCATAGGGGCCATTAACAAACGGTTTTTCAGTTCAGTGCCATTCGGTAATGTGAAGGGGCTAAGAATACGTTCGTTAGTGCTCATAATAGAAACTCCAAACTTTTAAAAATTAAGAATTCGTTATCGGATTGGTTTTTTATTTCGTCGTTATTTGCCGATGTCATGATATTAATATAATGATTTTTTTAGTTTCTAAAGTTATTACGTTAGTTAAAAAACTATTTAATCCCTGCGATAACACAAATAACACATTGGTGTTAGCGATTGTAATTCAACCATTCACAATAATTTAAAATTCGTTAAATGATTAATGGTAAAACCAATTCACCATCACACATAAAAACCAATATAAATCAACAACATGAAAAATTACAAATAATAATGATGTTACAGGAATGATAAAATACACTCGTAAAATACGTAATACCCACATACGCCAGAGTGGTTATTAATAAAAGCATAAAAATAACGCTGCAATTCTGTTTTTTTGATCTCAATCAATAGTTATGGCATCCAAAGGCGCAATATAAAAACATCATCAATTTTTAATTTAGCGCAAACCAAAAAGCGTTAAATCGCTATTACTGGAAATACAAAACAGCACCTTAAATAACTAAAGAAAGCAAAAAAACTTAAGAAAGCGATTTTGTTTTTTCAGAGCAACCGAATCCTTGACAACTTAAGACGTGAAACTATGAATACAAAAACTGCTGTAACGCCCCCTGTGGCGAACCAGGCATCAAACGGAAAAGCAAAACGACTGCTGATGATGGCATTGCCCGTCATCGTCGCCGTACTGCTGCTGTTTGTTCCCGTCCCTGAAGGTTTACCGCCTTACGCGTGGCACTACTTCGCTATCTTTGTCGGCGTGATCGTCGGCCTGATCTTCGAACCGCTGCCGGGCGCGGTCATCGGCCTGACGGGCGTCGTCGCCATTGCCCTGTGCAGCCAGTGGGTGCTGTTCAGCCCTGACCAGCTGGCGGATCCAAAATTCAAGCTGGCGGGCGCCTCCTTTAAATGGGCGGTGAGCGGGTTTGGTAACTCTACCGTCTGGCTGATTTTCGGTGCCTTCATGTTTGCCGCAGGCTATGACAAAACCCGCTTCGGTCGCCGTCTGGCGCTGATTCTGGTGAAGTACCTGGGCCGTCGCAGCCTGACGCTCGGTTACGCTATCACCTTCGCGGACCTGCTGCTGGCGCCGTTCACCCCGTCCAACACCGCGCGCAGCGGCGGGACCATCTACCCGATCATCGCTAACCTGCCGCCGCTGTACGGTTCAAAACCGAACGACCCAAGCGCACGCAAGATTGGTTCCTACCTGATGTGGGTGGCGATCACCGCAGCCTGTATCACCAGCTCTATGTTCCTCTCCGCCCTCGCGCCGAACCTGCTGGCGCTGGCGCTGGTAAAAAGTACGGTTGGGATTGATATCTCCTGGGGGACCTGGTTCCTCGCCTTCCTGCCGCTGGGTATCCTGCTGATTCTGGCCATGCCGCTGCTGGCCTACTGGTTCTACCCGCCTGAAGTAAAAGTGAATAACGAAGTGCCGCTGTGGGCGACCCGCGAGCTGGAAAAACTGGGCAAACTGTCCCGCAATGAAATTCTGCTGCTGGTGTTCGTGTGCTGCGCGCTGCTGATGTGGATCTTCGCTGCCGCGTGGATTGAACCGGCGATGGCGGCCCTGCTCATCGTAGGCCTGATGCTGTGGACCGGCGTGCTGGAGTGGAACGATATCACCGGTAACAAAGCCGCGTGGAACACCTTCGTCTGGTTCGCCACCCTGGTGGCGCTGGCGGACGGCCTCTCCTCTACCGGCTTTATCAGTTGGTTAGGTAAAGAAGGCGGTCTGTTGATGAGCGGTATCTCTCCGGGCGTGGCGACCATCGTCCTGCTGCTGGCGTTCTACCTGCTGCACTACCTGTTTGCCAGCACCACCGCGCACACTACCGCGCTGCTGCCGGCGATGCTGACCATCGCCTCCACCATTCCGGGCATGAATATGGAAGTGTTCGTCCTGCTGATGGTGACCTCGCTGGGCGTGATGGGGATCATCACCCCGTACGGTACTGGCCCAAGCCCGATTTACTACGGTAGCGGCTACCTGCCAACCAAAGACTACTGGCGCCTCGGCACCATCTTCGGTGCCATCTTCCTGGCGGCCCTGCTGCTGATTGGTTATCCGTGGATGTCCATGATGTTCTGATTCCTGACCGCCGGACTTCTCCTCCGGCGGTTTTATTTTTGTGGAGCAATACGCTATGTCAAACAAACCGTTTTACTACCAGAACCCCTTCCCTCTCGCGCATGACGACACCGAATACTATCTGCTGACCAAAGAGCACGTCTCCGTTGCCGAATTCGACGGTCAGGAAGTCCTGAAAGTCGAGCCAGAGGCGCTGACGCTGCTGGCGCAGCAGGCCTTCCACGATGCCGCGTTTATGCTGCGTCCTTCCCACCAGAAGCAGGTTGCCGCTATTCTCAACGACCCGGAAGCCAGCCAGAACGACAAATACGTTGCCCTGCAATTCCTGCGTAACTCTGAAATCGCCGCCAAGGGCGTGCTGCCAACCTGTCAGGATACCGGCACGGCGATCATCATGGGTAAAAAAGGCCAGCGCGTCTGGACCGGCGGCGGAGATGAAGCCGCGCTGAGTCAGGGTGTGTACAACACCTACATTGAAGACAACCTGCGCTACTCCCAGAATGCGGCGCTGGACATGTATAAAGAGGTGAATACCGGCACCAACCTGCCCGCGCAGATTGACCTCTACAGCGTGGACGGCGACGAATACAAATTCCTGTGCATGGCGAAGGGCGGCGGCTCCGCGAATAAAACCTATCTCTACCAGGAAACCAAAGCGCTGATCACCCCGGCGAAGCTGAAAAACTACCTGGTTGAGAAGATGCGCACCCTGGGTACCGCGGCGTGCCCGCCGTACCATATCGCGTTTGTGATTGGCGGCACCTCGGCGGAAAGCACGCTGAAAACCGTGAAGCTGGCTTCCACACGCTACTACGACGCGCTGCCAACCGAAGGTAACGAACACGGCCAGGCGTTCCGCGACGTTCAGCTCGAACAGGAACTGCTTCAGGAAGCGCAGAACCTCGGCCTCGGCGCGCAGTTCGGCGGTAAATACTTCGCCCACGACATCCGCGTTATCCGCCTGCCGCGCCACGGCGCCTCCTGCCCGATCGGCATGGGCGTCTCCTGCTCCGCGGACCGCAACATCAAGGCGAAAATCAACCGCGACGGGATCTGGATTGAGAAGCTGGAACACAACCCGGGCCAGTACATTCCTGAATCGCTGCGCCAGCAAGGCGAAGGCGACGTGGTCAGCATTAACCTGAACAAGCCGATGAATGAGATCCTGGCGCAGCTCTCCGCTCATCCGGTCTCTACCCGCCTGTCGCTGAACGGCACCATCATCGTGGCGCGCGACATCGCCCACGCGAAGCTGAAAGAGCTGCTCGACAACGGCGAAGAACTGCCGCAGTACGTTAAAGATCACCCGATCTACTACGCGGGACCGGCCAAAACGCCGGAAGGCTACGCGTCCGGCTCGCTCGGCCCGACCACTGCGGGACGTATGGACTCGTATGTCGATTTACTGCAGTCCCACGGTGCGAGCATGATCATGCTGGCGAAAGGCAACCGCAGCCAGCAGGTGACCGACGCCTGCCATAAACACGGCGGCTTCTACCTGGGCAGCATTGGTGGCCCGGCGGCGGTGCTGGCGCAAAACAGCATCAAGAGCCTGGAATGCGTCGCGTATCCGGAGCTGGGAATGGAAGCCATCTGGAAAATCGAAGTGGAAAACTTCCCGGCGTTTATCCTGGTAGATGACAAAGGCAACGATTTCTTCCAGCAGATCCAGAACCAGCAGTGCAAAGGCTGTTCACAGCGCTGAGCGCTTCCACACGTCCGGCAATAGCGCAAGCGCGACAGCAATGACGGCGCGCTTGTCGCTCCCCGGCTTCCAGATGATGACCATCGTCTGACTAATCCCCTGGCTGCCCACTTCGGTGCGCAGCCTTTTTACGTTTTGCCACCGCACTGCATCAAAATGGGTCGGCAAGAATCCCCAGCCGCATCCGCGCTCCAGCAGGCCGCGCAGCATCTCCGGCTCGTTAGTAAAAAGGGTGTGCCCTGAAATCTGCAGGCGCCGCGCAACCGGCTCGTCCGAGGCGGGGTGCATTACAACCTGTGGAACCAGGGAGAGGTCAAGCAGCGAAAGCGGAGATGACATATCCGTAAACAGCGTGCCGGAGGCGTAAAAATCCATATCGATTGCCCCCAGGGCCCGCCACTCCATGTCATTGCCCACGCTGCGGTTTCGCGCCTGACAGATGGCCAGATCCGCGCGGCCGCTCGCCAGCAGGCGTTCAGATTCATCGCGCGAGGCGCAGATGAGGCTCAGCCGGATTTTTCGCGCCGCCATTTCAGCGATGACACCGTGGAGAAAGGTTCTGGGGGTAAAAGGATCGTAGACCAGCGTCAGGTCCTGCGTGGCGCCGTGGGGCACCTCTCTGGCAAAGGCCTCAAAGGCTTTGACCTGCCGCATCAGCAGATGCGCCTGGCGCTGGAGCTGCTCTCCTTCAGCCGTGAGCCGCAGGGTGCGTCCCTCGCGAATAAACAGCGGGTAACCCAGCCCGTCCTCAAGAAAATCAATCAGATCGCGAAGCGTCGTGCGGTCTTTCTTCAGCGCCACCGCCGCTTTACTCAGGCTGCCGTTCTCAGCCACGGCGGTGAATGCCTCAAGCTGTGCAAAGGAATAGAGTAGACCCGCCACGTTTTCTCCGTTTTTGAGGGGGATTTTCCCCCATTATGCGTTTTTTATTATAGCGCCGGGCTTTTTAAACTGAAGCCGTTCTTAACCTATACGAGACGGATATGAAAAACAGAAAAGTAAACCATGCCCTGCTGGCGGGCCTTGTCTTCAGCAGCCTGCTCTCCCCTGCGGCAATGGCCGCCTGCGAAGACACCGGCCTCAGCGCCTGCCCTGTCCCCTTTGACGCCGCGCTGCCGGACACCCATAAGATGCTCACCTGGAGCCAGGCCGATCGCGTGGTGGGCTTTCGCAATGACTACCGCAACTACGCCGGGGATGTTTTCCGCCACGGTAACGCCGCGCCGCTGGAAATGTCGGACAAGCCACTCGCGGACGCCCACTATGAGGTCAACGGCAGGCGCTACGGCCTTCAGGAGTATCTTAAACGCCAGAACGTCAGCGGCATGCTGGTGCTGAAGGACGGCAAAATCGCCTGGAAGTATCTCGCCCAGGGCAATACCGACTCCACGCTCTGGACCTCGCGTTCGGTAGGCAAATCGGTGGTATCAGCCCTGGTGGGCGTAGCTCTCAAAGAGGGAAAAATTCACTCGCTCGACGACCTGGTCACGCGGTATGAACCCGATCTGAAAGGCACCGCGTGGGACGGCGTGACGCTTAAGCAGCTTATCACCCACACCTCCGGCGTGGCGTGGAACGAGGACTACACCAACCCGAACTCCGACTTCGCGCAGCTCACCGAGTGCGAGGCGAAGCCGGGTACCTACGACTGCGTGCGCAGGCTGGTGAAGGGGTTACGCAGGGCTCACCCGGCCGGCGAGAGCTGGTCTTACTCCTCCGGCGGCGCCTGGCTGCTGGGGGACGTGCTGGAGCGCGCCACCGGAATGACGCTGGCAGCGTATCTGGAGAAAAGCATCTGGCAGCCGTACGGCATGGCGAGCGACGGCGTATGGCATGCCTACAGCAAAGGCCAGCACGACGTCGGCGCGCACGGCTTTAACGCCACGCTGGAGGACTGGGGCCGCTTCGGGGAGTTTATCCGCAACAACGGCACGCTGCCGGACGGTAAAAAGATCCTTCCGGATGGCTGGATCCAGCAGTCGTCAGACTGGACGAAGGCGAAAGGCTCGGTATCAGACGCCCACCCGGACGGGCTGTACGGCTATCAGTGGTGGAACAACGCGGTGCCCGCCAACGCCACCGGCGTTGAGCCGGCAGCGCAGGATTCGCTGAAAGGCTCGCTCTGGGCGCTGGGCATTTTTGGTCAGATGATCGTAGTGAACCAGAAGGAAAACCTGGTCATCGTCCAGTGGTCTACCTGGCCGCAGGCGGAGCCGTCCTTTAGCGCCCAGCCGCTGGAGGCCTCCCTGATGTTCAGCGCCATTGCCGAGGCGCTGCGCTAAACTGCACCCGCCGGGTAACGAAGCGGTTACCCGGCTCTTTCGGAAGCGCCTCTCTGCGCGACTTCACAAAATCGCAATATCAGCGACTTACGGAACATTGGTGAATAAAAAGCCAATGATTTGTTAAGTTATTGTTGCTTATAGCGCTCGTTGTTACCGCATCGCCATTGATGCGCCCCGCGCATCAATCAATGTGTTAATTGCGCTTATCTATTTTCCCATCCTGATCCAGTTTTCAGAAACAGACGCGTAAAACGTCAACAATAAACTGGAGATAACCATGTTTTCCTCAACCTCACCTGCAACCGTACGGTCGAAAGCGGGCGCGATACTTCGCGTGACGTCCGGCAACTTTCTTGAGCAGTTCGATTTCTTTCTTTTCGGCTTCTATGCCACCTATATCGCCCACACGTTCTTCCCGGCGAGCAGTGAATTTGCGTCGCTGATGATGACCTTTGCCGTCTTCGGCGCGGGCTTTTTGATGCGCCCGATCGGGGCCATTGTGCTTGGCGCATACATCGACAAGGTGGGACGCAGAAAGGGGCTGATCGTCACGCTTTCCATCATGGCGGCGGGCACCTTCCTGATTGTGCTTATCCCGTCTTATCAAAGCATCGGGCTGTGGGCGCCGCTGCTGGTCCTGACGGGCCGCCTGCTGCAGGGCTTTTCCGCCGGGGCGGAGCTTGGGGGCGTATCGGTCTATCTGGCTGAAATCGCCACGCCGGGCCGCAAGGGCTTTTACACCAGCTGGCAGTCCGGCAGCCAGCAGGTCGCCATTATGGTGGCGGCGGCGATGGGCTTTGCCCTGAACGCCCTGATGGAAGAGAGCGCCATTCGCGAATGGGGCTGGCGCATCCCGTTCCTGTTCGGCTGTTTAATCGTGCCGTTTATCTTTTTCCTGCGCCGCAAGCTGGAGGAGACGGAAGAGTTCAGCGCGCGCCGCCATCATCTGGAAATGCGCCAGGTCTTTAAAACGCTGCTGGCTAACTGGCAGGTAGTGGTCGCGGGCATGCTGATGGTGGCGATGACCACAACGGCTTTTTATCTGATCACCGTTTACGCCCCCACCTTTGGCAAAAAGGTGCTGATGCTGAGCGCCTCAGACAGCCTGCTGGTGACGCTGCTGGTGGCTATCTCTAACTTTATCTGGCTGCCGGTGGGTGGCGCGCTGTCGGACCGCTTCGGACGCAAGCCGGTGCTGATTGCCATGACCCTGCTGGCGCTGGCGACCAGCTACCCGGCCCTGACGATGCTGGCTAACGCCCCCAGCTTCTCCATGATGCTGAGCGTCCTGCTGTGGCTCTCCTTCCTTTACGGCCTGTATAACGGCGCGATGATCCCGGCCCTGACGGAAATTATGCCTGCGGAAGTGCGCGTGGCAGGCTTCTCGCTGGCTTACAGCCTGGCAACGGCGGTATTCGGTGGCTTTACCCCGGTGGTGTCCACCGCGCTGATTGAATACACCGGTGATAAAGCCTCACCGGGCTACTGGATGAGCTTCGCCGCGGTGTGTGCGCTGCTGGCAACGCTCTACCTCTATCGCCGTCGCGCGGTATCGCTGCAAAACACCGTCAAGTCACAGGAGGCCGCATGAAACTTACGTCTCACTATACGGCCAGCGCGCTGGTGCTGGCCTTCCTGAGCGCCAACGCCTGTGCTCAGGACGTCAAGGTGATGATTTCAGGCGGTTTCAAAGCCGCCCTTGAAAAGCTGGCGCCGGAATATGAACGCCGGACCGGGGATAAGATTGTTATTATCCCCGGCCCCTCAATGGGCGCTACGCCGCAGGCGATCCCCAACAGGCTCGCGCGCGGTGAGAAAGCCGACGTGGTGATTATGGTGGGCGATGCGCTGGAGAAGCTTGAAAAAGCCAGCCTGACCGAGCCCGGCTCGCGAGCCGAGCTTGCGGACTCCCCCATCGGCATGGTGGTCAAAAAAGGCGACGGGGTCCCCGATATCAGTAACGATGCAAACCTGCGTAAAACGCTGCTGCAGGCCAGCTCCATCGCCTACTCTGACAGCGCCAGCGGCAGGTATGTCAGCCAGACGTTGTTCACAAAGCTGGGGATAGAGAAAGAGGTGACGGGTAAAGCGACAAAGGTCGAGCGTATTCCGGTCGCCTCGGAAGTGGCGAAAGGAAAGTACGCCGTGGGTTTCCAGCAGGTCAGCGAGCTGCTGCCGGTTGAGGGCGTCACCTTTGTCGGTAAAATCCCTGATAATCTGCAATACATTACGCGCTTCGCCGGGGCGGTGACCCGTCACGCGGAGCATCCCGCCGAGGGAAAAGCGCTGCTGACCTATCTCGCCTCGCCGCCCTCCCGGGCCGTCATCCAGGAGACGGGGATGATCCCCGTTACGTCCGGCGATACTGCTCGGTGATATGTTTTTCCAGCTCAGCCGCAATATAGGACTGGATACGCCCCCGGCGCCGGATAAGCCCCACGGCGCGCTTCACTTCCGGCGCCACCAGCGGCAGATGCGTCAGCACGGTGTGCTCTGACGTGGGCATCGACATGGCGGGAACGGCAGCAATGCCGATCCCCGCCTCTACCATGCCGAGCATCGTGGTGACGTGACGGGTTTCGCAAACGCTGGGGCGCTCGGGAACAATATCCCCCAGCATCCGGTCGAGCAGGTTACGGTTACCTGACGTTTTATCGAGAGAGATGTAATCCTGCTGATAAAACGCCTGCCACGTCAGGTGGCTCTTCTGCGCCAGCGGGTGATCCTTTCGGCACGCCGCGACGTAGACATCCTCCACCAGCGGGAAAAACTCGATTTCTGACGGCAAGTTTCCTGCAAAGCAGATGCCAAAATCCGCCTGGCTTCGGGCCACGGCGTCAATCACATTCCCCGCGCTGCTGTCGATGAGCTTGATGCGAACGCGTGGATAGCGGGACTGAAAACGACGGATCACGTCTGGCATAAAATAGCAGGCCGCGGAGGGTACCGTGGCGACCGTGATCAGCCCCGTCCGCTCTTCGCTGACCTTATCGACATCCGCCAGCATTGACTCAACGTTGTCGAGCAGCTGCGCGGAGCGTTCCGCAAAGTTTTGCCCGTATAACGTTAAGACCACGCGCCGGGTGGTGCGGTCAAAGAGCTTAGTTCCCAGCGCGGCCTCCAGCTTCTCAATCCTGCGGCTCAGCGCCGACTGGGACAGGCAGATAGATTCAGCGGCGACGCGGAAGTTACCGTATTCCACTAACGCTCGGAAAGCATAAAGATCGTTGAGGTCAAAATTCACGGGCATAGCGTCTGGATGTCCTGTCAGGGAATACGCAACAAAGTCAAAAATAATAGCGTCTTATTGACCTTCCGCAACCGACGCGGTGATGAAATACTCAAAGGTCGTTGAGATGCAGGCGAATGTATCCGGCGCGGTCGGCAATGGCCTTTCGCTCCTCTTCGTTAATATCCGCAAGCTGTTTAAAGACAATGCCCAGGCGAGGATTGTTACCGAGACGCGCCCGGTTGCGCGCAAAGAAATCCCAGTAAAGGGCATTGAAGGGGCACGCTAGCTCCCCGGTACGCTGGCTATGTTGATACCGGCACCCCTGACAGTAATTACTCATTTTATGGATATAAGACGCGCTTGAGACATAGGGTTTACTGGCCAGTAGCCCGCCATCGCCAAACTGGCTCATGCCGAGGGTATTGGGCAGTTCCACCCACTCAAAGGCATCAATATAGACCCCCAGATACCATTCATGTACGGCCTGCGGCGACATCCCGCTGAGCAGGCAAAAGTTCCCGACGATCATCAGGCGCTGGATATGGTGGGCGTAAGCCTCAGTAAGTGACTGCCCAATAGCATGCGCCAGGCAGCGCATTTGCGTCTTGCCCGTCCAGAACCAGTCCGGCAGCGGGGCGTGCTGGTCTAATGCATTCAGTTCCCGATAGCCCGGCATCTGCGACCAGTAGATCCCGCGCACGTACTCCCGCCAGCCGAGAATCTGTCGGATAAATCCTTCGACGGCAGGCAGCGGCGCGTGGCCAGAGCGCCACGCCTGCTGGGCGGCGGCGACCACTTCCCGCGGATTCAGCATTTTAGTGTTCAGCGCAAATGAAATTAACGAGTGGAAAAGAAAAGGTTCATCCACGTGCATCGCATCCTGCCATGCGCCGAACTGCGGAAGCACGTGAGTGACAAATTCATCCAGCCTGTCTTTGGCTTCCGAACGGTTGAGCGGCCAGCGAAAATGCTCGGCCTGCGGTTCGCCGAAGGTGTTTACGCCGCAGCGTTGGAGCTCCGCCCATAAGTCTGAACGATCGTGGCAGGCACGCGAGTCACCCGGTGCGGACGGTTCGCCGGACCAGCGCTTGCGGTTTTCAGCATCGAAATTCCATTTCCCCCCTTCTGGCTCGCCTTCAGAGGTCAACAGTACATCGTGCCGACGTCGCATTTCCCGATAAAAAAACTCCATTCGCCAGCTTTTGCGCGTCGCAAAGAACGCACCTACCTGCTCACGGGTAGTGAAAAAATGCTCGCTGCTGACGCATGCCGTTTCGACGGTCACCGTTTTCGCCCACGCCTTCAGCTGCGTATCCAGACGCCATTCGTCGGGTTCCTGCCACATCACCCTGTCGGCATGGTAATGCGCAACAAGCGCGTTGAGATTGTCTTCCAGCGCGCCGCGGTTTGAGCTGTCTGAAAGTCGGACATACCTCACCCGATGCCCCTTCTCCTTTAGCCCAGAGGCAAACGCGCGCATGGCCGCGAAAATGGCGATAACTTTTTGGGCGTGATGAAGCACATACGCGGTTTCTGCCCGAAGCTCCAGCATCACGTAAATGACATTCGGATTGCAGGTATCGAACCAGCTGTGGTGCGGATTAAGCTGATCGCCCAGAATGAGGCGCAGTTCGGTCAACGGTGGCTCCTGCGACAGCGCTCAGAACAGTATTTGACCTCATCCCAACATTTCGCCCATTTCTTACGCCACGTCATGGGCCGCTGGCAGTGCACGCACGTCCGGCTGGGCAGGTTCTGCTTATTACCTTTAAAGTCGCTCATCGGGATAGCCTTTGTTCATACCGTACTGATTTCGTCACGAGCCTGTGGTGTAAGCCTACGACAGACTTCACAAAATGAAGGTGATGCCTGCAAACCGCTACCCACCGCTACGTACGAAATGATAGTTTATTCAGGCTGGAATTGTAGCAATGACCGATTTTCTGGCATCTTAACTCAACCTGACCTTTCCATTTTGTTCAAATGACGAGTTTGCAAAGCGATGATTAAGTGGCCCTGGAAAACGAATGAGGCTGGCCGGGATATGGCGCTGCCGTGGGATGACGCGCTGGCGATCCCTGTTCTGGCTAATCTTAAGCCGGATGAACAATCGAAACTGGTTCAGATGGCGGATCGTTTTTTGCAGCAAAAACGCCTGGTCCCGCTGCAGGGCTTCGAGCTCGATCCCCTGAAAAACGCGCGTATCGCCCTGCTTTTCTGCCTGCCGGTGCTTGAGCTCGGCATCGAGTGGCTGGACGGTTTTCACGAAGTGCTGATCTACCCGGCACCGTTCGTGGTGGATGACGAGTGGGAAGATGATATAGGCCTGGTGCATAACCAGCGCGTGGTGCAGTCCGGACAAAGCTGGCAGCAGGGGCCGATAATCCTGAACTGGTTAGACATTCAGGACTCGTTCGACGCGTCCGGTTTTAATCTGGTTGTTCATGAAGTGGCGCATAAGCTGGATACCCGCAACGGCGATCGCGCCAGCGGCGTACCGCTGATCCCGCTTCGCGAGGTGGCGGGCTGGGAGCACGATCTGCACGCGGCGATGGATAACATCCAGGACGAAATCGACCTGGTGGGTGAAAGCGCAGCCAGCATTGATGCCTATGCAGCAACCGACCCCGCAGAGTGCTTCGCGGTACTCTCGGAGTATTTCTTCAGCGCGCCGGAACTATTTGCCCCACGCTTCCCGGCGCTCTGGCAGCGTTTCTGCCAGTTTTATCAGCAGGATCCCCTGCAGCGCCTGCGGCAGAATGAGGCGTCTGGCGGCGCGATCCATTAAGGTTTTTCAGCAGGGGTACGCTCGGTAGACCATACCCCTATGCTCAACGCTAAAAACAGCAGCGCCATACCCCACGCGCCCAGCGTTAAAGAGTGCTCCCCATAAAAGCGCGTCACCACCGGCACCAGCAGCGCGCTGACGCCGTAGCCCAGCGTATGGCTGGTGGCGATAACCCCGGCCCCTTTCCCGGTGGTTAGCCGATCGTTCAGCAGCAGCTGGTAGCCCGGCGTGGCCATCGCCGCACCGAGCGACGTGATAACAATCCCCACGTAGAACAGCGCTAAGCCGGCGACAGCCATCAGCCCAAGGCCCACGACCATCAACGCCGCCGCCATACAGAGCAACGTCACCGGGCTGAAATGCTGCGGGCGGACGACCAGGAACTGCGCCGCGAGCGTGGCCAGCGCGGCCAGGCTCAGCAGGAGCGCAACGTGATGGCTAATATCCCGGGCGTTACCGTCCAGCAGGGGGCTAAGATGCGGTGACAGGCCAAGCTGCATCAGGCTGACCAGCGCCGCCAGCAGCAGCGCCAGCAGCAGGAACGGCAGCATGGAGGCCTGCAGGCGGGTCGCCTGGTGCGCCACCGCCGGCAGCGGCGGGTCAGCGACTTCGCGCAGCACCAGCAGCAGAGCGATAAACGGCGCGACCGCCATCAGCCAGAGCGGCGCTACCGGATTGACGCTCAGCATCAGCGCCGCCAGCGGCGGGCCGAGCAAACGCCCGCAACTGAGGCCGGAGCTTATCGTCGCCAGCGCGGCCATTCTTTTCTCCAGCCCACCGCGCTGAATAGCCCACGTCTGGGCCGCAGGCACCAGGCCCGAGACCGTCAGCCCGTAGATCAGACGTGAGAGAACAAGCCCCGCCAGTCCCCAGACGCTATCGAGCCTTGCGGCCGACATCGCCCAGACCACCAGCGCCATCACCACAAAACTGGCCAGATAGCCGCCCAGCGAGGCCAGCATCACGGCCTTACACCCCCGCCGCTCGCTCTGGCGTCCCCACCAGGGCGAGGCCGGTAAAAAGAGCATGGATCCGAACATCAGCAGCCCGGCCCAGACCGAGAGTGACAGCCCGGTCAGGGTGACCAACTGCGGGAGCATCACCAGCAGGCCGTTTTGCCCAATACCTAATAAACCGGCACATAGCGCCAGGGGCCAGTTGGCTTTTGAGGTGACGTTTTCGGTCAATGTTTCAGAGTCAGCGCGCATAAGAATGTGAACATAGTGTCAATAAATGTGTGGAAATCATGAAGTTTATGAAAACAAATATTGCAAAAATGGTTGCGACTGTAAACAGAATGAATATCATAACGAGAATTATTATCAATCATGGAATGAGGTACATCTATGCGTGCTCTGCCCCGCGCTGTCGGTACAGACGTTGCTGCCCAGTGTTTTCTAAACGCCCTGCTGCGCGAAACGAAGGACTGGCGCTATCTCCCCTCTGCCACTGAGGATGCGCTATCGCAGATTCATATCCCGCTTTCTCAAACCCAGGCTATTCGGGTTCCGGTACGCTATTTCTCTCCCACCCAGCATCATCAGTACCGTTTCCCGGCAACCCTTATTCAGAGCGACAGCGATGACGGTGACGCCGTCACATTCCCCCAACTGGTTGATTTACTTCTTGAAAAAGCGTCCGTAAAAGGCGCTCTCGATGCCGCTACGCTGTCGCGTTTTAAGCAGCGCGTCCTCGAAAGCCATGCGCACACCTGGCAGGCGATTGATTTACGCCACGGCTGGGCAACCCTGCGCGATAAGCCGCTAACGTTTGCAGACGCGGAACAGGCGCTGCTGGTCGGCCATGCGTTTCACCCGGCACCGAAGTCGCACGAGCCGTTTGATGAAGCCGAAGCGCGCCGCTATCTGCCCGACTTCGCCTCCCGCTTCCCGCTGCGCTGGTTTGCCGTAGAAAGCACGCTGATTGCCGGCGACAGCCTGAACGTCTCCCTGCGTGAACGCCTGCTGCGCTTCGCCGCCCAGAGCGCGCCAGAGCTGCTCGGCCACTTCACCGACACCCGCTGGCTGCTGCCGATGCACCCGTGGCAGGCCGACTATCTGCTGCAGCAGGAGTGGTGCCAGCGTCTGGTGGAAAAAGAGGCCCTGCTGGATCTGGGTGAAGCGGGCGCGCAGTGGCTGCCCACCAGCTCCTCACGCTCGCTGTACAGCGAAACCAACAGCGACATGATTAAGTTCTCCCTCAGCGTGCGCCTGACGAACTCCGTGCGCACGCTGTCGGTGAAAGAGGTTAAGCGCGGGATGCGCCTGGCGCGTCTGGCGAAAACGGTGCGCTGGCAAGAGCTCCAGGCGCGCTACCCCACCATGCGCGTCATGCAGGAAGACGGCTGGGCCGGGCTGCGTGACGAAAGCGGCGCCGTTCAGGAAGAGAGCCTGATGGCCCTGCGCGTCAACCTGCTGTTTGACACGCCGGCTACGCAGACCAACGTGCTGGTCAGCCTGACGCAGGCCGCGCCGGACGGCGGTGACAGCCTGCTGGCCGCGGCGGTGCGCCGTCTGAGCCAGCGTCTGGATTTACCGCTCGCCCAGGCCGCGCGCTGCTGGCTGGACGCCTATTGCGACCGCGTGTTACTCCCGCTGTTCAGCGCCGAGGCGGACTACGGTCTGGTCCTGCTGGCGCACCAGCAAAATATCCTCGTTGAGATGCAGCAGGACTTCCCCGTCGGGCTTATCTACCGCGACTGCCAGGGCAGCGCGTGGACCGAAGGGGCCGATGCGTGGCTGCAGGAGGCGGGCGAAAGCGAGGTGGAAAACCGCTTTGGTGAGAGCCAGCTGCTGCGCTACTTCCCCTACTACCTGCTGCTGAACTCCACGCTTGCCGTCACCGCCGCCCTCGCCGCCGCGGGTTTCGACAGCGAAGAGAGCCTGATGTCCCGGGTGCGCGACGCGCTGGTGGGCCTGCGCCAGACCGCGAAGCAGACCCGCTGCCTCGACTACGTGCTGGACAGCCCAACCTGGAACTGCAAAGGCAACTTCTTCTGCTACCTGCACGACCGCAATGAAAACACCATCGCCGATCCGGCGGTGATCTATTTCGACTTTAGCAACCCGTTTTACAAGGAGAAGGCGTGATGGCCATCGCGAATATCGTCCATTCCGGCTACGGCTTTCGCTGCACCGCCACGGACCGCGCGCTGCCGCTGGCGCTGGGTCTCGACGGCAGCACGGTGCTTGAGCGCCTGCACAACATCCCGGACGGCTGGCTGGTCGAAGCCCTGGATCAGCTGTTCGTCGCCGCGCCTGCGCTAACCGGCATCACGCTGCCGTGGGCGGCGTGGCAGGATGAACCTCAGGCGCAGGCGCTGTTTAGCCAGGCCCACGGAGATTATCTGGCGCGCGACGCCTTCTGGCAGCTGCCGCTCTGGCTGAAGGGTGAACGGCCGCAGGCCAGCGGCGGGATGCAGTTTGACGAGAGCCGCCAGCTGTACTTCCCGCTGCGCCCTCACCGCCCGCAGGGCGAGGTGTATCGCCGTTACGATCCGCAAATTAAGCGCACCCTCAGCTTCCGCGTGGCGGACGTGGCGCTGGACGGCGAGCGATTCACCCGCTGGATGAATAACCCGCGCGTGAACGCCTTCTGGGAGATGGCCGGTCCGCAGGACGAGCAAGAAAACTACCTGCGCCGCCAGCTCGACTCAACGTATTGCTACCCGGTTATCGGCTGCTTCGACGACCAGCCGTTCGGCTATTTTGAGCTCTACTGGGCGCCGGAAGACCGCATTGGCCGCCACTATCGCTGGCAGCCGTTTGACCGCGGGCTGCACATGCTGGTGGGTGAAGAAAACTGGCGCGGCGCGCAGTACATCCGCAGCTGGCTGCGCGGCCTGAGCCACTATCTGTATCTCGACGAGCCGCGCACCGCGCGCATTGTCGCCGAGCCGCGCTTCGACAACCAGCGCCTGTTCCGTCACCTTTCCTCTGCCGGTTTTGACACGGTGAAAGAGTTCGACTTCCCGCACAAGCGCTCGCGCCTCATCATGAGCCAGCGTCACCGCTTCTTCAGCGAGGTGGGCCTGTGAACGCACTCTGGCAAAAAGTGAACCGTGAGATGGTGGCGAAGATCCTCGCCGAGCTGGAATACGAACGCACCCTGCGCGCCGAACCGCTTTCGTCGGACCGCTGGCAGATCGCCATGGGCAGCGAAACATGGCAGTTTGGCGCCACGCGCGGGATCTGGGGCTGGCTGCATATCGACCCGAACAGCCTGACGACCCTCAGCGGCGCGGCAGTGGAAGCCGAAAGCGCGCTGCTGCAGCTGGCAACGGTGCTGGAGATGAGCGACGCGCAAACGGCGGAGCATATGGAAGATCTCTACGCCACGCTGCGGGGGGATATTCAGCTTTTACAGGCGCGCGAAGCGCTGGATGCCGACGCGCTTATCCACCTCGACCCGGACGAACTGCAGTGCCTGATGAGCGGCCATCCGAAGTTTATTTTTAACAAAGGTCGCCGCGGCTGGGGCCTGGATGCCCTGCGCCAGTACGCGCCGGAATACCGCGGGCGTTTTCGCCTGCACTGGGTCGCCGTCCAGCGGGAACATCTGGTCTGGAGCAGCGACGCCGATTGCGACATTCACAACCTGCTGGCCAGCGCGATGGACAACGCCGAGCGCGCGCGGTTTGACGCCCGCTGGCAGGCGCTGGGCCTCGACGACGGCTGGCTGCCCGTGCCGCTGCACCCGTGGCAGTGGCAGCAGAAGATCGCCATTCATTTCCTGGCGCAGCTGGCGCGCGGTGAGATGGTTGAGCTGGGCGAGTTTGGCGATGAGTATCTGGCGCAGCAGTCCCTGCGCACGCTCACCAACGCCAGCCGCCGCGCGCCGTATGACATCAAGCTGCCGCTGACCATCTACAACACCTCCTGCTATCGCGGGATTCCGGGCAAATACATTGCCGCCGGCCCGCTGGCCTCGCGCTGGCTACAGCAGCAGTTTGCCAGCGATGCGACGCTTGCCCGCTGCGGTGCGCAGGTCCTGGGCGAGCCCGCTGCCGGGTATCTGTCGCATCCGGGCTATGCCGCATTGCCGAAAGCGCCCTACCGCTACCAGGAGATGCTGGGGGTGATCTGGCGCGAAAACCCGTCCTGTTATTTAGAGGACGGTGAACAGGCGGTGCTGATGGCGGCGCTGATGGAAACCGATAACGCCGGGCGTCCGCTGATCGACGCGTGGATCGCACGCTCGGGGTTAAGCGCCGAGGCGTGGCTGGAAAAGCTCTTTGAAACCACGGTGATCCCGTTCTATCACCTGCTCTGCCGCTACGGCGTGGCGCTGATCGCCCACGGGCAGAACGTGACGCTGGTGATGAAAGATTACGTCCCGCAGCGCATCCTGCTGAAGGATTTCCAGGGCGATATGCGCCTGGTGGATGAGGACTTCCCGCAGGCGCAGAGCCTGCCGGAGCAGGTGAAGGCCGTCACGGCGCGCCTGAGCGCGGATTATATTATTCACGACCTGCAAACCGGTAACTTTGTGACGGTGCTGCGCTTTATCTCGCGTCTTACCCTGCAAAGCGGCGTCAGCGAAACGCGCTTCTACCAGATCCTGGCGCAGGTTTTGCGGGGTTATATGGCCGCGCACCCGGATCTGGCGGACCGCTTCGTTAAATTCGATCTCTTCAAGCCGCAGATTATTCGCGTGATCCTCAACCCGGTCAAACTGACCTTCTCCGAACACGACGGCGGCAGCCGCATGCTGCCGAACTATGTCACCGATCTCGATAACCCTCTTTTTCTGGCCTCACGGGAGTCAGCGCAATGAAAACCTATGATTTCATCGGCATTGGTATTGGCCCGTTTAACCTCAGCATCGCCGCCCTCGCAGAAGGGCTGGACGGCTTTAGCTCGCTGTTCCTTGAGCGCAAACCGCACTTTTCCTGGCACCCTGGGATGATGGTGCCGGACTGCCACATGCAGACCAGCTTCCTGAAGGATCTGGTCAGCGCCGTGGAGCCTACCAACCGCCACAGCTTCCTGAACTACCTGGTGCAGCGTAAGAAATTTTACCGTTTCCTGACCACCGAGCAGCGCACCGTCTCCCGCGAAGAGTTCGCCGATTACCTGTGCTGGGCGGCGGAAAACCTCACCAACCTCGCCTTCAGCCAGCAGGTGCAGCAGGTCAGCTTTGATGAGAAAAGCGGCCTGTTTGAGGTGGTAACCCAGCGCGATCGCTTCCTGGCGCGCCATGTCTGCGTGGGGATTGGCAAACAGATCAATCTGCCCGACTGCGTCACCGTGCAGGACGATACCTGCTTCCACGCCAGCGAGATGATGCTGCGCACGCCGGAGCTCGCTGGCAAGCGCGTTACCGTCGTCGGCGGCGGCCAGAGCGGTGCGGACCTGTTTTTAAACATCTTCCGCGGCGAATGGGGCCAGCCGCTGAGCCTGAACTGGGTATCGCGCCGCAATAATTACAACGCGCTGGATGAGGCCGCGTTCGCCAACGAGTACTTTACGCCGGAGTACGTGGACAGCTTCTCCACGCTCGGTGAAGAGGCCCGTCGCCAGATGCTGCACGAGCAGAAGATGACCTCTGACGGTATCACCACCGAGTCCCTGCTGGCGATTTACCGCGCCATGTACCACCGCTTTGAAGTGCTGCGTGAAAAACCCTGGGCGCATCTCCTGCCGTCCCGCTCGGTATCGGCGCTGACGCGTCAGGAAAACGGACATCGTCTGAGCATTCAGCATCACCTCGACGGCGGCCGCGAGCAGCTGGAGAGCGACGTGGTGATTTTTGCCACCGGCTACCGCGCCGTGCAGCCGGCGTTCCTCGCGCCGCTGTCTCACCGCCTGAAGCTGGATACGGACGAAGCCTTCTGCATCAACAACGATTTCACCCTCGAATGGGACGGCCCGCAGAGCAACCGCCTGTTTGCCGTGAATGCCGGGATGCACCGTCTCGGTATTGCCGAACCCCAGCTCAGCCTGATGGCCTGGCGCGCGGCGCGAATTTTGAATCGCGCGCACGCGGACGAGCCGTTTGAGCTGGCTACCACACCCGGCGTTATCCACTGGCGGACCACCGCCAGCCCGAACGGCAATCCGGTTTTTAAATCATTAGCAAAAACCACCGAGTACTGACACACACAATCAGGATCAACATAACAATGAAACGTTCTCATCTTTGGGTTTTAAATCCTTGCTTGCTTGCAATGCTTTCTACCTCTGCGTGGGCGGAAGAACAAAAGGAAGAAAATATCGTTGTCTCCGCCAGCCGCGCGCACCGCAGCGTGGCGGAGATGGCGCAGACGACCTGGGTCATTGAGCGGGCTGAAATTGAGCAGCAGGTTCAGGGCGGAAAAGAGATTAAAGAGGTGCTGGCGCAGCTGATCCCGGGGATGGACGTCAGCAGCCAGGGGCGTACCAACTACGGCATGAACCTGCGCGGCCGTTCCATGATGGTGATGGTGGACGGCGTGCGCCTGAACTCGTCGCGCAGCGACAGCCGTCAGCTGGACTCTATCGACCCGTTCAATATCGATCGCATTGAAGTAATCTCCGGTGCCACCTCGCTCTACGGCGGCGGCAGCACCGGCGGCCTGGTGAATATCGTCACCAAAAAAGGGCAGCCGGAGACCGAGGTTGAGTTCCAGACCGGGGCAAAAAGCGGCTTTAACAGCCACAACGACCACGATGAGAACGTGTCGGCGGCAGTCAGCGGCGGCAATGATAACGCGTCCGGTCGTCTGTCGGTGTCGTATCAGCGCTACGGCGGCTGGTACGACGGCAACGGCGACGAGGTGATTATTGATAACACCCAGACCGGCCTGCAGTATTCCGACCGTATCGATGTGATGGGGACAGGCACCATCAACATTGACGATCACCAGCAGCTGCAGTTAACCACGCAGTACTACAAGAGCGAATCCGACGGCAAGCACGGGCTCTATCTCGGGAAGAACTTCTCCGCGGTAACGGGGGATGCGAACGCGTACAACAAAGGCAACCTGGACTCTGACCGCGTCCCGGGGACCGAGCGCCATCTGATTAACCTGCAGTACTCGAATACCGACTTCTGGGGCCAGGACCTGGTTGCGCAGATTTACTACCGCGACGAGAGCCTGACCTATTATCCGTTCCCGACCCTGACCAAAGGTGTGGTGAGCAGCATCGGTGCCTCTCAGCAGAAAACCGATTTCTACGGCGGCAAGCTGACGCTGAACAGCAAGCCGGTGGACGATTTGACGCTGACCTGGGGCGTGGATGCCGACCACGAAACCTTTGATGCTAACCAGCAGTTCTTCGACCTGAGCAAAGCCGCGGCAAGCGGCGGCATGGAGCTGGACAACGCCTACAACGTGGGCCGTTACCCGGGCTACAGCATCACCAACCTCGCCCCGTTCCTGCAGGCAAGTTACGACATTGACGCCATCACCCTGAGCGGCGGCGTGCGTTACCAGTACACCGAAAACAAGGTGGACGACTTTGTTGGCTACGCCCAGCAGCAGGCTATCGCCACCGGGAAAGCCACCTCCGCAGACGCGGTGCCGGGCGGGAAAACCGATTACAACAACTTCCTGTTTAACGCCGGGATCCTTGGCCGCCTGACCGAACAGCAGCAGCTGTGGTTTAACTTCTCCCAGGGCTTCGAAATTCCGGACCTGGCGAAGTACTACGGCTCGGGTACCTATCAGCTCGTCGACGGCCACTATCGCCTGCTGAACAGCGTGAACGTGAACGATTCGAAGCTGGACGGCATCAAGGTCAACGCTTACGAGCTGGGCTGGCGCTATACCGGCGACAACCTGCGCACGCAGGTTGCGGCGTACTACTCGCTCTCGGATAAAACCATCACCATCAACAAGACGGATATGACCATCAACCTGGAAGACGACAAGCGTCGTATCTACGGGGTGGAAGGTCAGGTGGACTATTTCTTCACTAACAGCGACTGGAGCACGGGCGCGAACTTTAACGCCATTAAGTCTGAAACCCGCGAAAACGGCAAATGGGAGAAGCTGACGGTAGACAGCGCCAGCCCGTCGAAAGCCAGCGCATGGGTCAACTGGGCGCCGGGCGACTGGACCCTGCGCGTGCAGAGCACGCAGACCTTTGACGTGTCAGACGCCGACGGCAAGAAGATCGATGGCTATAACACGGTCGACTTCCTGGGCAGCTACGCCCTGCCGGTGGGTAAAGTCAGCTTCAGCGTGGAAAACCTGCTGGACAAAGACTACACCACCGCCTGGGGCCAGCGCGCGCCGGGGCTGTATAGCCCAACCTACGGCGCACCGGGCCTGTATACCTATAAGGGCCGTGGACGCACGTTTGGCCTGAACTACTCCGTACTGTTCTAACCCTTCGCGCCGCCTGCCTGCGGGCGGCGCTTTTCCTTGTGTAATTTCAAGGCAAATTTGCTATAAAATCAGCGATTTGCTGAAATAGTCAGCAAACGAGCGAAAAGCGTGTTTTCCCCCTTTGACAAGGCGAACCGAGGTCGATAATATGCGCCTCGTTCACACGATTCCTCTGTAGTTCAGTCGGTAGAACGGCGGACTGTTAATCCGTATGTCACTGGTTCGAGTCCAGTCAGAGGAGCCAAATTTGAAAAGCCTGCTTTTGAAGCAGGCTTTTTGCTTTTCTGCGTTTCTGATCTTAATTCAGAATCGCATCCAGCCTCGCAAGCACTTCATTTACAACGGCGTCAGGTATGCGTTCCAGCCGCATGCCGTTCCTGGCAGCCATATCAATGGTTCTGGGCTGGTCGCAGCGAATAACGCCGATTGTTTTGGTCCCCGCCCCTTCCAGTGAAACGGTGAAACCTGCTGTACGCGCAAAGTTTCCGCCGCTGGTGACGGGAACCACTACCGGTAGCCGGGTCAGCTTGTTAAACGATGCCTTCGATACGATAAGTACCGGACGTTTTCCACTTTGCTCGTGGCCAGCAGTCGGATCCAGTGAAACAAGCCAGATTTCCCCTCTGTCCATTTACAGAATCTCCTTGCCCACCGCAGGCGCATCAATCCATTCCCGCTCCTCTTCGCTCATTTCAGCGTGCGGATCGCACTGCGCCAGCAGCTCCTCAAGCGAATAATGAGGCCGTTTCTGGGGTTCAATAATCAGGCAACCATTATTAATGGTCATGCCGACTTCGCTGTCCGTCGACAGTTCCAGCGTTTTCAGCACGGCGGGAGGAACCGCCAGCATGATGGATCCGCCAACCTTTTTCAGGCGAGTTGTATACATAGCGCACCTCCTAATATTATATTTTAATATAACATTCATGGCAGGAAGTGCGCAATTATTCATCAGATTCATGGTGATTTCCTTTTCATAATTAAGTGGGCAGAAAGCAGGCGGGAACGTTGCTCGTAGTAGGAAGGCCGAGAATAGAAAATTGTTTATGTGCTTCAAAGGAATATGGCGGATCGGATAAACGAAATGCGAGGCGGTTTCAGGACTGGAGCCGTGCCGGCGAAATGACAGCAATCGAGCGATTAAAGAGAGCTAAATTTGAAAAGCCTGCTTTTAAAGCAGGCTTTTTACTTTTGTGCATTCGGAAAATTTGCCGGGTGGCGGCTTCGCCTTACCCGGCCTACGGGACTGTAGACCCGGTAAGCGCAGCGCCACCGGGCAACAAACCGCTGCTTTCATAAATTTTCCTCTGTCTTATCTTTCGACTGGCGGAAAGTCCCGTAACGCTCAGGGCAGCCTGGCAATCACCTTAATCTCAAAGTGGAATCCGTACAGCCACGTCACGCCGATCCCGGTCAACGTAGGATAAGGCGCTTTCCCCCAATATTCTGGCAGGATACTCCAGATAGCGTCGAGGTTTGACTCGGGATCGACGACAAAGAGGGTCACGTCAACCACGTCAGCGAACGTGCAGCCCGCGGCCGCGAGGACAGCATTAAGATTATCGAAGGCCAGCCGGACTTGCGCTTTTAGATCGGGCTCAGGCGAACCATCCTCACGGCTGCCAACCTGACCCGAAACGAACAGGAAACCATTGGATTTGATGGCCGGTGAATAGCGATTGCGCTCATAGAGCGCCTGCCGACCGGTGGGGAAAACTGCATCGCGTGCCGTCATGTTTGTACCTTTGCAATGGGGCGAAATCAGCCCGGTGAACATAAGGACACTTTACAGGTGCAGGATCGGGCGGATAAACAAGCGACTTTGTCCATCATTGTTTGTAATATCCAAACAATCGGCGAAAAGAGAGGTATGGAATGGATCGTTTCGATGCGATGCGCGCCTTTGCTCGCGTGGTGGAGGCAGGTAGCTTCACAAAGGCTGCCCAAACGCTTCATATGAGCAAAACGACGGTGACGCAGCTCGTTCAGCAGCTGGAAGCGCGCCTACGCGTCAAATTGCTCCATCGCACCACCCGCAGGCTCGGCGTGACTCCCGACGGCGCGGTCTACTACGAACGCGTCATCCGCCTGCTGGCGGACATGGAAGATGCTGAAAACTGCCTGTCCAGCGCGGCGATGACGCCCAGGGGGCGGCTACGGGTGGATGTGCCCAGTCCGCTGGCCCGCCTCATCCTTGTACCGGCGCTACCGGCGTTCCACGCACGCTACCCTGACATCCAGTTCGACATGGGCGTGAGCGACCGGGTGGTGGATCTGATTGGTGACAGCGTGGATTGCGTCCTGCGCGGCGGCGAAATCAACGACCAGTTCCTCATAGCTCGCCATGTCGGACATTTGCAAATCGGCGTCTACGCCGCCCCCAGCTATGTGGAACGCCTTGGCGCCCCTGCGCACCCGCGAGAGCTGGAAAATTCCGACCATCGCAGAGTAGGATTCTTGTCCTCACGCACCGGCAAGATTGATCCTCTGGTACTGCGCAGTGAGAGTGAACATATTGAAATCACGGGCAGCTATGTACTTGCCGTGGATGATGGCAATGCTTACCTCGAAGCCGGGTTAGCCGGGTTGGGCGTGATTGCGCTACCCGTCTATATGGCGGCAGCGCATCAGGCTGCCGGCGCTTTGATTCCGTTGTTTACACAATGGCGTATAAGTCCAATGCCCCTGCACCTGGCGTTTCCGCCGAACCGCCACGTCAACGCTAAACTGCGCGTTTTTATTGACTGGATCGTTGAATTGATGCAGCAGCATGTCCCCACTACTTACAACAAGTGACGACATCCCTGTCCCCTGATTCGGTCAGCGCAGCGCTACCGGGCAAGCCAGCACTTAAATCTGGTAATCAATCGCCACTTCTTCCGGCTCCATCACCTGGCGTTTAATCTCATCGACGGACAGCCCGGCGTTGCAGAGCTCGATAAAGCGCCACACGTAGTTGCGCTGTAGCTGCCCGCGCTTCAGGCCGAGCCAGACGGTATTGGCGTCAAACAGATGGCGTGTATCCAGACGCACCAGATCCCCGGCCTCGCGCTCGCCGCCGGACTGTTCCGCCACCAGGCCAATGCCCAGGCCCAGCTCGACGTAGGTTTTAATCACATCGGAATCCTGCGCGCTCAGCACGATGTCCGGCGTTAACCCTTTACGGTTGAAGGCCTCATCAATACGCGAGCGCCCGGTAATGCCCTGGCGGTAGGTAATCAACGGCCACTTAGCAATCTCTTCCAGCGTCAGGGGAGAGACCTGATTCAGCGGATGATCGACCGGGAGTAATAAGCTGTGGTACCAGCGGAACCACGGGAAGGCCACCAGCAGCGGGTCGTTGCTCAGACGCTCGCTGGCGATGCCGATATCTGCCCCGCCGTTTTGCAGCAGCACTTCAATTTCCTGCGGCGTGCCCTGAATAAGCTCCAGACGGACATCCGGGAAAAGTTCGCGAAAGGCTTTAATCACCGGCGGCAGGCTGTAGCGGGCCTGGGTGTGGGTGGTGGCGATGGTAAGCACGCCAGAGGCGTCATTGGTAAAGAGATCCGCCAGGCGTCTAACGTTGCTGGCCTCGTTGAGGATCCGCTCAGCGATGGTGAGCAAGGCCTTGCCGGGCTCGGTCATGCCCAGCAGACGCTTGCCGCGGCGGATAAAGATCTCTATCCCCAGCTCTTCTTCCAGCTCGCGGATATGGCGGCTGACGCCGGACTGAGAGGTATAAAGCATGTTGGCGACCTCGGTCAGGTTGTAGTCCCGCCTGGCCGCCTCACGGATAATTTTAAGTTGCTGGAAATTCACGATTCACTCCGGCGCATCTGAGATAGCTCTATTGTTAGAGTCAGCTGAGCTGCAGAACAAATAATAAAAACCAGCATCTTATGCTTTTATGGAATATCAGCTCACGAGCTGAAGCTCACGGTTCTCAAGCGATGGCTTGCTGACCAGCGACATCAAAATCTCTTTGACCGCCTGCGCCTGCGGCGAGAGCGATCCGCGTGCGGACATGTTCAGCGACAGCGGCAGGCTCATTGAAGGCGTGGTGATGCGCGCCATCCAGCCGTTTGCCGCGCTGCACAGCGAGCGCGCGGCAGATTCCGGCAGAACCGTCACCCCCATTCCGCTGGCAATGGCCGCGGTCAGCGTGGAGATAGAGTCGATCTCGCCGATGATTTTTGCCGTCAGGCGGCGCAGGGAGAACGCTTCATCCACGCGCACGCGCACGGCGCTGTAATCGCGCGGCAGATAGAGGTTCATCTCTGCCACGGCGGTAAGGTCTACGCTCTGGCCCGGACAGTCGCGGGTGCCCACGAGGTAAAGATCTTCTTTCAGCAGCGGCTGGCTGGTGATCCCGGCAACCGGGGAGCGATCGTAAAGAACCGCCATATCCAGCTGGCCGCTCAGCAGTTTGTCATTCAGTACGGACCCGCTGTTTTCGTGCAGGTAAACCAGCACTTCAGGCAGCTCGGCGCGAACGGCCTGCAGCAGCGGCATGGTAATAGACGATGCGGCCGTTCCCGGCGCCAGGCCGATAGAAACGTGCCCGCTCAAGGTCTGACCCACGTTGTTTACCGCCAGCTGCGCCTGTTCACACTGGCGGAGGATGGTGCGCGCGTGGGTATACAGGATCTTACCGGCTTCCGTTGGCGTGACGCCGCGTTTGGTGCGAATCAACAGCTGCTGATCCATCTCGCCTTCCAGAGTAGCCACCTGCTGGCTCAGCGCAGGCTGCGCGATATGCAGCACTTCTGCCGCTTGAGTCAGGCTGCCGATATCGACGATTTTTACGAAGTATTTCAGTCGTCTTAAGTTCATTTTGCCCCCTGTTCGAAAATGCTGTGCCGGAACCGGCTGTCGTTGTTGAACAGGTTTTGCAATATGAATGCCACTTTTACCAGGCGGTCTGAATTGTTCGCTAAGCGCCTGAAAATAAGGAAACCTAATCACGGAGGTGGGTTTTATTACTGAAACAGCAGTTTATGATCTGCCCCATTAGGGGTATACGCGCACCAAAGCGGTGCATTCCGCTGGCAAAAACACCACTTTGCCGATTTTGTCAGCAAACGATCAAAAGGCGTTGATCCACCCTTTGACAAGGCGAACGCAGGTCGATAATATGCGCCCCGTTCACACGATTCCTCTGTAGTTCAGTCGGTAGAACGGCGGACTGTTAATCCGTATGTCACTGGTTCGAGTCCAGTCAGAGGAGCCAAATTTGAAAAGCCTGCTTTTAAAGCAGGCTTTTTGCTTTTCTGCAGCGGGTAAAATTGTCGGGTGCCGGCTTCGCCTTACCCGACCTACGGGACTGTAGGCCCGGTAAGCGCAGCGCCACCGGGCTAAACGAACTCATTGACTGAGCTTCACCGGCATCCCCGACCGCCGCTCCAGTTCGGCTCCCGCTCCCTCGTTTACCAACTGTGTCCGCTGCGCGGCTGAAATTGGCAGCGGAACCTTATTGGTTGATTCAAATTCCGCACGGTTACGTGACAGCGGCTCATGCACCTCCACCCAGCGGCTACCGTCCGGCTCGGTGGTGGTTTTCACGGGCCGATCGATAAGCTGCACGCGGGTTCCAACGGGGACATTATCGAAAAGGTATTTGATGTCGTTATTACGCAGACGAATACAGCCCTGGCTCACCCGCAGCCCGATGCCGAAATTCGAGTTTGTGCCGTGAATGGCGTACAGCCTGCCGATATAGATCGCATACAGCCCCATCGGGTTATCTGGCCCGGCGGGCACGAATGCCGGCAGCGTTTTCCCCTCTGCCGCATAGGCGCGGCGCGTATTGGGCGTGGGCGACCAGGTGGGTCCCTCCTGCTTGCGCTCAACCGCCGTCACCCAGTTACGCGGCGTTTCACGCCCGGCCTGGCCGATGCCGATGGGCAGCACTTCAACGGTGTTACCGCCTAGCGGATAATAGTAGAGGCGCATTTCTGCCGCATTCACGATAATGCCTTCCCGGACGGTGTCAGGCAAAATCAGCTGCTGGGGTATGACCAGCCGGGTACCGGATTTGGGCAAAAAAGGATCCACGCCCGGGTTCGCTTCCAGCATATTGCTTAGCCCCTGCCCGTAGCGCGCGGCAAAGGCTTCCAGAGGCAGCGTGTTGCCTTCAGGAACGTTGATGATAATCGGGGTTCCCACCAGACGACTGCCTTCCGGCGGTAGAGGATAGGTTACGGCAAACGCACCGGGAACAGCGGCACACAGCGTAAGGACGAACCAGACAAGTCGAATCATAGTTTCCTGTGCTCAAAAAAAAGAGAAAGCCTGGGCTCAGGCAGGCTTTCTCAGTTTACGCTATCACGCCTCGGTTTTGCGCCACCTGTGCGTCAGTACTTTTTCCGCCTCGACAATAAGAAACATCACAAAACCAATCAGCAAGGTGATGACCCAATAGCGGAACGGCAGCGCCTCGGTGCCAAACAGCATCTGCATGAAGGGTGCGTAGATAATAAGAAGCTGTAGCGCCAGCAGTACGCCGCTCACGATCCAAATCCCTTTGTTCGCCAGCAGACCTTTGCTCAGCGAAAAGCCGTCATTCACGCGGCAGTTGAGCATGTAGAACCACTGCGCAGTGACCAGGGTTTGCAGCAGCACGGTGCGGATAAATTCCGCCGAATAGCCACGCGGCTGTAGCCAGGCTTCCAGCACGAAGGCGCTAATGGCAATCATCAAACCAACAAACACCACGCGCCAGATGGCATAGCCGTCCATCACATGAAGATTCGCCTTACGCGGAGGCCGGTTCATGATGTCCTTCTCACCCGCTTCAAACGCCAGGCCAAACGACAGCGTTGCCGACGTCGCCATGTTCATCCACAGGATCAGGACCGGCGTTAGCGGGATCAGGTTCCCCGCCAGCAGCGCGATGATGATCAGCAGGGCCTGCGCGATGTTGCTGGGGATAACGAACAGAATGGTCTTTTTCAGGTTATCGTAAACCCGACGTCCCTCGTGCACCGCACTGGCAATGGTGGCAAAGTTGTCATCCGTTAACACCATGTCGGCGGCTTCCTTGGTGACTTCCGTCCCCTTAATCCCCATGGCGATACCCACATCCGCCCGCTTGAGCGCCGGGGCATCATTTACGCCATCCCCGGTCATGCCCACGACTTCCTGTTTACTTTGAAGGGCCTGCACAAGGCGGAACTTATCCTCCGGGCTGGTACGGGCGAAAATATCGTACTGCTGGGCGGCGTCGCTCAGCTGACGATCGTCCATCGCCTCCAGCTCACGCCCGGTGATAGCGCTTGCGGCGTTACCAATCCCCAGCATTTGCCCAATGCTCATTGCCGTTTGCGGATGGTCGCCGGTGATCATTTTCACGCGGATCCCGGCCTGCAGACAGTCGGCAATGGCGGTAATGGCCTCCGGACGCGGCGGATCCATCATTCCTGCAATACCCAGCAGGATCACGCCATCTTGCAGGTCCGGGTGATCCAGCTCGCGTTGCCCCTCGTGGGCAGGTTTCCAGGCCGCAGCCACCATGCGCAGCCCTTCCCGGGCATACTCTTCAATCTTCCCTTCCCAGTAAGGCTGATCGAACGGCTGCAGTCCGTCATTCGTCTGCTGGTACTGGCAGAGGCGGAACAGGACGTCCGGCGCGCCAGTGATTAAAATCACCTCTTCATCGCCCAGCCGGTAGAGCGTGGACATGTATTTATACTGCGAATCAAACGGGATTTTACTGCGCATTTCGGTATCGAGCGGTGGGAGCGGGATTTTCGCCGCCAGCACCTTCAGCGCGCCCTCGGTTGGGCCCCCGGTGATTTTCCACAGCCCCTGCTCGTCTTTGATCAGCTGGCTGTCATTACAGAGGTCAATGGTGCGCAGGTAGCGTTCCAGCAGGGAACCCTGCGTCACGCTGACGGGCGTCGGGTCATCTACGGGGTGAATATTCCCCACCGGTTCGTAGCTGTCGCCCTCCACGCGGTAGGTCGCGTCAGCGGTAATCACCGCTTTGACCGTCATTTCATTCATCGTCAGGGTGCCGGTTTTATCCGAGCAGATGACCGTCATCGCCCCCAGCGTTTCCACCGTGGGCAGCTTGCGAATGATGGCCTTGCGACGCGCCATGGCCTGTACGCCAAGTGAAAGGATGATGGAAATGATGGCCGGCAGGCCTTCCGGCACGGCGGCAACGGCGAGGCTGATAAGCGACAGCACCAGTTCAGAAACCGGCATATCCCGGAACAGGAGACTAAAGACAAACAGCGCCACCATCATCACCAGGATGGTGATGAAGATGGTCTTACCGAGCTTATCCATCTGCACCATCAGCGGCGTGCGGTGCTTTTCAATGTCGGACATCATCTGATTGATGTGACCCAACTCGGTCTCGCCCCCGGTTGCTACCACCACGCCTTTACCGCCGCCGGAGCTGACGGTGGTGCCTGAGTAGAGCAGATTATACCGGTCACCTAAAGGCAGTTCCCCGCTTAACGCATCGCTGTTTTTCTCAACAACGGTGGATTCGCCGGTCAGGATGGCTTCCTCCACGCGAAGATTATGCGCTTCAATCACGCGCAGATCCGCAGGGATCCGATCCCCGGCGCGGATCACCACGATATCACCCGGGACCAGCGCCGTGGTGGGGATCGTTTCATGATTCCCCTGCCGTACCACCACGGCTTCGCTGGAAAGCATATTGCGAATGCTCTGCAACGATTTTTCAGCATTGCTCTCCTGGATATGGCCAATCAGCGCGTTAATGATGGCAACCCCAAGGATCACAAACATGTCTACCCAGTGGCCCATAAAGAGCTTAAGCAACGCGGCCACCAGCAGAACGTAAATCAATACGTCGTTAAAATGCGCCAGGAAGCGCAGCCAGGCCGGTTTGCCCTTTTTTTGCGGTAACGCATTCTCACCGTGCTGCTGAAGTCGGGCTGATGCCTCAGTGCCGCTAAGGCCTTCCAGGGTGGAGTGGATATTCGACAGGGTTTCGTCAACGGTTTGTTGATAATACGGACGTTCAGGTTTTCCTGTTTTCATCGTTCCTTCCTCAGGTTCTATTCAGAAATCACCTTGCTTCTCTGTAATTAACGAATAACGAAAACAGGAACATGTGCGTAACGAACAATACTTGCCGCCTCTGATCCTAACAAATGGGTTTGAATATTTGGATTTCGAGAGCCGACAATAATTGCACCGGCAGCAAGTTCATCCGCCAGCTTAATAACCTCATCACGAACGTTCCCGCTACGGACATGGAGATGAACACGCTCTTCTGGCAGATTCAATTTTTTGACCAGGTCAGACAGTTTTTCTTTCGAATTATTAATCATATATTCATCCATTTTGCGCGCATCTGAAATAAAACCACGCGTCAGTTCGGCTGAAAATTTGGGCATGACGTGCAGCAAATGAATGTCACCCGACGCGCTTTGCGCCAGAAACCGTGCATGCTGCAACGCTTTATCCGCCAGACCTGTCTCGTAGACATCCACCGGAACGAGAATGTTTTTATACATATCGAGCATCCTTTTTATAACCAACACGAGAGTGAATGAAGCAAAAAACGCATTAAATGCAGGGGGTTGCCCTTAATGCCAGTTACGATAAAAAGAGATGAATAATATTAAACGTAGCACAGGAATATCAGGTTTAGCGCTTCCCCACTGATAATGGTTATTTAACATTTATCTTTTCGCCGACTATGCTCATAGTCAGACACCGCTTCCGGCTCATGGAGGAATGTATGTATGGTTTAAGCCTGATCCGCCTGGGTATGTTTATTGCGCTTGCCATTATCGCCAGCACGGCGATTGGTTTATTTACCTATATGGTCGTCACTGTTCTGGCAGAATAGTGTCACCCCCTGTCCAGGTTATGGAATAAATAAAACAGTTATTTATTAGGGGAATACAGTGAACCGCTACCTCTCTCTTTTACCGTTCGTTTTGTTAACGCTCACGGCATGCGATCCGAAACCCAAGCAAGCCTCTCCCCTGCCCAGAATGGTAAAAGTGGCGGAGGTGACGGCTCCGGGTCACGCCCAGCAGCGCGTTTTTCCCGCCCGCATTGAATCGGGCGATGCCACAGACCTTTCCTTCAAGCGCGCCGGTCAAATTGAAACGCTTGATGTACGTCAGGGCGCTGCCATCAAGCAGGGGCAACAGCTTGCCAGACTGAATGCCCGTGAAGCCCAGCAGCGGGTAAATGACAGACAAACGGCGGCGACGCTGGCCCAGAGGCAGTTCGACCGCTTCCAGACGCTGGCAGGACGACAGGCCATTTCAAAAGCCGAGATGGACGTGCAGCGTGCGAACCGCGATTCGGCGAATGCGGCGCTGCAGATTGCCCGGGAAGAGCTAAATCAGATGACGCTCGTTGCGCCCTTTAGCGGGACGGCGGCCAGCGTGCACGTGCGAAACCATCAGGTGGTGTCCGCCGGTCAGCCCATCGCGACGTTAACCCGTACCGATCTGCTGGACGTGGTGTTCAGCATTCCTGAAAACCTGTTTAAGACCTTTGATATTCGCAACGCGCAGTACCGCCCCGTGGTGAAAATTAACGCCCTTCCGGATCGGGAATTTACCGCCGTCTACAAAGAGCATTCGGGCAGCAGCGACAGCAATACCCTGACCTGGCAAGTGATACTCACCATGCCGCGACCCGATGATTTTCCCGCCGTCGGTGGCGTAAGCGGTACGGTGACCATTAATTTAACCAATCTCCCGGCTGGCGCAGGCGCTCAGGCGCTCGTCGTACCGGTTGAGGCAGTCTTTAACCCGGACAACAGCCCGCGCAATGAGCCGCACGTCTGGGTCGTAACGGGAGAAGGCGACACGCTCCATCTTGAAGACCGCAAGGTCAGCGTGGGGCAAGTGAGTACCGAAGGCGTGGTAATCACCAGCGGGCTTAAGGCGGGCGAGCGCGTGGTGGCCGCAGGCGTTGGGGAGCTCCACGCTAACCAGCCAGTGCGTATCTGGACGCGTGAACGGGGACTGTAATGGATATCTCTCGTCAATTTATTAATAACCCTGTTCGCGTCTGGCTAACGATTCTGCTGCTGGGCATCGGCGGTATTTTCGCCCTGTTGAATATCGGCAGGCTGGAAGATCCCGCCTTTACCATCAAAACCGCCGTGGTGGTCACCCACTATCCCGGCGCATCCGCTCAGCAGGTTGAAGAGGAGGTTACGCTGCCGCTGGAGAATGCCCTTCAGCAGCTGCCTTATCTGGACAACGTGAGCTCCATCTCGTCAAACGGTCTGTCGCAAATCACCGTTAACATCGCTTCACGCTATCACTCGAACGAACTGCCGCAGATTTGGGATGAACTTCGCCGCCGCGTGGGCGATGCCTCGCGTCAGTTTCCGCCCGGCGTCATCGCGCCCTTTGTGAATGACGATTTCGGCGACGTGTTCGGCTTCTTCTTCGCCATTTCCGGAGATGAATTCAGTAATCCTGAACTGGTGAGATATGCGGAGCAGCTGCGCCGCGCGTTGATTCTGGTCCCCGGCGTCGCGAAGGTTGCCATCGGCGGGGCCATTAGCCAGCAGGTCAACATCGATATCTCCCTGACTAAAATGGCCGCGCGCGGCATTACGCTGAACCAGCTTTCCGCCCTGCTCAGCAGGCTTAACGTCGTTTCCAGCGCCGGAGAAATCACCTCCGGCACCGAATCCATTCGCCTGCACCCGACCGGTGAATTCGAGAATCTTGATGAACTGGCGGATATCATCATCACGCCTTCCGGCACCGGTGCGGCGACGCGCCTGCGGGATATCGCCACGCTGTCTCGCGGGCTGAACGAATCGCCAGCCAGTATCTACCATGCCAACGGCAAAAAAGCCGTCACCATGGGCGTCTCGTTTATTCCCGGCGTGAACGTAATCGACGTGGGCCACGCGCTGGAGGCGAAGCTAAACCAGATGTCGGCGGAAAAACCGGCAGGCATACAAATAGACCTGTTTTACGATCAGGCAGCCGAAGTGGGCCACTCTGTTAACGGTTTTATTATTAACTTCCTGATGGCGCTGGCGATTGTCATCGGCGTGCTGCTGATCTTTATGGGCGTACGCAGCGGGATCATCATTGCGTTTTCGCTCGCGCTCAACGTGCTCGGCACGCTGCTGATTATGTATCTGTGGGGCATTGAGCTGCAGCGCATCTCGCTCGGGGCGCTGATTATCGCCCTCAGCATGCTGGTGGATAACGCCATCGTGATTGTCGAAGGGGTGTTGATTGCCCGACAGCAGGGCTCGCCTCTGCTGGCCGCTGTGAACTACATCATCCGCCGCTCCGCCCTGCCGCTGCTGGGGGCGACGGTGATTGCCATACTGGCGTTTGCCCCTATCGGGCTGTCGCAGGATTCCACCGGGGAATACTGTAAATCACTCTTCCAGGTGCTGCTGATTTCCCTGATGCTGAGCTGGTTTTCGGCGCTCACCCTCACCCCGGTGCTGATTAAGTGGTGGTTGTTTAAAAACGACAACACCCCCGATAAAACCGATGAGTCAGATCCTTACGATAAACGACTCTACCGCCTCTACCAGCGCCTGCTTAACACGCTGCTGCACCATAAGGCATCGACGCTCATTGTGATGGCTGCGCTGCTGGCAGCGTCCGTCTGGGGTTTTGGCGCCGTACGGCAAAACTTTTTCCCGTCGTCTAATACGCCGATTTTCTTTGTCGACCTCTGGCTACCCTACGGCACCGATATTAAATGGACCGAGAAAATGACCGGCGATATCGAAAAAACCATTAACGGCCAGCCGGGCGTGGAAACCACCGTCTCAACCATTGGTCAGGGAAGTATGCGCTTTATTCTGACCTACAGCGGACAGCGGCAGTACAGCAACTACGCGCAGATCATGGTGCGCATGGACGACCAGCGCAACATCTCCGCCCTGACGCGCCACGTGGACGAGTACATCGCGCGAAACTATCCGCAGGTCAACGCCAGCACCAAGCGCGTGATGTTTGGCCCCTCCGGCGACAGCGCCATTGAGGTACGCATTAAAGGTCCCGATCCTGACCGGCTGCGCCTGATTGCCAGCCAGGTGGACGACATCCTCACCCGCGACCCGGCCACGGGCAGCGTCAGGAACGACTGGCAAAACCGCAGCAAGGTGATCCGCCCACAGTACGTTGCCGCCCTGGGCCGCGAGCTTGGCGTAGATAAACAGGACGTCGACAACGCGCTGGAGATGAATTTCTCCGGCAGCCGGGCGGGGTTGTATCGGGAAGGCAGTGACCTGCTGCCCGTGGTGGTGAGGCCCCCTGAAAGCGAACGGCTGGACGCCAATCACCTGAACAACGTGCTGGTGTGGAGCCAGACGCGGCAGCAGTATATCCCGCTGAGTAACGTCGTCAGCCGCTTTTCGCTGGAGTGGGAAGATCCGCTCATCCTTCGACGCGACCGCTCGCGGGTTCTGACGGTTCAGACGGACCCGGACCCGCTAAGCCAGCAAACCTCCGGCGATATTCTCGCCCGCGTGAAGCCGCAGGTAGATGCCCTTCCCCTGCCACACGGCTACAGCATTGAGTGGGGAGGCGACGCGGAAAACTCCAGCGAAGCGCAGCAAGGGCTGTTCACTACGCTACCTGTCGGGTATCTGGTGATGTTTGTCATTACGGTGCTGATGTTTAGCTCGGTGAAAAATGCCGTCGCCATCTGGCTGACCGTACCGCTGGCGCTGATTGGCGTCACGCCGGGATTTTTAATTACCGGCATTCCCTTTGGCTTTATGGCGCTGATTGGCCTGCTGAGCCTGAGCGGAATGCTCATCCGCAACGGCATCGTGCTGGTGGAAGAGATCGAACAGCAGAAAACGCAAAAGGATCAGCACAGCGCGATCGTTTATGCCGCCACCTCGCGCCTGCGCCCCATCCTGCTCACCGCGTTCACTACCGTACTTGGCCTGGCTCCGCTGCTGCTGGACGTTTTCTTCCAGAGCATGGCCGTTGTGATTATGTTTGGACTTGGGTTTGCTACAATCCTGACGCTACTGGTACTCCCGGTGATCTATGCGTGTTTCCATCGTAAGGACGAAGCCAAACAACAATGAATGCGACAGGGCTGAATATTATCAAGACGCTGGGCTGTATGACGGCGGTCACCTTCTTCACTATCTACAATACCTGGGATCATTATGATTACGACTATCACTGGATCCTTGGGCTTTTAACCTTTATTTCGACCATCGCCACGCCGCTTTTTTTTGTGGTTGCGGGCTATCTCGACGGACAATCCCGGCACGGCACCCGCTGGCAGTTGGGTAAGATTAAAAGTCTGATAATTGTTTTTCTGTTCTGGATAACGATCTACTACCTGTGGGAGCCTTACCAGCGCGGGTATTTAATCCAGCCCTGGTTCGTGTTCGCCTTTGTCGTGATTTACACCTTCCACCCGGCGGTGGAGTGGCTTAGCCAGCGGCGAGCGCTATTCTGCGGGGCGATTGCCGCCCTGCTGCTCTTTTCCTACGGATACGATCTGCTATCGGCGCTTTATCCTGAAACGCACGTCCTTTCGCTTTCACCGCAGTATCGGTTGTGGACATGGCTGCTGTTTTATCTGACGGGGCAACTCTTCTGCGACCCGAAAATCGCCGAGTGGATTAGCCGCAAAAATGTCGTCAGGGCGGCGGTTATCGCCATCCCGTTTATTTATCTCTTCACCTGGTTTTACGAACGCCACTTCTTTTTTGCCCTGTTCAAGGCCGACAGAAACGCCTTTATTCTTACCGGCTCGCAAATCTACATTCTGATTATTGCGCTGGTGATTGCGGCGAACGGGGTGCGCTTTCGCCGCAATGCTGAGTTTAAGGAGTCAGTGCTGGCCGCCATCAGCAAAACAATGACCGGCGTGTATATTGTCCACTACTCGGTGTTTCACCTGCTGACGGCGCTGATCCCGGTGACCTCTCTCGGTATGAAGCTGGCGCTGATTGTGCTCACTTTCGTCACCTCGGTGCTCTTCTCCATGCTGGTATTGTCCAACGCCGTGGCAAAAAAAGTGATCACCCTTTAAAAGCCTAAGCGCATCCAGGCAAAGAGCACGTTACCGTTGTTATAGGTTCCTGGAATATAGGTGAACTGGACGGTAACGCGCTTATAGCCGGCTGAAAACAGCGGGAAGATGAACGGTAGCGGCACGTAGTTGGCAAAATCATCTCGCGCCGTGATGCCCGCTGCGGCACCGAGCCCAAGGCGGAAATCTTTGGCATTATCCAGATACCAGCCCTTCTCCCAGCCATAGCCCATCGCGGGCTGCCATTCGTTGTGCGAGTCCTTGAACATCATCGCGAAGAGCGCGCTCCAGTTGCCCTCTTCGTTATAGCGGGAAACGCCCAGCCCGCCGCCCCACGGCATTTCGTTGTAATTGTCCGTTTTTTCTTTGTCGTACATAAAGCGAGCGTGCCAGCTAAGGAACGGCAGGTACAAATCGTAACGTTGCGGCTCTTCCCAGGTCTGGGATATATCCTCCGTCAGCGCATTCCACCAGCCGCTAATACGCTGTTCTCCATAGACTTTCGGCTCGGCATGAAGCGGTGCGGCGAATAAAAACAGGACAATCCAGATGGCCGAAAAGTTACGTTGCATCGTTTTTCCCTCAGCTTAAGTCACGCAGCGGTATCTATTACTGTAATCCATTCAGCACTAACCGGAGCCAAACAGACTGATTTATCTCGAGGCAGGGTAAGATGAAATTTATTTATTCAGCGCCTTCCGGAAAGATAAAAACGTTTTCTCAGGCGTTTTGTCGCGGTAGTCTCATAGGTTCCGTTTATATGACGGACGCAACGTGAGTGACCTTTTCTTATACCAATAATTAAAAATCAGTACAGACAGGACAACTATGGACTCCACCCTCATCTCCGAACGTCCCAACGAGGAGACATCTTCGCTCAATCGTGCCCGCCGCGCAGCCTTAGGCAGCTTCGCGGGTGCCGTCGTCGACTGGTATGATTTTCTGCTCTACGGCATTACCGCCGCCCTGGTCTTTAACCGCGAGTTCTTTCCGCAGGTCAGCCCCGCGATGGGCACGCTCGCCGCGTTTGCCACCTTCGGCGTTGGCTTTCTGTTTCGCCCGCTGGGCGGTGTGATCTTCGGCCACTTCGGTGACCGCCTCGGCCGCAAACGCATGCTGATGCTCACCGTCTGGATGATGGGGATCGCCACCGCGCTGATTGGCATTCTCCCTTCGTTTTCCGCGATTGGCTGGTGGGCGCCGGTATTGCTGGTCACGCTGCGCGCCATCCAGGGTTTCGCCGTGGGCGGCGAATGGGGCGGCGCGGCGCTGCTGTCCGTAGAGAGCGCGCCGAAGCACCGGAAAGCCTTTTACAGCAGCGGCGTGCAGGTTGGCTATGGCGTGGGTCTGCTCCTGTCCACCGGGCTGGTCTCCTTAATCAGCCAGCTCACCACCGACGAGCAGTTCCTGAGCTGGGGCTGGCGCATTCCGTTCATCTTCAGCATCGTGCTGGTCATTGCCGCGCTGTGGATCCGTAACGGGATGGAAGAGTCCGCTGAATTCGAACAGCAGCAGCAGGAAAAGCCGGCCGCCAAAAAACGGTTGCCGGTGATGGAAGCCCTGGTTCAGCACCCTGGCGCTTTTCTGAAAATTATCGCCCTGCGCCTGTGCGAACTGCTGACGATGTATATCGTCACCGCGTTTGCGCTGAACTATTCGACGCAGAACCTCGGCCTGCCGCGCGAATTGTTCCTCAATATCGGCCTGGTGGTCGGGGGGATCAGTTGCCTGACAATCCCCTGCTTCGCCTGGCTGGCGGACCGGTTTGGCCGCCGTCGCGTCTACATTACCGGGGCGCTGGTGGGAACCCTCAGCGCGTGGCCATTCTTTATGGCGCTGGAGGCGCAGTCGATCTTCTGGATTGTCTTCTTCGCCATCATGCTCGCGAACATCGCTCACGATATGGTGGTCTGCGTCCAGCAGCCGATGTTTACCGAACTGTTCGGCGCCAGCTACCGCTACAGCGGCGCAGGGGTGGGTTACCAGGTCGCAAGCGTTGTCGGCGGCGGGTTTACGCCGTTTATTGCCGCCGCGCTGGTGACCTTCTCCGGCGGAAACTGGCACAGCGTGGCCATTTATCTGCTGGCCGGCTGCCTGCTGTCGGCGGCGACGGCGCTATTGATGAAAGAGACGAGCCACCGCTGATCTCACTTTTGTTTCACAGGCGTGTGACATACTATCGGGTAGAGTCGCACACCTGTGGAACAAGGAGACAGAGATGAATAATAAGGGCTCCAGCCTGACCCCGGCTCAGGCGCTGGAAAAACTCGACGCGCTGTATGAACAGTCCGTCAATGCGCTGCGCAGCGCCATTAGCGAGTATATCGAAACAGGGAAACTCCCCGACGAAAAGGCCAGAATCGCGGGCCTTTTTGTTTATCCATCGCTCTCTGTAACCTGGGACGGCAGCGCTAGCACCACGCCGAAAACCCGCGCCTACGCGCGTTTTACCCACTCCGGCTGCTACAGCACCACCGTCACCCGCCCTGCACTGTTCCGCCCTTATCTTGAAGAACAGCTCACGCTGCTGTACCAGGACTACGGTGCGCATATAGCCGTTGAGCCCTCACAGCATGAAATCCCGTATCCCTACGTGATTGACGGCTCGGCGTTAACGCTTGACCGCTCCATGAGCGCGGGACTGACCCGCCACTTCCCGACGACTGAACTTTCGCAGATTGGCGATGAGACGGCTGACGGGATTTATCACCCGGCAGAATTTTCTCCCCTGTCGCATTTTGATGCCCGCCGGGTCGATTTCTCCCTGGCACGTCTGCGCCACTACACCGGTACGCCAGCCGAACATTTCCAGCCCTTCGTGCTCTTTACCAACTACACCCGCTACGTCGACGAGTTTGTCCGCTGGGGCTGTAGCCAGATCCTTGACCCGGAGAGCCCTTACATCGCGCTGTCCTGTGCGGGCGGGATCTGGATCACCGCGGAGACCGAAGCGCCCGAGCAGGCCATTTCCGACCTGGCGTGGAAAAAACACCAGATGCCCGCCTGGCACCTGATCACCGCCGACGGTCAGGGCATCACGTTGATCAACATTGGCGTGGGACCGTCGAATGCGAAAACCATCTGCGACCATCTGGCGGTACTGCGCCCGGACGTGTGGCTGATGATTGGCCACTGCGGCGGCCTGCGCGAAAGTCAGCTGATTGGCGATTACGTTCTCGCCCACGCCTACCTGCGCGACGACCACGTGCTTGACGCCGTACTGCCGCCGGATATCCCAATCCCGAGCATCGCCGAAGTGCAGCGCGCGCTGTATGACGCCACCAAAGAGGTCAGTGGCATGCCGGGTGAAGAGGTTAAACAGCGCCTGCGCACCGGTACGGTCGTCACGACGGATGACCGCAACTGGGAGCTGCGCTACTCCGCCTCCGCGCTGCGGTTCAACCTGAGCCGCGCGGTGGCGATTGATATGGAGAGCGCCACCATCGCCGCGCAGGGCTATCGCTTCCGCGTCCCCTACGGCACGCTGCTGTGCGTCTCCGATAAGCCGCTGCACGGCGAAATTAAGCTGCCGGGCCAGGCCAACCGCTTCTATGAGGGGGCTATCTCAGAGCATCTGCAAATTGGCATTCGCGCCATCGACCTGCTGCGGGCGGAAGGCGACAAGCTGCATTCCCGCAAGCTGCGCACCTTTAACGAGCCGCCGTTCCGCTAATCACGATAAGGATAAAGAATGTACAGCACATCACCGCTCTCTGCCCTGCGCCAGTGGCTTGAAGCCAATAACCTCGACGGGATGATCGTCCCGCGCGCCGATGCCTGGCAGAGCGAATACTGCGCGCCCTACGACGAAAAGCTGGCCTGGCTGACGGGCTTTGACGGTTCGGCCGGCGTGGCGCTGGTGCTGCAGGATAGAGCGCTGCTGTTCGTCGATGGCCGCTATCAGGTTCAGGCGCGCGTGCAGGTCAATACGGATGAGGTTGAGATCCACCACCTGCATAACGAGCCGCTGGCGCAATGGCTGGCGGAAAACGTTGAGGTAGGGACACGCATCGGCTTTGAGGCGCTGCTGATGACCCATTCGGAGTTTGAGCAGCTCTCCACCACACCGTGCGAGCTGGTGCCACTGAGTCAGTCTCCTTTTGATACCCTGTGGACTGACCGCCCTGCCGCGCCGGCGGGGCTGATTCGTGAAATGCCGGTTGAGCTGAGCGGCGAAAGCAGCGCAGACAAACGCCAGCGCGCTGCCGCCGTGCTGGCGGCGAACAATGCCGATTATCTGGCCGTTACCCTGCCGGATAACATCGCCTGGCTCCTGAACGTGCGGGGCGCGGATATCCCTTACAGCCCGGTCCCGCTCTCCTTTGTCCTGCTTGGCCGTGACGGTCACGTTGAGTGGTTTGTTAACGACAACAAGCTCAGCGCCCTGCCAGACGCGGTGCGCAGTGCGTTCACCATTGCGCCGCAGGACGCCTTTATCGAACGTTGCCAGCAGATTGCTGAAGGTAAGCGGGTGATGGTGGATGCCGACTCCGCGCCGGTAGCCCTGCGCTTCGCCATTGAACCACGGGGAGAAATTGTCTGGCGGACCGACCCTATTACCCTGATGAAGGCAACTAAAAACTCGGTCGAACTTGCGGGTTACCGCGAGTGTCATCACCAGGACGGTGCCGCGTGGGTCAACTTCCTCGCCTGGCTAAGCCGTGAAGTGCCGCTGCGCGAGGCGGCAGGACAACCGCTGACTGAGCTGGACGCGCAGGCGCAGCAGCTCGCGTTCCGCAAACAGCAGCCGGGGTTTATCGAGCAGAGTTTTGCCACTATCTCCGCCTCCTCCAGCAATGCGGCGATGTGCCATTACCATTCCAGCGAGGCCAGCAACAAGCCTATCGGCCATGACCATTTTTACCTGAACGATTCCGGAGGTCAGTATGCTAATGGCACCACCGATGCCACGCGCACGCTGGCATGGGGTCAGGTCGATCCGCAGCAGCGCCTGCACTACACCGCCGTGCTGAGAGGTTTCCTATCACTCATTACCCTGCAGTTTCCTTCCGGAACTCAGGGGCATCAGCTGGACGCTTTTGCGCGTCGTCCGCTGTGGGAGATGGGGCTGGATTACGATCACGGTACGGGGCACGGCGTGGGGCATCAGCTTTTGATCCATGAAAACCCGCATCGTATTGCCAAAAAGGTCAACCCGTGGCCGCTGGTGGCGGGCAATATCATGACTATCGAGCCGGGATATTATCTGGGCGATAGCCACGGTATTCGCATTGAAAACCAGGTGGAGATTGTGGAGAGCCGTCCGGGGTTTTGTAGATTTGCCTCGCTGACGCTGATCCCTGTCGACTTAACTCAGGTTGAGCTGCATCTATTGAGCGAGCAGGAGAAAAAGTGGCTGGATGCGTATCACCGGCAGGTACGTGAGGCGCTGTTGCCGCTGGTGAATAGTGAAGCGCGTGCGTGGCTCGAGGAGGCGACGGCGCCGATTCGTGTGTAATTTCGTGCGGTCTGGTGCCTGGTGGCGCTTCGCTTACCGGGCCTACATGTCCTGTAGGTCGGGTAAGGCGAAGCCGCCACCCGACAATTTTACCCGCCGCAGAAAAGCAAAAAGCCTGCTTTAAAAGCAGGCTTTTCAAATTTGGCTCCTCTGACTGGACTCGAACCAGTGACATACGGATTAACAGTCCGCCGTTCTACCGACTGAACTACAGAGGAATCGTGTGAACGGGGCGCATATTATCGATGCTCCCCCATGATGTCAAAGGCAGAATGCATATTTCCGATCGTTTGCCGAATAATTCTCCATTTCGCGCAATTGTCAGGCATTTTTCCGCGGATATTTCCACAGCCAGCGCCCGCTGACCATACGCCAGTAGAACAGCGCGCCCCGCACGGCCCAGTCAAGGAACATCCCCAGCCAGACCCCGATAACGCCCCATCCGAGCATCACCCCGAGCGTATACCCCGCGACAACGCGACAACCCCACATGCCGAGCATCGATACCCACATCGCAAAGCGGGCGTCGCGCGCGCCTTTCAGCCCGGCGGGCAGAACCCATGAGGCCGCCCAGATGGGCATAAAGGCCGCGTTGAGCCAGATGAGGATCTTAACGACCTCTTTAACATCATCTTCGTGGGTATAGAACGAGGCCATCAGCCCGGCAAACGGCGCGGTGCCCCAGGCGATCAGGGTCAGCCCAATGGTTGATAGCCAGAACACGTGCCGCAGTTGCCGCTCCGCCTGCCCTATTTGCCCTTTCCCGAGCCGCTTACCCGTGATGATGGTCGAGGCCGAACCCAGCGCGTTACCCGGCAGGTTAATCAGCGAGGCGATGGAAAAGGCGATGAAGTTACCGGCGATAACGTCGGTCCCCATCCCGGCGACAAACATCTGCGTGAGCAGCTTCCCGCCGTTAAACAGCACCGATTCAATGCTCGCGGGAATGCCGATCCCCATCACTTCCCAGATAATGGCGAAATTAAAGGGGCGGAAATAGCTTTTCAGCGTAAGGCGCAGCGAAGGCGTGATCCCCGCCATCAGCACCCCGATGATGGCCACCGCGCCGATATAGCGTGAAATGGTTAACCCCAGTCCGGCACCGACGAACCCCAGCCCTTCCCAGGAGAACACGCCGTAGATCAGGACGCTGCTGATGATGATATTCAGGATATTCATCCCGCCGTTGATCAGCAGCGGGATTTTGGTGTTGCCCGCCCCGCGGAGCGCACCGCTGCCAATCAGCGCAATGGCCGCCGCCGGATAGCTTAAGACGGTCATTTCCAGGTAGGTCAGCGCCAGGTCTTTAACCTCGTTCGTGGCTTCCCCGGCGACAAAGTCGATAATCTCTTTACCGAAATAGTGGATCACCGCCGCCAGAACGATCGAAAAAATGGTCATGATCATCAGCGACTGACGGGCCGCCTCGCGCGCGCGCTTGGGGTCAAGCTTGCCGAGGCTAAAGGCCACCACCACCGTCGTCCCGAGGTCTATGGCGGCAAAGAACGAGATCACCACCATGTTAAAGCTGTCCGCCAGCCCGACCCCGGCCATCGCCTCTTTCCCCAGCCAGCTCACCAGGAAGGTACTCAGAACCCCCATCAGCAGAACGCAGGTATTTTCCAGAAAGATAGGCACAGCAAGAGGGGTGATTTCACGCCAGAACAGAACACGATAGCTTTTACGTTTTGCATACCATGGCGTGCGCGTTATCGCCTGGCGTAAGGAGGCAGTGACGTTCAAAATGGACCTTAGAGAGAAAAGTTGAAACTCCATTTCAAATGATGGGGGAGAAATGCTCATCCTGCAAAGTATTTTCCAGAAAAAGATGTGTGGATTTACAACAAACTGACGACAGAATCAGCAATCGGTCGATTTTCTCTAAGATCAGGTTTGACAAAACTTTTTTCGCCGCTAAGATAAGCCTCCACAACGATTCCTCTGTAGTTCAGTCGGTAGAACGGCGGACTGTTAATCCGTATGTCACTGGTTCGAGTCCAGTCAGAGGAGCCAAATTTAAAAAGCCTGCTTTAAAAGCAGGCTTTTTGCTTTGCGGGTGAGGGAAAATGAACGCTCTGTTTGTCTACGGCACGCTGCGTCCGGGCCACTCTAATGCGCATATTCTTGAAAACATTGGCGGTGAATGGCTGGCCGGCTTCGTATCCGGCACGTTTTACGAACGAGGCTGGGGCGCTGCGGCAGACTTCCCGGGGATTGTGCTCCACCCTGACGGGCCCCGCGTCGAAGGCTATCTGTTTATCTCTGATAACCTTGCCGCACACTGGCAAATGCTCGATGAATTTGAAGACGGCTACGATCGGGTTGAGGTCACGGTAACCACCCTCGAAGGCAAACAGGTTAATGCCTGGATTTATCAGCTACAGCCGCGTTCTGAATCATAAAAAAAAGGCTCTCTGTCACCAGAGAGCCTTTTTCACTATTCGCTGCGATTATTCGCTTTTTGCTTCGCCGTTCTTGATTTCGCCCATCACCTTCAGCTTCTTAGAGATGTCACGACGCTCTTTGGACAGCTCAGCGTTTTTGATGATGTAGTCATCAACGCGGTCTTCATAGTCGCTCTTCATGCTGGCGATGATGCCCTGAATAGCTTCAACGCTCATACCTGGCTTGATGTAGTCGCTCAGGTTGTCGAGCAGCAGAACACGCTTCTGGTTGTCACGGATCTTCTTCTCAACGTCCTGGATTTCACGCTGCAGTTTGTTTTTGCGGCGGAACAGGCGGACGAATTCCAGAACATCCTGGAACGAAGGCTTGGTAGTTTCCATTTTTACACCCCTGATAATGTGAGATTCGGATTCGTTAAGGCAACCGTTGTAACAGACAGCGGCTGCGAATGACAATGAGTATATCGTTTAAATCTATCATAACCCCAATTGCTGCTGAATCGAAGCAGCAGGCGTCACATACGCCTTTTATTTGCGCAGCGCCCGGCAAATAAGATGCGATAGCAGCTCAAGCTGACGCGCCAGTTCCATACTCAGCCAGACATAGCCGTGAATAGGTGTTTCTGCCACGTTATCGCTCTGGCGTTCATTGATTAACTGCTTCAGCTCCGCAACGATCTCATTCAGCCGCTCGCTGTTCGCCAGTATCGGCTGCGGGTTACCTTCATAGAGCGCGTGTGCGATGGTCAACAGCGTTTGCTGCGTCATCTGCTGGGTCTCTTTGAGGGTCTGCGCGTTAAGCATCAGCAGATGGCTGGGGCGCGAGGCCCAGTGCGCGTTGATCTGCAGTTCAAGCATGCAGACCAGGTTGCGGCTTACCGTCTGGATGGCTTCGAAAATTGCTTTCTGAATATGGGTTTCTTTGCTGGCGGGGGTGATCAGGCCGCGCATTTTGACCACGTCGTTGAGGATCGTTTGCAGATGCTTTTCCAGCCGGGGACGCTCAACCAGGTTGGGAGAAAAACCGGCCTGATAGACGCGGTTAAATGCGGTAACGTAGTTGGCCATCTGAATGCGCCAGTGCAGAAAAGCACGCTGCGGCCAGATACCGGTAAAGAGCATGGCCAGCAGTGACCCCAGAATGACATCCCCGCTTCGCCACAGCGCGGTGGTCATATCTCCGGCGGGCGCACCAACCACCACCGCGAGAGTAATCCCAATCAGCAGCGCCTGATACGGTCTTTTGCCCAATGCCAGCCAGCCGCACAGGAACATAGCGGCACCGCACCATGCCAGCATAACTGGAAACGATATAAGCTCCAGCTTCAGGGCGATAAGCCCAAGCGCCGAGCCTAAAACGGTCCCGCCAATTCGCTCGAAGGCGCGCGGAACAACGTTTCCCCAAAACGAGATGGGCCCCATCACCACCACCAGCGTGATCAGCGGCCACGTCCCTTCCGGAACATCCAGCATGCGGACCAGGACAAACGTCAACACGAACGCCAGCGCGATGCGACATCCATGCACCACGCGGTAGTGTTTGTACAAGCGAATTTCAAAAGGGGTTAATGATTTGTCGGGACGCACACCCGCTCTCCAGCTACACGGCAAATCACAATTGTACTGTGTTTTCAGCCGGGCGGATCGCTTCCGGCTGAAAAACCCTTCATTTAGCAGGCTTAAACCGTTTTATGCTCTACTGCGATGTACATTTCGATATCCCAGAAGCCGTCTGCATTGCCGTCGTTGAGATAGCGCTCGAAGCAGGGCTTAAGCGCCATCTGGTACTTATTGTCCTGCAGGAGGGAATTAAAGAACTGATACCAAGGCGTGGCGAAGTCGTAGTTTTCCACGCGCGCCGTCGCCACGGCATAATCCCCGGCCGCGATTTCCGTCATCATGACGCCTTCGCTGTTTTCCGGGATAACGAAATCATCCGGTACCGTGACGGCCGTGTCGCAGCGCAGTTTTTCTGCCGGGACCTCATCCGGGTTATCGTAGTAGACCGCAACCCACTCCAGTGGCTCAATGTGACGCCCGTCGACCCACATCACCAGCTGTTCAAAACCCTGTTTTACCGTGTGTTCCCACGGCCCGACCAAATGAAAACCGGCAATCTTACGTTTCTGTTGCTGCTTAATGCTGTAGTCCATGCTGCCTCCATTTATCACTGTATATTTATACACTATAAAGCGAATTCTGGCCGATCGGCAAACGTGAAGTGTTTATTATGTGAGCAGACTCGCAACCCTGCCAGTCTGCTCAGCAGCAGTTAAAGCGTGTGGTGCAGATAGTCGCTCATGCGGGAGAACAGGCCGCCTTTATCAACGGCCTCCAGCGTCACCAGCGGCCAGTGGGCTACCACCTTGTCGCGGTCATAGAGCTGGATCTCACCGACCCGCTGATGCGCGGCAATTGGCGCTTCCAGCTCTTTTTTATCCAGCACGTATTTGGCTTTGATATTCGGCACTTCCGCTTTCGGCAGGGCCAGCCAGAAGTCCTGGTCGGTGCCCAGCTTCACCTGCTCCTTATCGCCGTACCAGATACGCTCTGTCCCCACTTTTTTACCGTTGTGCAGGATCTGCACCGTATCGAAATTCTGCTGCCCCCAGTGCAGGAGTTTCCGGGCCTGGTCCTCGCGCCCTTTCGGGCTGTCCGCCCCCATTACCACCGCAATCAAGCGACGCTGGCCGTCAACGGCGGACGCAATCAGGTTAAAGCCTGCCCCCGAGGTATGCCCCGTTTTAAGACCGTCCACGTTCATGGTTTTATCCCACAGCAGGCCGTTGCGGTTTTGCTGGGTGATCCCATTCCACGTGAGGCTCTTTTCGCTGTACATATGGTAAAACTCAGGCTCGCCGTGAATGATGGCCCGGGAGAGTACGGCCAGGTCATAAGCCGAGCTGTGCTGGCCCGGCGCGTCCAGCCCGTGGACGGTTTCAAAGTGCGTATCGCGCAGGTTTAGCTTTTGCACGTAGTCGTTCATCATCTTCACAAACTGCGGCTGGCCGCCCGCCACGTGATCTGCCAGCGCCACGCAGGCATCGTTACCGGAATCGACAATCAGACCGCGGCTCAGATCGCGCACGGAGACGCGATCGCCCTCTTTCAGGAACATCAGCGACGAACCGTCAAAAACCGGGTTGCCTTTTGCCCAGGCATCACGTCCTACGGTGACAATGTCGTCCGGCGTAATGCGATGGCTATCAATGGCCCGATCCACCACATAGCCCGTCATCAGCTTGGTCAGGCTCGCCGGATTACGTTGTTGATGTTCGTTGCCCGCCGTTAAGATCTGACCAGTCGTGTAATCCATCAGCACCCAGGAGCCAGCCTGAATGGCCGGAGGCTGCGGCGAAAAATCCAGCGGTTCGGCCGCAAAAGCAGATGAGACACTCGAAGCGAGTAAAGAAACAGCAATAAACAGACGGCGTTTCAACGGTATATCCTCAGGTCATTAAAAATCGATGACCTTTTTACGGGAGTTCTGATGTCGTTACCTGGCTTAATTGCAAAAAAATGTGACAGGACGCAGATTTTCCGCTGAAGCTGCCGCGCAAATTTGTGTCACAACGGTGCTTTTTATTCGGTCTGGCCCGCGCGATCGTTTACCATAGTCACGTCATTTTTTAACAGGATGGTATTACTGGTGTCTGACTCTGCCGCACGCCCGACTTTTTTGTTCCACGACTACGAAACCTTTGGCACTCACCCGGCGCTGGACCGACCGGCGCAGTTTGCCGCCATCCGCACCGACGACGAATTCAACATCATTGGCGAGCCTGAGGTCTTCTACTGTAAGCCCGCTGATGACTACCTGCCGCAGCCGGGCGCGGTCATGGTCACCGGGATCACGCCGCAGGAAGCGCGGGAAAAAGGCCTTAGCGAGGCGGAGTTCGCCCGCCGCATCCACGATCTGTTCACCGTCCCCCATACCTGCGTGGTCGGTTACAACAACATCCGTTTCGATGACGAAGTGACGCGCAACATCTTTTATCGCAACTTCTACGATCCCTACGCCTGGAGCTGGCAGAACCGCAATTCGCGCTGGGATTTACTCGACATCATGCGCGCCTGCTATGCCCTGCGTCCTGAAGGCATCAACTGGCCGGAAAATGAGGAAGGGCTGACGAGCTTCCGGCTGGAGCACCTGACGCGCGCCAACGGTATCGAGCACAGCAATGCCCACGACGCGATGGCGGACGTCTATGCCACCATTGCCATGGCGAGGCTGGTGAAAAGCGCGCAGCCAAGGCTGTTTGAGTATCTGCTGAGCCACCGCAGCAAGCAGAAATTGACCACGCTGATTGACGTGCCGCAGATGAAGCCGCTGGTGCATATTTCCGGCATGTTTGGCGCCTGGCGCGGCAATACCAGCTGGGTCGCACCGCTGGCGTGGCATCCGGACAACCGTAATGCGGTCATCATGGTGGATTTAGCCGGCGACATTTCGCCGCTGCTGGAGCTCGACAGCGATACCCTGCGCGAGCGGCTTTACACCCCGAAAAATGAACTCGGCGATCTGCCTGCGGTGCCGGTCAAACTGGTGCATATCAATAAATGCCCGGTACTGGCGCAGGCGAATACGCTGCGCCCGGAAGATGCCGACAGGCTGGGCATTAACCGACAGCACTGCCTTGATAACCTGAAAGTGCTGCGGGAAAACCCGCAGGTGCGCGAGAAAGTGGTCGCCATCTTTGCCGAAGCCGAGCCGTTCGTGCCGTCAGAAAACGTGGATGCCCAGCTGTACAACGGGTTCTTCAGCGATGCCGATCGGGCGGCCATGAATATCGTTCTGCAAACCGAGCCGCGTAACCTGCCGGCGCTGGATATCACTTTCGCCGATAAACGCATTGAAAAGCTGATGTTTAACTACCGCGCGCGTAATTACCCCGGCACGCTGGATGAAGCTGAGCAGGAACGCTGGCTGCAGCATCGTCGCAACGTGTTTACGCCGGAGTATCTGCACAACTACGCACAGGAGTTGGAGATGCTTTACGGTCAATACGAAGGGAACGAAGAGAAGCAGGCGCTGCTGAAAGCGTTATTCAAGTACGCGCAAGAGATAGTCTGAGTGATGAATATAAAAAAGCCGGAGGCGATGTCTCCGGCTTTTTTTTGTCCCCTACGGGGTTTGTAGGTCGGGTAAGGCGTAGCCGCCACCCGACACAGTATTACGCAACGTCTTCGTACTGAGGAACCGGGTTACGGAAGCTCTTCGTGACGCAGGCCAGGTAAACCAGGCCGATAGCCGCCCAAATCAGACCAAGCACCATAGAGCTCTCTTCCAGGTTAACCCACAGCGCGCCCACGGTCAGGGCACCGCACATCGGCAGGAACAGATACTGGAAGTGATCTTTCAGCGTCTTGTTACGCTTTTCGCGGATCCAGAACTGAGAGATAACCGACAGGTTAACAAAGGTGAACGCCACCAGCGCACCGAAGTTAATCAGCGCTGTAGCCATCACCAGGTCAAAGTTAATCGCCAGAAGCGCAATTGCACCGACCAGGATGATGTTCATCGCCGGCGTGCGCCACGTTGGGTGAACGTAGCCGAAGAAGCTTTTCGGGAATACGCCATCACGGCCCATGACGTACATCAGACGCGCAACGCCTGCATGCGCAGCCATACCGGACGCCAGTACAGTGATGGTGGAGAAGATCAGCGCGCCAACCTGGAACGCTTTACCCGCCACATAGAGCATAATTTCCGGCTGAGACGCATCCGGATCCTTGAAGCGAGAGATATCCGGGAAGTACAGTTGCAGGAAATAGGTCGAGAAAATAAAGATCAGACCGCCAATCAGCGCCGTCAGGAAAATAGCACGCGGAATGACGCGCTCTGCATCCTTGGTTTCCTCAGACAGGTTGCTGATCCCGTCAAAACCGGTAAAGGAGAAGCAGAGAATAGTTGCCCCGGTAATCATCGGGATCACGTGTGCATCACCAGACCAGAACGGCTTGCTGCTCGCCAGGGTGCCAGCGCCTTCGCCGTGGAACACGCCGTAGATCACCATGCCAAGAATAACGGCAATCAGGACAACCTGAAGCACAACGATAACGGAGTTAAAGTTGGCAACGGATTTGATGCTGCGCAGGTTAAAGGCCGTCATAAAGGCCACCAGCGCCACGACGAACATCCAGGATGGAATCGACGGCACCAGGGCTTCAAAGTAAATTTTTGCCAGCAGAATGTTGATCATCGGTGCGAACAGGTAGTCGAGCAGCGATGACCAGCCCACCATAAAGCCAACTGTCGGGCTGATGGATTTCTGGGCGTAGGTGTAGGCGGAACCGGCAGACGGATAGCGACGCACCAGTTTACCGTAGCTGAGCGCGGTAAAGAGGATTGCAATCAGCGCGAAGGCGTAAGCCGTCGGCACATGACCGTCCGTGAGGCCTGATACGATACCGAATGTATCGAACAGCGTCATTGGTTGCATATAGGCCAGGCCCATCATAACAACCGGAATCAACGTAAGCGTTTTACGTAATTCCACGCGAGAGGTGTTTGGAGTTGCGTTATGCGACATAGTTATTCTCCTTTACGGTGATAACCGCCACGTAAGCGAAAAATTGCCCCATTTCTTTCTTCCTCAGCGACAACAACTGTCGGATTTTAGTAAATATCTATCCGGTACGAAGCCCGGCCTCTTGGTTTTTAGTTTCGTTTCGTACATGCAAAAAAAAATAACCGACGCCTTTTATATCGTCGATTATTCATTTGGTTGCAGCGGCGGCATTTTGCCCCACATCGGATACAAAAGGCAATACTTTGCAAAGCGCGGGACAATTTTCTTTTTGCTAACTGGCTGATTTCTGGACGTCGGGCTGAGAGTAAACGGCGGCGATAGCACTATTTGCTAAAATTTCGTCCCGCCACCAGGCGCTGGCCAGCCCGGCAGTTTGTTCATTCCAGCCGACCCACACCGATTCATTACTGCTTTGAGCAAGTACCTGTTTTTCAACAAGCGCACCGCTGTCGATAAACCGCTGCGCCAGATAGCGGGGTAAATAGCCGCAGCCCAGACCGCTTATTTGCAGCTCCAGTTTGGTTTTAAAGTCAAAAACGGTAATGGCCTCCTGCTCGTCAAGCAGCTGCGAGGAAACCGCACACTCTGGACGAGAACTGTCCCCGACCACTATCGCGCGATAGCTCTTAATTACGCGTCGATTTAAGGGCTCTGGCTCCTGAGCCAGCGGATGATGGGGTGCCACGGCGAATACCTGCTCCAGCACACCCAGACGGGCAAAACCAAACTCGCTCAACTGGGGTGGTTCATGGAGTGCGCCGACAAAAATATCCGCCCTGCCCTGGGTTAAGGCATCCCAGGAGCCCCCCAGCACGCCGTTGATAAAGATAAGCCGGGTCACGCTGTGATGTTTATAGAAGGCTTCAATGAGCGGCGTCAGGAGAGAAAAAGGGAAAGTATCATCCACGCCAATAACAAGCTCATTTTCCCACCCCTGGTGGAGCTTGACGGCCTGTTTTTCCAGCTCGCGAACGGTATGGAGGACTTCACGTCCCTTTTCCAGCAGCATTTGCCCGGTACGGGTGAACCGCGCGCGGTGCCCGGAGCGATCGAGGATCTGGATATTGAGATCGCTTTCCAGCTTTTGAACGGTATAGCTCAGCGCCGAAGGGGTTTTAAAGAGCTTTGCCGACGCAGCCGCAAAGCTCCCCTCTTTTTCCAGTGCATCCAGAATAATAAGAACATCCAGCAGCGGTTTCATATTCGCCCCCTTCCGGTACGCGATCGTCTCCGCTGCGGGACTTATTCCATGGGCATCACCAGCGGATCGGGATACTGATACTCAAACCCCAGCTCATGGCAAATGCGATTGCCATCAACAACTTTGCCTTTACTGTCATCCTTTGTCTCACCAAAAACCGGCGGAGCCAGGCCCAGCTGGCGCGCCATCAGCGGGTAAAACGTGCTGCGCGCGGGATGAGACGGTGCACATATATTATAGATGTGTCCACCTTTTGGAGCCTGTAAGAGGAGTTCGATCGCGCCAATGACATCGCCAAGATGCACCAGGTTGACGACATGCTGGCCGTCTGGCGCAGACTTCCCGGCAAAAAAACGTCCCGGATGACGCCCGGGGCCGACCAGTCCCGCCAGACGGACGATATCGACCTGCGTACCGGGAAGATTATGCAGCCAGTCTTCCAGTTCTTTCAGGACCTGCCCGCTCGCGGTAACGGGACGGCGCTCGGAAGTTTCTTTCACTACGCCTTCAACCTCACCATAGACCGAGGTTGAACTGGTAAAAATAATGCGAGGAACATGGTGCGCCAGCGCGCTGTCGACAATCTCCTGCATCGCCTGCAGGTAAAATGACTCGCCCGGCCCGCTGCGACGGGCGGGTAAGGTTATCACCAGCGCATCGACGTTCATCAGCGTGTCCAGATCGTCAGCATCGCACACCAGCTGCGGCTCAAGGCGCAATTCCACGCCGTCAATACCGCACATGCGCGCTGCCTCTACCCCATCCGCCGTGGTTTTGCTCCCGGTCACCTGCCAGCCTTTCGCGGCTAATGACATCGCCAGCGGCATTCCCAGCCATCCTAAACCGACAATCGCGACCTTTTTCATGCGAATTCTCCTGACTCTCACTCGTCTTTTATAAGGCTACGCCAGCCCGGCAGAACACACAATTCATAGCATCAATATGAAATGAATTAATGATCAAAAAAAGCCCTTGCAATATGTCGTATAACTGGTTTAGGTTAAAAGACATCAAATGAATAAGCATTCATCGAGAATTTATATGACACGCGTTCAATTTAAACACCACCATCATCACCATCATCCTGACTAGTCTTTCAGGCGATGTGTGCTGGAAGACGTTTGGATCTTCCAGTGGTGCATGAACGCATGAAAAAGCCCCCGGAAGATCTTCTTCCGGGGGCTTTTTTTTGGACCAAATTCAGACAGGTTAAAACAGGTTAACGAGGAATAAAGAATGTTAGATAACTCACGTTTACGCATAGCTATTCAAAAATCAGGCCGTTTGAGTGACGATTCACGCGAACTGCTGGCACGCTGCGGGATTAAAATTAACCTGCACACCCAGCGTCTGATTGCTCTGGCTGAAAACATGCCCATCGACATTCTGCGCGTGCGTGATGACGATATTCCAGGCCTGGTCATGGATGGCGTCGTTGACCTCGGCATCATCGGTGAAAACGTGCTGGAAGAAGAGCTGCTGACCCGTCGCGCTCAGGGGGAAGACCCGCGTTACTTCACCCTGCGCCGCCTGGACTTCGGCGGCTGCCGCCTGTCGCTGGCGACGCCGGTCGATGAAGCGTGGGACGGCCCGGCCGCGCTTAACGGAAAACGTATCGCCACCTCCTACCCTCACCTGTTAAAGCGTTACCTGGACCAGAAAGGCGTGCAGTTTAAATCCTGTCTGCTGAACGGCTCTGTTGAAGTGGCCCCGCGTGCGGGTCTCGCGGACGCCATCTGTGACCTGGTCTCTACCGGCGCCACGCTGGAAGCGAACGGTCTGCGCGAAGTGGAAGTGATCTACCGCTCTAAAGCGTGCCTGATCCAGCGCGATGGCGAGATGGCTGACGCGAAGCAGCAGTTGATCGACAAACTCCTGACACGTATTCAGGGCGTGATTCAGGCGCGTGAATCCAAATACATCATGATGCACGCCCCAACCGAACGTCTGGATGAAGTGATTGCCCTGCTGCCGGGCGCCGAGCGCCCAACCATCCTGCCGCTGGCGGGCGATCAGCAGCGCGTGGCGATGCACATGGTCAGCAGCGAAACCCTGTTCTGGGAAACCATGGAAAAACTGAAGGCGCTGGGGGCAAGCTCTATCCTGGTGCTGCCAATTGAGAAGATGATGGAGTAACGGCCATGGGTTTTAACACAATCATCGAGTGGAATACGCGTAGCGAAGCGCAACAGCGCGAGCTGCTGATGCGCCCGGCGATTTCGGCTTCCGAAAGCATTTCACGCACCGTGGCAGAGATCCTTGATAACGTCAAAGCCCGCGGCGATGACGCGCTGCGTGAGTACAGCGCAAAGTTTGATAAGACGGACGTCGGCGCATTGAGGGTAACCGAGCAGGAAATCATCGATGCCAGCAATCGTCTGGGTGACGACATCAAGCAGGCGATGGCCGTCGCGGTGAAAAACATTGATACCTTCCACACCGCACAAAAGCTGCAGACCGTGGATGTCGAGACCCTGCCCGGCGTGCGCTGTCAGCAGGTGACCCGTCCGGTTGCGTCCGTCGGCCTCTATATTCCCGGCGGCTCTGCCCCGCTTTTCTCCACCGTATTGATGCTGGCCACCCCGGCGCGCATCGCCGGCTGCCAGAAAGTGGTGCTTTGCTCACCGCCCCCGATTGCCGACGAGATTCTGTATGCGGCGAAGCTGTGCGGCGTGCAGGCGGTCTATAAAGTGGGCGGCGCGCAGGCAATTTCTGCCCTGGCGTTTGGCACCGAATCCATTCCAAAGGTCGACAAAATTTTTGGCCCGGGCAACGCCTTTGTGACCGAAGCCAAGCGCCAGGTCAGCCAGCGTCTGGACGGCGCGGCAATTGACATGCCTGCCGGTCCGTCTGAAGTACTGGTCATTGCCGACAGCGGCGCAACGCCGGATTTCGTGGCGTCCGACCTGCTTTCGCAGGCTGAACACGGCCCGGACTCGCAGGTGATACTGCTAACCCCGGATGCCGATATGGCCACGCGCGTCGGCGAAGCCGTCGAGCGCCAGCTTGCAGACCTGCCCCGCGCCGAAACGGCACGTCAGGCGTTGTCGGCCAGCCGCCTGATTGTGGCGCGCGATCTGGCGCAGTGCATTGCCATTTCCAACCAGTACGGCCCGGAGCACCTGATTATTCAGACCCGCAACGCGCGCGATCTGGTCGACAGCATCACCAGCGCGGGCTCGGTGTTCCTCGGCGACTGGTCACCGGAATCCGCGGGCGATTACGCCTCCGGCACCAACCACGTTCTGCCAACGTATGGCTACACCTCTACCTGTTCCAGCCTGGGGCTGGCGGATTTCCAGAAACGCATGACCGTGCAGGAACTCTCCCGTGAAGGGTTTGCCTCGCTGGCGTCCACCATTGAGACGCTGGCTGCCGCCGAGCGCCTGACCGCCCACAAAAATGCCGTTACGCTGCGCGTTGCAGCCCTTAAGGAGCAAGCATGAGCATTGAAGAGTTAGCCCGCGAAAATGTCCGTCGCCTGACGCCTTACCAGTCTGCACGTCGTCTGGGCGGTAACGGTGACGTCTGGCTGAACGCCAATGAATTCCCGACGGCGGTGCAGTTTGAGCTGTCGCAGCAAACGCTGAACCGCTATCCGGAGTGTCAGCCGAAAGCGGTTATCGAAAACTACGCGCAGTACGCGGGCGTGAAGCCAGAGCAGGTGCTGGTCAGCCGCGGCGCGGACGAAGGCATTGAGCTGCTGATCCGCGGCTTCTGCGAGCCGGGCAAAGACGCGGTGATGTACTGCCAGCCGACCTACGGCATGTACAGCGTCAGCGCAGAGACCTTCGGCGTGGCGTGCCGCAACGTGCAGGCGCTGGACAACTGGCAGCTGGATCTTCAGGAGATTGCCGACAATCTCGAAGGCGTAAAAGTGGTGTTTGTTTGCAGCCCGAACAATCCGACCGGGCAGATTATCAACCCGCAGGATATCCGCACCCTGCTTGAGATGACGCGCGGCAAAGCCCTGGTGGTAGCCGACGAAGCCTATATCGAGTTCTGCCCGCAGGCGACGCTGGCAGGCTGGCTGGAAGAGTATCCGCATCTTGTGGTGCTGCGCACGCTGTCGAAGGCTTTCGCCCTCGCGGGTCTGCGCTGCGGATTCACCCTGGCGAATAAAGAGGTCATCGACCTGCTGCTGAAAGTGATCGCCCCGTATCCGCTTTCCACGCCGGTTGCTGATATTGCAGCGCAGGCGCTAACCCCACAGGGGATCAACGCGATGCGCGAGCGCGTGGCGCAGATTCTTGAGGAGCGTCAGTATCTGGTGACCGCCCTGAAAGAGATTCCTTGCGTGGAGCAGGTGTTTGACTCCGAAACGAACTACATCCTGGCGCGCTTCACCGCTTCCAGTGCCGTATTTAAATCTTTGTGGGATCAGGGCATTATCTTACGAGACCAGAATAAACAACCCTCCCTGAGCGGCTGCCTGCGTATTACCGTAGGCACCCGTGCAGAGAGCCAGCGCGTGATTGACGCCCTGAAAGCGGAGAAAGTATGACCCAGAAGATCCTTTTCATCGATCGTGACGGCACCCTTATTTCGGAGCCACCAGCAGATTTTCAGGTCGATCGTTTCGACAAGCTGGCGTTTGAACCAGACGTCATTCCGGTGTTGCTCAAGCTGCAAAAGGCCGGCTTTAAGCTGGTGATGATTACCAATCAGGACGGTCTGGGCACCGACAGCTTCCCGCAGGCGGACTTTGACGGCCCGCATAATCTGATGATGCAGGTACTGACCTCTCAGGGTGTCGTATTCGACGAAGTGCTGATTTGCCCGCACATGCCGGCCGATGAGTGTGACTGCCGTAAGCCGAAGGTGAAGCTGGTAGAACGCTACCTGCCGGAAGATGCACTGGATAAAACCAACAGCTATGTCATCGGCGATCGCATCACTGATATTACGCTGGCGGAAAACATGGGCATCGCGGGGCTACGCTATGACCGCAACAGCCTTAACTGGGCGAAGATTGGCGAGCAGTTGACAAAACGTGACCGCTATTCCCACGTAGAGCGCAACACCAAAGAGACGCAGATAGACGTGAAGGTCTGGCTGGACCGTGAAGGCGGCAGCAAGATCCACACCGGCGTCGGTTTCTTCGACCATATGCTGGACCAGATTGCCACCCACGGCGGTTTCCGCATGGAGATTGCGGTAAAAGGCGACCTGTACATTGACGATCACCACACCGTGGAAGATACCGGTCTGGCGCTGGGTGAAGCGCTGAAGCTGGCGCTCGGCGATAAGCGCGGCATTAACCGTTTTGGCTTTGTCCTGCCGATGGATGAGTGCCTTGCGCGCTGCGCCATGGACATCTCCGGTCGTCCGCACCTGGAATATAAAGCCGATTTTACCTACCAGCGCGTTGGCGACCTGAGTACCGAAATGGTGGAGCACTTCTTCCGTTCACTGTCCTACACCATGGGCCTGACGCTACACCTGAAGACCAAGGGCAAGAACGACCACCACCGCGTGGAGAGTCTCTTCAAGGCCTTCGGCCGTACCCTTCGCCAGGCGATTCGCGTGGAAGGTGACGCCCTGCCTTCATCGAAAGGAGTGCTGTAATGAATGTGGTGATTCTGGATACCGGATGCGCCAACCTGAACTCCGTAAAGTCGGCCATCTCGCGCCACGGCTATGAGCCCGTGGTCAGCCGCGACCCGGACGTGGTGCTGCGCGCCGACAAGCTATTCCTGCCGGGCGTGGGCACCGCGCAGGCGGCAATGGATCAGATCCACGAGCGCGAGCTGGTTGAGCTTATCAAAGCCTGTACCCAGCCGGTGCTGGGCATTTGCCTGGGCATGCAGATCCTGGGCCGCCGGAGCGAAGAGAGTAACGGCGTCGACCTGCTGGGCATTATTGACGAAGACGTGCCGAAAATGGTCGACCACGGCCTGCCTCTGCCGCACATGGGCTGGAACCGCGTTTACGCCAAAGCGGGCGACCGCCTGTTTCGCGGCATTGAAGACGGCGCATATTTCTACTTCGTGCACAGCTACGCCATGCCGGTGAACGCAAATACGATCGCCCAGTGCAATTACGGCGAGGCGTTTACGGCGGCCGTGCAGAAAGACAACTTCTTCGGCGTGCAGTTTCACCCGGAGCGCTCTGGCGCCGCGGGCGCGCAGCTGCTGAAAAACTTCCTGGAGATGTGATGATTATTCCCGCTTTAGATTTAATTGACGGCACGGTTGTTCGTCTCCACCAGGGTGACTACGGGCAGCAGCGTGACTACGGGAACGACCCGCTGCCGCGCCTGCAGGAGTATGCCGCGCAGGGTGCTCAGGTCCTGCATCTCGTGGATTTGACCGGCGCGAAGGACCCGGCGAAACGCCAGATCCCACTGCTTAAATATCTGGTTGCCGGCGTTGACGTGCCCGTCCAGGTTGGTGGAGGCGTGCGTACTGAAGATGACGTGGCAGCGCTGCTGGACGCGGGCGTGGCGCGCGTGGTGGTCGGTTCAACCGCGGTGAAAGACCCTGAGACCGTCAAAGGCTGGTTCCGCCGCTTTGGCGCCGACGCGCTGGTGCTGGCGCTGGACGTTCGCATTGATGAACAGGGTAATAAACAGGTGGCAGTCAGCGGCTGGCAGGAAAACTCCGGCGTGACGCTGGAAGCGCTGGTCGAGATGTATCTGCCCGTCGGCCTGAAGCACGTGCTGTGCACGGATATCTCCCGCGACGGTACGCTGGCGGGCTCTAACGTTTCTCTATATGAAGAAGTCTGCGCCCGTTATCCGCAGGTGGCCTTCCAGTCTTCGGGTGGAATTGGCGATCTGAATGATATTGCCGCGCTGCGCGGAACGGGCGTGCAGGGTGTGATTGTGGGCCGGGCCCTGCTGGAAGGAAAATTTACTGTGACGGAGGCGATTCAATGCTGGCAAAACGGATAATCCCTTGTCTTGACGTACGCGATGGTCAGGTTGTGAAAGGCGTGCAGTTCCGCAACCACGAGATCATTGGCGACATCGTTCCGCTGGCAAAACGCTATGCCGAAGAAGGTGCAGACGAGCTGGTATTTTACGATATCACCGCATCCAGCGATGGCCGAGTGGTTGATAAAAGCTGGGTAGCGCGCGTGGCGGAAGTGATTGATATCCCCTTCTGCGTGGCGGGCGGGATCAAATCCGCTGACGATGCGGCCAAAATTCTCTCGTTTGGTGCCGACAAGATCTCCATCAACTCCCCTGCCCTAGCTGACCCGGAGCTCATTACCCGACTCGCCGATCGTTTTGGCGTACAGTGTATTGTCGTTGGGATCGACACCTGGTATGACGCCGCAACGGGCAAGTACCACGTCAACCAGTATACCGGCGATGAGAGCCGGACGCGTGTGACGCAGTGGGAAACGCTCGACTGGGTGCAGGAAGTGCAGAAGCGTGGCGCGGGCGAAATCGTGTTGAACATGATGAACCAGGACGGCGTGCGTAACGGTTACGATCTCGAACAGCTTAAAAAAGTCCGTGCGGTCTGCCACGTACCGCTGATCGCCTCCGGCGGCGCGGGCACCATGGAACATTTCCTGGAAGCCTTCCGCGACGCGAACGTTGACGGCGCGCTGGCCGCGTCCGTGTTCCACAAACAGATTATTAATATTGGTGAGTTAAAAACGTACCTGGCCGACCAGGGCGTGGAGATCAGGGTATGTTAACAAAGCAACAACAGGCGCAGCTGGACTGGGAAAAAACTGACGGATTACTGCCGGTGGTTGTGCAGCATGCGGTTTCAGGCGAAGTGCTGATGCTGGGGTATATGAACCAGGACGCACTGGCAAAAACGCTCGACAGCGGTAAAGTGACGTTTTTCTCGCGCACCAAACAACGCCTGTGGACCAAAGGCGAAACCTCGGGCCATTTCCTGAATGTAGTAAGCATTACGCCCGACTGCGATAACGATACCCTACTAGTGCTGGCAAACCCCATCGGACCAACCTGCCACAAGGGCACCAGCAGTTGCTTTGGAGAGGCGAGCCACCAGTGGTTATTCCTGTACCAACTGGAACAGTTGCTGGCAGAGCGTAAAACGGCGGATCCTTCCAGCTCGTATACGGCGAAGCTGTATGCAAGCGGCACCAAGCGTATTGCGCAGAAGGTGGGTGAGGAAGGCGTTGAAACCGCGCTGGCCGCTACGGTGCATGACCGAGAGGAGCTGACGAATGAAGCGTCGGATTTGATGTACCACCTGCTGGTGCTGCTACAGGATCAGGAGCTGGATTTGACGGCGGTGATAGAGAATCTTAGGAAGCGGCATAAATAAAAAAACCGGGGAATTTCCCCGGTTTTTTTATCTGAGGTGAATCAGGCTGTTGGCTTGTAGTTGCGCAGCGCGTTGCGACCCAGTACCACACCAGAACCAACCATTCCGCCCAGCAGCACGGAAAGAATCAGAATAATCACTTTTTTCGGGCTATCGCGGCGAATGGGCAGATCCGGTTTCATGACGTAACGATAGACGTGAATAGTATCCGGGTTTACATTCAGGTTTTGGATATCCAGCAAGTTTTGCCTAGTCTGATAGTATGCTGCAGAAAAGACGAGTGGACGAGATGCTTCGTTTTCAATCATAGACTTCAGCCCCACGCTACCCAGCAGGAACATTGTTTCCTGCGTCACATCCTGGGTTTGCTGAATCTGCGGGGAGGTAATTTTCGCTGCTTCAGCATTCTTGAGCGCCTCAGCAATCTGTTTGATACGCAGATCTTTCTGCTCCTGAGCAACCTTCTCCTGGTTTTGCAGGGAATCGTTCAGGGTCTTGATCTGTTCTTTAATGTTGTCCTTAAGATCAACGGTAAGTTCTTTAGCCGTTTGCTCATCGACCTGCTGGATGTATTGCGCCAGTTGCTTTTGAGCAGCCTCTGCAGATGTACTGGTATAGGAAACGCTTAATGGTAAAGCTTCCCCCTTTACCGCAGGCTCAATCGTCAGTTTTTCAGGTTCTTCCTGATTTTCAAGTGCCTGTGCCAATGCAGAGAAGGATGAATTGAAACGGCCTATAGCGCGAGTTTGAACATCAAGCATCGATGGCGCAGCGCTACCATATAGGATATTCAAAGCGTTAGAATAGGTCGCAATTTGAGCTACATCAGGTTGCGCAATAATCGCACTTGAGGTCCATTTCTCTTTCGCTACTAACAGATATCCCATAGCAAGGGCAATAAAAACAACAACAAAGGTTGCTATCATCCACTTCCCACGCCACAGTTGCAGCACTAAATCAAGTAAATCAATTTGCTCAGGATCATTGCTTCGGTTGACCTGGCTATTGTTGTTTTGTGTCATACATTCCCTAACGAATGAAAACGGGCAAACATAGTTATGTTTGTATAGTTTATCTATTGCTGCCAATTTTTCTATAAGAATCCGATGAGTTATATCGGAAAGATGGGTTATGTAACTTGCTCCCTTCGCGCTATCATAGCAACCATGCGATGCGCTACGGCATCAGTAAGAAGATAGGTTTATGAGGGAAGAGATGAAATTTCTGGTAACGGGTGCAGCAGGTTTTATCGGTGCAAATGTCAGTAAACGCCTCCTTGAGGCTGGTCATCAGGTTGTCGGTATTGATAATCTGAATGACTACTACGATGTCAATCTGAAGCTGGCGCGGCTGGAACTGCTAAACTCCGAGAGCTTCACCTTCCACAAGCTGGAGTTAGCCGACCGCGAAGGTATGGCAGCGCTTTTCGCGCGCGAGAAGTTCGATCGCGTGATTCATCTGGCCGCACAGGCGGGCGTACGCTACTCTCTGGACAACCCTCACGTATACGCGGAAGCTAATCTTATTGGCCATCTCAACGTGCTGGAAGGCTGCCGGCATAACCACGTTCAGCATTTACTTTATGCGTCTTCCAGCTCCATATATGGCCTCAACCGCAAGATGCCATTCTCCACCGAAGACTCCGTGGACCACCCTGTCTCGCTGTACGCTGCGACCAAAAAAGCCAATGAGCTGATGTCGCATACCTATTCGCATCTTTACAATCTGCCAACCACCGGACTGCGTTTCTTCACCGTGTACGGCCCATGGGGGCGCCCGGACATGGCGCTATTCAAGTTTACGAAGGCGATGATTGAAGGCAAAAGCATCGATGTCTATAACTACGGTAAAATGAAGCGCGACTTCACTTACATCGATGATATTGCAGAAGCAATTTTTCGCCTGCAGGATGTCATTCCCCACCCTGACTCAAACTGGACCGTTGAGACCGGGTCACCTGCAAGCAGCTCAGCGCCTTACCGGGTTTACAACATCGGTAACAGTTCACCGGTAGAACTGATGGATTACATAACCGCGCTGGAAGATGCTCTGGGTAAAAAAGCCGAGAAAAATATGCTGCCTCTTCAGCCAGGCGATGTTCTGGAAACCAGCGCCGATACCCAGCCACTTTATGATGCGATTGGATTTAAACCGCAAACCTCGGTTAAGGATGGGGTGAAAAACTTCGTCGACTGGTACCGCGATTTCTATAAGGTCTGAAAATAAAAAACCCGGCAAATCAGCCGGGTTTTTTACAGGATAAAGCCGAGAATCAGTCGCTACCAAACAGATCGCGGGTATATACTTTATCCGCCACGTCAGCCAACTCTTCTGCCATGCGGTTTGAGATAATGACATCTGCTTCCTTCTTGAAAGCATCCAGATCGCGGATCACGCGGGAGTTGAAGAACTGATCTTCCTGCATGGCCGGTTCATAAATAACAACCTCAACCCCTTTCGCCTTGATGCGCTTCATGATCCCTTGAATTGAAGAGGCTCGGAAGTTATCGGAACCGCTCTTCATGATCAGACGGTATACGCCGACGACTTTCGGTTGACGCGCGAGGATAGAATCAGAAATGAAGTCTTTACGCGTACGGTTAGCATCAACAATCGCTGAAATCAGGTTATTTGGCACCGCCTGATAGTTCGCCAGGAGCTGCTTTGTGTCTTTAGGCAGGCAATAGCCGCCGTAGCCAAATGAAGGATTGTTGTAGTGGTTACCAATGCGAGGATCGAGGCACACGCCCTCAATAATCTGACGGGTGTTCAGCCCAAGACTCTCTGCATAGCTGTCGAGCTCATTGAAATAAGCCACACGCATTGCCAGATAGGTATTTGCAAAGAGCTTAATCGCCTCGGCTTCAGTGGAATCGGTAAACAGCACCTGAATATCTTTCTTCAGGGCCCCTTCCTGAAGCAGCGTGGCAAAGCGCTCGGCACGCTCAGAGCGTTCACCAATGACGATGCGCGAAGGATGGAGGTTATCGAAAAGCGCTCTCCCCTCGCGCAGGAATTCCGGCGAGAAGAAGATGTTATCAATCCCAAACTTCTCTTTGATGGATTTAGTGAAACCCACAGGAATCGTTGACTTAATGACCATCACCGCATGAGGATTGATCGCGATAACGTCTTTGATCACCGCTTCGACGGACGAGGTGTTGAAGTAGTTGGTTTTGGGGTCGTAGTCAGTAGGCGTCGCAATGATGACGTAATCCGCATCGCGGTATGCATCTTCTTTGTCAGTCGTGGCGCGGAAGTTCAGCGGCTTATTGCTGAGATAGTCCTGGATTTCTTTGTCGACAATCGGCGATTTTTTCTGATTAAGCATGTCCACTTTGGCCTGCACGATATCCAATGCAACCACTTCGTGGTTTTGAGCAATCAGAATGCCGTTAGAGAGACCGACATACCCTGTTCCGGAAATTGTTATTTTCATTCGCTAATGACTTCTGTGAGTTAACTGTACTGATGGCCACCTGACCATCACGATAAACATAACTGTTGGGCTTTGTACCTCCTGGCAAACAGAACTGTCAAGGCAAACCAGGAGTAATCACTTCGAGTGGGATGAGATTCAGACTACTTCGAATATAAGGCAGCTGTTTTTGCATAAAAAAACCCGGAGACGAGCTCCGGGTTGCGATAACAGCGAGTGCGTTAACTCATTCCATCCATTCGGTATGGAATACGCCTTCTCTATCGGTGCGCTTGTAAGTATGCGCGCCGAAGTAGTCACGCTGGGCCTGAATCAGGTTAGCAGGCAGAACGGCAGCACGGTAGCTGTCGTAGTAGGCTACTGCAGCAGAGAAAGTTGGAACCGGAATACCGTTCTGAACAGCATAGGCAACTACATCACGCAGCGCCTGCTGGTATTCGTCCGCAATCTTCTTGAAGTACGGTGCCAGCAGCAGGTTAGCGATACCGGCGTTTTCAGCATAGGCATCGGTGATTTTCTGCAGGAACTGCGCACGGATGATGCAGCCGGCGCGGAAGATCTTCGCGATTTCACCGTAGTTCAGATCCCAGTTGTTCTCGTCTGACGCCGCACGCAGCTGAGAGAAGCCCTGCGCGTAAGAAACGATTTTACCCAGGTACAGCGCACGGCGCACTTTCTCAACGAATTCGGCTTTATCACCTGCTGGTTTGGCCTGTGGGCCAGACAGCACTTTAGACGCCGCTACGCGCTGCTCTTTCAGGGAAGAGATGTAACGCGCGAAAACAGACTCAGTGATCAGAGACAGCGGTTCGCCCAGATCAAGCGAGCTCTGGCTAGTCCATTTACCGGTACCTTTGTTCGCGGCTTCATCCAGAATCACATCAACCAGGTATTTACCCTCTTCATCTTTCTTAGTGAAGATATCTTTGGTGATGTCGATCAGGTAGCTGTTCAGCTCGCCTTTGTTCCACTCGGTGAAAGTTTCCGCCAGTTCTTCATTGGAAAGATTCAGGCCGCCTTTCAGCAGGGAATAAGCTTCAGCAATCAGCTGCATATCGCCGTATTCGATGCCGTTGTGAACCATCTTCACATAATGACCTGCACCGTCTGCACCGATATAGGTCACGCAAGGCTCACCATCTTCAGCTACGGCTGCGATTTTAGTCAGGATAGGCGCAACCAGTTCGTACGCATCTTTCTGGCCGCCAGGCATGATAGATGGGCCTTTCAGAGCGCCCTCTTCACCACCGGATACACCGGTACCGATGAAGTTGAAACCTTCGGCAGACAGTTCACGGTTACGACGGATGGTGTCCTGGAAGAAGGTATTGCCGCCATCAATGATGATGTCGCCTTTTTCGAGGTAAGGTTTCAGGGAGTCAATCGCTGCATCGGTACCTGCGCCCGCTTTCACCATTAACAGGATACGACGAGGTGTTTCCAGAGACTCAACGAATTCTTTAACCGTATAGAAAGGAACCAGTTTCTTGCCTGGATTCTCGGCAATCACTTCTTCGGTTTTATCACGGGAGCGGTTGAAAACGGAGACGGTATAACCACGGCTTTCGATGTTGAGCGCCAGGTTGCGCCCCATCACTGCCATACCGACAACGCCGATCTGTTGCTTGGACATTACATACTCCTGTCAGGTGTGGTCACTGTCGGGTACCCCCGACAGATATAATTTGCAAGAATCTTAACTCATAAATCAGGGTCAGAGGTAGGCATTTGTGGCCTTGATCATCAAAGACCACACAAAACAGGATGTATTTAATCCCTGTAAAACATGCAGATATAATTTATTTATAAAAATTTTAATTATTTATTATGTTTCTTATTAATTGCTTTTTGATAAAGCTCAACAGTTTTAGTATACATTGCATTAAATGAGAAGTTATCAAGGAAAAAATCATTTCCTGACTTGCCTAATGCAACACGTAAAGATCGATCGTTAATTAAGTCAACTAGCCTATTTTTAATGGCATCAACATCTGCTCGAGGGACAAGATATCCTGTTTTACCATCAATGACAGATTCAGAAACGCCCCCAACATCTGAAGCTAAAACAGGTAAGCCTTCACGCATAGCCTCAAGAATACTGATAGGGAAACCTTCCCAGTTAGAAACCAAGAGGAAAATATCACTGTCTGCCAATAAGTAATCGACATCTAAACGTTCGCCTGTGAAGACGACATTATCACTTATTCCAAGATCCTGTGAAAGCTGCTTCATCTCATCTAATCTTGGTCCTTTACCTACCAGCGTCAATGCCCAGTTTCTTGTCTCTAATAAACTCAGAGCCTTCAATAAGCTTTCATGATCTTTTTGTTCTGAGAAGCGAGCCACTGAAATTAACTTTACTACTGCATTATTATGATAAACATGTGGAGTAGCTTTTTTTAATGGAACACCATTATGGATTACTGTTTGCTGACTGGCTGAAGCGACGTTATGTTCGATCGCAAGTTGTTTATCTTGAGCAGACACCGTAATTATTTCATCTGTGATCTTGCTGAATAACCGTTCAATAATAATATACAAACGACGCTTTTTATCATTGACACCATTCGCAAAGGACCAACCATGTACGGTGAAAACAACAGGAATATTCAGAAAAAGAGCAGCTAATCGACCTACAATTCCGGCTTTAGAAGAATGAAGTGCAATGACATCCGGTGAAAATTCTTTTATAATTTTGCGGGTGATTAGAGCGCATTTAATATCCTTACAAGGCGAAATCTCCCTGACAAGTTCAGGTATAATGTGAACTTTCACATTCATCGCGCGAAGCTCATCAACCAGAGCGCCTTGTTCACCAACGATTAACTCTACCTGATGGTTATCATTTACCAACGCCGATGTCATATCACGCAAATGAGTCTGAGCCCCACCGATTTCATTCGCGCGTGTTATTATGTAAAGAATTTTCATATTTTTGGAACAATCCAATAATTATATCGCTACTAACGCCCATCAATTTGCAACGAGACAGCTACACCATGTACTAATTTCTTTTGAATGGTCCAAATCTACCTGAAACCCCATCAGAAATCCCGTAAAATATCATCATTAGCGTTTTCTTTTTTTCTTTATTCAGTATCAAAGATATTGCTGCACGAGCAAAATTCAGGAAAACCTCTCGAATTTTATAACCTACAGGAATATAAGATTTTCTGATCATAAAGAAACTATTCCTTACGAGAAAATAACGTCGCATCGGGCTGTGAATAGATATTTTACGCCCTAATAGATTCAGCCTTGAATCACCAATCGTATGTGCCATAGAAGCTTGATTAGTCATTGCCACGCGGTATCCAACTTTTTTAGCGCGCAGAGCCCATTCTACATCAATATAGTCAACGAATAATGCCTCTTCCATTTTTCCAACTTTCTTATAAACTTCAGAAGAAAAGAAAGAGCCAGATGCAATAACATAAGTTACATCCGTTATTTCCTGAATAGGTGTTCGTTTGATAAATGGGCCAATATAATTAGTGCCCCAATAAAATTCGTTTGTGTGCGGATCATAAAAAGATGGACCTAGGATACCAACATTATATTGAGTATACACTTTACTCATGGCACTAATAAAATTAGCACCTAGCACACTGTCTTGATCAAGCAGTAATAAATAATTGGCACCGCGAGATATAGTATTTTCAATGCCAATATTTTGTGCATGCGAAAGCCCCATATTTATGGGCAAACTAATCAAAACAAAATTAAATCTGTTGGCTAATTCTTTTACATCATTATAATTTTGAGACCCGTTATCCACAATAACAGCATCATCTATTTGGTTTTGCAAAGACAGAAACTGTTTTTCCAAACAAAGAATATCAGGATTGAATGTTACAGTTACAGAACTAATCACGATCTATCACCCATCAATTTTTCTGAATTTTTCAACAGTTTCTTTCACTGCTTCCAAATAACCAAAGCCATTTTTTTTGTCAGGCTCAAGGTAAGTGCCTTCAGCCCATTCATTCCATGCATTTATAAACAAATAAGGAACATTTGCAGCCAGAGATTTTTTATAAAGTTTGCCGAAATTATTCTTGAATATTTCCGGGTTACTTCCTTTCATAACCAATGATTTGGTTTTTTTCCTTGGAGTATTATCCCAGTCCACAAACGCACCGGAATAATGAGTGTCACTGAAATCTTTCTCAAGTATTTTATCCCAAATTGATTGATAGGATAATAGCTGTTCCACGTAATTCGTTTTTAGTTTTTCATTTGAAATACGCTTTAGTCTTCCAACGATTTTTCGCACCACGGGCTTAATTTTTCCCATATTGTGTTCAAAAGTGCACATGGGTTCAAAATTCAATTCTGCATCAAAATCAAGCTGGCGATGGTCTTGAGCGAATGAAGTAAGTGTTGATACGAAATGTATATCACCGAACGAAGTTTCTTTAGCTAGTTTTCGCCAATATTGAATCCACTCATTGCACTTTTCAAAACTAGCAGAGCGGTATAGCAGAAAAACAGGCTTTCCATTATGTTTAATATATCTTTCGTCTTCGAAAAACGGTTTGAGATAATTAAAATGATTAAGCCAATCAGATTCATCCCCATAACTCTGGGGCATAATGACATCTCGATGACTACCATCCCAGCTACGAGTCCATGGTTCGTTAGCCCATGAAAAAAGGAATGGAAGATCTATATCTTTGTTATCTAATAATAGTTCAGCTGGTTTGTCCAACAAACGCTTACCATTGAACCAATAATGATAAAAACAAAATCCATCAATACGATATTTTTTTGCCAGTTCTGACTGCCATTTTAAAGTTTCAACTTCAAGCAAATTATAGTAATAGTCATTCAACGGTTCTCTAGGTTGGTTATGATTCCTAAAAAGAGGCGTTGCTTTTTTGACATTGACCCACTCAGTGAACCCTTTGCCCCACCACTCATTATTCTCTTCTATCTCATGAAATTGTGGAAGATAAAATGCTAACGTTTTCAAAAATTGCTCCTTATATTTCTATAACATACTACAAAAAAATGAACAGATAACGAAATTAGGAAATAATCCCAAAAAAAGGATAACTGCACAGGCAAAAACTGATGAGAAAAGAAAATAACAATCAAGGAAAAAAGTGAATTGAAATTTAGGAAAGAATTTTTATAAATAAACAATTTATGGTTTTTTGATAAAATATATCCATATAATAAGCTTAGCAAAGCTAATCCTATGCTGCCAAAATATAAAAACGGTAATAGTAATGATGTATAAAATGCATTGAAATAACCGGCACTTCCGAGTGGAACAAAGTCCTGCACTTTTGCAAAGAAAGCGCTTTGGTCATAAAACTTAGCCCCAAGCACACCTAGAAATGAAAATGGACTCGAAAGTTCATATAATTTATCTATATCACCACTATCAATTGCATGAGTAAAAAGTGAGTAGCCCGCAACAGCATAATTACGAGTATTAGTTAAACTCTGGCTTAAATCACTATCACCTCTAAATGCAAATATTGCTAATAATAAGAGCAGAAACACAACCAGAGCAAAGACAACCTTTTTTAAGGTCATTTTACTATCATAACAATATAATATCACAATTGCTGCAAGTACTGGGGCAAAGACATAATATCTGGAAATCAAAATACTTTCTTTTCCTATCAACATTAAAAATGAGAGATAAAATATTATAGATTTCTTATTATTAATCTTTAAATATAACCCATAGCTAATGCCAAAAAGTGGAACTAACGTTGCGAATACAAATAAGTAGGCAGCAAAAGCACCATAATACTCTTTTATTGATTGATCTTTGAATAAACTATCCCTATATTCTGCAAATGAAATACCGCTTAATATTATATCTTTAAAAAGCAAAGAAAGATAAACTAATATCAACAAGTTAATTGCAAGTAAAACTTTCATCCGAAATGTAAAATTAACTATCGGTTGACTTCTTATTGTTTGATCAGAATAATGATGTCTTGTCGTTCGATTACCTATATAACACCCTAAGAAAAAGTACAAATAAGCAACAATTAAGATCATCAAACCTGAATCAAAGGTGATATAGAGACTATTTTGAGAAAGCCATAACGCTAATGAAACGATAATATAGAGACTTAGATAACTAGCTGGGTTTCTGGGCCTGCACTTAATCATTTTAATATTTTTCCGCTATTAAAACTAGCCAAGACAAAAATAGCAGAAACAATTATTTCTGTAATGATAACACTGATAGTCACACCGTAAGTTGGAGTTATATGCATTAATACAATAGAAACAATAATATGCATGAGACTAACAGCCAGATATGTTTTCCTGACAATTTTTGTTAAATTATTAGGTATCAACCACCACTGCCCATATACAACACCGATTGAAACAATTAATGGCAGAGGAGACATCATCAGTAATATCATAGATGATACGCGATATTCGGCACTAAAGTAATAAAGAGATACAGGATATCCTATGGCAGCCATTGAGATCGATATTAGAAATCCAAATGCAATGAATTTCTTTCCGTATAAGTTCAAAATTTCTTTGAGCTGTTTCCCCTCATTAATCAATGAACTTACTCTTGGGAACATAGCTTGCTGTACAGGGCTCATTAAACCTTGGGCTGCAGTTCGGATTTTGTCTGCTGCTGAAAAATATCCTGCGAGTGTCGGACCACCAAAATATCCAATAATTAGTATATTTAATGTTGTATAGAAACTAATGGTTATATTAGATACAAAAAGATCAAAACCTTTGGACAAAACTAAATAAATTTCTTGTATTGAAACCTTTGTAAATTTCGCCAATTTTTGTTTTTTTATAAAGATACATGCTAAAATTCCTGAGACAAACATTCCTGATGATTGGCTAATAACCGCCATATTCATATCGTCAGGTGTTTTCACTAAAAGGAAAATCAACAATAGTGATACACATTTCGCAATAGTCGTACATATCGCAATACCCTGCATTTTTTCAATTCCTTGAAACAGCCATACAGGAAATAGAACTGTGCCAATTACAGAAATCAGGCCCAAAATGATCAGATGTGAGTATATACTTGAACCATTAATCATCACGTACAAACAAAAAATAAAAGACACAACCAATAACAATATTAACTTGGCAGCAGTCACAGCTGTATAAATAGAGTCAATTTTAGTCTGTTTGTTTTTATTGACTGATATAAGTAACGTCGCACTAAAGTTAAACCCATAATCCACGAAAATTATAATATATTGTATCCACGCCTGAACCATAGCGACAACGCCAAAATTCTCAGCACCCAGGACACGCATTAAATAAGGAAGGGTTAGTAAAGGAAATAAATAGTTTGACGCCTGAACAAAAAATAGCAGTATGATGTTTTTTTTCACTGGTATAATACACTCAGTTATGTGAAAAAAGCCTGTATGCTATTTACAGGCCCAAGCATTAATTAATAATCTGAATCACTGAAAGCTTTACCAGCAAGATCTTTTATAGACAAACTTGGTAAAGAATCGCGGCTTATCGGCCATTCAATGTTCAGATCACTATCTGACCATAAGATTGAACGCTCATGTTCAGGAGAGTAGTAATTAGTTGTTTTATATACAAATTCTGCAGTATCGCTCAACACAAAAAAACCATGAGCGAACCCTTCAGGAATCCATAATTGTTTCTTGTTTTCAGCTGAAAGATTTACTCCAACCCATTTTCCATAATGTTTCGAGTCTTTACGAATATCGACGGCAACATCAAAAACTTCACCTACAACACAACGCACTAATTTACCTTGAGCATAAGGTTGAAGCTGAAAATGCAAACCACGAAGTACATTCTTAGTAGATTTGGAATGGTTATCCTGAATGAAATTAACTTCTTTACCTACAGCTTCGTTAAACATTCGCTGATTGAAACTTTCCATGAAGAAACCACGATCGTCTCCAAATACTTTTGGTTCAAATATTAATACATCGGGGATTTCAGTCTTAATTATGTTCATCAGTTAATAACCTTTAATCATTTTCAGCAAATATTGTCCATATTGGTTTTTTGATAACGGCGCTGCAAGTTTTTTTACCTGCTCAGCATCAATAAACCCTTTGCGATAGGCAATTTCTTCAGGGCAAGCAACCTTGAGTCCTTGACGCTCTTCGATGGTAGCAATGAAGTTACTCGCCTCTATTAGGCTCTGGTGAGTTCCTGTATCAAGCCAGGCAAAGCCACGGCCCATCATAGCAACGGAAAGCTTTCCTTGTTCCATGTAAATACGGTTTATATCTGTTATTTCCAGCTCACCACGTGCTGAAGGTTTCAAATTTTTTGCCATCTCAACGACACTGTTATCGTAGAAATAGAGCCCCGTAACCGCATAATTACTCTTAGGTTTCAGCGGTTTTTCTTCGAGGCTCATGGCTGTACCATTGTTATCGAACTCGACAACACCGTAGCGCTCTGGGTCGTTCACATGATAGGCAAAGACTGTTGACCCATTTTCTTTGTTGACGGCGGCATCCATCAATTTCGGAAGATCGTGTCCATAGAAAATATTGTCCCCTAGTACCAAAGCGCAATCATCATTACCAATGAATTCTTCACCAATAATGAAAGCCTGCGCTAACCCATCCGGACTTGGCTGAACTTTGTATTGTAAATTCAATCCCCACTGGCTTCCATCACCCAGAAGCTGTTCAAAACGCGGTGTATCTTGAGGAGTACTAATAATTAAAATATCTCGAATGCCTGCCAACATCAGCGTAGAGAGCGGATAGTAAATCATCGGCTTATCATAAATTGGCAATAATTGTTTACTAACAGCCATTGTCACTGGGTACAAGCGAGTACCAGAACCACCCGCCAGAATAATACCTTTACGCGTTTTCATTTCATCATCTCTATATTCATGAGATACCCATTCCCAGGCATCTTGATAATTATTAAATCGCTGTTGCTGTAAACCACTCAGTCAACATACGTTTTACCCCCACTTCCCATTGCGGTAGTACCAGGTTGAAATTTTGCTGGAACTTTAAGGTATTCAGGCGGGAGTTTGCTGGACGCTTTGCAGGCGTTGGATACGCGCTGGTTGGCACCCCATGAAGCTGAGTTAAGGCCAGTTCCATCCCTGCTTTACGCGCTTCTTCAAATACCAACGAGGCATAGTCATACCAGGTTGTCGTACCACTGGCAACCAGATGATAAGTACCTGCCACCTCGAATTTATTTAGCGCAACTCGAATAGCATGAGCCGTGCAGTCTGCTAATAATTCAGCGCCAGTTGGTGCGCCATATTGGTCATTAATAACAGACAGCTCAGAACGCTCTTTTGCCAGTCGCAGCATAGTACGCGCAAAATTATTCCCTTTGCCGGCATAAACCCAGCTCGTCCGGAAGATCAAATGGCGTGAGCAATTTTCACTTAACGCTTTTTCACCTGCTAACTTCGTCTCGCCATAAATATTGAGCGGTGCTGTGACATCTGTTTCCAACCACGGCGTACTTCCATTACCCGGAAAAACGTAATCTGTAGAGTAGTGAACAACCCAGGCCCCCAATTTTTGGGCCTCTTTAGCAATCGCCTCGACACTCGTGGCATTCAATAGCTGAGCAAATTCTGGCTCTGACTCGGCCTTATCGACAGCTGTGTGCGCAGCCGCGTTCACGATTACGTCAGGCTTTATAAGGCGCACAGTTTCTGCAATCCCTTCAGGCTTACTGAAATCACCACAATATTCTTTCGAATGGACGTCAACAGCAATCAAATTACCCAGCGGTGCAAGGGCACGCTGTAACTCCCAACCCACCTGACCGGTTTTGCCAAACAACAGGATGTTCATTAAGCACGATCCCCATAGTTTTCTTCAATCCACGATTTGTAGCTGCCGCTTTTCACGTTCTCTACCCATTGCGTATTCGCCAGGTACCATTCTACGGTTTTGCGAATACCACTTTCGAAGGTTTCCTGAGGCTTCCAGCCCAGCTCCTGACTAATTTTCTCTGCATCAATCGCATAGCGGCGGTCATGACCAGGACGATCAGCAACGTAAGTTATCTGATCGCGATAGGAACCTTCCTTAGGCACAATTTCATCCAACAGGTTACAGATGGTATTTACCACATCAAGGTTTTGTTTTTCATTGTGGCCGCCGATGTTGTAGGTTTCGCCAATCTTGCCCTGCGTCACCACGGTATATAAAGCGCGGGCGTGATCCTCAACGTACAGCCAGTCTCGGATCTGGTCACCTTTACCGTAAACCGGCAGGGCTTTTCCATCCAGCGCATTCAGGATTACCAGAGGGATAAGTTTTTCCGGGAAGTGGTAAGGGCCATAGTTGTTAGAACAATTAGTGACAATGGTCGGGAAACCATAGGTGCGCAGCCAGGCACGGACTAAATGGTCACTGGACGCTTTAGACGCAGAATATGGGCTGCTCGGGGCATAGGCGGTTTTTTCAGTAAATAGCGGCAGTTCAGAGCCCTTTGCAACTTCATCCGGATGCGGAAGATCGCCATAAACTTCATCTGTTGAGATATGGTGGAAACGGAATGAAGCCTTTTTATCAGCACTTAACTCAGACCAATACTTACGGCTTGCTTCCAGCAGAACATAGGTACCAACAATATTAGTCTCGATAAAAGCAGCCGGGCCGGTAATCGAGCGATCAACGTGGCTCTCGGCCGCCAGATGCATCACAGCATCAGGCTTGTGCTCTGCAAAAATACGTGCCATGGCATCGCTGTCGCAGATATCGGCATGTTCAAAATGATAGCGATCGTTATGCGCAACATCGGCCAGCGATTCAAGATTCCCTGCGTAAGTCAGTTTATCGACGTTAATAACAGAATCTTGCGTATCATTAATAATGTGTCGTACCACTGCAGACCCAATAAAGCCTGCTCCACCAGTGACCAGAATTTTCACGTTTATTTCGCTCTTAAGGTTTTCAGAAACAATTTATTACATGCCGACACCCTGGTAACCTTCGACAAGTACTCAGGGCTAAGAAAATGACAACCTGATATTTTAACTTACTTTTTCATTCCAGAGTAAATCGCAGATACCGTCCGTTGGATTGAACGACGCAGGCGCCTGCAACAGTATTTCACGCACGCGTTCGTAGTTGAACTCACTGCAGGCATTGTCGAGGTCGTGGAGAATAATACTCATCTCACTCCACGGCAACATCACTTCGTTAGCAGTCCTGATACGCGGGTGCTGAGTTACAGATACATTATCGCCGATAAGCAACTCTTCATACAGCTTCTCACCCGGACGCAGACCCGTCGTTTTTATCGCAATATCACCATAAGGATTTTTATCATCACGAACGGTGAGCCCTTGCAGCGTAATCATTCGATGCGCAAGATCGATGATCTTGACGGGTTCCCCCATATCCAGAACAAATACATCGCCACCCGTACCCATTGCGCCAGCCTGAATGACTAACTGTGCCGCTTCAGGGATGGTCATAAAGTAACGCGTTATATTCTCATGGGTTAGCGTCACGGGACCACCCGCAGCTATCTGTTTTTCAAATAACGGCACAACAGAGCCTGACGAACCTAATACGTTGCCGAAGCGAACCATACTAAAGCAGGTGTTACTGGTTTCTTTTGCCAGCGCCTGCAGTACGAGTTCAGCCATGCGTTTGGTTGCCCCCATCGTATTCGTGGGGCGGACTGCCTTATCGGTCGAAATTAAAACAAAGCTTTCAACACCGCAACTTGCCGCAGCCTGAGCACAGCTCAGCGTACCGAAGATATTATTGCGCACTCCGTCAAGAACGTTGAATTCGACAAGCGGAACATGCTTGTACGCCGCAGCGTGATAAATCGTGTCGACGTTGAATGCTTTGATTAATCTTTCGAGATGCTCTTTATTCTGTACATTACCAAGGATAGGGTAGATTTTAACCTGAAAATTCTGGCTGAGATTCAAATTACGCAGTTCTGAATCGATGGAGTAGAGTGAGAACTCTGACAATTCGAACAGAATAAGCTGGTTCGGCTTATTTTTAATTATCTGTCGGCAAAGCTCAGAACCAATCGATCCTCCAGCCCCGGTAACCATAACCGTTTTCCCGTTGATATTACGAGACACCAGTTCCGGAATCGGTGAGACGGGATCGCGGCCCAGCAGATCGGTAATAACCACTTTGCGCAACGAATCAATACGCGCTTTACCCTCTACCAGATCGACCATGCCGGGAATAGAGAGTACCTCGCACGGCAGACCTTCCAGTGTTTTAATGACTTCGTTCTTCCTGGCTCGACTGGCACTTGGCATAGCAAGCAGAATTTTCTTCGCTTCGTATTTCTCAACCAACCATGGCAGTTTTTCAGGCGCGAAAACGCTGACGCCGTGAATTACCTGACCTTGCAGAGCACGGTTGTCATCGACAAAAGCAACAGGATAATATTCGTCCATCTGGCTCAGCGCTGGCAGTAGCTGACGGCCAGATGCACCGGCACCATAAATCACCACCCGAGTGCCCAGATTCAATCCACGATTTACCAACATCCTCATACCAAGCCGCGATCCGGCAATGAGCAGTAAACCGAACGAGAAATAAATGAATGGAATCGTTCTCGGCAAATAGAGATTGGTATAAAACGCTGCAATAATAAGCAAAATGGATGATATAACCATCCCCACTGTAACGACCAGTAATATTTTTGCGGTAATATAGCGGATTACGGCTCGATAAAGCCCTAATTTAACAAATATCGCCAAGGTGACGAAAATTATTGAAAATATAAATAGCCAATGTTCCGTGCTATATATTGGAGTCATAGAATCAATGCGTACCCAAAATGCAAACCAAAATGCACATAAGAGCAGTACAACATCTATCGAAAGAGTTATGATTCTTTTTATTGGTCTGGGTAAAGATATTAAATAATTTAGCATACAAAAAACTGGTCGCCTCGTTAAAGCTTGCATTCAGTTTATAAAATAGTACCAGCAGGACACACTGAGTAATCATCTACTATTGTATTATAACCACCCACTGTACCCGCCTGCAGAAACGCTGATTTCCCAATAATAGCGCCGCCAGCAAGATGAACACCAACTCCTAAGTGAGCAAAATCGCCTAGAGAAGAATCGTGATCTACAGTCGAATGGCTATTAATAATCGTACCCACACCTAATCTCGCGTTGGCACCAATCACTGCTCCCGCTAATACGACAGAACCTTCAGCGATGGTCGCCGAGGGGCTGATAAATGCAAAGGGATGTATAAGCGTTACAGGGTGAATACCTAAGCTGATAATCTGCTGATAGAGCTGTTCTCTGACTTTATTATTTCCGATACCAATCGCTACATGACTGGTCTTTTCGATATGTAACTGTAGTTCTGAAATTTTTCCAATAATGAGTTTGTTAATGTCATAGATGGGGGATGCATTATCGTCAAGAAAAACGATATCCGTATATCCCAGGAGTCTCGCCACCTCGCAGAGTGTACGCCCATGGCCACCCGCCCCCAAAATCATTAAGTTATGCATTGACGTTGCTCTCTTTGTCTTTAACGCCTGCACCACATTTGAGTGCAATAGCGAAAAGCGGGAGCCAGGCGATAATCAGCCCTACAACACCATCAATTTTGGCTGAGGCGATAAGGAAGGCGATTGGGAAGAGCCACAGCAGATTGACGGCAATCGCCATCATTGTCACCGGAACGTGGCTGCCATACTTTCTTGCAAGGATTTGATAGCCATGGCTGGCATGCGCTTCATAGACTTTTTTGCCCGCTACAACTCTCCGCAGCAAGGTTGTAGTGGCATCAACGATAAATACGCCCAGCAAACATAACTCTGCAATAAAGAAATGCGTATCTACTTTCGCAATATGGAGGATCATCAACCCAATAGTTATTCCAAGGAAACCACTCCCGGCATCGCCCATGAAGATTTTCGCTACCGGAAAATTCCAGACAATAAAGCCGGCCGCGGCACCGATAAGAGCAAGCGTCAGCGGATAAATACTTCCAGGCGCGTCAGTGTACTGGTTTACAACAATCAACACTGCACTACATGCGGCAAATGTGATTGCCTCTGCGCTGGCTAAGCCATTAATCCCATCCATGAAATTATATAAATTTAGCATCCAGACCAGATACACACAGCCGAGAATCATACCAATCCAGGATAAGAAAAGATCGTAGCCAAATAGCGTAATTACCGGGAAAGAGCCTAAGAAATAGATGCCAATTGCCGCAGCCAGAAAATGCATCAAAAGGCGCCAGCGAGCCGCGATATGACCATGATCGTCAAGGAAACCAATGATGGTAACAATTAACCCTGGTATAAATAACCCCAGGAAACTATCCAATGTCAGCTCGCGGCTGAAATAAAACCATACTAACGCCACCAGGAGCGTCAGGACGATAGCCACCCCACCACCTCGCGGCGTCGGCACAGAATGCGAGCTTCGCTGGTTTGGTCGATCTATGACATTATGCTTGATGGCATAACCGCGTAACCCCCAGGTCAGCATACACGATACTAAAAAAGCGAATATCACAATTCCAAAATTCATCATTCTTTATTACCTTCGATATAATACTTCGCCGTTTTTTTCATAGTTTCTTGAAGCGTTATCGGGGGGGTCCAGTGCAAATGTTCCCGTGATTTGGTGGCGTCGACTTCAAGATTGCCAAATAATTGGTCGTAAATTCCACCTTTACCAACAGCAGAAAGCATTAACTTCAGGATCACCGTAGGGAAATAGATAACTTTCGCTTTAATGCCCATACCTGAAGCAAAGGCAATAATCATATCTTCTGTAGAAGGTCGTTCCGCATCTGCGAGTAAATAGAGTTGATTTTTTGATTTTTCATTAACGACGCATTCATTGATAAAGCTGACAACATTATCTAGTGACACGAGTGCCCGCTTGTTCCTGACATTTTTAAATGGTAACGGCAAGTTCTTAGACACCAGTTTTAAAAGACGCTGTATATTTCCCGGCGCGTTTTCACCACAAATTAATGCAGGACGGACTATGGTGATAGCCATATCAGTATTTGCGAAGTTTTTAAGCAGGCTCTGCTCAGCTTCTAGCTTGGAAATGGCGTAATCAGAGATTGGTCGGGGCTCCGACGCTTCAGAAAAAGGGATTCCCGAAGTGGAATTACCGTTAACACCGATCGAGCTTACGAAAATAAAATGCTTTACCCCACTTGTCGCGGCATCTGTTGCTAATTTCATGGTCGCGTCGTGATTAACGCGACGAAATTCCGCCAAAGCATCTTGTGCATAATCATTAAGGATATGTGCTCTTCCCGCAGTATGAATGACAGTGTCGCATCCCTGAAGAAGATTTATCCAGTTGGTATCGGCTGAGATATCACCCAGGTTGTAAATTCCCTGTTCAGTGTTCTCCTGCCTGCGCGTTGTTAATATCACCTCGTGTCCTGATGATTTCAACGTCCGGACTAAAGCAGTACCAAGAAATCCGGTTCCGCCCGTCACCAATACTTTCATTGCCATCCCCTATCTACTCAATCTGATTTTTTTTGCCCGCGAGGAGTGCAGAATCGCGAGAAACTGTATAGGTCACGACTGTTCATTCAATATTCAATTGCGAATGCAAGGCACGCTACCGCCCCTGGCTTCACAGCTACCAGTGCACTGAGCGATGTTGGATTAAATGTTTCATCTTGTCTGAATACAGACAAAAAACTGGCGTTAATTGTCGTCCTAAATGACCTCAGAAACAAGCACAAATCGTTACAAATCTGGAGAGATTTGAATCAGATAAATCCATGTTATTATTAGAATTAATAACAAAAAACGGCAGGCATCATTTTGGTTATGTATCCACATACCCTGATGATGACTACCGCTTATACAGATCGTTTAAGAAAATATCAGTTGTCAGCCAGCAACTTCTCAATCCGACTTCTGAACTTCGCCCCTTCCTTCAGGTTACGCAGCCCATAGTTCACAAACGCCTGCATATACCCCATTTTCTTACCGCAGTCATAGCTATCGCCGGTCATCAGCATCGCGTCAACAGACTGCTTTTTCGCCAGTTCGGCAATTGCGTCGGTCAACTGGATACGGTCCCAGGCACCTGGCTCGGTTTTTTCCAGCTCGGCCCAGATATCTGCGTTCAGAACATAACGGCCAACCGCCATCAGGTCAGAATCCAGCGTCTGCGGCTGATCCGGTTTTTCGATGAACTCAACGATGCGGCTCACCTGCCCTTCCGTCTCCAGCGGTTCTTTCGTCTGGATAACGGAGTATTCGGAGAGATCGCCTTTCATGCGTTTTGCCAGCACCTGGCTACGGCCCGTTTCATTGAAACGTGCGACCATTGCCGCCAGGTTGTAGCGCAGCGGATCGGCAGACGCGGTGTCAATGATAATGTCCGGCAGCACAACGATGAACGGGTTATCACCTACAACCGGACGGGCGCACAGGATAGAGTGACCCAGCCCCAGCGGTTGCGCCTGGCGCACGTTCATGATGGTCACGCCCGGTGGACAAATAGACTGTACTTCCGCCAGCAGCTGGCGTTTGACGCGCTGCTCAAGCAGCGCCTCGAGTTCGTAAGAGGTGTCGAAGTGGTTTTCTACCGCATTTTTGGACGAATGCGTCACCAGGACGATTTCTTTGATCCCTGCAGCAACAATCTCGTCGACAATGTACTGAATCATTGGCTTGTCGACGATCGGCAGCATCTCTTTAGGAATGGCTTTTGTGGCTGGCAGCATATGCATGCCCAGGCCTGCTACCGGAATGACTGCTTTCAAATTAATCATTATATCTTCCACCTTAAAATGGTTGACGAATTATAGCTCTTAAACCCGTTTTCGCCAGCATGATTTGCCGTGATTATTAGGTAATGTTACGCCCTGGCTACACTAATTTCTGTAGTTGTAATCTGATTAGATCACGCTTTTGTGCCAGGAATAGTCCCAAAATCAACAATTGTCGATTATCTGTGCGGAAGCGCAAAATTCAGCCGCTCGGTATTCACCACCTGCTGATCAACCCGGTCGATATCCACCGAGCTTTGCCCCTTCTCATTGACGGCTTTTATGTTCGCCAGCGACAGCAGCGTCTCATCTTTAGCCATAAATTTGCCCCGCACGTCCTTGCGAAGGTCGAAATTGATCTTCAGGGCAGGCCCTACGGCGGCTTCCTGCATCACATTGATATTTCGTAAGAAAAGATGCTGAGGCTTATTGTGCAGTTCCAGGGTAGCGCGCTGCATCTCGACGTTAGTAATCGCAACAAATGACGTGGCGTTGCCGGATGAAATTTGTATTCCGCGCAGCTTATACGCCAGCTGGCGATTATCGAGGTGAATATTGTTGAGCTTAAAGTTTTGCGGAATGGACAAATAATCGCCTTTAATCACGCCGTAGCCGATGAGCATTCCGGCACTATTTACCATGTCGACATTATCAATAATGAAATTATCACAGCCATAAATTGCTACCGTGGCGTTGTCTATTCCCGCCTTTTTACTGAAGTCAGGCGTAATATTTTTGGCCTTTATATTACGGATAACAAAATGTTTGCCGTTTTCAACATGTACGAGCTGACGGCAGTTGCTGCCGGTGATGTTGGCCACCACGAAGTTCTTAACGGTTTGCTTTTCCGGATAGTCATTATCGTAGGTGCTTCCGGCGAGGCCAATGCCAATGCCCCAGTTGATCTTGCCGTTTGTGCAGTTGATGTTGTCGATCACATGGTCGGAAATCAGGATATTGCGATCATTGATAGCGACGTTCCACTCGATCGCATCGCCCTGCAGGTGGCTAAACTTGCTGTTGGTGATGCGGGCACCGTCCACCTGGTTATGGAAACCCTGGCGCAGGATGGCATAGTTGGCCTGGCTCACGCTGATGTTATCAATGACAAGATTGCGCATCACGCTGGGCTTCTTCCCGCCGATGTAGATCTGCGTCACCGGACCAAACCCGCTCATCGCGAGTCCTTTGATCGCACAGTCAGAGCCGCGAACGTCCAGGGTAATATTTTCCGTGCGTCCCGCGCCCTCGCCAATGACCTTACTGCCCTCCTGAAGGACGAAGCGGCCGCGTCCGTTGCCGGTTAACGCCCCGCGGATCAGCAGCGTTTTCCCGTCGGGAATGAAAATGCCCGTATTGATGTTTTCGCAGGTGAGCCCCGCAGGGACAACAACCGTGTCCCCATCTTTAAACGCCTGCTTAAAGGCGGCGATCCAGTCGTTGTTATTGTACTGATTCACAGAAACCGTTCTTCCGGCTGCCGCCCGCGCAAGGCGGGGCGACAGCAGCGGCGCGGCGGCCAGAACGGACAGAGAAGAGACGAAGGTGCGTCGGGTAATCTTTTTCAGCATACAACCTCGGCGTTACAACGTTTGCAGCAGGCTCGCTAACCGGCGATTAATCACCTGCTGGTTAAAATCGGTTTCTACTTTTTGTCGGGCATTGTGGAGCACGGGCTCCAGCGCCTGCTGGTCGATGTCGCTGAATGCCGCTAATCGATCGGCCAGGGCCATGGCGTTATTTTCCGGCACCAGCCAGCCAGAATAGTCAGACTGGATAAGCTCCGGGATCCCGCTGTGCAGGGTCGATACCACTGGAATCCCCACGGCCATCGCCTCCATCAGCGCCACCGGAATGCCTTCCATATCGCCATCGGTGCCCGTGACGGAAGGCAGCAGGAACACATCCGCTTCATCAAGCATGGCCTTGACCTCGTGGCTCGGCTTGAAGCCCGGCATCTCGACAACATCTTCCAGCTGATACTGCTCGATAAGCGTACGCAGACGACGCTCCCACGGCCCAATGCCCAGAATGCGATAGTGGAAATCCACCCCGCGCGCCTTCAGCTGGCGGCAGGCTTCAATGGCCACATGCAGCCCTTTCTTCTCGGTCAGGCGAGCGACGGAGATGATCTGCAGCGGTTTGCCCGGCACCTTCACCGGGCGGCGAGTGAAGCGGGTAAGATCCACCCCCATACGCGAAACGGCAATTTTCTCTCCCGGGCAGCCCATGTTTTTAAGCCGTCCGGCCCACAGTTCACTAATGGGAAGCATCACGTCACCGCGTCGGAAAAGCTGCTGATACTCCGGGGTATAATGGTTCAGCACTTCACGGCTGGAAATATCAATGCCGTGGAAGATGGTCGCAATTTTACCGTCAATCACCCCCAGCTCGCGCAGCTTCGCGGCGGTAACGCCCGCCGGGCCAAAGTGGGCGATAAACACGTCCGCACGATACGGCTGCGCCGTTTGCCCGCAGATGGCCGACAGGATCAAATTGCGGGACTCTGCGCCATAGCGGGACACATTCAGCGCGCGCCAGGTCGACGCGCGATGGATCCCGCGTAAGGTCCGGCTGGCCCGGTGGCGCAGCTTGCTCACCTTCCCGGAAGGCTCATCCTGCAGCCAGCGGGTTTTCGCCTCCAGCCCATACTGGGTATACGCCGCATGGGTGTTTTGGGTATCGCCCTTTTGCAGGGCGATAATCTCCACGTCATATCCCATATCGATAAACGCGGTGATTTGGTTCAGGACAAACGTTTCAGACGACAGCGGAAATTTCAGCAAGAAGAAACCAACCTTCATTTCCCCTCCCGTACGCGATCCAGTACCGATTTCACCATTCCGATGCCCTTCTCGCGCTCGGCTTTCACCGCCACGGCCAGGCGTTCATTGATGGCCGGCAGCTGGCCCAGGGTGTCCCCCACCATCGTGCCGAGCGAACCATCCAGCAGATGACGGATATCCACGGCCATTTCCGGCATGCCGAGCTGCTGCATAATCCCGGCGGATTTGTGCTCATAGTTGATGGCAATGGCCGGCGTACCGAAGTTCATCGAGATAATCGCCGAGTGCAGACGGGTGCCTACGGTCAGGTCGCAGGCGGAGAGCAGCTTGCCCATCTCCAGGTCATTCAGTTCGTCCATCACCACGTGATAGCGGGACGGGTCGTTGACAAGGTTGCGCAGATTCAGCGCCACCATGCGGTCATCTTTGTTGTAGCTGTCGATACCGGTGCAGGTGGACAGCGCCAGCACCTGATAACCGCTGTCCAGCACGCGGTTCACCACGTCGGCGAACGCTTTCTCATACGCCGCCTGCGTCGTGCCTAAACGCTTATCGAAGGGCGCCAGCTCGCGCAGGGTAATCGCGACGGTTTTCTGTTTCGCCGCCACGTCGAGCCAGTGCTGCACCGCGTAGCTTGCCTGGAAGCTGTCATCCTGGTGATCCACCAGCCAGGCCGTGTCCACGCCGTGCTCAACTTTTGACGTATCGATCTCGCTGCGCTTCATCATATCGAGGCTGACCGACTCGCGCAGGATCAGGGCATCGCAGTGGCCGAAAACGTAGTTTGCCAGCTGGTTAAACTGCGGGTCCTGGAAAGGCCCCACGCTGTGGCCAATCATAAACAGCGGCTTTTTCGCCATGAACGTACAAAGCGCATGCTCAAACTGCGGCACGCCGTAGAGATCGACGAAGAACGAACCGCCAACCTGGATAATGGCGTCATAGCCCGACAGCAGACGAACGAAATCGGTAAAGCCCTGCGCGATAGCAATATTGCGCAGCTTGCCGGTGTCGGTCACGCGGGAAAGCAGCACCTGGTGCTGGTAGCGACGGCGCAGCACTTTCTTCACGCGCCCCATCACGCCCGCGGCGTTGTTATGCTGTTTCATCTGGCTGTAGAGCGGGTCGCCCATCACCGGACGGTTCAGTAACCAGGATGAACTGACCGGATAACGGCTCATCACGTCCACTTCGGTCTCAGGCTTAAGGGTGTTAATCGCATCCAGTAAACCGCGCAGGATGGCGCTGTCGCCACGGTTGCCGCAGGTATGGTTGCCAAGAATTAATAATTTCATAATGGCCTCTTAAATAACTAGCCTGCGCGAAGCAGCGTTTTCATTTTTTCGTTACGGCAAAACTGGCGCTTCATCTCTACCACCAGCGCATTGCGCGACAGCACAATCATCACGACGAAGGCCAGCGCGCCCGCGGCGACCTGCACCGCCAGCAGCGCGGCCAGCGGCAGATGGCCGCTGAGGATAATGCCCAGGCCGTAGCTCACCGCCAGGGTCGGCAATGAGAGATAGAACGGCAGCCACAGGCTCAGGATGTACTGACGGTAGCTGGAACCCAGCACCGGTTTGATCATGATGAAGTAGCTCAGAACGGTGTTGATAATCTGCACCAGCAGGAAGCCCAGCGTGACGCCGATGGCACCCGCCATGTGTCCACCCACGATAATTGCCGGAATAAACAGGAAGGTTTTAAAGACGTTGAACTTAAAGCTGATATCCACGCGCGCCTTCGCCATCAGCAGGGAACCAATCGGATTCCCCACGGAGCGCAGCAGCCCCACCACGCAAAGCAGCTGCAGGATCGGGATAATTCCGTTCCACTTTTCGCCAAACACCAGCGGCACGAAGTTGCTGGAAACCACCATCAGCCCCAGCAGCACCGGGAAGTTAATAATCCCCACCACCGAAAGCAGCTTGTAAAAATTGACGCGCAGCTTCTCGGTGTCGTCCTGAATCTTGGCAAACGCCGGGAACAGCACGCGGGTAATAATCGGGTTCAGCTTCATCGGGGGAACGACCGCAACGTTGTAGGCCAGGTTGTAGCCTCCCGCCACGCTCGCGCCGAGAATACGTGCCAGCACCAGCGTTGAAAGGTTGGTATTGACATAGTTGATGATACTGTCCGCCGTCAGCCATGCGCCAAAGCGCAGGTTGGACGAGACAGAAGCGAGAGAGAAATGCAGCCCCGGACGGTAGATTTTGCGGCCAAAATAGCCAAACAGCAGCGTGCGTACGGCAGAGTTAACCAGATACCCCAGAATGGCCGTCATCGCCAGTGGCCAGAAATGGGCGCTCACCACGGTGAAGGTAAAGCCCGCCAGCACGGCGCTGGTCTCGATCATGCCGATCTTGTTGAACTCGAGCTCTTTTTGCATCAGCGCGCGGAACTGCTGCCCGTGCGGGATCACCACGAAAGCAAACGACAGCGTACGCATCAGCGGCGCGAGATCCGGGTTGTGCAGCACGCTGGCGATGGTGTCGCTCAGCAGGAAGACCAGCACAAACACGAAAATCCCCAGCCCCACGTTCAGCCAGTAGAGCGTGGTCAGTTCAAGGTGGCTAATCTCTTTGCGCTGGATAATCGAGTTGGCGATACCAAAGTCAGACAGCGTATCGGCCAGCGCGATAATCACCAGCGAAACGGTCAGCAGACCGAACTGGTGATTATCGATAATGCGCGCCAGGACGGTCATCTGCACCAGGCCAAGGCCAATGATGACGATAGTCGCCATCGCTGACCACTTCGCGCCGCTGATGGTTTTTTCACGTAAGCTCATCTTAATACGCCGCTTTGTTCACGAAACCTTTGAAGATGGTCAGAAAAACAATCTTGATATCGAACCAGACGCTCCACTCACGGATGTACTCCAGATCGAACTCAATACGTTTTTCCATTTTTTCCAGCGTGTCGGTTTCACCGCGCCAGCCGTTAATCTGCGCCCAGCCCGTGATGCCCGGCTTCACCTTATGGCGCAGCATGTAGCCTTCAATCAGCGAACGGTACTGCTCGTTATGCGCGACCGCGTGCGGGCGAGGTCCGACAATCGACATCCCGCCGGTGAACACGTTGATGAACTGCGGCAGCTCGTCCAGCGAGGTACGACGCAGGAAGTTCCCCACGCGGGTGACGCGCGGATCGTTCTGCGTTGCCTGGGTCACCACCTTGTCGTTTTCCATCACCTTCATGGAGCGGAATTTCCACACCATAATCGGCTTACCGTCCATGCCGTAGCGGGTCTGACGGAAGATAACCGGTCCGGGAGAGCTCAGCTTCACCGCCAGGGCGATGCAGCACAGCACCGGGGAGATGAGCAGTAAAATCAGCGAAGAGAGCACGATATCTTCCAGACGCTTCAGCACGCGGTTAATACCTGACAGCGGCGTGTCGTACAGCGGTACGACCGGCACACCGTTCACCTCTTCAATGCGGGAGTGAAGGATGTTGAACGTAAACACGTCCGGGATCAGGATCACCGAACAGGTGGTATCCGCCAGTTCGCGCATCAGTTGCTTAATGCGGGATTCGTCTTTCATCTGCATGGCGATGTAGACGTTGTGAATTTTGCCGGCTTTTGCGTCTTCAATAAGCTGCTCGTAATTGCCCGCCCAGTCCGAAGGCACGCCGCCAGGCTTCGCGTCGTGATAAATCCCCACCACTTCAAAACCTAACCACGGCTCTTTGCGGAAGCTGTCGAGCAGCACCCGCCCGACGGGCAAATCCCCTGCCACGGCAACGAAGCGACGGTTATAACCCCGGTTGCGCAGCCAGCCCGCGCCAAAGCGGATAAGAGAGCGGCACACCACCATGCCGACGCAGGTCAGCAGATACCAGCAGAGATAGGTCACCAGACGATTGTCAAAATCATGGCTGAACGCCACCAGGCCCGCGCTGAAGATCAGGCTCAGGGTCCAGTTCTGCAGCAGCAGCATCAGTTCGGTGGTCATTTTGACGCCGCGCCACGAACGATAGAAATCCGTCATCCCGCCGATCATCTGAAACACGACCAGCGCAATCAGCGCCATCAGCAGATGCATATATAAGAACGATTGTCCGCTGATCCGACACACCGCCCACAATCCACCGACCATGATGGTGATATCAGAAAAACGCTGCACCATAGAGATTAACGATGCATTCGTTCTCGCTCGTTCGCGTTTTTTTAGATTCGTCATCGTTGTTCCTGTATTCAGTTCCCCCTCCCACCGGGAGGGGCAAATATTACTGATTCAACAGCGCCAGAATGTCCTTCGTTCGGGCTTCCATCAGCGCGGTGTCAGCGCGGGATTCCACGTTCAGGCGCACCACCGGCTCGGTGTTGGACGAGCGCAGGTTAAAGCGCCACTGCGGGAACGCCATGCTGATACCGTCTGTACGGTCAATTTCCAGCGCGTGAATGGCAAAGTGCTGCTCCACGCGGGCAATGGCCTCGGCTGGCTGCGCCAGCTTGCTGTTGATCTCCCCGCTCGCCGGGAACGCCGCCATGCGGTCCGCTACCTGCTCGCTCAGCGTTTTCCCCTTCAGGCACAGCAGTTCGGTCACCAGCAGCCACGGGATCATCCCGCTGTCGCAGTAGGCAAAGTCGCGGAAATAGTGGTGGGCGCTCATTTCGCCGCCGTAGATGGCGTCTTCTTCGCGCATGCGCTCTTTGATGAAGGCGTGGCCGGTTTTGGACATTACCGGCGTGCCGCCTGCCGCGGACACCACGTCGACGGTGTTCCAGGACAGGCGCGGGTCATGAATGATTTTCGCGCCCGGGTTTTTCTCGAGGAACGCTTCCGCCAGCAGGCCGACGATGTAGTAGCCCTCGATGAACTGCCCGTTCTCGTCGAACAGGAAGCAGCGGTCGAAATCGCCGTCAAAGGCGATGCCCATATCCGCGCCGTGCTCAATCACCGCGTTGCGGGTATCGTCGCGGCACTCCGGCAGCAGCGGGTTAGGAATACCGTTCGGGAAGTTGCCGTCCGGGGTGTTGTGCACTTTGACGAAGGTCACCGGCACGTTCAGTTCTTTAAAGCGGGCTTCGAGAGCGTCCACCACCGGGCCGGCCGCGCCGTTGCCGGAGTTAATCACCAGCTTCAGCGGCTTGAAGTTCGCCACGTTGATGTAGCCCAGCAGGTGGTCGATATACTCTTTTTGCAAATTGATCTGCTTGTAGCTACCGCGCTTCGCGTCGTTCACCGGCGGGAAATCGTTGGCTTCCGCCAGGCGCTGCACGTCGCGCAGGCCGGTGTCGCCACTGATAGGGCGAGCGCCCTTGCGCACCAGCTTCATGCCGTTGTAGTCCATCGGGTTGTGGCTGGCGGTCACTTCGATACCGCCGTCCACGCCGAGGTGGAAGGTGGCAAAGTAAATCTCTTCGGTCCCGGAAAGGCCGATATCCAGCACGTCAACGCCCGCGTCCTGCAGCCCTTTCGCCAGCGCCAGCTTCAGGGACTCGCTGGTCAGGCGCACGTCGCCGCCCAGCACGATGGTTTTTGGCTTGAGATATTCGCCGTACGCGCGGCCGATGCGCCACGCGATATCTTCGTTCAGCTCTTCACCCAGCTTGCCGCGAATATCGTAGGCTTTAAAACAGGTTAATTTTTCCATGATGACCCCTTTTTCAGGCAACAGTCGGCCCTGACCACTAAATGGCCAAATTGATTTTTTTGTCATTCGTAGGCCCGGCAAGCGCAGCGCCACCGGGCATGTTGCGGAGTGCTACACCCGCCCGTAGCGGTCCTGGAAGCGCACGATATCGTCCTCTTCCAGATACGAGCCGGAGCGCACCTCAATTAAGTCGAGAGGAATTTTCCCCGGGTTCTCCAGACAGTGCGTCGCCCCCAGCGGAATATAGATGGATTCGTTTTCACCCAGCAGCTTGACTTCGCCGTCGATGGTGACTTTCGCCGTGCCCGCGACCACTACCCAGTGCTCGGCACGGTGGTGATGCATTTGTACAGAAAGCCCCTCACCCGGCTTCACGGTGATGCGTTTCACCTGGTAACGCTCGCCTGCGTCAATGGAGTCATACTTGCCCCACGGACGGTAGACTTCGCGGTGAATGTGGTGCTCGTGGCGACCATCCGCCTTGATTTTTTCCACCACTTTTTTAACGTCCTGCACGGCGTTACGGTCGGCAATGAGCACGGCGTCTTTGGTCTGAACCACCACCAGGTCTTTCACGCCAACCGTGGTAACCAGGCCGGACTCGGCATAGACGTAGCTGTTTTCCGTTTTGTGGCTAATCACATCACCGTGATGGACGTTACCCTCCGGGGTATGGGCGCTGATCTCCCACAGGGACGACCAGGAGCCAACGTCGCTCCAGCCCGCATCCATCGGCACCACGACGGCATCAGCCGTGCGTTCCATCACCGCGTAGTCAATGGACTCTTCCGGACAGGCGAGGAATGCCTCTTCGTTCACGCGGATAAAATCGAGGTCCGGATCAACCGTAGCCATCGCTTTCTCGCAGGCGCTGAGAATGTCCGGGCGATACTTCTGCAATTCTTCCAGATAGCGTCCGGCACGGAACAGGAACATCCCACTGTTCCAGTAGTACTCCCCGCTGGCGACGTACGCCTGCGCGGTTTCCAGATTCGGTTTTTCAACAAACTGCGCCACGTCAAACGCCACGCTGTCGCCTTCACCCGGCGTCACGCTGCCGCGGCGGATATAGCCATAGCCGGTTTCCGGCAGATCCGGCACGATGCCGAAGGTCACCAGCTTGCCGCTGTCGGCATAAGGAATGGCCGCACGAACCGCGTCGCGGAACGCGTCCTCCTGCTGGATAACGTGGTCCGCCGCCAGCACCAGCATCAGCGGGTCACAGTTCGGGCTGCTGCGTTTTGCCGCCAGCGCCGCCAGGGCGATCGCAGGGGCAGTGTTACGACCGGCAGGCTCCAGAATGATGTTTTCTGTGAGTTTGTTCAGCTGGCGCAGCTGCTCGGCAACAATAAAGCGGTGCTGTTCGTTACAAATCACCACCGGGCTTTCACACTCCACGCCGTGCAGACGGTTAACCGTCGTTTGCAGCATGGTGAGCTCCCCTTTCAGGCAGAGGAACTGTTTTGGATAGAGCACGCGGGACAGCGGCCACAACCGGCTACCAGAGCCACCAGCCATCACAACCGGATACAAAGTGGTTTGACTCATGATTTATCCCCGTATATCTGCAATAAATTGGCTCAGCACGTTCTCTTTCTCGAGCGTGCGTTCGGCATATTCACGTGCCACCGTGTTCAGTTTTGGCATGGCGAGTGCCTGTTCAATGCCGGTGACCAGCGCCGGGACCGATTCCGGCTCCACGCACACCGCAATCCCCGGGTAGCTGTCACACAGCTGGCCTAATTCTGTTTCGGCTTCTGCCGTAATCACCGCGTTACCGCCCACTGCCAGAATGTTGGTCAGCTTGGACGGCAGCACCGCATCCGCCGCGCCGCGTTTTTGCACCACCAGATGGCAGTCACCCATCTTCAGCAGCGCAGGCAGTGCCTCATAGGACTGAAGCGGGAAGAACTTCACGTTGGTCAGGCCGCGTTCGCTTACCATTTTTTCCAGCCGCGCTTTCCCACCGCCCTGCCCGACAATCACAAACGTCCACGGATGCTGGCTTAGCTGCTGGGCCGCTTCGATCACGCTCTCCAGCCCCTGCTTTTCGCCGATGTTGCCTGAATAAAGAATGATTTTTTGGTCATCAGGCAAACCGAGCTCTGCGCGCAGCGCCTGAGCGTCTTGCTCAGTCACGTCGCGAAAACGCGCGACTTCAGACCAGTTCGGGAAGAAGATCACCTTTTCCGCCGGGACGCCCTTCTCCTGCGCCTTGTTCATCATTGAGCGCGAGATCGTTGAGACGTAATCCACGTTGTGTAACCCACTGCGCTCAAACGCGCTGGCGAGCTTCGCCACCTTGCCGCCTTTGCTTTTGCCTGCCATCCCCAGGCCCAGCATGGCGTCAACTTCATAATCCTGAATGTGCAGCAGCGTGCGCGCGCCGGAGAGTTTGCCCAGCAGGCGCATGCCCGGCGTGCAAAACAGCGTCGGCACCACGCCAATGATGCGATCCGGCTTCCAGCGACGCTGCGCCATCAGCGGGAAGAAGCTGCTTAGCGCAAAGCTGCCGAGATGAATCAGCCGCTTCAGCGTCGAGGGCTGCTTAGGCACATACAGCGGGCAGCGCCAGACGGTCGCCGCTCCCTCTTCGCGACGGTAGCGCCAGCTTGAGTAGCGCTCCCCTACTTTCCATTCCGGGTAATACGGCGGCGCGGTAATGACCCGCACGTCATGTCCCTGGCTCGCCATCCACTCGACCATCTCGCCGGTGTATTTCCCGATACCGGTTAACTCCGGCGAGTAGTTGATTCCGTATACGAGGATCTTCATAGTCCCGGCACCTCAGACTGACGATCGGCCAGGAAATAGGCACGGCTGTTGTCGTGCACATTGTCGCTAGCCAGCAACGCCTCTGGCGTCTGCCAGCGGTAGTCGTCATGCTGAGAATCAGGCAGACGCAGGTCTGCCTCACTCACCTTCAGGCGGAACCCCAGCACGATGTAGTGCGTGGTGAACCCGGTGCCCGAAAAGTTATCGTCATAGAAGTGCTGCCAGACCCCGTAAAACTGGCCCGCTGCCATCGGCAGCTGCAGGCCCAGCTCTGCCAGAGTGAGACGCTCAAACGCATCGCTCAGCGTCTCATCCTTCTGCACGCGCCCGCCGGGCACGAACCAGAATCCCTGTGCAGGACGGTTGGTTCGTTTCCCCAGCAAGAACTCGCCGCGTTCGTTCTCCACGATCAAATCAATTGAGATGAGCGGAGTGGAACGCACCACCGTGGCAAAATCTTCCTGACTTAAAAACATCATTACCCCCGGAAGCGGTGCTGGTTTTCCAGGAACCACTGGTAGGTACTGGCCAGCCCCTGCTCCAGTGACACCTCGTGGTACCAGCCCAGCTGATGCAGACGGGTCACGTCCAGCAGCTTGCGCGGCGTGCCGTCCGGCTTGGTCGCGTCAAACACCACGCGGCCTTTGTAGCCCACCACCTGCGCGATGGTCTGCGCCAGTTCGCGAATGGTGCAGTCCACGCCGGTGCCCACGTTGATGTGCGACAGCATCGGCTCGGTGTTCTCCTGCCACACTTCGCGATCCAGCTCCATCACGTGGATGCTGGCGGCAGCCATGTCGTCCACGTGCAGGAATTCGCGCATCGGCGTGCCGCTGCCCCACACCACCACGTCCGGTGCGTTCTCGGCGGTCGCCTCGTGGAAGCGACGCAGCAGCGCCGGGATCACGTGCGAGTTGCTCGGGTGGAAGTTGTCGTGCGGTCCGTACAGGTTGGTCGGCATCACCGAACGATAGTCGCGGTTGTACTGACGGTTATAGGACTCGCACAGCTTGATCCCGGCAATCTTGGCAATCGCGTACGGCTCGTTGGTCGCTTCAAGCGTGCCCTGCAGCAGCTCGCTTTCGGCGATCGGCTGCTTCGCCATTTTCGGGTAAATACAGGACGATCCGAGGAACAGCAGCTTATTCACGTTGTGCAGATGCGCCGCGTGAATGATGTTGCTCTCAATCATCATGTTTTCGTAGATGAAATCTGCCGGGTAGGTGTTGTTGGCAACAATGCCGCCCACCTTTGCCGCCGCCAGATACACCTGGTCAATGCGTTCGTTAGCAAAGAAGTCCTGTACCGCACGGCTGTCGAGCAGGTTCAGCTCGTCGCGGGTGCGGACAATCACCTCTACGTCACCGCGCTGCTCCAGCTGGCGAACAATCGCGGAACCCACCATTCCGCGATGACCGGCGACAAAAATACGTTGTTTTGTCATTCTCAGGACTCCAGCGCGATGGCAACCTCGTAGCCATGAGACTTGAGCAGGGAGTGTTTTTTCGCTGCTTCAAGATCTTTGGCCACCATCTCAGAAACCATCTCCTGCAGAGTGATTTCTGGTTTCCAGCCCAGCTTCTCGTGCGCTTTGGTTGGGTCGCCCAGCAGGGTTTCCACCTCAGCAGGACGGAAGTAGCGCGGGTCAACCTGAACGATAACGTCGCCCGGCTTCACGCCCGGTGCGTCATGGCCGGTCACGGACACCACAATGCCCTTCTCTTCCACGCCGGTGCCTTCGAAGCGCAGCTTGATGCCCAGCTGCGCGGCAGCCATTTCCACGAACTGACGCACGGAGTACTGCACGCCTGTCGCGATCACGAAGTCTTCTGGCTGTTCCTGCTGCAGCATCATCCACTGCATTTTCACGTAGTCTTTGGCATGGCCCCAGTCACGCAGGGAGTCCATGTTACCGAGGTGCAGGCACGATTCCAGACCCTGCGCGATGTTCGCGATAGCGCGGGTGATTTTGCGGGTCACGAAGGTTTCGCCGCGGCGTGGAGATTCGTGGTTGAACAGGATGCCGTTACAGGCGTACATGCCGTAGGATTCACGGTAGTTCACGGTGATCCAGTAAGCGTACAGTTTTGCGACTGCATACGGAGAACGCGGGTAGAACGGCGTGGTCTCTTTCTGCGGAATTTCCTGCACCAGGCCGTACAGCTCGGAGGTGGATGCCTGGTAGAAGCGGGTTTTCTTCTCAAGGCCGAGGAAGCGAATGGCTTCCAGCAGACGCAGGGTACCCATGGCGTCAACGTCAGCGGTGTATTCCGGGGATTCGAAGGAAACCGCTACGTGGCTCATCGCGCCCAGGTTGTACACTTCATCCGGCTGAACTTCCTGCAGGATACGGGTCAGGTTGGAGGTATCGGTCAGGTCGCCGTAGTGCAGATGGAATTTCGGGTTTGCCGCGTGCGGATCCTGATAGATGTGATCCACACGTTCGGTATTGAAAGAAGACGCACGACGCTTAATACCGTGAACTTCATATCCTTTTTCCAGCAGAAACTCTGCCAGGTAAGAACCATCCTGCCCGGTAACGCCGGTGATGAGAGCGACTTTAGACATGTTTATATTCCTCTACTTATGAATTTAATCAGTTTCAACGCGTTCGCGTATCACCACTGCGGGGTTGCCACGGCAAACTTTATTTGCCGGTAGCGATTTAAAAACGCTGCTGCGGGCACCAACGACCGTGCCATCGCCAACAGAAACACCCGGTGCAACAAAAACATCCGTTGCCAGCCAGCATTTTTCACCAATCACAATAGGCGAAGCGGTAATATCAAAATGCTGACTCATAAAGTCGTGGCTGCCGGTGCACAAATAACACTTCTGTGAAACCACCGAATTTGCGCCAATCGTAATCTCGCCAAGGGTATATAACACCGCGTCATCCCCTACCCAGGCGTAATCCCCAAGCGTTAATTTCCAGGGGTAGGTAATTTTTACCGAAGGTCGGATGACTACGTTTTTTCCTATTTTTGCGCCAAACAGGCGCAATAAAAATGCTCGCCAGCGGTACAGTATTTGCGGTGACCAGGCAAATAAGGTGGCCTGAACGGCCCACCACAGCTGCACTTTAATACCGCCCGCGCCCCGAAAACCTTTCGGTACGGAGAAACCGTTCAGATCCTGCATTACGTTTCCTTATATTCAGGCTTTGTTATATAAGGCTTTCGTTTTACCCGTGGTGCGCACGCGTAATAAATAAGATAATTCTGCCCAGAATGCCGGCACACGTAATATTCTGCGCTGCACGTTTTTGGCATCCTTACACAGCTCGAGATTATTTGACGTTGACACGCCGCCCATCGAAAATTCGGACACCAGCCCTTTCATGCGACGGAACGGGTAGCCTGATTTATACAGGCTGGCGGCCAGCGCATAATCTGATGACACTTTATACTGCAAATCGTAAGGGTGTTTTTTCAGACCTTTTACCGGGAAGAAAATGGCCTGATGGCTGGCAGGTAAACTGTGATAGATATACCAGCCTGGCTTCGCGCTGCGGCACACTTTATGTCCATCGCCAAAATCGAGCAGCGCATCGCCAATATACATGGCGTCCTCTTTCTGGCGCGCCAGCTGACGGGCAAACAGCGCCACATCGTCATGGAAGATATCGCCGGAATTCAGGAAAATGGCATAACGCCCCTGCGCCATGCTAATGCCTTTGTTCATTGCATCGTAGATGCCTTTATCTTTCTCGCTGATGTAGCGTAAGTTGAACTCACCGTTGAGTTTTTCCAGAAACTCCGCCGTGCCATCGTTCGAACCACCGTCGACCACAATCCACTCAAAGGTGAGGCTGGGATCGCGCGCCAGGTTACGCAGCGAGCGCCAGGTTTTTACCACCCCTTCGTAATTACGAAAAGCGACAGTAATGACGCTAAGAAACATAAATCACCTCATTTCGTCATGCGTTCGTAATATTAAGCGCTTTGCGCAGAATAAACGGACAGACAATCAAGAAAGCATATTCCGGGCTAAATATTGACCCGGTAAAAAACAGCGACACCGGAGTAAACAGATAAAGCTGCACGCGAAAGTTCTGGTTATCACCAAACGCGTTAATCATCATTTTGAAAACTTTAAACAGATACCACAGCGTCAACAGTACGGCGAACCACGAAAAATAAATAATTAACAGATACAGACCATTGTCTATGGTTTTACCGACATCCGCACCGTTAAAGATTCCGAATGATGCAACATATTCGTAAAGTGAGCCGAATCTTACTACACCATCAATATGGGTTAAGGAATAACCCACCATAACCAGCGGACCAATGATGCGATAATAGGACGAGGACCCTTCCGTTCCCAAATCACCCAGACGTTCTGAGATGTACGGGAAAGCAAATATCACGCCTACCATAAATACCGTCAGGGAGATAATCGCCAGCGGCAGTTTTTTCTTAATCGCATCTTTGTTCAGGTACTGGAACGCCCACTCCAGCAGGTAAAACAGGATAAATGTCATTACCCCTGAGAACGACCCAGACAGAACGATTCCTGCAAGAATCATAGCATCGGTCTTAGGCGTTTTGATACCAAACTGTTTGATGCTGAGCCAAATTGAGATTAACGCCAGAGCGAAAAACGCCGGTTCAAAATAGAGGGCTGTAGTACGCTTACCGCCAAACTTAATGAAGTTCAATACATAGCTATTACTGTAAATGAGATATTTCGAAATTATCTCCATCAGGCTACTGCCGCCGGTGAGAATAATTTGCGCCATCTCCATAGCAGCAAGCATGACAATTAACGCAACGGCAATATAAAAGAACCTAAGGATTTTCCGATAATTGTGCGGAGAAATAGTTTTAAACCGAATACTCCAGACCATTCCGATAATAATGACAATATAAACAAACAGCATGGTCGACGTGACGTATTTACTGGCATCCAGCGACTGACCAAAGATGTAGTTAAACAGCGTCAGGCCCGTGCCCAGCCCCAGGGCAATCATCAGCTTCTTCAGGTTGATTTTATCGACATACAGCAGAAGCAGAACGGGCAAGAAGGTAACGATGGTTATCGGGAAGCTTTCGCCGAGCTGGGCAATTTTGACGTTGACCAGCAGGTAGATCAGCGGCAGCAGCAGATAACTACAGATTCTGATAGAACGAGACATACTCCTCCAGCATCTGTTGTCCACTGTAGGCCTTGCGGCTGCGGTTGCGGAACGATTCCAGGTCAGTGCCAAAAACGGCCTCGGCGATCTGCGCCTTCGGCAGCTGGACCAGAGGCAAGACCTCCTGCTCCGCAAAGGTTTTCCCGCCGGATTTTTCAAGCACTTCACGCGCAGCATCGCTGTGGGTGGCGATGACCGGCACGCCGATGGAGAGCGCTTCGCAGAGGATCAGGGGGTAGTTATCCACGCGCGAGCTGAACACCAGCGCATCCATGGCGTTCAGCGCGCTCATCAGTTTGCGCTTGTCGGTTTCAAACCCGTGATTTACCACGTTGGCCCCTTCGAACGGCGAAAACTTGCCGAAGGTGTGAAGCTCTATCTTGTCTCCCAACGCCATCATGTCGCGCACCAGCTGCTGGTTGGTTTTACCGTCGTAACGCAGGTCGTGCGCAACGATGGCTATTTTCGGTTTGCCTGCGGTTTCCGCCACCGGGGTCAGTTCCGCAAGGATGGCTTCCGTCGCCACGTCGATGCCGTTGTTGATAATCTGGCAGCGCCCTGCTCCGTACAGGCTGTTGAAGGCATCGGCCACGTGCTGGCTCGGGGAAATAAACGTACAGCCGAGCGAGAGCATATCGCGGAACAGCTGGCGCTTTCCGTCCACCAGCCGGTGGGCGCGATCCACCTTCACCGGCGGATAGTTGCTTAAGGTCGGGCATTTCTGGCAGTTATCTTTCCAGCCTTCGCAGCCGTCGGTAAACGCGCAGCGGCCCGTCACGCTCCAGTGATCGTGCAGCGTCCAGACGAAGCGGGTGTCGGGCTTGTGGGCCTGTACCTTCTGACAAAATGCCACCACCTCTTCCAGATTCAGCCAGTAGCTGTGCAAAACGTGAAAATGCAGCACAACCGGACCGGTCGTGCGCGTCACGGTGCGGTAAAGGTTGTTCAGGTTGCCAAACAGATCGCGGTTAAACAGGCGGAACAGCGCAATGTTGGCAATCGAGGTCAGACGCGGCGTGTGCTTGTGCACCTGCGGGTAGTTATCATGGCTGACGCTTTTCTTGCCGCCTTTGCCGTAGCCGTAAATAAACCGGGACTGAAGACCTTTTTGCAGCGCGCGCTGGTGCAGATCCAGCGCCACGCCTGCTGCTCCGCCTTCTGCGAGGCGTACGTTAAATTGCAGAATGTTCATTTAATCACCTTCACGCGGGCTTTTTCTCCCACCACCAGCGCGTTATCCGGAATGCTGTCCAGCACCACGCTGCCAGCACCAATCGTGACGTTGTTACCTATCGTGATGTCACCAATAATCACCACGTTCGCCCCCAGCTCGACGTTGTTGCCGATGACCGGGCAGGCCAGGCTGTCAGGCCCGCGGTTGCCAATGGTGACCGCATGACGAATGGTGAAATCATCCCCGGCGACCACGAACTTGTTGATCACCACCGCATAGCCGTGGTGGATGGTGAAGCGGCGGCCAATGGTGGCAGCGGCCTGAATCTCATAGCCAAAAAAGCATTCGGTAATGATGCGGTACAGGATCAGCACCGGTGCTGCCCAGATATTGTTCAGCACGTTTTTCTTACGCCACACCGAGCAAAAATGCGCGATGCGGTAGGCCAGAACCATGCAGCACGGGCGCAGGCTCCAGCTGTTAGCGCGGCAATCTTCCAGAAACATTATTTCCCCCGAAGCCCATCAGCCAGGCGCTTGCCGTTACGCACGGACAGCAGCGTCAGCAGCGTGCGCCAGTTCATGCGCTTATTGCGGATCTGATAGAGGGTAAAGAGCTGATATTTACGGCTGGCACGGTCAAACTTGTCCTTGTGCTTGCGGTAAAAATGGAAGTAGCCGGAGAATTTTTTCGGCGAGGAGGTGATTTGCATCTCCCCGTGGTTGATGTGCAGGATCTGCGTGGCCTCTTCCACTTTCCACGGCTCGCCGTACTCCACAACCATGCGCAGGAAGATGTCGTAATCCTGCGCGGCCTTCAGTTCGGTATCGAACAGGCACTCTTTAAAGCGCCATGCCCAGGTAAAGACCTGGTTACCAATGATGTTGCGCTTGTAGAACAGGCGACGGGAGTACGGTGATTTCGGGTACAGCGGCAGGCTGGCAGGCTGCGAATAAACCTCGCCCTGGCAGACATAGTCGTTGGCATACAGGAAAGCGTGCGTGACCAGCTGCTCTTTGTGCGACAGGAAGATAGACAGGCGGTTCGGCGTCCATTCGTCATCGTCGTCAATGCCGGTCAGATACTGCCCTTTGGCCTGCATAATCGCCTGGTTACGCACCGCACAGGCGCCGGAGTTTATTGCGTTGTGGGTATAGACCACCCGCGGGTCGTTGAGGTCAGTGACAAATTTTTGCAGCTGTTCATACGAGGAAGAACAGTCATCCACGATGATCAGTTCCCAGTTATCGTAATCCTGACGTAAAACCGATTTAATTGCGCGGATCGCCAGCTGCTGACGATTCCATGTCGGCATATAGATTGATACTAAAGGGCGTTGTGTGGTCATGGTCTTCCCCTTATCCCTCACCCCGACCCTCTCCCGGAGGGAGAGGGAGAAAAGCTGCTCTCCCCTCAGAGGAGAGGGTTAGGGTGAGGGGGATTATTATTTACTGTCAGATTTATATTCGTACTCGTAATAGCCGTAATCCTGGTACCCGGTAGCGCGGCGGAAGATGGAGTTCAGAATCACCCCTTTCACCTCAATACCGTTCTGCTCGAAGCGGCTCAGGCTGGTTTCCACTTCCTTCAGCGTGTTCACCGCGTAGCGCGCCACCATCAGGGTGGTACCCGCCAGGCGACCCACTACGGCCGCGTCGGTTACGGCCAGAATTGGCGGCGTATCGATCAGCACCAGGTCGTAGTTCTTGCTCGCCCACTCCACCAGTTCGGTAAAGCGTTCGCTCATCAGCAGTTCGGACGGGTTAGGCGGTACCTGGCCGCGCGGGATCAGGTCAAATTTCGGCACCGTAGTCGGCTTCGCGCTCTGGCTGATTTCACCTTTACCGAGGAGGATCTCCGACAGACCGTTGACGTTGTTGGTGCCCAGCAGCTCGTGGGTGTAGCCCTTGCGCATATCACAGTCGATCAGCAGCACGCGCTTGTTGGTCTGGCTGACCACCGCCGCAAGGTTGGCGCAGACAAAGGTTTTACCGATTGACGGGCTAACGCCGGTCAACATCAGGACGTTGTTTTTAGCCTGCATCATGGCGAAGTGCAGACTGGTACGCAGGCTGCGTATCGCTTCAATCGCCAGGTCGGTTGGGTTACCCACCGCCAGCAGCTGGCTCTGCTTGTAACGCTTAACGCCTTTGATGGTTTTGACGCTGTCGCGGGATTTTTGCCATTCAGACAGCGGGATGCTGGCGTAAACGTTGATACCGTTCTCTTCCAGCGCCTGCGGGCTTTCGATTCCGCGGTTGAACAGTGAACGCAGCAGCACGCCCACGATGGAGAGCATCAGGCCGAGAATAATGCTGCCGAGAATAATCAGCGCTTTCTTCGGCTTCAGCACGCCAGGCTGGGTAATGGCCGGGTCGACGATACGCACGTCACCGACGGTACTGGCTTCGGTGATTTTCAGCTCCTGCTGTTTGTTCAGCAGCTGCATATAAACCTGCTGTCCGGACTCCACGTCGCGGGTGAGACGCACGATTTCCTGCTGCGTTTTCGGCATCGCGGTCACGCGGTCATTGAGCTTCGCCTTTTCCTCTTCCAGCGTACGGCGTTTTTCCAGCAGCGTGCGGTAGGCCGGGTGACGTTTGGTATAAAGCTTGGAAATTTCCGCCTCTTTGAAGGTCAGCTCGTTGAGCTGCGCGTCAATGTTGACCATCGAATCAAGGACCGATTTCGCCTCAAGCGGCAGGTCGACGGAGTCTTTATCCTGACGATAGGCGTTCAGCTTGTTCTCGGCGTCATCCAGATGAGCACGAACTTCCGGGAGCTGCTTAGCGAGGAAGGCCAGGCTCTTCGCCGCTTCGGCCGACTTACGCTCGACGTTCTGCTCAAGGTAGTTGCGGGTAATGCTGTTCAGGATGTCGCGGATCTGATCCTTATCTTCACCGGTAAAGGTCATGCTCAGCACGCCGGTGTCCTTACCGTTTTCGGTAACGGTAAGGTTGTTTTGCAGATTGTTGATCATCCCCAGCGTGGAGAATTTGGTAACGGTGAATTCTCCGCCCTCGTGGGCGTTGATCGCGCTGACCATCATGCTGACGCCGTCTTTGGTAAGCATCTGCCCGACTTCACCCCGCGCGCTAAAGCCCGCGTCGCTGGTCAGCTGGTACTGTTTCGGGCCAAGTACCGTCAAGGTAAAGGTCTGATCGGCGGTCCCTTTCGGCAGCACGAAGTCAGTGACTTTCACCGTGTCGTTGTTGCGGCCCATCAGCCGATCCCAGCCGGCACCAAAGATCGGGAAGGTATTTTTGGTGACGGAGATATCGAGCCCGAGGTCGTGAACCGTTTTACCCAGCACCAGACGTGACTGGATAAGCTGAATTTCAGCGTCGGAGGCCGGCGGCTTGTTCGCCAGCGCAGAGCCAATGTCCTGCACCAGCGAGTTGCCGGTGTTCTGCTCGATCTGCACCAGCGCGTCGGCGCTGTAGATAGGGGTGGCGAACAGCGTGTAGACGACGGCCGCAGCGGCAAAGACGGCGGTAATACCCAGAACCCACCACTTTGCCTCTACAACCGTGCCGACCAGGCGCCCAATATCAATTTCATCACTGCCCGAAGTCGGGGCGGCAGAAGGTCTTGTTTTTTCTGTCATTGTTATCCCTGCTGAGCTTTCAGTGCCTGCGCCCACTGTTGGGCAGACTGGTCAAGTAAGGTGTAAACCGCCTCGAAGGCCTCATGGCTTTTGCGATACGGATCGGGGATTTCGCGCTCATTGTCCCAGTGACCAAACAGCATCACCTTGCCGCGCATCTCCGGTGCGATATCGCATAGCGCATGAATATGGCGTTTTTCCATCGCCAGGATCAGGTCATACTCCCGGCACATGCGGCCGGTGACCTGGCGGGCAACGTGCCCGTCAAGAGAGAGGTTATGATCCCGCGCCACGCTCGTCGCACGCTCGTCGGCCCCTTTGCCGACCAGTGCGCCAAGCCCAGCGGAGTCGACCGTTAACTCAGGCTGGTACTGCTTCAGCAGCCGCTCAGCCGTGGGGGAACGGCAGATGTTCCCCACGCATACCACCAGAATTTTGTTAAACATCGCGGATTACCAGGTATGAATGTCGCGCGCCGTATCCGTCATGTAGCGAACGCCACTGATGGTTGGCAGCAACTGGTTGATCAGGCGGTTCCAGCGGGCGACCGGCGCGGTGGTGACGTACACCACATCGTATGGCTGGAGGCGGAACTCCGTTGCCATCACCAGCGACGTCGCATCGGACATATCCAGCTGATAAATGTTGGCAATCTTGCCTTTCGTACCCTCGCCCTTAAGCGGACGGATAACGAAGATGCCGCTGGCGTTCGACGAGGTCAGGTCGATGCCTTCCGCGTTGCCCAGCGCTTCGGTCAGGGTCATACCGCTGAAGTCCATTTTGAGGGTGCTCTGTTTCTTCACTTCACCCATAACGAAGACTTTCAGATCGTCATTGCGCGGTACGTAGAGAATGTCGCCCGGATAGAGCAGGCGGTTCTGGGTCAGATCGCCGTTTTGCATCAGCGCCTGCAGCGAAATGCGCTGCTCTTTGCCTTCGTGGGTCAGCACGACGTTGCGCCAGTCGGCGCCGTCGGTTAAGCCGCCCGCGGCGTTAATGGCGTCCAGTACGGTCAGGGGAACGTTGGTGATGGCCTGCTGGCCCGATTTGTTCACCTGGCCGGAGATATAGGCTTTTTGCGAGCGGAATGCGGCGATATTAACGTCCACCTGCGGGTCGGCGATGTACTGCGCTAAGCGGCCGGTAATATCACTACGGATCTCGGCAAGCGTTTTCCCGGCTACATGGACTTTACCAATGTAGGGATAGAACATAGTGCCATCTGACTGCACCCAGTTACCGGTGTCGCTTGAGCTGCGGTACTGGCCCGCTGGCGTGGTCAGTTCAGGGTGGTCCCAGACGGTCACGTTAATCACGTCACCCGGCCCCACGCGGTACTGATAGGAGGCAATTTCCTGGTCCAGCGACATATTCGGCTGAGCAACGTTCGGACGTGGACGTAATTGTTCGACCAGACGTGGCGTAAGTGGATAAACATTCACCATTTTGTCGAGATCAAAATCGGCATCCTGTTGCTTGATCACATCCTTACCCATTGTTGACATATTGCTGCCGGGAAAGACCGTGCAACCACTCATCAAGGTCACAGACACCAATAATGGCATCAATTTCATTTTGGATTTCATCATTGATTATTTATCACTTTGGCAGAGTAATTATCCTGTGCAATTTAAATAAGCTCGAGTCGTATTGGGTTTCAGCATGCAGTTAATCAATTAGAAATATAACTGGCATCAGTCCTAAAAAAAGCTTATTCATCCATTGGCTATTGACAGAATAATCGAGGCTGATTCACACGCTTTCAGGCACGCTACCGCCCTTGGCTTTCAGTTACCAATCCACTGACTAAACAATGTGTTATGGATAGACACCCTCTTGAGCAAGGTCTTCTGGAAATATATCAGCCGCTTGAGATACCCGGCGGATAATGAATAACCATCCCTGAAGACCGAACAATAATAGCAACACCGAGATTTAACATTTGATGCTGGGAGAATTGTTGCAGCTAACCTAATAGCAGGCAAGGAGACAACTGTCCTAATATCGGTTTTTAAGATTAATATTAAGAGCAAATTTTTGACCTTTTAGGATTTTCTTTATATTGACAAAGAGAGAGCAAAAACCATTAACTGCGATATATCCTAAAATGATATTCCTGTAATTAAATATACGTATTCCCCTTATTTACAGCGTCACCAGATTGCTCTCTTTTTAGCGTTTCGTATTAAGAGAAATCTCAGCCCGGCATTGCATTTTCCCCCGGCTTTATCCATGATCGAAGTGTGACATTCGTCATATAACAGAAGGTATTACTATTACTATGGAATGGATTGCCGATCCCTCAATCTGGGCCGGGCTGGTTACGCTGGTCGTCATCGAGTTAGTGCTCGGGATTGATAATCTGGTCTTTATCGCCATCCTCGCCGAAAAACTGCCCCCTTCCCAGCGCGACCGCGCGCGCGTGACGGGTCTGCTGCTGGCGATGGTGATGCGCTTACTGCTGCTGGCCTCTATCTCCTGGCTGGTGACGCTGACTCAGCCTCTGTTCTCCCTTCACGGGCTGAGCTTTAGCGCCCGCGATCTGATCATGCTCTTCGGCGGGTTGTTCCTGCTGTTCAAAGCCACCGTCGAGCTGAACGAGCGGCTCGAAGGCAAAGACAGCGAGAACCCGACCCAGCGCCGCGGGGCGAAGTTCTGGCCGGTGGTGGCGCAAATTGTGGTGCTGGATGCGGTCTTCTCCCTCGACTCGGTGATCACCGCCGTCGGGATGGTGGACCATCTTGCGGTGATGATGGCGGCGGTGATTATCGCCATCACGCTGATGGTGATGGCCAGCAAGGCGCTGACACGGTTTGTGAACAGTCACCCGACCATCGTTATCCTCTGTCTGAGCTTCCTGCTGATGATTGGCTTTAGCCTGGTGGCCGACGGCTTTGGGTTCCACATTCCAAAAGGCTACCTCTACGCCGCCATCGGTTTCTCCGTCATGATTGAAGCGCTTAACCAGCTGGCGATATTTAACCGCCGCCGCTTCCTTTCCGCGAATCAGACCCTTCGCCAGCGCACGGCCGACACGGTCATGCGCCTGTTAAGCGGCAAGAAAGAGGATGCGGAGCTGGACGCTGAATCCTCCTCCATGCTGGCCGATCACAGCGACGGGCAGATCTTTAACCCGCAGGAGCGGCTGATGATTGAGCGGGTGCTCAACCTTAATCAGCGCACGGTCAGCAGCATCATGACGTCGCGGCATGACATTGAGCATATCGACCTGACGGCCCCGGAAGCGCAAATACGCGCCCTGCTGGACAAAAACCAGCACACCCGCGTGGTGGTCACCGGCGGCGAAGAGGAAGAGGAGCTGCTGGGCGTGGTCCACGTCATCGACCTGCTGCAACAGCAGCTGCACGGCGAGACGCTCAATCTCCGCGCCCTGGTCCGCCAGCCGCTGGTTTTCCCGGAGGGGCTACCGCTGCTTTCGGCCCTTGAGCAATTCCGTAACGCGCGCACGCACTTTGCCTTTGTAGTGGATGAGTTTGGGTCGGTTGAAGGACTGGTCACGCTCAGCGACGTGATGGAAACCATCGCCGGTAATTTACCCAATGAGGTGGATGAGATTGATGCCCGCCATGACATCCAGAAAAACGCAGACGGCTCATGGACGGCCAACGGCCATATGCCGCTTGAAGACCTGGTGCAGTATGTGCCGCTGCCGCTGGATGAAAAACGGGACTATCACACCATTGCGGGCCTGCTGATGGAGTATTTACAGCGTATTCCGCAGCCGGGGGAAGAGGTTCAGGTGGGCGACTATCTGCTGAAAACATTGCAGATTGAAAACCACCGCGTGCAGAAGGTTCAGCTCATCCCACTGCAGGACGAGGAAGAACTGGATTTTGAGGTGTAAAAAGCCGGGTGACGCTTCGCTTACCCGGCCTACGGTGTCTGGCTTTTGTAGGCCGGGTAAGGCAAAGCCGCCACCCGGCACAACAGGCATCACAGCTTATCGAGCAACTTTTTCACATCCTTCCCGGTCTGTGAATCTTTATTACGATCCGCCCAGCTGTTAAGCCGACGTTTGGCTTCATCCTGCAGATGCTTACGCAGGATCTGATCCACCTGAAGGCTGTAATTCAGCGCCTGCCATTTGCCATAAACGCGCAGCGGGATCGGCGTCTCTTTCAGGAAGTCGATGAGCGCGCTTTCGCCCTGCCAGCCGGAAAGTACCCGGACATTAAAGCGCGTGTCCGCCGTCTCTTTCACCAGATCCATCGAGCCATCGCCCGTCAGCGAGAGCATGGAAGAGGTTCCCTGCATGTCGGCAAGCGCAAGCAGTCCGTTATCCAGCGTCAGGTCTGTGGTGAAGCTGTCGAGGCGCGTGGCGCTGTCGTAGTTCTCCTGGGCTTTCACGTCGCTGCTGCGCTCCACCGCCTGCTGCACCAGCTGCTGGAAGTTAAGCCCTTCCATACGGGAGTCTTTTAAGTCGATATGCGCCTGCCCCTGCCACTCGCGGCGGAAGGCATCGGCATCAATTTTTGTGCCCGAGAAGTCGCCCGCCAGCGTCAGCTGCCCCGTCAGGGATATCGGATAGTTAAACGCCTTCAGGATGGTACCGATCTCAACGTTGTCGAGACGCGGCTGGAATTCGGCGCTGGCAACGTCTTTACGGACATCCAGCGTGCCGGGTAGGGAGAGATGCCCTGCCCCCATCTTGCCGCTCAGCTCGGAGATCACCAGCAAACCGTTATGGTTAAACATCTGGCTGCTCACGTCGGTAAAATCAATGCCGCGCCAGCGCAGGCTATTGGCTTTCAGCAGAATATCCGCCGTGAATCCGCGCAGGGCGTTATAGTCAGGCTGATCGAGATTCGACGAGATAACCGGACGTGATATCGGTGCCTGGCTTTGCCCCGTTTGCACGGCATCGCCGTCCGCTGCGCCTGCTGGCAGAGGCGGCAGCAGGTTTTCCAAATTGAGCTTGTCGAACTGCAGGTTCAGCACCCACTTCGGTTTCTCTTCGAGCGAGACGCTTGCCTGCCCCTTCAGAGTGCTGTCATTCGCCTGCAGGTTGAGATTATCCAGCTCCAGCTGCTTTTGTTCTTCGCGCCACACGGCCTGCAGCGTCCCCTGCCCGGTAATCCCCTGGGTAGGGAGATCGGCGCCCGTTAGCTGCCAGTTAAGCTGCTGAACGTCGGCGGTGAGCTGATGCGGATAGTCTGCTGCGTTGACGCTGGCATTCAGCGACAGGGTGAGATCGCGCTGATCGCGGGTCACGCGCCCGCTAAAGTCCACCGTGGCAAGATGGTGAGCGTCCTGCTCCATCTGCAGGTTAATGTTGCGAACGGTAACCTGCTCCTCATCTTCATGCTGGAAAACCAGCACGCTGTCGGCGACTTTCAGCTTGCCAATATCAAAGGACCAGCCTGTATCAGACGGTTCATCAGGCAGGGTATTTTCATGCGGTGCAACCGGCGCATTCGCATCGCGCACGGCTTCGGTTTGCGGAGTGAGCTGAATGACCGCATCTTTCAGCATCACCTGTTTAACCTGCAGCTGATGAGAGAAGAGCGGGATCAGCGCCACATCAAGGCGCATATTGTCTGCGGAAACCAGCGGCTGGGAAGCCCCCGGCGCCGTGAGCGACATGCGGCCAGAGAGAATGCTGAGCTGCGGCCAGACGTGCCAGCGCAGCGATCCATCAAGCTTCAGTTGATAACCGCTGCGTGCTTCGACCTGCCGCACCATGTAAGCGCGGAAATCGTTAGGGTTAACCAGCAGAACCAACGCCGAAAGGCCAGCAACCAGCACCACCAGCAAAATCATCAGCGTTGTCAGAACTCTTCTCATGGCATCCTCAATGGACTAACGATCAGTCTTTATCAATACGGCTTGCAACCGCACCCTGCTGGTCGCGATATTTTGCGTCCTGCCGGCGGTTATAAGGCCTGTCTGCCGGGCCTGACAGCGGCTCAAAGCTTAACGCACCGATCATCATGCCGGGACGCAGCGCCAGAGGCAGTTTACCGGCATTGAAGAATTCCAGTACGATACGCCCCGACCAGCCTGGATCGATACGGTGCGCGGTTACGTGAACCATCAGCCCCAGTCGCGCCAGCGAAGAACGGCCATCAAGCCAGCCGACCAGGTCCGAAGGCAGAGTGACGGATTCATACGTCACCGCCAGCGCCAGTTCACCCGGATGCAGATAAAAAGCGTCGCCTTCGTCGATAACGATTTCATCACTCATCACGCGATCGAGCGCGGCGCTGACTTCGTCCTTCGGCCCGCTAAGGTCAATAAACGGTGCAGTATGGCCGCTAAAGGTGCGGAATTTATTACCCAACCGTACATCAACGGTCACCCCATTGATACGCTCCACGGGTGGACGCGGGGTAATAGACAAACGGCCTTCATCCAGCCAGGCTTCAATATCGCGATCGCAAAGACGCACGGCACTTTCTCCTTTCATGCATCGTACCCTGAGGCGATAAGCGCTCAGGGTAAAACCAGGTTATCTCTGAACGGTACACAATTCACGCGGCTTATTCAAAAAACTGGCTGATTTTCGCTTTTAAGATATCAATGGCGATGCGGTTTTTGCCGCCGCGCGGCACGATGATATCGGCGTATTGTTTGGAGGGCTCAATAAACTGCAGGAACATCGGGCGGACCGTTTTCTGGTACTGCGCCATGACGGAGTCCATCGAACGGCCGCGTTCATTAACGTCACGCTTGATGCGGCGCATCAGGCAGATATCCAGCGGGGTATCGACGAAAATCGAGAAGTTCATGGACTCGCGCAGACGGGCATCGGTCAGCAGCAGGATACCTTCAAGGATAATGACCTTTTTCGGCTCGATGCGGATGGTTTCCTGGGTGCGGGTGTGTTCTACGTAGCTGTAAACGGGCAGCTCAATCGCCTGGCCGCTCTTAAGCGCTTCTAAATGCTGGAACAGCAAGCTGTGATCCATCGCATTGGGGTGGTCATAGTTGGTTTTGACGCGCTCTTCCATCGACAGATGGGATTGATCTTTGTAATAGCTGTCTTCGGGAATGACGCCGATATGCTCATCACCTACTTGTTCACGCAGTTCGCGATAAAGCGTACTGGCAATTAGACTTTTACCTGAAGCCGATGCGCCGGCGATGCCTATAATGACGCACTGATGAGACTTATCAGTCATAAATTTAGCGACCTGATTAACCTGGATGTTAAGGAAGGACGACGCCGGAGCGTCAAACGCGGCAATTATAGGGATTTCGCGGGCGTGATACCAGTCGAATGCACAGGTTCTGCGAGACTGGCCGAAAAGTGGCGCATTACTCCCTGAGTGAAATTTAAATGAACGTTTTTTCAGCGTTTACCCTTTTTTTCTCGCGGAGTAACTATTTAATAAGTCTATGGTGTCAAATTCTGAGCAGTCGCCATATGAATTGTAAATTGTTTGTACTAGCATAAACCAAATTATCAAATTCACGCGTTCGAACATCTTCCCTGACGGCATGGCGTCTCTGGATAAAGCGGTAATGAATAAACAATACCAGCGGGTTTTGGTTACCACCCCACATCCTTTATTACGACTTGTCTGTCTGGGCCTGGTCACCTTTATCTTTACCTTATTTTCGCTGGAACTCACCCGCTTCGGCACGCTGCTGGCCCCGCTCTGGTTTCCCACCGCCATTATGATGGTGGCGTTTTACCGCCATGCCGGAAAAATGTGGCCGGGCATTGCCCTGGCCTGTTCTTTCGGCAATATTATGGCCTCGTGGATGCTGTTTTCGTGGGGATCGGTAAGCCTCATCTACCCTTCAATCAACGTGATTGAGGCCGTTATCGGCGCGGTGTTCCTGCGCAAATTACTTCCGTGGTACAACCCGCTGCAGAATCTGAATGACTGGATCCGCGTAGCCATCGGCAGCGCGCTGGTCCCGCCGCTGGTGGGCGGCATTCTCGTTACTCTGGTGGCGCCCGGCCCTGAGCCGCTGCGTAATTTCTTCGTCTGGGTGCTGTCAGAAGCCATTGGCGCGCTGGCGGTGGTGCCATTGGGACTGCTGTTTAAACCGCATTATCTGCTGCGCCACCGTGACCCGAGACTGCTGCTGGAAACGCTAACTACGCTTGCCGTCACGTTAGTGCTTAGCTGGGCAGCCATCACCTGGCTGCCGTGGCCCTTTACCTGCGTTATCGTTCTGCTGATGTGGAGCGCCGTGCGCCTGCCGCGGATGGAGGCCTTCCTGGTGTTTCTGGTCACCGTGATGGTCGTGTCGCTGATGATTGCTCGTAACCCGGTGGCGCTAACAACCCAGCACGCCGGGCCGATGATGAACGCACCGTGGCTGCCGTTCCTGATGCTGCTCCTGCCGGCCAACGTAATGACCATGGTGATGTATGCCTTCCGCGCCGAGCGCAAACACATCACCGAAAGCGAAGAGCGTTTTCGTAATGCGATGGAGTATTCCGCCATCGGCATGGCGCTGGTCAGCATTGAGGGCAACTGGCTTCAGGCCAACAAGGCGCTGTGCAATTTCCTCGGCTACAGCCAGACGGAGCTCCAGGCACTGACCTTCCAGCAGCTCACCTGGCCGGAAGATCTCCATACCGACCTGGAACAGCTTGAACAGCTGGTCAACGGCGAGATCAATACCTACACCCTTGAGAAGCGCTATTACACCCGCAACGGAGAAGTGGTCTGGGCGCTGCTGGCCGTCTCCGTGGTGCGTCATGCCGACGGCTCGCCGCTCTATTTTATCGCCCAGATTGAAGATATTAACGACCTGAAGCAGACCGAGTGGGTCAATAAGCGCCTGATGGAGCGCATTACGCTTGCTAACGAAGCGGGCGGCATCGGCATCTGGGAGTGGGATCTGGAGCCAGACGTTATTAGCTGGGATAAGCGGATGTTTGAGCTGTATGAAATTCCGCCGCACATCAAGCCCACCTGGCAGCTCTGGCATGAAACGATGCTGCCGGAAGATCGCGCCCACGCGGAGCAGGTCCTGCGGGACTCTCTGATTTCCCGCCTGCCGTTTAAGCTGGAGTTCCGCATCCGCGTGAAGGAAGGCGTGCGCCATATTCGCTCCCTGGCGAACCGGGTGCTGAATAAGCAGGGTGAAGTTGAGCGTCTGCTCGGGATCAACATGGACATGACCGAGGTGAAGCAGCTCAACGAGGCCCTCTTCCAGGAAAAAGAGCGTCTGCACATTACCCTCGACTCTATCGGTGAAGCGGTGCTGTGTACCGATATCAACATGAATGTCACCTTTATGAACCCGGTCGCCGAGAAAATGAGCGGCTGGCTGCAGACCGAGGCAATTGGACAGCCGGTCCTGACGGTGTTACACATCACCTTCGGTGAAAAAGGGCCGCTGATGGAGAATATTCACAGCGGCGATATGTCCCGTTCCGATATCGATCAGGACGTGGTCCTGAACTGCCGCACCGGCGGAAACTTCGATATTCACTACAGCATTACGCCGCTCAGCACGCTGGATGGGCAGAGTATTGGCTCCGTTATCGTAATTCAGGACGTCACCGAGTCGCGCAAAATGCTGCGCCAGCTGAGCTACAGCGCCTCCCACGATGCCCTGACCCACCTCGCCAACCGGGTCAGCTTCGAAAGCCATCTCAAGCGGCTCCTGCAGACCGTTCGCGAAACGCGCCAGCGTCACGCCCTGGTCTTTATCGACCTCGATCGCTTTAAGGCCGTCAACGATACGGCAGGCCATGCCGCCGGCGATGCGCTGCTGCGGGAACTCTCTTCCTTAATGCTGACCATGCTTCGCTCCAGCGACGTGCTGGCGCGCCTGGGCGGAGACGAATTCGGGTTACTGTTGCCGGACTGCAATATTGAAAGCGCACGCTATATCGCCAACCGCCTGATCCAGACCATCAATGACTACCACTTTATGTGGGAAGGCCGTCTGCACCGGATAGGTGCCAGCGCCGGGATCACGCTGATAGATGAAAACAACCATCAGGCGTCGGAGATCATGTCGCAGGCGGACATTGCCTGTTATGCCTCGAAAAACGGCGGGCGCGGCATGGTGACGGTTTACGAACCCCAGCAGGAGCGGGACCGCAGCACGCGCAGCATGATGTCGCTTGACGAGCAGTGGCACATGATTAAAGACAATCACCTGATGATGATTGCCCGCAGCGTCGCCTCCCCGCGCATTCCGGAAAGCAGTAATTTCTGGCTGATTTCATTACGCCTGTGGACCAGCCAGGGCGAAGTTCAGGAAGAGCACGCTTTCCGCTCGGGCCTGGCGGAGCCTGAGCTTTTTCACGCCCTCGACAGACGTATCTTTAGCGAGTTTTTCCGCGCCTTTGCGGCACAGATCGCCAGTAAAGGTATGGGTATCGCGCTTCCCCTTTCTGAGGCCGGTTTAGCCAGCGTGACGCTGGTCGATGAACTTCTCGACCTGCTGGATAAAAGCCCGATTCCGGGCCGTCTCCTGCATCTGGTTATCTCAGCCGACGTGGTGTGCAGCCCGGATAAGAACCTGCAGCGGGGTCTGCAAAAGCTTCGCCAGGCGGGCTGTCGCATCATTTTCAGCCAGGTGGGCCGCGACATGAACGTCTTTAGCCACCTGAGCGCCAATATGGCCGACTATCTGATGCTGGACGCGGAAGTGGTGACCAACGTTTACGGCAATCTGATGGATGAAATGATGGTCACCATCGTACAGGGCCATGCCCAGCGTCTGGGCATGAAGACCATAGCTGGCCCCTGCAATCAGCCCATCATGATGGATACGCTCTCCGGCATCGGCATTGATTTTATCTTTGGCGATACCATCGCCGAGCCGCAGCCGCTGGATCTACTTCTTAACACCAGCTATTTCGCCATCAACTGACGGCGCCCATCCGTCGGTATACCAGATGTGAAGCAGCGCGTAAGAGCGCCAGGGCTGCCAGCGTTCGGCGTAGCGGCGAATTTGCGCGGGCGTCATCCCGGCGAAGCGCTGCTTAATCAGATAATCATCCGGCAGAAACACATCTTTCGCCTGCCAGCCGCGCAGGGCCAGGTAGTTTGCCGTCCAGCGACCAATTCCCGGCCGCTGTTGTAACGCCTTCATCCCTTCCTCAATATTCGCGGGCGGGAAAAGCGGAAACGTCCCGTCGATGACCGACTGCGCCAGATGAATCAACGACTCCGCGCGCTTTACCGGCATGCCCAGCGCTTTCAGCGCCAGCGGGTCCGCTACCGCCAGCGCCTGCGGCGTGGGGAAGCAGAGATAGCCAGGGCAATCCGCCACGGGTTCACCGCACAGCGCCACCACGCGCGAGGCCAGCTTCGCCGCCATCGCCACGCTCACCAGCTGTCCGAGAATCGCCCGAACGCCCTGCTCGTACGCATCCATCGCCCCCGGCAAGCGCAAGCCCGGCCGGGCAGCGCCGAGGTCGCCCAGCGTCTCCGCTATATGCTGCGGGTTGCAGGCGAGATCGAACAGCCGCGCGATGCGCTCAAGACACGTCTGCGCAACCGGGATTAACCCTGGGCTGAGCGTCACGCTCAGCGTGTGGGTGGCGATATCCGGCGTAACGCGAAAGATCCCCTGATGTCCTTCGCAGGCAAAACTGCGCTCATAGTAGTCGCTCGTGACGGTTTCAACGCCCGCCACCGCACGCGCGCCAAGAAAGCCAAACATCCACTGCCAGTCGTAAGGGGGAAGCCAGGTCAGGGTGTACATCGTCTCTCCTTTTAGGTTCTCCACAGCATAAACGGAAAGGTCCTGTTTTGCCTTGCTTTCATATTCCTGTTGTCGCCGGACGGGCATTCCGCTAAAGTCTCGCCCCTTCTCACTGGCATGGGGATCAATCGTGTTTATTGGATTCGACTACGGTACGGCAAACTGCTCGGTTGCGATTATGCAAAACGGGCAACCACAGCTCCTGAAAATGGAAAAAGAGAGCACGCTGCTGCCGTCAATGCTCTGCGCGCCCACCCGCGAAGCGGTCAGCGAATGGCTGTTCCGCCACCACCAGGTTCCGGCTTCGGCGGCGGAAACCCAGGCGCTGTTGCGCCGTGCTGTCAGCTTCAACCGCGAGGAAGATATCGACGTTACGCCGTCCAGCGTGCAGTTCGGCCTCTCTTCGCTCGGGCACTACATTGAAGATCCTGAAGAGGTCTACTTCGTTAAGTCGCCAAAGTCCTTCCTCGGCGCCAGCGGCCTGAAGCCGCAGCAGGTGGCGATGTTTGAAGACCTGGTATGCGCGATGATGCTGCACATCCGCAATCAGGCACAGACCCAGGTCCCAGAGGCGATTACCCAGGCGGTGATTGGCCGACCAATCAACTTCCAGGGGCTGGGGGGCGATGAGGCCAACCAGCAGGCGCAGGGGATCCTGGAGCGCGCGGCGCACCGCGCAGGCTTCCGCGACGTGGTATTCCAGTACGAGCCGGTTGCGGCGGGGCTGGACTTTGAAGCCACGCTGTCGGAAGAGAAGCGCGTGCTGGTGGTCGACATCGGCGGGGGCACCACAGACTGCTCGCTGCTGCTGATGGGGCCGCAGTGGCATAACCGTCGCGACCGCGAAAACAGCCTGCTGGGGCACAGCGGCTGCCGCGTAGGCGGTAACGACCTCGACATCGCGCTGGCCTTTAAGAGCCTGATGCCGCTGCTGGGCATGGGCGGGCAAACGGAGAAAGGGATCGCTCTGCCGATCCTGCCATGGTGGAACGCCATCGCCATCAACGACGTGCCGGCGCAGAGCGATTTTTACAGCACCGCTAACGGCCGCTTCCTTAACGATCTGGTGCGCGATGCCCAGGACGCCGATAAGGTCGCCCTGCTGTATAAAGTGTGGCGTCAGCGCCTCAGCTACCGCGTGGTGCGTACTGCGGAAGAGAGCAAAATCGCCCTCTCCGATCGCGCTGAACATGCGGTGTCCTTGCCGTTTATCAGCGACGAACTGGCCACGGCGATTTCACAGGAGGGGCTGGAGACGGCGCTCGCTCAGCCGCTGCAGCGTATTCTGGAACAGGTGCAGCTGGCGCTGGAGAACGGCAAAGAGAAGCCTGACGTGATTTACCTGACCGGGGGTAGCGCCCGTTCACCGCTGATCAAGAAAGCGCTGGCGGAACAGCTGCCGGGGATCCCGATTGCAGGTGGGGATGACTTTGGCTCCGTTACCGCGGGCCTGGCGCGCTGGGCGCAGGTGATGTTTAGCTAATGTCGTTGCGCCGGGTGGCGGCTTCGCCTTACCCGGCCTACAAAACCCTCGGCTGTAGGCCGGGTAAGCGAAGCGCCACCCGGCTAAAAAGAGCACCACACTCAGACCATTCCTGACAGTCTTCCATATTTCCTCCATTTTTCCGCTGTGTTGCCTGACTAAACTAGTATCATTCCCCGAAGTATTCAGGATGAGAACGTATAACGATGAAAGGCAATCATAAATCCCGCTGGGCAATCGCCGCTGGCATCATTGTGGTGGTCCTTGCCGCCGCCTGGTACTGGCACAGTCAATCCGCGAACTCCACCACCCCCGCCGGTGCCAACAGCCAGCCACAGCGCCCGGCAGGTGGAGGGCGTCACGGGATGCGCGGCGGCGCGCTGGCCCCGGTCCAGGCGGCGACGGCGGTGAACAAGGCCGTTCCACGCTACCTTACCGGTCTCGGAACCATTACCGCCGCCAACACCGTGACGGTGCGTAGCCGCGTCGACGGCCAGCTGATGGCTATTCACTTCCAGGAAGGCCAGCAGGTCAAAGCGGGCGATCTGCTGGCGGAAATCGACCCAAGCCAGTTTAAGGTTGCTCTCGCCCAGGCGCAGGGCCAGCTCGCGAAAGACAAAGCCACGCTCGCCAACGCCCGGCGCGATTTAGCGCGCTACCAGCAGCTGGTGAAAACTAACCTCGTTTCTCGTCAGGAGCTGGACACCCAGCAGTCGCTGGTCAGCGAAACGCAGGGCACCATCAAAGCCGACGAAGCCGCCGTCGCCAGCGCACAGCTGCAGCTGGACTGGAGCCGCATCACCGCGCCGATTGACGGCCGCGTCGGCCTGAAGCAGGTTGATATCGGCAACCAGATCTCAAGCGGCGACACCACGGGCATCGTGGTGATCACCCAGACCCACCCGATTGATTTAGTCTTTACCCTACCGGAGAGCGACATTGCGACGGTAGTGCAGGCGCAAAAAGCCGGCAAAGGCCTGGTAGTGGAAGCCTGGGACCGCACCAACAAGCAGAAACTGAGCGAAGGGTCCCTGCTCAGTCTGGATAACCAGATCGACACCACCACCGGCACCATCAAGCTGAAGGCGCGCTTTAACAACCAGGACGATGCCCTCTTCCCGAACCAGTTCGTCAACGCGCGAATGCTGGTCGCTACCGAAGAGAACGCGGTGGTGATCCCCACCGCCGCGCTGCAGATGGGTAACGAAGGCAACTTCGTCTGGGTACTGAACAGCGACAATAAGGTCAGTAAACATCTGGTGAAAACCGGGATTCAGGACAGCCAGACGGTGGTCATCGCCGCCGGGCTTTCCGCTGGCGACCGCGTGGTGACAGACGGCATCGACCGTCTGACCGAAGGGGCCAAAGTGGAAGTGGTTGAGCCGGCGAAACAGGGAGCGACCTCCTGATGCAGGTTATGCCGCCAGGCTCTACAGGTGGGCCGTCACGCCTGTTTATCCTCCGTCCTGTCGCCACCACGCTGCTGATGGTGGCGATCCTGCTCGCCGGGATTATCGGCTATCGCTTTCTGCCCGTGTCGGCGCTGCCTGAGGTGGATTATCCAACCATTCAGGTGGTGACGCTTTATCCCGGCGCCAGCCCGGACGTAGTGACCTCCGCCATCACCGCCCCGCTGGAGCGCCAGTTCGGCCAGATGTCGGGGCTAAAACAGATGTCCTCCCAGAGTTCCGGCGGGGCATCCGTCGTGACGCTGCAGTTCCAGCTTACACTGTCGCTGGACGTCGCCGAGCAGGAGGTGCAGGCCGCGATTAACGCCGCCACCAACCTGCTGCCGTCGGACCTGCCTAACCCACCGGTCTACAGCAAGGTAAACCCGGCGGATCCGCCGATCATGACGCTTGCCGTCACCTCCTCCGCCATGCCGATGACCCAGGTCGAAGACATGGTCGAAACGCGCGTGGCGCAGAAGATTTCTCAGGTCTCCGGCGTCGGTCTCGTCACGCTGGCGGGCGGACAACGCCCGGCCGTTCGCGTCAAGCTTAACGCGCAGGCGATTGCCGCGCTGGGTCTGACCAGCGAAACCATCCGCAGCGCCATCAGCAATGCCAACGTCAACTCGGCGAAAGGTTCGCTGGACGGCCCGACCCGCGCGGTCACACTCTCCGCCAACGACCAGATGCAGTCCGCCGATGAATACCGCCAGCTGATTATCGCGTACCAGAACGGCGCTCCGGTGCGTCTGGGCGATGTGGCGACCGTGGAGCAAGGCGCGGAAAACAGCTGGCTGGGGGCCTGGGCCAACAGGCAGCAGGCGATCGTCATGAACGTCCAGCGCCAGCCGGGCGCCAACATCATCGAAACCGCCGACAGCATCCGCACCATGCTGCCGCAGCTGATTGAAAGCCTGCCGAAATCGGTCAGCGTGAAGGTGCTTTCTGACCGCACCACCAACATTCGCGCGTCGGTCACCGATACCCAGTTTGAGCTGATGCTGGCGATTGCGCTGGTGGTCATGATCATTTACCTGTTCCTGCGCAACGTTCCGGCGACCATTATTCCCGCCGTCGCCGTACCTCTCTCGCTGGTCGGCACGTTTGCCGTCATGGTGTTCCTCGATTTCTCGATCAACAACCTGACGCTGATGGCGCTCACTATCGCCACCGGGTTCGTGGTGGACGATGCCATCGTTGTTATCGAGAACATTTCGCGCTATATCGAGAAAGGCGAAAAACCGCTGGCGGCCGCGCTTAAAGGCGCGGGCGAGATCGGCTTTACCATTATCTCGCTGACCTTCTCGCTGATTGCGGTGCTGATCCCGCTGCTGTTTATGGGCGATATCGTCGGGCGTCTTTTCCGCGAGTTTGCCGTCACGCTGGCCGTCGCCATTTTGATCTCCGCCGTGGTGTCGCTGACCCTGACGCCGATGATGTGTGCCCGCATGCTGAGCCACGAATCCCTGCGCAAGCAAAACCGCTTCTCCCGCGCCTCCGAGCGCATGTTCGAGCGGATTATTGCCGCCTACGGTCGCGTGCTGGCGAAAGTCCTCAACCATCCGTGGGCGACGCTCGGCGTGGCGCTCGGCACGCTGGCGCTCAGCGTGATGCTGTGGATTTTCATTCCGAAAGGCTTCTTCCCGATCCAGGACAACGGCATTATTCAGGGCACGCTTCAGGCCCCGCAGTCGGTCTCCTTCGCCAACATGGCGCAGCGCCAGCAGCAGGTGTCTGAAATCATCATGAAGGATCCGGCAGTGGAGAGCCTCACCTCCTACGTGGGCGTGGATGGCACTAACCCGTCGCTCAACAGCGCGCGCCTGCAGATCAACCTCAAGCCGCTGGATGAGCGCGACGATCGCGTCAACGCCGTGATTGAACGTCTGCAAAGCGCCGTCGCCCGCGTGCCGGGCGTTGAGCTATACCTGCAGCCGATTCAGGATTTGACCATCGATACCCAGGTCAGCCGCACGCAGTACCAGTTCACGCTGCAGGCCACCTCGCTGGACGCGCTCAGCACCTGGGTGCCGCAGCTGGTGGATAAGCTCAAAACCCTGCCGCAGCTCTCGGACGTCAGCAGCGACTGGCAGGACAAAGGCCTGGCGGCGTATGTGAACGTCAACCGCGACGCCGCCAGCCGTCTGGGCATTACCATGGCGGACGTGGATAACGCCCTGTATAACGCCTTCGGGCAGCGTCTGATCTCCACCATCTACACCCAGGCGAACCAGTATCGCGTGGTGATGGAGCACAACACGGAAAACACGCCGGGCCTGGCGGGGCTGGACTCGGTGCGCCTGACCAGCAAAGACGGCGGTGTTGTGCCGCTGAGCGCTATCGCGACGGTGGAGGAGCGCTACACCCCGCTGTCGATAAACCATCTGGATCAGTTCCCGTCCACCACCATCTCCTTCAACGTGCCGGACAATTATTCTCTCGGCGAAGCGGTGGAGGCCATTCAGGCCGCTGAAAAAGCGGTAAGCTTCCCGTCCGATATTCAGACCCAGTTCCAGGGCAGCACGCTGGCGTTTCAGGCCGCGCTGGGCAATACCATCTGGCTGATTGTCGCTGCCGTCGTAGCGATGTACATCGTGCTCGGCGTGCTGTACGAAAGCTTTATCCACCCGATCACCATCCTCTCGACCCTGCCGACGGCGGGCGTGGGGGCGCTGCTGGCGCTGATGCTGGCGGGCAGCGAGCTGGACGTCATTGCCATTATCGGCATCATCCTGCTTATCGGGATCGTGAAGAAAAACGCCATCATGATGATCGACTTCGCCCTGGCCGCCGAGCGCGAGCAGGGCATGTCGCCGCGCGATGCCATCTTCCAGGCCTGCCTGCTGCGTTTTCGTCCGATCCTGATGACCACGCTGGCGGCCCTGCTGGGCGCGCTGCCGCTGATGCTCAGCACCGGCGTCGGCGCGGAGCTGCGTCGTCCGCTGGGTATCGGCATGGTCGGCGGTCTGCTGGTGAGCCAGGTGCTGACGCTGTTCACCACGCCGGTAATTTATCTGCTGTTTGACCGCCTGGCGCTGTGGGCCAAAAGCCGCTTCCCGAAACGTGAAGAGGAGGCATAAGTGAAGTTTTTCGCCCTCTTCATTTATCGCCCGGTGGCGACGATATTAATTTCGCTCGCCATTACCCTCTGCGGCGTGCTGGGCTTCCGGCTGCTGCCGGTAGCGCCCCTGCCGCAGGTGGATTTCCCGGTGATCATGGTCAGCGCCTCGCTGCCGGGTGCGTCACCGGAAACCATGGCCTCGTCCGTTGCCACGCCGCTGGAGCGCTCGCTCGGGCGAATTGCGGGGGTCAACGAGATGACCTCCAGCAGCTCGCTCGGCAGCACGCGCATCATTCTGGAGTTCAGCTTCGACCGGGATATTAACGGCGCGGCGCGGGACGTGCAGGCCGCCATCAACGCCGCGCAAAGCCTGCTCCCCAGCGGGATGCCGAGCCGCCCGACCTACCGCAAGGCCAACCCGTCCGATGCGCCGATCATGATCCTGACGCTGACCTCGGACACCTACTCGCAGGGGCAGCTGTACGACTTTGCGTCCACCCAGCTGGCGCAGACAATATCTCAAATTAACGGCGTCGGTGACGTGAGCGTCGGCGGGAGCTCCCTGCCCGCCGTGCGCGTGGGGTTAAACCCGCAGGCGCTGTTCAATCAGGGCGTGTCGCTGGACGACGTGCGCTCCGCCATCAGCAACGCCAACGTGCGCAAACCGCAGGGGGCGATTGAGGACAACAGCCACCGCTGGCAGATCCACACCAACGACGAACTGAAAACCGCGGCGGAGTATCAGCCGCTCATTATTCACTACAACAACGGCGCGGCGGTGCGCTTAAGCGACGTTGCCAGCGTCACCGACTCGGTGCAGGACGTGCGCAACGCCGGGATGACCAACGCCAAGCCGGCGATTTTGCTGATGATCCGCAAGCTCCCGGAAGCCAACATTATCGAGACGGTGAACAGCATTCGCGCCCGCCTCCCGGAGCTGCAGCAGACCATCCCGGCAGCGATCGACCTGCAAATTGCCCAGGATCGCTCTCCGACCATTCGCGCCTCGCTGGAAGAGGTGGAGCAAACGCTGATTATCTCCGTCGCGCTGGTGATCCTGGTGGTGTTCCTGTTCCTGCGCTCCGGCCGGGCGACGCTGATCCCGGCGGTGGCCGTGCCGGTGTCGCTGATCGGTACCTTTGCCGCCATGTATCTGTGCGGGTTTAGCCTCAACAACCTGTCGCTGATGGCCCTGACGATTGCGACGGGCTTCGTGGTGGATGATGCCATCGTGGTGCTGGAAAACATCTCCCGCCACCTGGAAGCCGGCGTGAAGCCGCTGCAGGCCGCGCTTCAGGGCACGCGCGAGGTGGGCTTTACGGTGCTCTCGATGAGCCTGTCGCTGGTGGCGGTGTTCCTGCCGCTGCTGCTGATGGGCGGGCTGCCGGGCAGGCTGCTGCGGGAGTTTGCCGTCACGCTGTCGGTTGCCATCGGTATTTCGCTGGTTATTTCCTTAACGCTCACGCCGATGATGTGCGGCTGGATGCTCAAGCGCAGCAAGCCGCACTCGCAGCCGCGCCGTAAAGGCTTTGGCCGTTTCCTGATGGCAATGCAGGAAGGCTACGGGAAATCGCTGAAGTGGGTGCTGAGCCATACCCGGCTTGTCAGCCTGGTGCTGATCGGCACCATCGTGCTCAACGTCTGGATGTATATCACCATCCCGAAAACCTTCTTCCCGGAGCAGGATACCGGCGTGCTGATGGGCGGTATTCAGGCGGACCAGAGCATTTCCTTCCAGGCGATGCGCGGCAAGCTGCAGGACTTTATGAAGATCATTCGTGAAGACAAAGCCGTGGATAACGTGACCGGCTTTACCGGCGGGTCACGCGTTAACAGCGGGATGATGTTTATTACCCTGAAACCGCGCGGCGAGCGCGACGAAACGGCGCAGCAGGTGATTGACCGCCTGCGGGTGAAGCTCGCCAAAGAGCCGGGCGCTAACCTGTTTTTGATGGCCGTTCAGGATATCCGCGTCGGCGGGCGACAGGCGAACGCCAGCTACCAGTACACCCTGCTTTCTGATGACTTAGCCGCCCTGCGCGAATGGGAGCCGAAGATCCGCAAAGCGCTGGCCGCCCTGCCGGAGCTGGCGGACGTGAACTCCGATCAGCAGGACAACGGCGCCGAGATGGCCCTGACCTACGACCGCGAAACCATGTCACGCCTGGGCATTAACGTTGAAGCCGCCAACAGCCTGCTGAACAACGCCTTCGGCCAGCGCGAGATTTCTACCATCTATCAGCCGATGAACCAGTATAAGGTGGTGATGGAGGTTGACCCGCGCTATACCCAGGACATCAGCGCCCTGGACAAGATGTTTGTGATCAACAATGACGGCAAGGCGATACCGCTCTCTTACTTTGCCAGCTGGCAACCGGCCAACGCGCCGCTTTCGGTGAACCATCAGGGGCTGTCGGCAGCGTCGACCATCTCCTTCAACCTGCCCGCCGGTTCGTCACTTTCGGAGGCCAGCGACGCCATCAACCGTGCGATGACGCAGCTTGGCGTGCCGTCCACCGTGCGCGGCAGCTTTGCCGGCACCGCGCAGGTGTTCCAGGAGACGATGAACTCGCAGGTGATTTTGATTCTGGCCGCTATTGCCACGGTCTATATTGTGCTTGCCGTCCTGTATGAGAGCTACGTGCATCCGCTGACCATCCTCTCGACGTTGCCGTCGGCAGGCGTCGGAGCGCTGCTGGCGCTGGAGCTGTTCGGCGCGCCGTTCAGCCTCATCGCGCTCATCGGGATCATGCTGTTAATTGGTATTGTGAAGAAAAACGCCATCATGATGGTCGACTTCGCGCTGGACGCCCAGCGCAACGGCAACCTGTCGCCGGAAGAGGCAATCTTCCAGGCCTGCCTGCTGCGTTTTCGTCCGATCATGATGACCACCCTGGCGGCGCTGTTTGGCGCGCTGCCGCTGGTGATTTCGGGCGGCGACGGCTCTGAGCTGCGCCAGCCGCTGGGGATCACCATTGTCGGCGGCCTGGTGATGAGCCAGCTGCTGACGCTATACACCACGCCGGTGGTCTATCTGTTCTTTGACCGCCTGCGGCTGCGCTTTTCGCGTAAAAACAGAACCACGGTGACCGGGTAAATGACTGAGCTTCCCAGCAGCGTTCGCTGGCAATTATGGATAGTCGCCTTCGGCTTTTTTATGCAGTCGCTGGATACGACCATCGTCAACACAGCCCTCCCCTCGATGGCGAAAAGCCTCGGGGAGAGCCCGCTGCATATGCATATGGTGATTGTCTCCTACGTGCTGACGGTGGCCGTGATGCTGCCTGCCAGCGGCTGGCTGGCCGACAAAGTCGGGGTGCGGAATATCTTCTTCACCGCCATCGTGCTGTTTACCACCGGCTCGCTGTTTTGCGCCCAGGCCAATACCCTCGACCAGCTGGTGATGGCGCGCGTGCTGCAGGGCGTTGGCGGGGCGATGATGGTGCCCGTCGGGCGGTTAACGGTAATGAAGATTGTCCCGCGCGAGCAGTACATGGCGGCGATGACCTTTGTGACCCTGCCCGGCCAGGTGGGGCCGCTGCTGGGCCCGGCGCTGGGCGGGGTGCTGGTGGAGTACGCCTCCTGGCACTGGATTTTCTTAATTAACCTGCCGGTGGGCATCATCGGCGCGATTGCCACGCTGACCCTGATGCCGAACTACAAAATGCAGACGCGTCGCTTCGATCTCTTTGGCTTTATCCTGCTGGCGGCGGGCATGGCAACGCTCACCCTCGCGCTCGACGGGCAAAAAGGGCTGGGGATTTCGTCCCTGACGTTGGGTATCCTTGTCGCCCCCGGCCTCACCGCCATTTTGTGGTACCTCTGGCACGCCAGAGGAAACGACAAGGCGCTGTTCAGCCTGAGTTTGTTTAACAACCCCACCTACCGTCTCGGCCTGTTCGGCAGCTTCGCCGGACGCGTCGGCAGCGGCATGCTGCCGTTTATGACGCCCGTATTCCTGCAAATTGGCATGGGCTTCTCGCCGTTTCACGCGGGCCTGATGATGATCCCTATGGTGCTCGGCAGCATGGGCATGAAGCGCATCGTGGTGCAGGTCGTTAACCGCTTTGGCTATCGTCACGTGCTGGTGGCCGCCACGCTGGGGCTGGCGCTGGTCAGCCTGCTGTTTATGGCCGTGGCGCTGATGGGCTGGTACTACGCCCTGCCGCTAGTGCTGTTCTGCCAGGGGATCGTTAACTCCATGCGCTTCTCGTCGATGAATACCCTGACGCTGAAAGACCTGCCGGACGAGCTGGCGAGCAGCGGCAACAGCCTGCTGTCGATGATTATGCAGCTCTCCATGAGCGTGGGCGTCACAATTGCCGGCCTGCTGCTCGGCATGTACGGTCAGCACCACCTCAGCGTCGACACGCCGGTGGCGCATCAGGTCTTTTTATATACCTATCTCAGCATGGCGGTCATTATCGCCCTGCCCGCTTTCATCTTCGCCAGAGTGCCGGATGATACCAGCAAGAACGTCGTGATTAGGCGCGGCAAAAGGAGTGGCTCATGAAATTCTGGCGTCCGGGGATTACCGGCAAGCTCTTTGTGGCGATATTTGCCACCTGTATCGTTCTGCTGGTTACCATGCACTGGGCGGTGCGGATCAGCTTTGAGCGCGGGTTTATTGATTACATCAAGCACGGCAACGAGCAGCGCCTGCAGGGGCTGAGCGATGCGCTGAGTGAACAGTACGCCCAGCACGGCAACTGGCGTTTTCTGCGCAACAATGACCGGTTTGTTTTCCAGATCCTGCGCTCGCTGGAGCACGACGCGGGTGACGATCGTCCGGGCCCGGGTATGCCGCCGCACGGCTGGCGCACCCAGTTCTGGGTGATCGACCAGGACATGCGCACGCTGGTTGGCCCGCGAGCGCCGATACCGCCGGACGGCACCCGCCGCGCGATCAAGGTCAACAACGCGACCGTCGGCTGGGTTATCGCCTCTCCGGTGGAGCGCCTGACGCGCAACACCGACATTAACTTTGACCGCCAGCAGCGCCGGACAAGCTGGCTGATTGTCGCCCTCTCCACCCTGCTCGCCGCGCTCGCCACCTTCCCGCTGGCGCGCGGCCTGCTCGCGCCGGTAAAACGGCTGGTAGAAGGCACGCACAAGCTGGCCGCCGGGGATTTCACCACCCGCGTCGATACCCGCAGCCAGGACGAACTGGGCAAGCTGGCGCAGGACTTTAACCAGCTCGCCAGCACGCTGGAGAAGAACCAGCAGATGCGCCGCGACTTTATGGCCGATATCTCCCACGAGCTGCGCACCCCGCTGGCGGTGCTGCGCGGCGAGCTGGAGGCCATTCAGGACGGCGTGCGCCAGTTTACGCCCGAATCGGTCGCTTCCCTGCAGGCGGAGGTGGGCACGCTCACCAAGCTGGTGGACGATCTCCACCAGCTCTCCATGTCGGATGAAGGCGCGCTGGCTTACCAGAAGGCGCCCATCGACGTGATTAACGTGCTTGAGGTCGCCAGCGGCGCCTTCCGGGAACGTTTTGCCAGCCGCAACCTGAAAATCGACCTCTCCCTGCCGGACAGCGCGGTGGTGTTTGGCGACAAGGACCGTCTGATGCAGCTCTTCAACAACCTGCTGGAAAACAGCCTGCGCTATACCGACAGCGGCGGCGGGCTGCATATCTCCGGCAAACAGGAAAACGGACGCTTCGCCCTCACCTTCGCGGATTCCGCCCCCGGGGTGCAGGATGCGCAGCTGGATAAATTGTTTGAACGGTTTTACCGCACCGAAGGCTCCCGTAACCGCGCCAGCGGCGGTTCCGGCCTGGGGCTGGCGATTTGCGTTAACATCGTCGAGGCGCATAATGGCACCCTCCGCGCCGCCCATTCGCCTTTTGGCGGAGTTAGCATTACAGTAGAGTTACCGCTGGAACGGGATTTATCGAGAGAAGTATGACTGAGCTACCGATTGACGAAAACACACCGCGCATTTTGATTGTCGAAGACGAACCCAAGCTTGGGCAGCTGCTTATCGACTATTTGCGCGCGGCCAGCTATGCCCCGTCACTGATAAGCCACGGCGACCAGGTGCTGCCCTACGTGCGCCAGACGCCGCCGGACCTGATCCTGCTGGACCTGATGCTGCCCGGTACCGACGGCCTGACCCTGTGCCGGGAAATTCGTCGCTTCTCCGACGTGCCGATCGTCATGGTGACCGCCAAAATTGAAGAGATTGACCGTCTGCTGGGGCTCGAAATTGGCGCGGACGATTACATCTGCAAACCCTACAGCCCGCGTGAAGTGGTTGCCCGCGTGAAAACCATTCTGCGCCGCTGCAAACCGCAGCGCGAACTTCAGGTGCTGGACGCGGAAAGCCCGCTGATCGTCGATGAGAGCCGTTTCCAGGCAAGCTGGCGCAGCAAGCTGCTGGACCTCACTCCCGCCGAGTTTCGCCTGCTGAAAACACTCTCCCACGAGCCGGGGAAAGTGTTCTCCCGCGAACAGCTGCTGAACCGCCTGTATGACGATTACCGCGTCGTGACCGACCGCACCATCGACAGCCATATCAAAAACCTGCGCCGCAAGCTGGAGGCGCTGGACGCCGAGCAGTCTTTTATTCGCGCGGTGTATGGCGTGGGATATCGATGGGAAGCGGATGCGTGCAGGATAGTGTGACGTTTACCTCTGAAACCCGCCCCTGGCGGGTTTTTCTTTTCTGGAATCCATCCAGGAATCAACCATACTCTTTTTACCGGTTCGCTTACTTATAACTGGTGCTGATAATTTTACTTTCGATCAAGGAGTTCCTATGTCTGGTTGGTTCGAATTAAGTAAAAGCAGTGATGGTCAGTTCAGGTTTGTGCTGAAGGCTGGAAACGGAGAGATCGTTCTGACCAGCGAGCTTTACACCAGCAAAAGTGCCGCCGAAAACGGCATTGCCTCCGTACGCACGAACAGCCCCCTGGACGAGCGCTATGAGAAGAAAACGGCCTCTAACGGTAAGTTCCATTTCAATCTCAAGGCGGGCAATCATCAGGTCATTGGCAGCAGCCAGCTTTATGCGACGGAACAGTCGCGTGATAAGGGCATCGCCTCGGTCAAAACCAACGGTTCTGCCCAGACGGTAAAAGACAACACCTGACAGCACGACGCGCGCCGGGAGAGCGGTGACGCGACCCGGCGCTTTACCTCCCAGCCCCGCAGCGCTACAATGCCCGCCCTTAAAGTGGGGGATCTCCCCTTACCGCTGCACCAAGTGCACGCGGATCTGACCTGTCATCAGAACGAGAACAAACATGTTTAAACCGGAACTCCTTTCCCCGGCGGGAACGCTGCAAAATATGCGTTACGCTTTCGCCTATGGTGCCGACGCCGTCTACGCGGGCCAGCCTCGCTACTCGCTGCGCGTGCGTAACAATGAATTCAACCACGAGAACCTGCAGCTCGGTATCAACGAAGCGCATGCTCTGGGCAAAAAATTCTACGTGGTGGTCAACATCGCGCCGCACAACGCCAAGCTGAAGACGTTCATCCGTGACCTGAAGCCGGTGGTGGATATGGGGCCGGACGCGCTGATCATGTCGGATCCGGGTTTAATCATGCTGGTTCGGGAGAACTTCCCGGAGATGGATATTCACCTCTCCGTACAGGCTAACGCCGTCAACTGGGCGACGGTCAAATTCTGGAAGCAGATGGGGCTGACCCGCGTCATTCTGTCCCGCGAGCTTTCCCTGGAAGAGATTGAAGAGATCCGCACCCAGGTGCCGGATATGGAAATCGAAATCTTCGTTCACGGCGCGCTGTGCATGGCCTACTCTGGCCGCTGCCTGCTCTCCGGCTATATCAACAAGCGCGACCCGAACCAGGGCACCTGCACCAACGCCTGCCGCTGGGAATATAACGTCCAGGAAGGCAAAGAGGATGACATCGGCAACATCGTCCACAAGCATGAGCCGATCCCGGTGACCAACGTTGAGCCTACGCTGGGCATCGGCGCGCCAACCGACAGCGTGTTTATGATTGAAGAAGCCAAACGTCCGGGCGAGTACATGACCGCCTTTGAAGACGAGCACGGTACTTACATCATGAACTCAAAAGATCTGCGCGCCATCGCCCACGTCGAGCGTCTGACCCAGATGGGCGTGCACTCTCTGAAGATCGAAGGCCGCACCAAATCCTATTACTACTGCGCGCGCACCGCGCAGGTGTACCGCAAAGCTATCGACGATGCCGCCGCCGGTAAACCGTTCGATACCAGCCTGCTGGAAACCCTGGAAGGCCTGGCGCACCGCGGCTACACCGAAGGCTTCCTGCGCCGTCACACCCATGACGATTGCCAGAACTACGAGCACGGCTACTCCGTCTCGGAACGCCAGCAGTTTGTCGGTGACTTCACCGGCGAGCGCAAGGGCGCGCTGGCGGCTGTGGCGGTGAAAAACAAGTTCACCAAAGGCGACAGCCTGGAGCTGATGACCCCACAGGGCAACATAAACTTCACGCTGGAGCATCTGGAAAACGGCAAAGGCGAAATGATTGAGGTGGCACCGGGTGACGGCCATACCGTCTGGCTGCCGGTTCCGGAAGAGGTGGAGCTGAAGTTCGCGCTGCTGATGCGTAATTTCAACGGTGAAAGCACGCGTAATCCACACGGCAAATAGTCAATCAGGGAAATTTTTTCACGCTGGGATAATTCTTAGAATCGGATCACATACCGCTTCGTTCAATACGGGTATTATCCCCCCGCTGAAAAACATAACCCATAAATGCTAGCTGTACCAGGAACCACCTCCTTAGCCTGCGTAATCTCCCTTACGCGGGCTTATTTTTTGCCTTCTCTTTCCGCAATCCAGGCAATAAGCGCGTCGATTTGCTTCTCTGAAAACACCGCTATCCCATGCTCTGCGAGCAGCGATGCCGCAACCCCCATACCCATCTTGCGTATACCGCTAAAAGAACCGTCATAAATCATCACGCTGCCACACGTTGGGCTGCCGTCCGTTAACAACGCGGCGCTGCAGCCAGATTCCTGTGCGGCTTGCAGCGCGAGCCATGCTGCAAGCCGGTATTGCTCAGTCACATCCTGCCCTGTATTTTCAATTATTCTTGCTTGCCCGTGCACGACGTCTTTACCATCAGCAGAGATAATCTCTGCCGGAGGACGCGGTACAGGCAGCCCGGCAGCAAGTTCAGGGCAGTGAATAACCAGACGTCGTTCCTGTTCCCAGCGAGCGAGTTGCTCGTTCATTCGGGATTTTTCACTACCGTTATAGCGGACTTTGAAGCCCATCAGGCATGCGCTTACCAGAATTTTATTTATCATCGCTTTTCTGTGATTACATGAATCTCATTGCTGAATTGTAACGCGCTTTCGTGCCTGGTTTGTTCCTTTCATCCTGTTCTTACCCGCTTTTTTCTTCTCTGCTATACACTCTTACTAACGCTAAAAAAGGGAGCAGCGAGGATGGCAACCTATCCAGACAGTTTATTGATTCTCAATGGCAAAAGTGCCGGCAACGATGTGTTGCGTCAGGCAATTGCCCAACTACGTGAAGACGGTGCGCGCATTCACGTGCGGGTGACGTTTGAAAAAGGCGACGCGGCACGGTACATCGATGAAGGCATCCGGCTGGGCGTCAAAACCATTATTTCCGGCGGCGGCGATGGCACCATCAATGAGATCGCCTCTGCGCTTATCGACCTGCCCACGACAAACCGCCCGGTAATGGGTATTTTACCGCTCGGCACCGCCAATGATTTTGCCACCAGCGCCGGGATCCCGGAGGAGTTAGAAAAAGCGCTCCAGCTGGCGATCCTCGGCAAAGCCACCTCCGTGGATATTGCTCAGGTCAATGACAAAACCTGCTTTATCAATATGGCAACCGGCGGGTTCGGCACGCGCATCACCAGTGAGACGCCCGAAAAACTGAAGGCGGCGCTGGGCGGCGTGTCATATCTGATCCACGGCCTGATGCGCATGGACACCCTCAAGCCGGACCGCTGCGAAATTCACGGCGAGGATTTTCAGTGGCAGGGTGACGCGCTGGTGATCGGTATTGGCAATGGACGCCAGGCAGGCGGCGGGCAGCAGCTATGCCCGGAAGCGCTGATCAATGACGGTCAGCTACAGCTGCGTATTTTCACGGGCGACGGCCTGCTGCCCGCGCTGTTTACCACGCTGACGCAGCCGGAAGAGAGCCCGAATATCATTGCCGGAAAATCGGCATGGTTTGAAGTGAATGCTCCGCACGGGATGACGTTTAACCTCGATGGTGAACCGCTGAGCGGGACACAGTTCCGCATTGAGGTCTTGCCCGGCGCGCTGCAGTGCCGGCTGCCGCCGGACTGTGCGCTTCTGCGCTGATATTCAGCAAAGTGCGCAATGGTGCCCTCTCACACCAGGCTGAGGGATCCCCGGTAATTTTTTAACCGGAAGCGGTGAATGTTGCTTCAGGAAAATGAATGGTTTACAGCGATGCCCTGGTCCGGCTGTAAATCGCCGAGGCGTTTCCGTAAGGCCGGGGCGAGGCGCAGGGATGCGCCGAGAGGGCGTGGCCTGCAGGGATGCAGGCTCATGCCCGACCCGATAGCCTGAAGGAATAAGCCGAGGACAAAATTGCCGGGAGCAATTTTGGACAGCGCCTGCGCTGGCCCTGAAAGGGTGAGCCCCAAGGATGGGGCGAGCAATCCGCGAAGCGGCGATTTACCGCCGGGAGCCCGGGTCGCCAGGGTGGTGGCGACTGAGCCACCCTGGCACGTTCACCGGTCATGTCGTTACAGAGTAGCAAGGAACATGAAGTGAACGGAATGACCACCAGAGCCGTATGTTCCCCCTCACCCCAGCCCTCTCCCTCAAGGGAGAGGGAGTCGTCCGTGCAGGCATTATTTTGTGGGAAATCCTCAGCCCAAATGGAGGCGTCAGGCAATCGTCACTTTACTATCCAGATAGACGTCCTGAACCGCATTAATCAACTTCACGCCGTCGGCCATCGATTTCTTAAACGCCTTACGGCCAAGGATCAGCCCCATGCCGCCCGCGCGTTTGTTGATAACCGCCGTACGAACCGCGTCTGACAGGTCAGTATCCCCGCCCGCCGCCCCGCCGGAGTTAATCAGCCCGGCGCGGCCCATATAGCAGTTCGCCAGCTGGTAGCGCACGAGGTCGATCGGGTTATCGCTGGTCAGCTTGCTGTAAACGCGGTCATCGGTGTAACCGAAGTTCACCGCTTTGTACCCGCCGTTATTCTCGGCCATTTTCTGCTTCACAATATCCGCGCCGATGGTGGCCGCCAGGTGGTTTGCCTGCCCGGTCAGGTCCGCGGACACGTGGTAATCCACGCCGTCTTTTTTGAACGCATTATTACGCAGGTACGCCCACAGCACGGTCACCATGCCCAGCTCGTGCGCGCGCTCAAACGCCGCAGAGATCTCTTCAATCTGACGGCGAGACTGTTCAGAGCCGAAGTAAATCGTCGCCCCGACGGCCACCGCCCCCATATTGAAAGCCTGCTCGACGCTGGCGTAGAGCGTCTGGTCATATTCGGTGGGGTAGCTGAGGGTTTCATTGTGGTTCAGCTTCACGAGGAACGGAATGCGGTGGGCGTAGCGACGCGAGACGGAGGCCAGCACGCCGTAGGTGGACGCCACGCAGTTACAGCCCGCTTCAATCGCCAGCTCAACGATGTTCTTCGGATCAAAATAGAGTGGATTCGCCGCGAAAGACGCGCCCGCCGAGTGCTCAACGCCCTGGTCTACCGGCAGAATAGAGAGATACCCCGTGCCGCCGAGCCGCCCGGTGTTGTAGAGGGTCTGCATGTTTCGCAGAACCGCAGGCGGACGGTTGTTATCGATCATCACGCGGTCAACGTAGTCGTGACCAGGCAGATACAGCTGGTCGGCTGGAATGGTCATACAACGATGCTGTAAAAGGCTGTCGGCGTCTTTGCCAAGCAACTGCGCAATATCAGTCATGTGATACTCCCGTAAGTCCGACGTCGTGTCGGTGTGTGTTTATCCAGTCCCATTATTTATGGGCAGACTAAGCCTGGTACCGACTTAACAGATTTTCCACCATTTGCATTTTTTTTCAGCACAATCTGCTGGCTCGATTCGTGTACAACAAAACTGTTACATTGATCAAACAATCGCCACAAAGGTATTTAAAAGGTATTATTCAGTGGTATGTTAAAGGCGTACCCTCTCTGACATGCAGGATTAAAAAATGAAAACGAAAGTCCAACTGTCATTCATGATGTTTGTTGAATGGTTTATCTGGGGAGCCTGGTTCGTGCCGCTGTGGCTGTGGCTGAGCAAAAGCGGGTTTACCGCCGGGGAAATCGGCTGGTCCTACGCCTGTACCGCGATTGCCGCAATCCTCTCCCCTATTCTGGTCGGCTCGCTGACGGACCGCTTCTTTGCCGCGCAGAAAGTGCTGGCGGTGCTGATGTTTGCCGGCGCGATTCTGATGTACTTCGCCGCACAGCAAACCCAGTTCAGCACCTTCTTCCCGCTGCTGCTGGTTTACTCCCTGACCTATATGCCCACCATCGCGCTGACCAACAGTATTGCCTTCGCCAACGTGGACGACGTCGAGGCCGATTTCCCGCGCATCCGCGTGATGGGCACGATCGGCTGGATCGCCTCCGGGCTGGCGTGTGGCTTCCTGCCGCAGATGCTGGGCTATAGCGATATTTCCGATACCAATATTCCGCTGCTGATGACGGCCGCCAGCTCCGCCCTGCTCGGCGTATTTGCCCTGTTCCTGCCGAACACGCCGCCGAAAAGTACCGGCAAACTGGATATCAAAGTAATGCTGGGCCTGGATGCGCTGATCCTCCTGCGCGACAAAAACTTCCTGGTGTTCTTCTTCTGCTCGTTCCTGTTCGCCATGCCGCTGGCCTTCTATTACATCTTCGCCAACGGCTATCTCACCGAAGTGGGGATGAAAAATGCCACCGGCTGGATGACGCTCGGCCAGTTCTCTGAAATCTTCTTTATGCTGGCGCTGCCGTTCTTCACCAAACGCTTTGGTATTAAGAAGGTCTTACTGCTGGGCCTGATCACCGCCGCTATCCGCTACGGTTTCTTCGTTTACGGCGGTGCGGAGCAGTACTTCACCTACGCCCTGCTGTTCCTCGGCATTCTGCTGCACGGGGTGAGCTACGACTTCTACTACGTAACCGCGTATATCTACGTGGACAAAAAAGCGCCGGTGCATATGCGCACCGCCGCACAAGGCCTGATTACGCTGTGCTGTCAGGGGTTTGGTAGCCTGCTGGGTTACCGCCTCGGCGGCGTAATGATGGAAAAAATGTTCGCATACAAAGAGCCGGTGAATGGGTTGACCTTCAACTGGGCCGGAATGTGGGCATTCGGCGGGATCATGATTGCCGTGATTGCCGTGCTGTTTATGCTGTTTTTCCGCGAATCGGACAAAGAGATCACTGCAATTGAGGTGGTTGATGGCGATGCTGCGCTGATACAAGGGGAAGTTAAATGAAACAAGAACGTGTTCTCGGTGCCCTTTACGGGCAGGCGTTAGGGGATGCGATGGGCATGCCGTCGGAGCTGTGGCCGAGAAAGCGCGTCAAAGCGCACTTCGGCTGGATAGACCGCTTCTTACCCGGCCCGGCTGAGAATAACGCGGCCTGCTATTTCAGGCAGGCAGAGTTCACCGACGATACCTCAATGGCGCTGTGCCTGGCGGATGCGATTATTGAGTGCGAGGGGGAAATTAACGCGGATGTTATAGGCAAACATATTCTGCGCTGGGCGCTCGATTTCGACGCCTTTAACAAGAACGTGCTCGGCCCGACGTCAAAAATCGCGCTTAACGCGATTCGTGACGGAAAGCCGGTCAGCGAGCTGGAAAACAACGGTGTGACCAACGGGGCGGCGATGCGTGCCTCCCCGCTGGGCTGCCTGCTCCCGGCGACGCGGCTGGAACACTTTGTGGCGCAGGTGGCGCTGGCCTCCAGCCCGACCCATAAATCGGACCTCGCGATTGCCGGCGCGGTGGTGATTGCCTGGGCGGTGTCACGCGCTATCGACGGGGAAAGCTGGCAGAACATCGTCGATGCCCTGCCGGGTATCGCCCGCTACGCGCAGGAAGCGAAAACCACCACCTTCAGCGCGTCGCTGGCGGCACGGATTGAGCTGGCGCTGAAGACCGTGCGGGAAGCCAACGGCATCGACTCCGCCAGCGAGCAGATTTATCAGCTTATTGGCGCGGGAACCAGTACCGTTGAGTCCGTTCCGGCGGCCATCGCGATGGTCGAACTGGCGGGAACCGATCCGAACCGCTGCGCGGTGTTATGCGCCAATCTCGGCGGCGACACCGACACCATTGGCGCAATGGCGACGGCCATCTGCGGGGCGCTCCACGGCGTGCAGGCCATTGATCCGGCCCTCAAAGCCGAGCTCGACGCGGTTAACAAGCTCGATTTCGGCCATTACTGCGAGAAACTCCTGCACTACCGGGAGCAAAAGGAGGGCGTATGAATTCATTTGCCCAACGTCTCGATGCCCTGAACGCCGCGCGCCCGGTGACGGTGCTGGGCGCGGCGGTGATTGACGTCATCGCCGACGCCTACGCCCTGCCCTGGCGCGGGTGTGATATCGAGTTAAAACAGCAGGGGGTGAATATTGGCGGCTGCGCGCTGAACATTGCCATCGCCCTGAAGCGGCTCGGGATCGCCGCGCAAAACGCCCTGCCCGTCGGCCACGGCGTGTGGGCGGATATTATCCGTAACGCGATGGCAAAGCAGGATCTGCACAGCGCGGTGGAGGCCGAAACCGGCGACAACGGCTGGTGCCTGGCGCTGGTGGAGCCAGACGGCGAGCGCACCTTTATGTCGTTTAGCGGCGTGGAGAACCAGTGGCAGCAGCGCTGGCTTGATGCGCTTCACGTTCCGCAAAACAGCCTGGTCTATTTGTCCGGCTACCAGCTGGCCTCGCCGTGCGGCGAGCTGCTGACGGGCTGGCTGGAAGGGTTGCGGGACGTGACGGCGTTTATCGATTTCGGCCCTCGCATCGCGGATATCCCCGACGCGCTGATGGCGCGGATCATGGCCTGCAGGCCGATCGTGTCGCTCAACCGCCAGGAGGCGCAACTTGCCGCTGAACGGCTCGGCGTGGAGGTCGAAACGCTAGGAACACAGTGGCAGCAGCGCTTCGGCGCCGCGCTGATTGTGCGGCATGATAAAGACGGTGCCGCCTGGTATGACGGCGACGCCTCGGGCGTTATTCCGGCATTCCCGGCTACGGTCGTGGACACCATTGGCGCAGGCGATAGCCATGCGGGCGGCACGCTTGCCGGGCTGGCGGCAGGATGGTCGCTGGCGGAAGCGGTGCAGCTCGGCAACGCGGTCGCCGCCTGGGTGGTCAGCCACCGCGGCGGCGATTGCGCCCCCACTCGCGAGGCATTACTCCTCGCACACAAAGACGTATAGATCGCTGCGGCAGTAGCTGATGCTGTACTCAATCGGCCGGTGTTGCTGATCGAGCGCGACCTGCTTGATCACCAGCACCGGTATTTTTTCATCCATCCTGATGTGCGCCTGAAACTCGCTATCCGGCATGCGGGCGCTGACGCGCGAGCGGGTGCGCTGCGGGAAGATATTCTGGCTGCGGAAGTAATCGTAGAGCGAGATACCGATCGCATCCGGATCGGGAATTAACCCGACCGGCACCCAGGACTCCTCAATAGAGACCGCGTCCTCGTCAACGTAGCGAATACGCTTGAGCAGGAACACCTCGCTCTCCGGGGGAATTGAAAGGTGATTCGCCACCTCTTCCGGACACTTCACCACCCGCTTGTTGACCCACAGCGTATTCGGCTTCTGGCCGCGCAGCACCACCTGCTGGGAAAAACCGCGCGCCTCTTTGAGCGAGTATTCAAAGATGTTGTTAATTTGCGTTCCATAGCCGCGGGCGCGGGTCACCACGCCCTCTTCCTCAAGCGCCTGCATCGCTTTACGCACGGTGATGCGCGACACGCCGGTTAACTGACTCAGATCGCGCTCGCCGGGCAAAATATTCCCGTGCGCCAGCACCCCGCTGCGCACCGCGTTTTTTACCGTTTCGGCAAACTTCAGGTACAGCGGCGTGTTGTCGGGCGCGGCGATCCGTTCATTCAGTTGAGCGATTAACCGGGTATGCGCTTGTTCCATCTCTGTTTTTCTCAGGCGTGGTGTGTCCTGCCAGTATAAGGCCTACCACCATGCATGAAAATGGTGAACCGGCCCAATACCGTGACCGACCTCCAGACTATCCGCTTTTGCCAGCGCCGCCGAGAGCCAGGCTTTCGCTTCCTGCACCGTATCGGCCCAGCTTTCATGCCGTGGGCGCAGCGCCGCCAGCGCGGCAGAGAGCGTGCACCCGGTGCCGTGGGTATTTTTGGTCTGCACGCGAGGCGCGGTGAAGCGCAGCTCGCCATCGGGGGTGAAGAGCCAGTCCGGGCTTTCCGCGTCATCCAGATGCCCGCCCTTCATCAGCACCGCCCCGCAGCCCATTGCCAGCAGCGCATTCCCCTGCTCTTTCATCTCGCGTTCAGTTTGCGCGTGCGGCGCACCTAACAGCGCGGCGGCTTCGGGCAGATTTGGCGTAATAAGCGCCACCTGCGGCAGCAGCTTTTTGCGTAGCGTCTCAACGGCGGAAGCGGAGAGCAGCGGGTCACCGCTTTTTGCTAGCATGACGGTATCCAGCACCACGTTTTGCACCTGATAGCGTTGAAGCCGTTCCGCCACCGCTTCAACAATATCCGTCTCGGCCAGCATGCCGATTTTGGTGGTATCGATGCGCACGTCGCTGAACACCGAATCCAGCTGCGCGGCGACAAAATCAGGCTCGATACGGTAGACCGACTGCACGCCTCGCGTGTTTTGCGCCACCAGCGCGGTAATGACCGAGCAGCCGTACGCGCCGAGCGCGGAGAACGTTTTCAGGTCGGCCTGAATGCCGGCGCCGCCGCTGGGATCGGTGCCGGCGATGGTCAGTGCGTTAATTCGCTTCATGCCTGCTCCTCCAGCGTGTAGAGCGCATCCAGGAACGCGCTGGCAAAACTGCCCGGGCCACCAGACTGCGCAACGGCGACCGTTCCGGCCCGCTTCATCCATCCGCAGGCGGCGGTAACGTTATCCAGCCGATCGCCCGGCAGCGAGCAGCTCGCCGCCACAACGGCAGAGAGCGCGCACCCGGTACCCACCACGCGCGTCATCAGCGGGTCACCGCCCGTGACCGTGCGGGTTCGCTGTCCGTCCGTGATGTAATCCACCTCACCGGTGACAACCACAATGGCATTAATCTGGCGGGCCAGCGCCTCGGCAGCAGGCACCGCGCTGGCGGCGGTGTCGGTGGTATCAACGCCGCGCCCGCCCGCGCTCATGCCGGCAAGGGCCAGAATTTCGGAGGCATTGCCGCGAATGGCCGCCGGCTTCAGGGCGAGAATTTGATGGCAAAAACGGGTGCGGAACGCCAGGGCGCCCACGGCAACCGGGTCCAGCGTCCAGGGTTTTCCTGCCGCCACCGCGCCCTCAATCGCCCGGCGCATCGACTGGGCGCGCGGCGACGTCAGCGTGCCAACGTTAATCAGCAGCGCATCGGCAATCCCGGCAAACTGTTCGGCCTCTTCGGCCTCAATCACCATCGCGGGGGATGCGCCAAGCGCCAGCAAAACGTTGGCCGTAAAGGTCTGCACGACATCGTTGGTCATACAATGGGTAAGCGGAGAACGGGTTCGGAAGTGGTGTAAAACGTGTAAATCGAGCAGGTCAGGCTGCATGGTTTCGCTCCTGCCTTGCGTGAAGAAGCGATGACCGGGAAGGCATCTGACTTCCCTACGCTGGCATTATCCAGATCAGGTAATACGGGTATTTCTCAGCCTTCACGTGGAAGGGCACCCCGAGTCAAAATACTTTTAAAACAATCGTTTACACATTATCTATATGTGAACGTTTAGTGTAACCGGGGCCGCTGGTAGGGTGCAAGATTTTTCGATTTATCACAGCAGTGATCACATTGAGGATATCTTAATCACGTAAAGACTCACAGGAAGTTGCTCACCCACTTGTACGCTGCTTAGCGTGCACAGAGCGGATGATTCACTTATAAGATTTCACCGTTAGCCTATATACCTTTCCCGGTTCCTCTTTATCATCTTAAGTTAATGTTTACATTTATATTTACGATATTTAATTATCATTGCCTGTAACATCTTTATTACTCAGCCATAGCAATTCAAGCGAGATACATTTTTACTAAATTTTCAATATAAATATTTTTTACAAGCAACAACCGAAAGACTGCCAGGCTCAATATGACCTTCACTCAAAACATAAGAAGAATTCGATAAAAAAGAATTTAGAAAAATCCATAAATTTACATTAACTGTTTTAGAGATTTAGCATCATTTCCCGCTAAAACACTTAAGAATACTTTATATAATGGTGTTTTATGTTTTTTTTCACACCTCATTCTCATAAAAAGCTATACACCTGTATTTATTGAGAAAATATCATTTCCTTCCCAACTAGCCAAATGAGCCACCGGTGCCACCCTTGATTTAGATCAACAATTAAAACTACACATTCATAGATAGTTACTACACGTTACGAAATAAGTTATTAAACCAAAATATCGAGATTATCGAGATATAACAATAAGTTATACCCTTGCGCCAGGATAGCGCATTTACTTTAATTTTTTTGCTTACATTGATGATGAGAGTTTATAAATGAAGTCTTTAAATAAATCAGTTATTGCTGTTTTTGTAATGGGTAATGTGTTTGCTAGTATGGCTAATGCTGCTGATGTAAACGTAAACCTTAACGATAACGTTAACAACCCGGGTACTTTCATTCAGATTCAGGGGACTGACAACACCGCATATAACCTTGATAACATCAAGGCTAGCAACGTTCAGCAAGACGGGCAAATCTACAACCTGCAAGGCGATATTGCTAAAGCAAATATTGCCATTAATAACGCACAAGATACAGCTAACACGGCTGTGAATAAAGCTGATGCAGCTCAAGCTGGGGTTGATGCCAATACACAATTTATTACGACTCTGAATCAGAAAATTGACGACAACAAAGCAGGTCAAAGTATCACCGACAGTAAGCAAGATATATTAATCAATGAAACCGGAAATAAAGCAAACACGGCTTTACAAGGTGTTGTTAAGAATGGCACTGATATTATCGACTTGCAAAATCAAAGCAAGTTGCAAGGTTCTGTATTAGCTAATCATGACCAACGTATTACCTCTTTAGAAAATGCGCCCAAGCCTACTAACGGCGTGGATGGTAAAGATGGCGCTAAGGGTGACACCGGTGCAACGGGTGCTACAGGTAAAGATGGTCTTGATGGTAAGAACGGTAGAGACGGGATTAACGGTAAAGATGGTAACAATGGTAAAGACGGTGTAACCACCACCATTAACAAAGTGGACATGGTGACACAAATTAAAGTAGCAGCTAATGCTGCTGCCATCGCATCCACTTCGACCCAGACTGCTAGCGTTGCTCAAGATCTGCAAGACGCTAAAAAAGTGTTTAGCCAGCAACAAGCTAACACTAACGCACAATTCAAATCATTACGTGATGAAGTGGACGGTAACAAGAAAGAAGCCCGCTCTGGTGCTGCAAGCGCAATTGCGATTGCCTCTATGCCACAAGTTGAAGCAGGCCAAAAAGTTATGTTCTCTGCTGGCGCTGGTAGTTTTAAAGACGAGCAAGCCGTAAGTGTTGGCGCCTCTTTTCATGCTGGAGCGGCTACGGTGAAAGCGGGTGTATCATCAAGCACTAATAACGATTTCGCGCTTGGGGCTGGCGTAGGTTTCGGATTCTAAGTAAAGCTCTTAATTCCAGTCACTTTACTGGGGGCTCTGATTAAGCGTTTTAATACGGAAAATCCCGCATTAAAATAAATAGCCAGTTAACCGACGTTAAGCAAAAAACTCGGCCATGATTGTTTAGTTAACTAACTATATATGATAGTACCAATGATAGCGAACATGACAAAGTACATTTTTATTTCTGTTATTCTGTATATTATTCTTTTAATTGTTGGTGCATGGATGGGGATTATGTATCAATCTTACTTCCATTGTGGAATTTAAAAGACATGAAAAAGTTTTTAGTTTACCTGCTCTCTTTAGTTGTAATAGCTATAGCAGATTTCATTAAATTTGAGGTATTAGGTCAATGAAAAAATTAATGATGTTAGCAATGATAGTCAGTGCCTTTTCTCTTCTTACCGGATGTTCTACTCCTGCTCAAATGGCACAACAAAGAATGAATGAGTGTGAAAGCAAGGGTATTAGTAAAGATACATGCTACCTGGTAGAGCAAAACCGCCAACAATCTTATAATGAAGCTGCTCAAAATGCAGCATGGGTTAATGCACGTGACGCTACTGCTGGGACTGGTATTTGGGCTAAGAAAGATGCTCTACAACATGCACAATCAGCACATAAACACCTTGCTAAAGGCTGCACCCAGGTTATGGATGCAAACGGACAATGTGATGTTAAGCCAGCGAAGACAAGCAATAGCTTTAAGCAGTTTTCCAGTGAAGCAGATCATGTCATGAATATGCCTATCTCTGATGCTGCTGAATATCTTCTTTCTAAAAGCTGGAAGCCTAATAACGGGGTATGGAGGAAATCAGACTACACATTAACGCTTGTAGTTGAAAATGAGAAAGTATTGAATGCACAACTTTCAAAATAATTTCCAGGGCCTCACATTAATTAAGCCTTTCGTATATTGCAAAAGCTGTCCTTAACCGATGGACGTTTTCAATTACATAACTTAAGAGCAAAAGTAAGTCATCACTAAAAAAAGGCGACTCCGGTCGCCTTTTGTGATTTCTGGCATGGCTGAAACGCCGCATGCTCCTATCCAGATGTAACCCGTGTCAGCCTAATTGCCAGGCCCCGGCATCGATAAGCGAAGCCGCCCCGGTCCAGGCAAACAGCGCCAGCTCGCGGCAATCTTCATCAGGATAAATACGGCTGCTAAGGCAGGCTTCTCCGTCATTCACAAACACCTCTACGGATGAGCTGTCAAAGAACAGGCGCAGGTTTAGCGTGCCGTTCATATCGAGCGCGACGCTACGGGTCCCGCACAGGCCATACTGCGGGTAGTGGCGCTCCAGCACCAGGCGCTGCATCTGCGCATCAACATAGACGCGTAGCCCGGCTCCAAGTCGGATACCGTATTGTTCCGCAGTGCTGTTTGCGCAATCCCACTGCAGAATAACCTCCATCGCGTCGCAGCGTTCCAGCAGAGTCATCTGCTGATTGTTAAGCGTGCTAACCGGCCAGGGGAACCACGCGTCCCGAAGACCTTCGACCTCTCTGGCCGGCAGCATTTGCAGACAGTTATCCGCGCCAAGCGTCAGTTCGCGCGGTAAAGAGAGCATGCCTGCCCAGCCGTCCTCCTGTTCCGGCAGCGGGGATTCCCACATGTCCAGCCAGCCGATAACGATGCGGCGGCCATCAGGCGTGAGGAAACTTTGTGGCGCGTAGAAATCATGCCCGCGATCCATCTCCTCAAACTCACCTTCACGCACAAAAGGCTGCCCGGGCTGCCACTCGCCCACCAGATAGCCGCTCTGGTAAAGATTGCGATTTTTAAATCCTTCGGCAACCATCCCCTGAGGTGAAAACATCAGCACGCGTTTACCGTTGAGGGTGAAAAAGTCCGGGCATTCCCACATATAGCCCATCTCTTTTTCAGCCACCGCGAGCACGCCCATATCCTGCCAGGCGTGCAGATCGGCAGAACGATAAACGCGCACCTGGCCCGTCTCGCCGTCCCGCGCGCCGACAACCATGTACCAGCTCTCCCCTTCACGCCACACCTTCGGGTCGCGGAAGTGATGCAGGCCAGGGGGCGTGTCAGCAATCATTCCCTGCCGGGCAAAATGAATGCCGTCGCGGCTGGTCGCCAGGCACTGCACCTGGTAGAGATTCGCCTCATCATCCGGATCGCCGTGGAATTTATGTCCGGTGTATATCAGCGCCAGCGTATCGCCATCCACCACCGCCGATCCGGAAAAACAGCCGTCCTTGTCTTCTGGTCCTTCCGGCGCCAGCGCAACCGGAAGGTGTTCCCAATGAACTAAATCCTTGCTGCGCGCATGGCCCCAGTGCATGGGCCCCCACTGGGTGGAGTACGGATGATGCTGGTAAAAAGCGTGATACCAGCCGTCAAACCAGACCAGGCCATTTGGGTCGTTCATCCAGCCAGCGCGCGCAGCGAGGTGGTAACGCGGATACCAGCGCAGGTTAAGCCCTTCGCGTCTGGACTGAAGTTCCTGCTCTGCTTTTGTAATGGAATACGTCATTTCTCTACTCTTTCAATCAGATGGTGGAAGGTTGCGTCATGAGCGGGTCAGAAGAGGACTTACCCGAGCGCAACAGGAAGATGGAGATAAACGTGGTGCTGAACACTAATAGCCCCATAATGAGATAGGACTGGGCAAAGCCGTATTTCTCATAGCTGTAACCGGCCAGCGGCGACAGGACCGAGGCAATTACCGAGCTTGTACAGGCAAAGCCCACCAGATAGAGGGTGGAAGAAAGCCGTTTATCAAAATGTAAGCTGTTGTATTTAAAGATTGAGACCAGCAATACGGGCAGTTCAACCGCGTGCAGTAGCTTGGTAATGGAGATCAGTACCGGCCCTTCAACCAGCCCCGATGCCACCATGCGCATCGCCATCACCATGCCCGCGAAAATCAGGCCATTCTTCGCGCCAAGGCGATTCACCAGCCATGGCGCGCAGAACATACCCGCTGCCTCAAGGAAAACCTGGAAGGAGTTGAGATAGCCGTACATGGCGTTCCCTTCCTGTAAGGTCGGGAACTGGGAGGAGAAATAGACCGGGAACTGCTGGTCGTAAACGCCATAAATACAGGTGCCGATAACGAAAAACACCAGCGCCCAGAACCGCGGCAGCGTCAGCAGGCGCAAGGCATCTTCCAGCGTGACCTTACCGCCGGACACCGCTTCCTGCATGGCGTGCGGGGCGGAAGAGACCCTGAGACGCGCCAGCAAAACAAAAAACACCAGCCCTGCGCAGCTCGCGACGGCGAAGTTAAGCTTCGGATTAATGTTAAACAGGAGCCCCGCGAAAAAGGTTGCCACCGCCCAGCCGAGCGAGCCCCACATCCTCGCCTTGCCGAACTCAAACTGGCTCTGGCGGGCCACGCGCTCGGTATAGGACTCCAGTACCCCTATCCCGCCGTTAAACGTCAGGCCGATGTAAATCCCGCCGAAAATACTGCCGAGTAAAACGTTAATCTGCAGCAGATAGCCAAACAGCAAAAAGGCCGGACCAGAAAGAATGAGCAGGCTGGTCAGAAACCAGAGCAGATTCTTGCGCAGACCGAGTTTGTCCTGAATGAATCCATAGCAGATTTGAGCGAAAAGCGCGGAGACAGAAAGCACGGCATAGATAATGCCGGTATCGCCCGCCTTTAGGCCCACCTCCTGATGAAGCCAGATGGACAGCAAAGAGCCGGAAGAAGACCAGGTGACAAAAAAGAAAAACAGTAATGCGCTCAATAAGGGATAGCTGTGAGAGTGATGCGTTTTCATCATGACATTCTCATATTGGAGTAATGACGCGATGGTAACGTTAACATTAAACACTTCTCATGCGGTTTGGATCAGATTCATGATGTTAATCACGAAAGTTAACGTTAACATTGCAGAAGTGAGATCGCGATCGACTATTCATCAATGATGTCTGTCTGACACCACTACTGCATACCCTTTCCTTTTACATCAGTCACTTAGTTGTATACTCTTTAACACGTGGCATTAACGGAGTAAGAAAATGGCTTCCCTGAAGGACGTCGCAAAGCTGGCTAACGTATCGCTGATGACCGTCTCACGCGCGCTTAACAGCCCGGAGCGCCTTAAGCCGGAAACGCTGGCGCGCGTACAGCAGGCTATCGAGCAGACCAGCTACGTACCCGATCTTTCCGCCAAGAAAATACGCGGCGCAAATGCCTCACCGAAAACCATCGGCGTGCTGGCGCTCGATACGGTGACGACGCCTTTCTCGGTGGAGATTACGCTGTCCATAGAAGAGACCGCCCGGATGCACGGCTGGAACAGCTTCGTCATGAATATGTTTACCGATGACAACCCGGATGCGATTGTCGATCTGCTGCTCTCCCACCGCCCGGACGGGATTATTTACACCACAATGGGATTACGCCAGGTTCCTCTCCCTGCCAAGCTCCTCACCCTTCCGTGCGTGCTGGCCAACTGCGAAAGCGTCAGTGAACAGGTCGCCAGCTATATCCCTGATGATGAACAGGGGCAGTACGCCGCCGTGCAGGCGTTACTCGCCGAGGGCTATCGACAGCCCCTGTGCCTGCATTTACCGGCGGACCATCTGGCCACAACCCGGCGCCGCCGGGGGCTGGAGCGCGCATGCCGTGAAGCGGGGCTCGACCCGGACAGCCTGGAACATAGCTACATGGCGTTTGGCGACGAGCACTATCGCGACATTCCGTCAGCCGTGCGGGCGCGCATTCAGAAAGGCATTCCCCGGTTCGACTCCGTTATCTGCGGTAACGATCGTATTGCATTGATGGTGTACCAGACCCTGCTGGCGCAAGGGCTTCGCATCCCTGAAGATATCGCGGTTATCGGCTATGACAATATGGTGGGCATCGGAGAGCTCTTTCTCCCGCCTCTTTCAACGGTTCAGCTGCCGCATTATGAAATTGGCCGCCTGAGCGCCCTGCATATTATTAACGGTGAAACCCATCGCGAAACCACGCGCGTTGAGAGCCCATTTTTAATGCGTAATTCCGTTGCGCATCCATCATGACCACAACTTTTTGCACCTGTCGCAGAAATAAGCGTGCTAACGAGGCGGTCACCCTCCTTTTCAGTGAGCGAATGGCACGATTTGTCACACTCTTTTTTATGTTTTTACCGTCATAGCAGAAAGCACGTAACAGGCTGTTTTTATTTGCCATAAAGTGCAACTTCCTTTCTGAAAACGGGGATAATCCTTCCCCTGCGCCTCGTGTCACAAAACAGTAAACAAATTAACCATTGAGCCCCGTGGCAAAAGGCTCTATATTGGCGGCGTTTTTTTCAGGCCCCCCATCTGTTTTTTAACTTTTTATTCAATCGTGGCTCATAACGAAGCGGCGGTTGTAGGAGTGATATGATGACGGATAAAGTCCGTATTGACACCGTAGATGCCCACAAAAGCAACGAAACCTATCTGGCCCGTCAGGCCGAGTTTGAATCTAACGTCAGGAGTTATCCGCGCAAACTGCCTTTAGCAATTACTAAAGCAGAAGGCGTGTGGATCACCGATGCAGATAATAAAGAATACCTTGACTGTTTAGCAGGCGCAGGCACCCTTGCGCTTGGCCATAACCATCCTGATGTGCTGAAAAGCATCCAAAATGTCATTACCAGCGGCTTGCCGTTACATACCCTGGATCTGACAACGCCTCTGAAAGACGCGTTTTCCGAATACCTGCTCTCTCTGCTGCCTGGTCAGGGCAAAGAGTACTGCCTGCAGTTCACCGGTCCATCCGGTGCTGACGCCGTTGAAGCGGCGCTGAAGCTGGCGAAAAAAGTAACCGGCCGTAGCGGTATCATCAGCTTCTCTGGTGGTTACCACGGCATGACTCACGGCGCGCTGTCCGTGACCGGCAACCTGTCTCCGAAAGAAGCGGTTGACGGTATGATGCCAGAAGTGCAGTTCATGCCTTATCCGCACGAGTACCGCTGCCCGCTGGGTATCGGTGGTGAAGCGGGCGTGAAAGCGCTGACTTACTATTTCGATAACCTGATCAACGACGTTGAAAGCGGCGTGCGTAAACCTGCTGCCGTCATTCTGGAAGCGGTTCAGGGCGAAGGCGGCGTGAACCCGGCTCCGGCTGAGTGGCTGCAGCGCATCCGTAAAGTCACTCAGGAACACGGCATTCTGCTGATCCTCGACGAAGTTCAGGCTGGCTTTGCCCGTACCGGTAAATTCTTCGCCTTCGAACACGCTGGCATTGAGCCAGACATCATCGTGATGTCTAAAGCTGTCGGTGGCGGTCTGCCGCTGGCCGTGCTCGGTATCAAAAAGCAGTTCGATGCATGGGCGCCAGGTCACCACACCGGTACCTTCCGCGGCAACCAGCTGGCGATGGCAACCGGTCTGACGACGCTGAAAATCCTGAAAGACCAGAACATCGCAGGCAAAGTGGCTGCGCAAGGCGAATGGCTGAAAGGCCAGCTGAAAGAGATGGCGAAACGTTATCCGGTTATCGGCCACGTTCGCGGTCTGGGCATGATGATCGGTATCGAGATCGTTAAGCCGCACGAAGCCGCTGACCACATGGGCTGCTTCCCGGGCGACGGCGAGCTGTCTGCACTGATTCAGAAGAAGTGCTTCGAAGCCGGTCTGATTCTGGAGCGCGGTGGCCGTAACGGTATCGTTCTGCGTCTGCTGCCTTCTCTGCTGATCAGCGATGAAGAGCTAAAGATCTTCCTGGATAAATTCGAGCAGGCGCTGCTTGCTGCGGGCGTTCGCCCGGCGTAACCGGAGTTGTTGATTACGATGTCTGATTCAAACCCAATTTTGTTCTCCTCTGCGCAGAGCATTGAAGCTTACCAGCAGGCGATTGAACAAAGCACTCAGGCTGTGATGCAGTGGCTGAAACAGCCTGAGATGTACCAGGGCAAAACGGTCGCGGAACTGCGCGACCGCATTAAGCTGGATTTCAACCCGAAAGGGCTGGGCAACGAAGCGGCGATTGAACGCGCCGTGGAGTTCTTCCTGAAAGACAGCCTGTCCGTTCATCACCCGCAGTGTGTGGCGCACCTGCACTGCCCAAGCCTGGTGGTAAGCCAGGCGGCGGAAGTGCTGATCAACGCCACCAACCAGAGTATGGACTCCTGGGATCAAAGCCCGTCCGCAACCATCATCGAGATCAAACTGATCGAATGGCTGCGTACCCGCGTGGGTTATCAGGCTGGCGACGCAGGTGTCTTCACCAGCGGCGGCACCCAGAGCAACCTGATGGGCCTGATGCTGGCCCGCGATGCGTTCTTTGCGCGTCAGGGTCACTCCGTTCAGCAGGACGGCCTGGTTGGCGATCTGCGTAAAATCCGCGTGCTGTGCTCCGAGAACGCGCACTTCTCCGTGCAGAAGAACATGGCGCTGATGGGTCTGGGCTACCAGTCCGTCGTGCAGGTGAAAACGGACGAATTCTCCCGTATGGATCTGACCGATCTGGCGGCGAAAATTGAACAGTGCAATGCGAACGGCGAACAGATTCTGGCGATTGTCGCGACGGCAGGTACCACCGACGCCGGTGCTATCGACCCGCTGCGCGCCATTGCAGAACTGGCGGCGAAGCAGAACATCTGGGTACACGTTGATGCGGCTTGGGGCGGTGCGCTGCTGATGTCTGAGCAGTATCGTCACTACCTGGACGGCATCGAGCTGGTGGATTCCGTTACCCTGGACTTCCACAAGCAGTTCTTCCAGACCATCAGCTGCGGCGCGTTCCTGCTGAAAGAAGCGCGCCACTATGAGCTGATGCGCTATCAGGCGGCCTACCTGAACTCCGAGTTCGACGAAGAGGCAGGCGTGCCAAACCTGGTGTCCAAATCTCTGCAGACCACCCGTCGTTTCGACGCTCTGAAGCTGTGGATGAGCCTGGAAGCGCTGGGTCAGGAGCAGTACGCGGCGATCATCGATTGCGGCGTAACGCTGGCACAGCAGGTTGCGGCTTACGTGAAGGAGCAGCCTGCTCTGGAACTGGTAATGCAGCCACAGCTGGCAAGCGTTCTGTTCCGCTTCCGCGGACAGGTCCAGATGGACGACGCGGGTATCGCCCTGCTGAACCAGAAAATTGGTGATGCGCTGCTGGAATCCGGCCGTGCAAACGTCGGCGTGACCGAGCATAACGGCGTAACCTGCCTGAAGCTGACGCTGCTGAACCCAACCGTGACGCTGGAGGATATTAAAATCCTGCTGTCGCTGGTTGAGCGTACCGCGCAGGAAATTCTGGCTAAGTAATGCAAAACCCCTCTTCCGCCGGAAGAGGGGTTATCTTTATACGCCTGCCCACCACATCCTGATTTTTAATCCCCAGTAGCTCGTCCAGCCCGTCGTGGTGCTGACAACGTTCCCCTTCGATACAATGACCAGCGTCGGCGTCACGCTTACCTGCCATTCCTGCGACAGCGTGCCGTTTTCATCGTTTATCACCGGCATTTTCAGCTGTTTCTTTTCAACCCAGCGCTCAAGCTTCGCGTTATCACCGGAACGCATGGCAATACTCACCACGTTCCCGCCCTCTTCTGCCAGCTGATTAACCGCAGGCGTCGTGTAGCGGCAAATGCTGCACCAGGTGGCCCAGACATAAATCAGCAGCGGGCGATCCTGGCTGAGCGCCGCGATGTCGTGCATCTTGCCGTCAATGCTCTGCATTGGGGTTGCGCTAAAGCTGGCGGGCAACGTCGGCTTGCGGTACCGATCCACGCCCCACACCACGACCAGCGTCAGCAGAACGAGAATGATCCCTTCCCGCGCCCAGCGGCGCAGTCGACTCATTTTGCGGTTGTCCATTGTGACCTCTTGATTTAACGAAGGTCATCTTAGCGGGCTGCGCGCCGCCGCGCTGTAAAGAAGTGTCGCGCTACTTCGTGCGTAAGGTGTCGACCATCAGCGTAAAGCAGGATTCAATGAGCGGGGGAAGCGCCTGCGGGGCACGCATCAGCGCCACCGTGCGGGACAGGGCCGGCTGCTGGAGATGAACCACCTTAAGCTGCGGATCCTGCAGATGGGTGGTATAAAGCTGCGGTAAGATCGCCACAGCCAGTTTCGAACGCACCAGGCCGTAGAGCGTCTCGATATAGTCCAGCTGATAGCGCGTCTGCAGCGAAAGACGATGGCTTTCGGCAAGCGCATTGACCAGCCGCTGGATGTTGCCTTTGGAGAAGACGGCAATATCCCGGCCCACCAGCTGTTTCCAGGGCACGTGCGCCGACGCGGCCAGCGGATCGTCGCAGTGGAACACCGCCACAAACGGATCCTCCTGCAGCGGGAACACGTCCAGCTCTTCGGGTACCGAACTGTCCAGCGCCCCGATGCCAAAATCAATCTGCCCTTTCAGGAGCTGCGCCACCAGCGCATCGTTGGTTTGATCGTGAAACTCCACCCGGAGGCGTGGAAAAGCCTGGGCAAGCGTCTGCGGCAGCAGCGGAAACAGCAGCGAGCTGACGGAAGGCACCAGGCCGATACGCACCGTGCCGTCGCCGCCGGCCTGCACAATCTGCTGCATATCATCAAACGCAAGCTGCGCCACGCTGAGCACCCGCTGCGCGTGCGGTAAAATGGCGTTGCCCAGCTCGGTCAGCGTGACTGACGACGCGGTACGGTTGACCAGCTTGCCGCCGAGCACCGTTTCGATTTGCCGCAGGGCGCTGCTGAGCGCAGGCTGGCTGATGGCCAGTTTACTGGCGGTATCCGTAAAATGACGCAGCTGCGCCAGGGTGACAAAATACTGTAACTGCCGAAGGGAGAGCGCAGGCAAGCGCTGCCAGGGTTCCGTCATGATTATCCATTACACGCGTCAAAGAATAACCCGGGGTTATCGGGCGATAAATTTTATCAGCTGGGCAAACGTTTGCCGGGTGCATAGAGTAACGTCAATATTTCAATGCTGGAACTGTTAATTGCATGACTGCCGAAACCCGACGCCGCGCCGTTCAGGCCGCACGAGGCGAAACGCCGTTTGACCTGCTGCTTACCCATACCCGAATTGTCGATATGGCAACCGGTGAGATCCGCGAGGCGGACGTGGGTATCGTCGGCTCGCTTATCGCCAGCGTCCACCCGCGCGGCAGCCGTGACGATGCGCTTGAGACACACGACCTGAACAACCAGTTCCTCTCGCCGGGCCTTATGGATACGCATGTTCACCTTGAAAGCTCGCACCTGCTGCCCGCGCGCTACGCGGAGATCGTGCTGGCCCAGGGCACCACGGCGGTCTTCTGGGATCCACACGAGCTGGCAAACGTGCTCGGGATGAATGGCGTCCGTTTCGCGATTGAGGCCAGCCGTAACCTGCCGCTGCAGGTGATGGTCGCGGCGCCCTCAAGCGTGCCTTCCACGCCGGGGCTGGAGATGTCCGGCGCGGACTTTGCGGGCGAAGAGATGAATACCCTGCTCGGCTGGCCGGAGGTGCGCGGCGTGGCGGAGGTGATGGATATGCACGGGGTGCTGAACGGCAGCCAGCGTATGCTGGAGATCCTGCAGGCCGGCCTGGAAAGCGGGAAGCTCATTGAAGGCCACGCGCGTGGACTCAGCGGCGCCGATTTACAGGCGTATCTGGCGGCGGGCGTCACCTCTGACCATGAGCTCACCTCCGCCGAGGACGCGCTGGAAAAATTGCGCGCCGGGCTGACGCTGGAGATCCGCGGTTCGCATCCCTATCTGCTGCCCGAGATTGTCAGCGCCCTGAAAACGCTGCCGCATCTCTCGTCACAAATCACGGTCTGCACCGATGACGTTCCGCCTGACGTGCTGCTGGAAAAAGGCGGTATTATCGCCCTGCTCAACCTGCTGATTGAACACGGTCTTCCGGCGACGGACGCGCTGCGGTTTGCCACCCTGAATGCCTCCCTTCGCCTGCAGCGCAACGACCTCGGACTGATTGCCGCCGGTCGACGCGCGGACCTGGTGGTGTTCGACTCCCTGGAAAAACTGACGGCTCGCCGGGTGTACGTCGCCGGAAAATGCATTGCCCGCGACGGGGAGATGGTCGAGCCTATCGCTGATACGCCGCTGGCGCTGCCGCGTGATACCGTACGCCTGTCGCCCCTGGCCGCCAGTGATTTTTCCATGCGCATTGATAACGCAAAACACGGCGTTGCGCGCCTGCGCCATATCAGCGGCGCGCGTTTTACCCGCTGGGGCGAAACTGACGCCCGGGTTCGTCACGGACGCGTTGAAATACCGGCTGGCTTTAGCCTGATCTGGGTTCAGCACCGCCACGCGCGCCATGCGGCAACGCCGCAAATCGCGCTGCTGGAAGGCTGGGGAGAGCTGCGGGGAGCCATTGCCACCAGCTACTCCCACGACTCGCATAATCTGGTAGTGCTGGGCCGCGATCCCGACGATATGGCGCTGGCCGCCAACACGCTGATCGAGAGCGGCGGCGGCATGGCGCTGGTCCAAAACGGTCGCGTCATCGCGCATGTTGCAATGCCGATCGCAGGCATGCTGTCAGAGCTTCCCCCTGCCGAGCTGGCCCGCCAGTTCAGCGAATTACGCGATCGCAGCAGCCAGGTTGCCGACTGGGAGCCGCCGTACCGGGTCTTTAAAGCTATTGAAGGAACCTGCCTTGCGTGTAACGCCGGGCCGCATCTGACCGATCTTGGACTGACCGACGGCAGCACGCGTCAGATTGTCAATCCGCTGATTTCTTACCGGGAAACCCCGGACACCACACAATGATACCGAAGGAGAGCCGGATAATGGCCGACAACACCGTGAATTCGCCAGCACCAGGGAGCTGGATTGAACGTCGTTTTGCACTGCATACGCGCGGCAGTACCGTGCGTACCGAGTGTCTGGCAGGTCTTACCGGTTTTCTCGCCGCCGCCTATTTACTGGTGGTCATCCCTGGGCTGCTGGCCGTGGGCGGGATGGATAAAGGCGCGGCGACCACGGGCACGATTTTAGTGTTTGTGGCCGGTACGCTGCTGATGGCGTTTTACGCCAACCTGCCGTTTATTGTCGGGCCGGGCATTGGTGGCTCGGTGCTGGTCGGGGTAACGCTGGCGGGGAGTGAAGGCATCGGCTGGCAAATTGGCCTGGGCATTGCCTGCTGGTCGGGGATTTTGTTCTTTCTTCTCACCCGCTTTGGCCTGCGTGAAGTCGTGACCCGCTCCGTACCGCAGTCCATCAAGCTTGGGCTAACGGCCTCTATCGGTCTTTTTGTCGCCATACTCGGCTTCCGCAATGCCGGGCTGGTGCTGGCCAACGCGAAAACTAACGCGCTGATGCTGGGGGATTTTCTGTCACCCGGTGCGCTGGTGGCGCTCGCCGGCCTGTTCCTGGCCATTGCCCTGCAGGCGCGTCGTATTCCCGGTGCCATTTTGTGGGCCATTTTGTTTGCCACCTTCGTGGGCATTCCGATGGGAGTCACAAAACTTCCCGCCAGCTTCATCGATATGCCCCATTCGCTCACGCCGGTGCTGGGCCACATCGACATGCTGGGCGCACTGAACATTGCCTTTCTGCCGTTCCTGTTTGTCTTCTTTGCCTCGGAGTTTTTCTCCACCATGGGCACCACGCTGGCGGTTGGCGGCGAAGCCGGGCTGCTGGATGAAGAGGGCAATATGGCCAATATCAATCGTCCGTTTATGGTGGACTCCATTGCCGCCGCGCTCGGCCCGTGGGTGGGCATTCCTGCCGCCACGGCGCTGATTGAATCCTCGGCGGCCGCGGAAGCGGGCGGGAAAACCGGCATGACGGCGCTGGCTGCCGCGTTCATGTTCCTGCTGATGCTGCTGTTTACCCCCGTTGCGCTGATGATCCCGAAAGAAGCCACTGCGCCCGCCCTGATCCTGATCGGTTTGAACATGTTCAGCGGCCTGCGTAAGGTGGATCTGGCGAACTTCACCGACGGGCTGCCGGTGCTGATGATGGTGATGATTACGCTCATTGCCAACAGCTTCGGGACAGGTATTGCTGGGGGGCTGCTGTTTTACGTTGTCATTAAAGCGATTGCAGGAAAATGGCGAGAAATCCCTGTTGGGCTTTGGATCCTCGCCATCCCGCTGGTCTATTACTTTGCCACGCTGGTGAAGCACTAACCCTTGCGCTGTTGCCGTTTCGGGCTTTGACCATACTCATAATGGCCATAGCCCGCGCGGTAATAAAGCGCGGCCGATTTCACCACGTCATTCAGCACGGTGCCGTTGATACGCGCGCCCGTTTGCTGCAGACGTTTGACGCTGTTTTCCATCTCTTTCAGGCTGGTCTTGCCAAAGCGGGCGACCAGTATTGAGGTTGCCGCCACCGGGGCGGCCACTGCGGCATCGGTAACGGCGAGCACCGGCGGCGTATCAAGGATCACAAGATCATAATGTTCATCCGCCCACGCCATTACCGCCCTGAAGCGTTCGCTCATCAGCAGTTCTGCAGGCCGCAGCGGAACCGGCCCGCAGGTCAGTACGTCAATATTGCCTTTTTCATAGCGCTGAATCGCCTCCAGACACTCGCACTGCCCGCCAAGTACGCCGGACAGTCCAGTGTGGTTTTTCAGGCCAAACACGTTGTGGACATACCCTTCGCGCATATCCGCATCAATGAATAACACCCTGAGCCCGGCCTGTACCTCAATCGCGGCCAGCGAGGTGCTGACAAGCGTTTTTCCGCAGTCCTGCGTGGGGCCTGAAATCATGACGATTCGGTTAGTGGCTTCCTGCAGCGTGAAATGCAGGCTGGTGCGCAGCCCCCGAACGGCCTCGACAAAAATATCCGCAGGCTGGTCAACGGGTAGAAAGGGCACATCGGTGATCCTGTGTTTCCAGCGCGTGCCAAACGCTCGTCTTCTTCGCAGGTTCGTTTTTTTCCACAGCCACAACGAACGCGGCAAGGTAGCCATCACCTGTACGCCCAGCCCTTCTAGCTCCTCAGAGGTGTTGATGCCGCGTCGCAACGCAATGCGGACCAGCACCAGACCCATCGAGCACATCAGCCCCAGCAGGATGCCAGCGACGATAATCAACGGCTTCCGCGGTTTAATGGGATCGGGCTGCGTGACCGCGCTGTCGATAATTCGCACGTTGCCGATGGCGCTGGAGCGAGAAATGTTCAGCTCCTGCTGGCGGGTGAGAAGCTGCAGGTAGATGGTGCGCCCGGACTCCACGTCCCGACTGAGGCGCAAGATATCCTGTTGGGTGGAGGGCATGGCTGAAATACGCTGATTCAGGCGGACCTTTTCCTGCTCCAGCGTCTGACGTTTTTCACGCAGTGCGCGATAGTTCGGGTGCTCTTTCTTAAACAGCTGCGAGATTTCCGCTTCACGAAAGGTCAGCTCGTTAAGCTGGTTTTCAATATTCACGATCTGCTCGAGAGCCGATTTCGCTTCAAGCGAGAGGTCAACCGAATCCCGCTGTTTGCGATACTGGTTCAGCCGCTCTTCGGCCAAATCCAGGTCGCTTCTGATTTTGGGTAACTGCTGCTGCAAAAAGGCAAGGCTACGGGAATCCTGCGCTTCCTGGCGGGCAATGTTCTGCTGCAGATAAATGTGGGCTATTCGGTTGAGGACATTCGCAATATGCTCAGGATCGCGACCGGTAAGGGATAACGTCAGCACGCCGCTCTGCCGGGCAGACTCAGCCACGTTGAATTGTGTACTCAGGTCGTTAATTGCCTCCAGACGGGTCCTGGTCTGGAGCGTAAACCGCGTGCCTGGTGAGGCATTAACCGTCTTGACCAGCAGGGAAACCCCCTCCTTTTCAAGCGCTATTCCTTCCTTGCCCTCGGCGTAAAAATTGTCCCCCTCCAGCCGGTACGCGCCTTTTCCCAGCACGGTAAGCACAAGAGTGCGTGGTTTTCCCTCAACCGGAGAGATCTGAAGCCAGCTCAAGGTTAAGGTGGCGGGCTTTTGGCCCTGCAAACGCGCCCACAGGCGTCCCACAACAGGGAGAGTGCGCTCTGTCACATGCTGGGTTAAGCCCAGTGCGTCTACCGTGGCGCCCAGGATCATACGCGATTTCAGCAGGAGAATTTCGGGCTCAACATCGGGAGACAGTTCACTGCTGAACTGGCTTAAGTTCTTGAGCAGGCTGTTATCCTGTTTTCCTTCTACCTGGATTAAGGCATCAGCGCGATAAACGGGCGTGGCCAAAAAGGCATACAGCCCCGCAAGCAGAGTGAAAACGAGCGTCATCGTTAAAATAACTGCGCGGTGATCGAGCATCTCGCCGAGGAGACGGACGAGATCAATTTCGTGATTTTCAGGTGCTGCTGCACCGTAACTGTCTGTGGTGTATGACGACATTAACGCTTCATTCCTTTTTGACTCAACCGATGCGCCCATTCCTGACTGGCTTTCCCCAACAGCCCAAAAACATAGTCAAATGCTTCACGGCTCTTACGATAGGGATCGGGGATGTCCTGCGGCTCAAGCCATTGTCCAAAGAGCATTGATTTGCCGCGAATTTCCGGTGCCATGGCGGAGATAAAGCGAAGATGGGCAGGCTCCATCACCAGAATAAGATCCGATTCCCGCATCAGCTGCGGAGTCAGCCTGCGGGCTTGATGCCCTTCGAGTGAGATCCCGTGTCGCCAGGCCACCTCCCGGGCAACCACATCCGCCGGGCTTCCTTCCAGCCCAAATATGCCTGCCGACGTTATCCGCTTTCCCGGTATCCGCTGGCGCAGCAGCCGCTCTCCTATCGGTGAGCGGCAAATATTTCCTGTGCATACCACTAAGATGGAGTCGAACATTATTGCGGCCACTGTCTGATGTAACGAACCGTTTCGGTCAGGTCATGAACGCCAGTGATGGTCGGCACAAGCTGAGTGATGACGCGATTCCAGCGCGACAGCGGTGCCGTGGTGACATAGACAATGTCGTAGGGTTCAAGCTGAAATTCGGTGCCCAGCACCATCGCGGAGGCATCCCGGGCATTAAGCTGATAAATGTTGGCGATTTTTCCCGCATCCTTGTCTTTTCTGACAGAGCGAATGACGAAAATGCCCGTCGCATCGGCCATGTCCTGATTTAAGCCGCCCGCGTTGCTCAGCGCTTCTGCAAGGGTCATCCCGCTCCTGTCCATCTTCAGCGTGCTCTGCTTGATCACTTCGCCCATCACAAAGACTTTCAGCGCGTCATTACGCGGAACAAACAGGATGTCACCGGGATAGAGCAGCTTATTCTGCGTCAGGTCACCGTGCTGCATCAGCGCGTAAAGAGAGAGGCGCGAATCTTTCCCCTCGTGAGTGAGCACCACATTGCGCCAGTCAGCGTCGGCGGACAGTCCCCCCGCCGCGTTGACGGCATCCATCACCGTCAGAGGAATATTGGTAATCGCCTGCTGGCCCGATTTGGCGACCTCGCCGGTGATATAGGCTTTTTGTGAACGGAAAGCGGCCACGCTGACATCCACCTGCGGGCTTTCGATGACGCTATCCAGGCGCGCGGCAATCTCTTCCCTGACTTCAGAGACCGTTTTTCCTGCAACAGGGAGTTTGCCGATATAGGGATAAAAGAGCGTACCGTCCGCATTCACCCAGTTACCGGTGTCGCTGGCGCTGCGATATTGCCCGGCCGGGGTCGTCAGTTCAGGATGATCCCAGACGGTGACGGTTAAAATATCCCCACTTCCGATACGGTATTCCCAGTTTCTGACCTGCTCATCCAGCTTAGGATTTGGCTGAGATTTCGCGATGGCAGGGCGCAGTTTCTCTATCAGTGAAGGGGTAAGAGGATAAAGATCCACGCGCTTATCTAAATTAGTATTGTCATCTCCGGACGCGATAATATTTTTCCCCGATGAGCTTAATGTTTGCCCAGGAGAAAATACACAGCCCGTTAACTGACTTATCGCCAGGAATATTACAGATAATGCCGTTGTGTTTTTCATTAGAATAAATTTATCATTCATGGTCGCAACAAACGCGTAACAGGCAATCCATAAGAATCACCCACTTTTTCAATGTACTGTTTTTAAAGCAATTATATAAAAATACACATCATCGAATGATGTATGGAAATAACTGAAGGACCGAAACGGTGTAGAATAAGAATTAAACCGCCCCGCTTTTTAAGTTTAAATCGGCTTTTAATAAAATGCATGTATTTCAGCTCAAAAAATTATAGTTAAGCTGTATTTTCAGATTTAATTAAAAAAAACATTACCGCGCTGAATTAGTCTTAGTAAAAAACATTCATAAATAAAATAGTATTAACCGTTTGCACTACCCAAAACCGTCCACTTTTGTTACATTTTTTTTTCGAACAGACTCTGCTGTGATACTTAAAATAGACCGTCTGCCCTATCATCAACACAACAGCAGGCTGAGAGTATCTGTAACGATATCACTGGAGAAAAAATGGCTAAGCGTAAATTGCTGCTACTGGGTGTATTACTGTCTCTGGCGGGATCCGCATTTGCTGCCCCGCAAACGGCTGCGGCGCCGTCCGGCATCAAGGCCTATGAGGAACAAGAGTTCATCGCGGATTTTACGAAGTTTAAAATTGGCGACACAGCGCCAGCACAGTATCAAACGCCTGAGTACACCATCAAACAGTACCAGTTGCGTAACCTTCCGGCCCCGGATGCGGGAACACACTGGACCTATATGGGCGAAAACTACGTCCTGATTGGCGATGCAGACGGCAAAATCTACAAAGCCTATAATGGAGATATCTTCTATCATCGCTGATACCCTCCTGGTTCGTCCCTGGCAGGAAAGTGACCGCCCTTTCCTGCGCACGCTCTTCCTCCACGCCCGGCGCGAAGCCTGGCCCTGGCTGGACAGCTCAGACTGGCAGCTTGAAGATTTTGATGCGGCAACCCGTGACGAAGTGATTTGGGTTGCTGTTCAGAACGGCCATCGTCTGGGTTTTGCCTCCGTCTGGGCGAACGATAATTTTCTGCACAACCTGTTTGTTGACCCGCAGTATCAAAGCCACGGAGTCGGGCATGTGCTCCTGGAACAGGTGCAGAAGACGTTTACCAGTACGGGGTCGCTTAAGTGTCTGGTGAAGAATGCGCGGGCTATCGCGTTTTACCAGCGGCATGGCTGGCACATTGAGGCGACGGGGGATTCTCCGGAGGGAGAGTACTACCTGATGCATTACCGGCTTGGGTAAAGTCAGGTGGCGCTTCGCTTACCTGACCTACGAAACCGTATTCCGAAGGCCGGGTAAGGCGAAGCCGCCACCCGGCAATCCAGCATTGGGGATTTACACCGCGCGGAACGCGATTTCCCCTGGGATGATTTCGCCCTGCCAGTAAAGCTGCGCCGCAACGCGACCCGCCAGCTGACGATACATCTCGGCAAATTCGCTGTCCGGACGGCTGACAACCGTCGGCTTTCCACTGTCCAGATCTTCACGCAGAGTAATGTGCAGCGGCATCTGACCCAGCAGCTGGGTGTGATACTTCGCGGCCAGTTTTTCTGCCCCACCGGTACCGAAGATAGGCTCGTGGTGACCGCAGTTGCTGCAGATGTGCATGCTCATGTTCTCGACGATACCGAGCACCGGCACTTCCACCTTCTCGAACATCACGATGCCTTTTTTGGCGTCGATCAGCGCGATATCCTGCGGGGTCGTCACGACAACCGCGCCCGTGACCGGAATATTTTGCGCCAGCGTCAGCTGAATATCACCGGTACCCGGCGGCATATCCAGCACCAGATAATCCAGATCCGGCCACATCGTCTCCTGCAGCATCTGCAGCAGCGCTTTGCTGGCCATTGGGCCGCGCCAGACCATGGCGTTATCGTCAGTCACCAGATAACCGATGGAGTTAGTGGCCAGACCGTGGGCCATAATCGGCGCCATGTGGGTGCCGTCCGGCGAGGTTGGACGCTGGTTTTCCGCGCCCAGCATGTTCGGAATAGACGGGCCGTAGATATCGGCATCAAGAATACCGACCTTTGCCCCTTCCGCCGCCAGCGCCAGCGCCAGGTTGACGGCCGTGGAGGATTTACCCACCCCACCCTTGCCTGAACTGACGGCGATAATGTTTTTCACGCCGTTAATGCCCGGCTGGTTTTTCACACGCTTCAGCGTGGCAATGCTGTGGCTCAGCTTCCAGTCAATCGCCTTCGCGCCGGTAATGCGCAGCAGCTCAGAGCTGGTTTGCTCTTTCAGCGCGTCAAAAGCGCTGGTCCAGACGAACGGCATCTGCAGCTCAACGTGCAGCGTATCGTCCAGCCAGGCAACGTGGTGTAACGCTTTCAGCGTAGTGAGATTGTGCTTCAGGGTTGGATGCTGAAAGTTAGCCAGCGTCCCGGCAACCATTGCTCGTAAGGCTTCCGGTGATTTGGCCTGGGATTGAGAACTCATCCCGACTCCTTTGTTCTTGTGAATAAGACCTTAGAAGAACAAGTTTACCTGAAAGGCCGTGGTTTGTGCTTACTTAATAATGCCCCTTTTGGTAATATCAAAAACCCTTTTCACAGTTAAAAGAAGTAATGCCTACTATGACTCAAGTCGCGAAGAAAATTCTGGTAACGTGCGCACTGCCGTACGCCAACGGCTCAATCCACCTCGGCCACATGCTGGAGCATATCCAGGCTGATGTCTGGGTCCGTTACCAGCGAATGCGCGGCCACGAGGTTAACTTCATCTGTGCGGACGATGCCCACGGCACGCCGATCATGCTGAAAGCGCAGCAGCTGGGGATTTCCCCGGAGCAGATGATTGCCGAAATGAGTCAGGAGCATCAGACCGATTTTGCTGGCTTTGACATCAGCTATGACAACTATCACTCCACGCACAGCGACGAAAACCGCGAGCTGTCGGAGCTGATCTACACCCGTCTGAAAGAGAACGGCTTTATTAAAAACCGCACCATCTCTCAGCTGTACGATCCGGAAAAAGGCATGTTCCTGCCGGACCGTTTCGTCAAAGGCACCTGCCCGAAATGTAAATCCCCGGACCAGTACGGCGATAACTGCGAAGTGTGCGGCGCGACCTACAGCCCGACCGAGCTTATCGATCCGAAGTCCGTGGTTTCTGGCGCAACGCCTGTGATGCGTGACTCCGAGCACTTCTTCTTCGATCTGCCGTCCTTCAGCGAAATGCTGCAGGCGTGGACCCGCAGCGGCGCGCTGCAGGAGCAGGTGGCGAACAAAATGCAGGAGTGGTTCGAATCGGGTCTGCAGCAGTGGGATATCTCCCGCGATGCGCCGTACTTCGGCTTTGAAATCCCGAACGCGCCGGGCAAATATTTCTACGTCTGGCTGGACGCGCCAATCGGCTACATGGGCTCCTTCAAGAACCTGTGCGACAAGCGTGGCGACACCGTCAGCTTCGACGAATACTGGAAGAAAGATTCCACGGCCGAGCTGTATCACTTCATCGGTAAAGATATCGTTTACTTCCACAGCCTGTTCTGGCCGGCGATGCTGGAAGGCAGTAACTTCCGCAAGCCTACCAACCTGTTCGTGCACGGTTACGTGACGGTCAACGGCGCGAAGATGTCCAAATCTCGCGGTACGTTTATCAAGGCCAGCACCTGGCTGAACCACTTCGACGCGGACAGCCTGCGCTACTACTACACCGCGAAGCTCTCTTCCCGCATCGACGATATCGACCTGAACCTGGAAGATTTCGTGCAGCGCGTGAACGCGGACATCGTCAACAAGGTGGTGAACCTGGCCTCCCGTAACGCGGGCTTTATTGCCAAGCGTTTTGACGGCGTGATGGCGGCCGAACTGGCTGACCCAGCCCTGTACAAAACCTTTACCGACGCGGCAACGACCATTGGCGAAGCCTGGGAAACCCGCGAGTTCGGCAAAGCGGTGCGCGAAATCATGGCGCTGGCCGACCTGGCAAACCGCTACGTGGACGAGCAGGCACCGTGGGTTGTCGCTAAACAGGAAGGTCGCGATGCCGATCTGCAGGCCATCTGCTCTATGGGCATCAACCTGTTCCGCGTGCTGATGACGTATCTGAAGCCGGTTCTGCCGCAGCTGGCAGCCCGTGCTGAAGCGTTCCTGAACACCGAACTGACCTGGGATGCCATCCAGCAGCCGCTACTCGGCCACAAGGTGAACACCTTTAAAGCGCTGTACAGCCGCATCGAGATGAAGCAGGTTGAAGCCCTGGTGGAAGCCTCTAAAGAAGAGGTGAAGGCGGCTGCGGCACCGGTTACCGGCCCGCTGGCAGACGATCCGATTCAGGAAACCATTACCTTTGACGATTTCGCCAAAGTCGACCTGCGCGTGGCGCTGATCGAAAACGCGGAATTCGTGGAGGGTTCTGACAAACTGCTGCGCCTGACGCTGGATCTGGGCGGCGAGAAGCGTAACGTCTTCTCCGGCATCCGTTCTGCGTATCCGGACCCGCAGGTGCTGATTGGTCGTCAGACCGTGATGGTCGCCAACCTGGCACCGCGCAAAATGCGCTTCGGCATCTCTGAGGGGATGGTGATGGCCGCGGGCCCTGGCGGGAAAGATATCTTCCTGTTAAGCCCTGACGAAGGCGCGAAGCCTGGCCAGCAGGTGAAATAACAAAAAAGCCGGAGAGTGTCTCCGGCTTTTTTTTGCCCGGCGGCGCTGCGCTTGCACGGGCCTACGGGTTTTGTAGGCCGGGTAAGGCGAAGCCGCTACCCGGCTAAAAATCACCCCTTCGGATGATGCACCCGGTGGGTCAGCCCGCGCAGGAAATTACGCAGGAACTGGTCGCCGCACTCGCGGTAATTTTTGTGGTCCGGCGCGCGCATCATGGCGGTCACTTCCGGCACGGATACGCGGTATTTTTGCTCCGTCATAATCGCCACGATATCGTCCGTTTTCAGCGAGAACGCAATGCGCAGCTTTTTCAGCACCGTGTTGTTGTTCACCCGACGCTCCAGCGCCAGCTCTGGCGCTTCCGGATCTTTGCCGCGCTTATCGTAAATCAGGCCGTTCAGGAAACCCGACAGAATGATGTCAGGGCAGCGAACAAAGCCCTCTTCATCTTCTTTGGTCATCCAGGTGTCGAAACCGGCAGACGTGGATTCCATGTCCGACAGCGCAAGAATGCGCACCATGTCGTTATTGTTTGCTTTCAGGGTGTAGCGCAGGCTACGAAGAATATCGTTACTTAGCATAGAGCCTTCGAATGTCGATGATGCAATGGCGCGCAGTGTACCAGTTTTACAGCCCAATCGCCTCTTTCAAACTCTTCAGGTAGCGGCGGCTGACCGGTACGGTTTGCCCCGCGCGCAGCACCAGCTCGGCCTGGCCGTTATCTTCCAGGCGGATCTCCTTCAGGTGCGCCATATTGACCAGATACTGACGATGACAGCGGATCAGCGGCGTGCGGCTCTCCAGCGTCCGCAATGTCAGCTCGGTAAACCCTTCGTTCCCTTCCGCGCTGGTGACAAATACGCCGCTCAGGCGGCTGCTGACAAACGCCACGTCATCCATCTGCAGGAGGTAAATCCGGCTGTGCCCGGTACACGGAATAAACTTCAGCGGCTGCTGGTTTTCCGGGAGCAGCGTAACGTCCTGTGCGGTCCGCTCCTGGCGCAAGCGGGTGAGCGTTTTTTCCAGACGCTTCTCTTCAATCGGCTTGAGTAAATAGTCAAACGCGTGCTCCTCAAAGGCCTTAACGGCATATTCATCAAACGCCGTCAGAAACACGATGTAGGGGCGATGCTCCGGGTCGAGCATGCCGACCATCTCCAGCCCGCTGATTCGGGGCATCTGAATATCGAGGAACAGCACGTCCGGGCGCAGCTTATGAACCGCGCCGATGGCCTCAATGGCGTTCGCGCACTCTCCCACAATCTCTATATCTGGCTGCTCCTGCAGCAGAACGCGCAGGTTTTCCCGTGCCAGCGGCTCGTCATCCACAATCAGCACTCTTAACATGCGTTTTCCTCCAGCGGCAGTCGTACGGTAATACGGGTAAATCGGTCTGGCTCACAGGCAACGGTAATGCCGCAGTCATCGCCAAAATGGGCGCGCAGGCGTTTATCCACCAGGCTCATCCCCAAACCGCCGGAGGCGGAAGGCTGATATAGCCCGGCATTATCTTCAATATCCAGCACCAGATGGTGGTTGAAACGGCTGGCGGCAATGGTTATCTCTCCTGTTCCGAGAAGCTGTGACGTGCCGTGTTTAATGGCGTTTTCCACAATAGGCTGCAGGGTAAAGGCCGGGAGATGCTGATACGCCAGCTCGTCCGGAACGGAGAGCGAGACCTGCAGGCGCGACTGGAAACGCGCCTGCTCGATCTGGAGGTACGCATTTACGTGCTCGATCTCATCGGCGAGGGTGACGATCTCCGACGGCCGCTTCAGGTTTTTGCGGAAAAAGGTCGACAGAAACTGCACCAGCTGCGCGGCCTGATCGCTGTCGCGGCGGATCACCGCTTTGAGCGTGTTGAGGGCATTGAACAGGAAATGCGGGTTAACCTGGGCATGCAGCAGCTTAATCTCCGACTGCGTCAGCAGCGCTTTCTGCCGTTCATACTGCCCGGCGAGGATTTGCGCTGACAGCAGCTGGGCGATCCCCTCCCCCAGCGTGCGGTTGATCGAGCTGAACAGACGGTTTTTCGCCTCATACAGCTTGATAGTGCCCATCACCCGCTGATTTTCCCCGCGCAGCGGAATCACAAGCGTAGAGCCCAGCTTGCACTGCGGATGCAACGAACAGCGGTAAGGCACTTCGTTACCGTCGGCATACACCACCTCACCGGTTTCAATGGCGCGCAGCGTATAGGCTGAAGAGATGGGTTTACCCGGCAGATGGTGATCGTCCCCGGTGCCGGTAAAGGCCAGCAGCCGCTCGCGGTCGGTTATTGCCACCGCGCCGATGTCCAGCTCCTTGTAGAGCACCTGCGCGACCTTCATGCTGTTCTCTTCGTTAAACCCCTGGCGCAGGATCCCTTCGGTCGACGCGGCGACCTTCAGCGCCGTGGCGGAAAAGGCCGAGGTGTACTTCTCAAACATGGCGCGCTTGTCGAGCAGAATACGCATAAACAGCGCCGCGCCCACCGTGTTGGTCACCATCATCGGGGCGGCAATACTGCTGACGAGGTGCAGCGCATCTTCAAACGGACGGGCGATCAGCAGAATGATGGCCATCTGCGCCATTTCGGCCACAAAGGTGATCGCCCCGGCGGTAATCGGGCTAAAGACTTTATCCGGCCGGCCGCGCTTAATCATGTAGCTGTGCACCAGCCCGCCGAGCAGCCCTTCCACGATCGTCGAGATCATACAGCTCAGCGCCGTCATCCCGCCCATGGAATAGCGATGCAGCCCTCCGGTTAAGCCGACGAGGCCACCGACGACGGGACCGCCGAGCAGCCCGCCCATCACCGCGCCGATAGCGCGCGTATTGGCAATAGAGTCTTCGATATGGAGACCAAAATAGGTCCCCATGATGCAGAAAATGGAGAAGGTGACGTAGCAGAGCAGCTTATGCGGCAGACGTACGGTGACCTGCATCAGCGGGATAAACAGGCGCGTTTTACTCATCAGCCAGGCAATGACAAGAAACACGCACATCTGCTGAAGCAACAGCAGCACCAGATTAAACTCGTACATACTCAAAACCGCACACGCTAAAAACGCGTAACATACACCGATGCGGCTCAACTTTCTTTGAAGCATCCCAAAAAAGCGCAAAATCGTGTCCGTTATCACACCTTTTTCAGAACATCGCATACGCTTCGCATTATTTGTGCAAAAAACAATCAATTCTTCCTGGTTCAGCAAAGTGGGTCTACAGTTAAGCTGGGGACGCGTAAGCCAGGGGGCGAATATGGCGCTTTACACGATAGGTGAAGTGGCACTCCTTTGTGATATCAATCCCGTTACCCTACGGGCGTGGCAGCGACGGTACGGATTGCTTAAACCGCAGAGAACGGACGGCGGGCATCGCCTTTTTAACGATGCTGATATCGACCGGATCCGCGAGATCAAAAGCTGGATCGACAACGGGGTGCAGGTCGGTAAAGTAAAGTCCCTGCTCAGCCACGACGACCCTGACACGCAGCACCGCTGGCGCGAACAGCAGGAAACCCTGCTGCGGCTCCTGCAGGCGGGCAACCTGCAGCGCCTGCGCGCGTGGATAAAAGAGCAGGGCCGCGAGTATCCGGCACAGACCCTGATCAGCCATCTTTTTATTCCGCTCCGTCGACGCCTGCAGTGCCAGCAGTCCACCCTGCAGGCGCTGCTCAGCCTGCTCGACGGGGTGCTGATCAACTACATCGCCGTCTGCCTTGCCTCGGCAAAGAACAAGGCCGGTAAAGATGCGCTGGTGGTCGGCTGGAACGTGCACGATACCACCCGCCTGTGGCTGGAAGCGTGGATCGCGACCCAAAAGGGCTGGCGCGTGGATGTCCTTGCGCACTCCCTGGCGCAGCTTAAGCCCGAATTTTTCGACGGCCAGACCCTGCTGGTCTGGTGTGGTGAAGTGCCGTCCGCCTCTCAGCAGCAGCTGCTGTCACAATGGCGAGAGAATGGTTATCCGGTTTATTCCCTTGGCCCGGATGAACCATAACGGCATTTAATGGTTCATTAACACCTGCGCTTCACCGTATAATTGCTCCGTTAACAACAGGAGCACATGATGAAGGCAACCAAACTGGCCATTATTACCCTTTTTGTCCTGATGGCCGTGAGCGGTATCGGCGGCGTGATGCTGGCAGGATACTCGTTTATTGTTCGCGGCGGTGTCGGCTGAGGTACTGTGCCAGCCGCTCAAAAACGCGATCGACGACGATTGCCGCCAGCGCGACCAGCACCGCTCCCTGCACGATGTAAGCCGTATTAAACCCGCTCAGGCCGATAATAATCGGCGTTCCCAGCGTACTGGCGCCGACCGTAGACGCAATGGTCGCCGTCCCGATGTTAATAATGACCGACGTGCGGATCCCGGCAATGATAACCGGTGCCGCAAGCGGCAGTTCAACCTTGCGCAGCCGCTGGCCGCGACTCATCCCCATCCCTTCTGCCACGCTCAGCACTGACGCCGGTACCGCCGCGAGGCCCGCCAGCGTGCCCTGCAGCACCGGCAATACGCCGTACAGAATCAGCGCAATAATGGCGGGCTGCTGGCCAAAGCCCATCACCGGAACCGCTATCGCCAGCACCGCCACCGGCGGAAACGTCTGTCCAATGGCCGCAATCGTCTCTACCAGCGCACGAAACTCCCGCCCCGCAGGCCGCGTGACCGCGATGCCAGCGCCTGTGCCCAGCACAACCGCAATGACGCTTGAGAGCGCCACCAGCCAGAGATGCGCCAGGGCGAGATTAACAAAGCTCTCCTGCTGATACACCGGCCGCGGCAGCCCCGGAAAAAGGGCGTTAAACAGCGGCGCGCTGTGCGGCATCAGAACCAGTAAGGCAACAAAGAGCGCTACCAGCCAGAGAAGCGGATCACGCAGCGCCTTCACGCGTCACCTCCCCTGCCAGCAGATCGCGAAAGTGTAAGGTTCCGCACGGCGCCCCGCGGGCGTCCGAAACGGGCAATACCTCGCACTGGCGCGCGACGAACGCGGAGAGAGCATCCCGCAGGCTCATCTGCTCCTGCAACGGTTCGCCGCTCGCCGGCACCTCTTCGCGACGCATATAGTCGCTGACCGTCCGCAGGGAGAGCAGCCTGACGCCCAGCTCGCTGCGGCCGAAAAACTCGCGCACAAAGTCGTTTTTCGGCCATGTTAATAGCTCAAGCGGCGACCCCTGCTGCACCACCTCGCCGTGATCCATCAGCACCAGATGGTCGGCCAGGCGCAGAGCTTCATCAATATCGTGCGTCACGAGAACGATCGTGCGTCCGAGAATGCGGTGAATGCGGGTCATCTCCGCCTGTAGCGCCCCGCGCGTTACCGGATCCAGCGCGCCAAAGGGTTCATCCATCAGCAGCACCTGCGGATTGGCCGCCAGCGCGCGCGCCACGCCGACGCGCTGCTGCTGGCCCCCGGATAGCTGGTGCGGATAGCGGTCACGCAGCGCGGGCTCGAGCCCCAGCAGAGACATCAGTTCATCAACGCGGTCAGCGATTTTAGCCCGCGACCATTTCTCCAGCTGCAGCACGGTGGCAATGTTCTGCGCCACCGTCCAGTGCGGGAACAGGCCGATAGACTGAATGGCATACCCCATCCGGCGACGCAGCTCCAGCACCGGCAGGCTGCGGATCTCTTCTCCGGCAAAGCGGATCGCCCCGCTGTCGTGCTCAACCAGCCGGTTGATCATCTTCAGCGTGGTGGATTTTCCCGAGCCGGAGGTGCCAATCAGCACGGAAAACGCGCCCTCGGCAAAGTTCAGGTTCAGGTGGCTCGCCGCTGGACGGCCGGCAAAGGTTTTACTGACATCATGAAATTCAATCATTGGCTCTTCTCCTGAGCAGCGCGAGCCATAAGGCAAACAGCGCGTCGACGACAACCGCCAGCGCAATCGTGGGAACCACGCCCAATAACACCAGATCCAGGGCGCTGCTCAGCAGTCCCTGGAACACCAGCGCGCCAAAGCCGCCCGCGCCAATCAGCGCCGCAATCACCGCCATGCCGACGGTTTGTACCGCCACCACCCTTAGGCTTCGCAGCAGCAGGGGCAGCGCCAGCGGCAGCTGAATCTTCCAGAAACACTGCCGCGCGCTCATGCCCATCGCATGGGCGCTTTCCAGCACATCCGGCGCGACCTGGCTTAAGCCCGCGACCACGCCGCGCACCAGCGGCAACAGCGCGTACAGCACCAGCGCGATCAGGGCGGGCGTTAACCCCGTTCCGGCTATCCCGAGCGTTCCCAGCACCGGAAACGATTTCACCAGCCCGGCCAGAGGCGCAATCAGCAGACCAAACAGCGCGACGGAGGGAATGGTCTGGATAACGTTGAGCACGGCAAAGACCCCGCCCTGACGTGAAGGATGGCGATAGCACCACATGCCCAGGGGGATCCCGAGCAGAAGCGCCGGAAAGAGCGTGCCGAAGAGGATCGTCAGATGCTGCGCCAGGGCATCATCAAACACCTCCTGACGGTTGGCATACTCTTTTAACAGCGAGAGATTGTTCAGCTCACCGCTGAACAGCAGGAATAACGGAATACACCATATCTGTGCGTTAAGCACCCAGCGCCAGACGGCGCTGGAGATGAGTCGACGGATAGCATCGCTGCAGGCCAGCAGACACAGCGCCAGCCACAGCCAGAGGCCGCTGCCCACCGTGGTTCTCGCCAGCGGGCTTTCCGCAGACGCCATGTGCGTCGCCGCCTGCCCGGCCCCCCAGAACAGGATGATAAACAGCCCTTCAGCGAGGAGCAGCGTCAGCCACTGCGCCGTGCGCCCTTGCCAGAGCGATAGCGCAACCCACGCGCCCAGCGCCGCCGTCAGCCACCACGGCGTGAACGACCACACTTCCCAGAGATAGCGCCCTTCCCCTGACATCAGGCGGTTAGGGGCAACATTCACAAACGGCAGCGCGACTGCCGCGATGGCCACGCAGGCCAACAGCAGCAGTACGCGGTTATGACATTTTATTGGCACAGCCCTTTCCCGTTACTTCACAAGCCCTTGTTGTTTCAGGAAGTCGGCGGCCACTTTTTTGGCATCCAGCCCCTCGACGGCAATGCTGGCATTCAGCTGTTGCAGCGTTTTTTCATCCAGCTTTTCGAAGACCGGCTTAAGCCAGTCGGCAATCTCCGGATACGCTTTCAGCACCGCCTCACGCACGACCGGGGTCGGGGCATAAATCGGCTGTACACCCTTTGGATCGGTCAGGGTCTGCAGACCAAGCGCCGCCACCGGACCGTCGGTACCGTAGGCCATGGCCGCGTTAACGCCAGAGGTTTGCTGCGCCGCCGCTTTGATGGTCACCGCGGTATCCCCGCCCGCCAGAGAGAGCAGCTGCGGCTGGTCGAGCTTGAAGCCGTAGGCTTTTTCAAACGCGGGCAGCGCGTCAGGACGCTCGATAAACTCCGCGGATGCCGCAAGCTTAAAGTCGCCCTTCTCTTTCAGATAGCGGCTGAGATCCGCAAGCGAGGTCAGCTTTCCTTTCTCCGCCACGTCCTTGCGCACCGCGATAGTCCAGGTATTGTTGGCCGGGGCCGGGGTCAGCCAGACCAGCTTGTTCTGCTCCGCGTCCAGCTTTTTGACTTTCTCATACCCGGCTTTGGCATTTTTCCATGCCGGATCGTTTTCCTGTTTAAAGAAAAACGCGCCGTTGCCGGTGTATTCCGGGTAGATATCCAGCTCGCCGGAGGTAATCGCGCCGCGCACGACGGGCGTGGTGCCGAGCTGGACTTTATTGACGGTTTTCACGCCGTGGCTCTCCAGCACCTGCAAAATAATATTGCCGAGCAGCGCGCCTTCGGTATCAATCTTTGAGCCCACTTTTACCGGCTCCGCCGCCTGTAGCGGCAGGCTCAGCGCCGCCAGCAGCACCGCAGATCCCAACATCCCCTTTGTAATCGTCATTCTACTATCCTCATTTTTTTGCTGCCTTTTTCAGAGGCTTGAGAGAAAAGCGTAGCTTAAAACGGCGGGATTAACCGTCAAAATGCCTTTTTAGCATAAGGTAAGACGCCTCCCCGCAGGACGGGGGAGGCAAAGGAAGGAAAGGTTACAGCAGCTCGAACTCGCCTTTATTCACCCGGGCGGAATCCACGCCGATAAAGACGTTAAACTTGCCCGGTTCCGCATCGTATTTCATCTGCTGGTTCCAGAACTTCAGCGCATCCACGTCAATCGGGAAGCTGATGGTTTTGGTTTCACCAGGTTTCAGAGTGACTTTCTCAAAGCCGCGCAGCTGTTTCACCGGACGGCTCATGGAGGCCGTCACGTCCTGAACGTACATCTGGATAACCGTCGCCCCTTCGCGCTTGCCGGTGTTGGTCACCTCAACGCTGGCGGTGACGTCGCCGTCACGCTTCAGGGTCGGTGCAGACATTTTCACGTCGGAGACCTTGAAGGTGGTGTAGCTCAGGCCGTAACCAAACGGATACAGCGGGCCGTTGGCTTCGTCGAAGTAGCGCGAGGTGTACTTGTTCGGCTTGTCGGCGTTGTACGGACGACCGGTGTTCAGGTGGCTGTAGTAGACCGGGATCTGCCCGACGGAGCGCGGGAAGGACATCGGCAGCTTGCCAGACGGGTTGTAATCACCAAACAGCACGTCGGCGATGGCGTTACCGCCTTCGGTACCGGCAAACCAGGTTTCCAGAATAGCGTCAGCCTGCTGATCTTCTTTCACCAGCGCCAGTGGACGACCGTTCATCAGCACCAGCACCAGCGGCTTGCCGGTGGCCTTCAGGGCGGCGATCAGATCGCGCTGGCTCTGCGGAATGGTGATATCGGTACGGCTGGAGGCTTCATGCGCCATCCCCTGCGCTTCGCCCACGACGGCGACAACGACGTCAGACTGCTTCGCGGTATTCACCGCCTCGTCGATCATCTCCTTCGGCGTGCGCGGATCGACCTTCACCGCTTCCTCGTACTGGTTGAGGAAGGCGACGATGTCTTTATCGTTGGTAACGTTCGCCCCTTTGGCGTACACCACCTTCGCGTTATCACCCACGGCGCTCTTAATCCCGGTCAGCACGGTCACGGACTGGTCGGCCACGCCTGCGGCAGACCAGCTGCCCATCACGTCGCGCTTGCTGTCGGCCAGCGGGCCCACCACGGCAATGGTGCCGGATTTTTTCAGCGGCAGCGTGTCGAGGCGGTTTTTCAGCAGAACCAGGCTTTCGCGCGCCACGTCACGCGCTTCTTTGCGGTGCAGACGGCTCTCGGCGTTGGTGTCCGCCGGGTCAGAATCTTTCGGACCCAGGTGGCTGTAAGGATCGTTAAACAGCCCCATATCGTATTTCACGTTCAGCACGTGGCGCGCGGCATCGTCCAGCTCCGCCATCGTGACCTTGCCGCTCTTCACCAGTCCCGGCAGGTATTTGCTGTAGTACTCGTCGCTCATGCTCATGTTGATGCCGGACTTGAGCGCCACGCGCACCGCGTCTTCCGGGTCGGAGGCGGTGCCGTGTTTGATCAGCTCTTTAATCGCCCCGTGGTCAGAAACGGTAATACCCTTGAAGCCCCACTGGTCGCGCAGCACGTCTTTCAGCAGCCAGGAGTCAGACGTCGCTGGCGTGCCGTTCAGCGAGTTCAGTGCCACCATCACCGCGCCGCTGCCCGCATCCAGCCCAGCCTTGTACGGCGGCATGTAGTCGTTAAACAGGCGCTGCGGGCTCATGTCGACGGTGTTGTACTCTTTCCCGCCCTCCACTGCGCCATAGGCCGCGAAGTGCTTGACGCTGGTCATCACCGAGTAGCGATCCGCCGGGCTTTTGCCCTGCATCGCTTCCACCATAGTTTTGCCCATCGTGGAGGTTAAATAGGTATCTTCACCAAAGCCTTCCGAGCCGCGGCCCCAGCGCGGATCGCGCGAGACGTCCACCATTGGCGCCCAGGTCATGTTCAGGCCATCGTCCGCGGCTTCATAAGCCGACACGCGCCCGACGGTTTTCACCGCGTCGAGGTTAAAGGAGGAGGCTAAGCCGAGGCTAATCGGGAAAACGGTACGCTGGCCGTGCACCACGTCATAGGCGAAGAACAGGGGAATTTTCAGGCGGCTGAGATCCATCACCTGATCCTGCATCTTGCGGATATCCTGGCGGGTGACGGTATTAAAGATGGCGCCCACCTGCCCGTCTTTGATCATCTCGCGGATGGCCTCTTTCGGGTTATCCGGGCCGACGCTGATAAGACGCAGCTGACCGATTTTCTCATCAACCGTCATCTTTTTGAGCAATTCCGTGACAAACGCGTCGCGGGCTTCAGGCGTGAGCGGGTGATTACCAAACAAATCCTCTGCCAGCGCAGGTTGCAGCGCCAGGCTGACGGCGACACCTACAGAACATAGCCATTTCATGTCGTTTTACTCTCTCATCAATAACCGCCGGAAGATCTCGGCCAAACCGTGCGAAAAGCGCAGTGTGCCACAAACCCTCTGAACGTTGCAGGGTTATTCTCTGATTTTTCTCGTGAATACTCGACCGCTTAACAGTTAATCGCGCTATGCTTTACAGCGAGAAATTTGCCCCACCACAAGGAGTGGAAGATGTCTTCTGTTCGAACAAACGATAACACAACTTTTATTAACGAACTGTCGCGCCTGGTTGGCTCCTCTCACCTGCTTACCGACCCGGCCAAAACCGCCCGCTACCGTAAGGGTTTCCGCTCCGGCCAGGGCGAAGCGCTGGCGGTGGTTTTCCCCGGCACGCTGCTTGAACTGTGGCGCGTGCTGAGCGCCTGCGTCGCCGCCGACAAGATTATTTTAATGCAGGCGGCCAATACCGGCCTGACAGAAGGTTCAACGCCGAACGGCAACGATTACGATCGCGACATCGTCATTATCAGCACCCTGCGCCTCGACAAGCTGCACCTGCTGGATAAAGGCGAGCAGGTGCTGGCGTTCCCCGGCACGACGCTCTACTCCCTGGAAAAAGCGCTTAAGCCGCTGGGCCGTGAGCCGCATTCGGTGATCGGTTCCTCCTGCATTGGCGCCTCGGTGGTCGGTGGGATCTGCAATAACTCCGGCGGCTCGCTGGTGCAGCGCGGTCCCGCCTACACCGAGATGTCCCTGTTTGCCCGCATTGACGAAAACGGCAAGCTGACGCTGGTTAACCATCTCGGTATCGATCTGGGCGTGACGCCGGAGCAGATCCTCAGCAAGCTCGACGACGATCGCGTGAAGGACGAAGACGTTCAGCACGACGGGCGTCATGCGCACGATCATGATTACGTGACCCGCGTGCGGGATATCGAAGCCGATACGCCGGCGCGCTATAACGCCGACCCGGATCGCCTGTTTGAATCCTCCGGCTGTGCGGGCAAGCTGGCCGTTTTTGCGGTGCGTCTCGACACCTTCCCGGCAGAGAAAAAGCAGCAGGTGTTTTACATCGGTACCAACCAGCCTGAGGTTCTGACGGAGATCCGCCGTCATATTCTGGGTGAATTCACCCACCTGCCGGTGGCCGGCGAGTATATGCACCGGGACATTTACGACATCGCCGAGCGCTACGGCAAAGATACCTTCCTGATGATCGACAAGCTCGGCACCGACAAAATGCCGTTCTTCTTCACCATGAAGGGCCGCACCGACGCGATGCTGGAGAAAGTGTCGCTGTTTAAACCCCACTTCACTGACCGCTTTATGCAGAAGCTGGGCAACGTTTTCCCGGCACATTTACCGGAGAGGATGAAAACCTGGCGCGACAAGTACGAGCACCATCTGCTGCTGAAAATGGCCGGGGACGGGATCGCCGAAGCGCAGACCTGGCTGAGCGAATTCTTTAAAACCGCCGAAGGGGATTTCTTTGCCTGTACGCCTGAAGAGGGCAGCAAGGCGTTCCTGCACCGCTTTGCCGCCGCGGGCGCCGCCATCCGTTATCAGGCGGTGCATTCCGAAGAGGTAGAAGATATTCTGGCGCTGGATATCGCCCTGCGGCGCAACGACACCGAGTGGTTTGAACACCTGCCGCCGGAAATCGACAGCAAGCTGGTGCACAAACTCTATTACGGCCACTTTATGTGTTACGTCTTCCATCAGGACTACATTGTCAAAAAAGGGGTCGATGCGCACGCGCTGAAGGAGCAGATGCTCGCGCTGCTGCACGAGCGTGGCGCACAATATCCTGCGGAACACAACGTCGGGCATCTTTATAAAGCCCCAGACGCACTTAAGCAGTTTTATCGCGAGAATGACCCTACAAACAGCATGAATCCCGGCATTGGTAAAACAACGCGGAATAAATACTGGAAAGAAAGTGCTGATACGGAGCAGCAGATTACGCAAGCGTCTGATTAATTCCTACAGCCAAATTTGAGAGATTGTTTAGCGCTCCTTAATCATTATAGAGTAACTGCCTGTCGCCGGAGAAACGTTTCTCCGGCTTTCTATAACGAGGAGCGGGCACATCATGTCGGCTATTGACGTTTTATCCGAGACCGAACTGGAAGTGCGCGATGCCCTTCCCGATGATGTGCACGCCATCGCCGCCATCTATGCCTGGCATGTGCTTCACGGACGCGCGTCATTTGAAGAAGTTCCCCCCACCGTCGATGAAATGCGTCATCGTATGAAAAGCGTGGCTGAGAACGGTTTACCGTGGCTTATCGCGCTGTATCGCGGCATCGTGGTGGGCTATTGCTACGCCACCCCTTACCGTCCGCGACACGCCTACCGCTATACCCTGGAAGAGTCGATTTACGTGGATGCCAGCATCACCGGGCGCGGTTTTGGCTCAGCGTTAATGTCCGCGCTGATTGAACGCTGCGAACAAGGCCCGTGGCGGCAGATGGTTGCCGTGGTGGGAGATGGCAATAATAATTCCGGCTCGTTGCGGCTGCATAAAAAACATGGCTTCGAGATTGTCGGCCAGCTGCGCAGCGTGGGATATAAGAAAGGCGACTGGCGGGATACGGTGATTATGCAGCGCCCGCTCAACGATGGTGACTGGACGCTGCCGGAATAAAAGCAAAACGGTAACCTGGGTTACCGTTTTTTTAGTCTTTTCTCCCTCTCCCTGTGGGAGAGGGTCGGGGTGAGGGCATCAGCGCGCAGAGGAGACTCAATCGTTCTGCGCCGTCGCCATCTGTTCCGCTTTCTGCTTTTTATACGTCAATGCCGCGGCCGGAACGGGCTGCACTTTCCCGGTCTCAATCCAGGTACGCAGACGGCTGGCATCGGCAAAGTGCGTGTATTTGCCAAAGGCATCCATCACCACCAGCGCCACCGGCTTACCGTTAAACACGGTGCGCATCACCAGACAGTGTCCTGCCGCGTTGGTAAAGCCCGTTTTCGTTAACTGAATATTCCAGTTATCCCGGTAAACCAGATGGTTAGTATTGCGGAACGGCAGCGTGTAGGCCGGGTTCGCAAAGGTCGCCATCTCTTCACGGGTGGTACTGAGCTGTCCAATCAGCGGGTACTGCTTGCTGGCTATCAGCAGTTTCGTCAGGTCGCGGGCCGTGGAGACGTTGTTGATCGACAGACCCGTCGGCTCAACGTAATGCGTGTTGCTCATCCCCAGCGCTTTGGCTTTCGCGTTCATCGCACGGATAAAGGCGTCGTAGCCGCCCGGATAGTGGTGCGCCAGGCTCGCCGCAGCGCGGTTTTCAGACGACATCAGCGCCAGCAGCAGCATATTTTTACGGCTGATTTCGCTGTTCAGACGCACGCGGGAGTAGATCCCTTTCATCTCCGGCGTGTGGCTGATATCCACTTTCAGCTTTTCGTCCAGCGGCAGATGGGCATCAAGCACCACCATCGCGGTCATTAATTTGGTAATCGAGGCGATCGGGCGCACCAGGTCCGGGTGGCTGGCGTAAATCACCTTATTGGTGTTGAGATCGACAATCATCGCGCTGCCGGACGCAATTTGCGGCTGGGCAGCAGCGGCGGTCACCGCGGGCGTTTTAGCGACGGCCGGCACGGCAGCGGACACACCCAGCAGCAGCGCCAGGCTAACTAAAGAGACTCGGAATTTCAGCATGGTGAGACTTCTGATAATTATTCACGCACGTTTGACGTACACCGCCTGTGTTGACGGATAAACACAGGCTGGCTTCGGCATCATAGCGGTCACAAGGCGTTGTCGCCAGCGGATAATCGTGAACAGATGCTGCATTGCTGGCATTTACGCCAGCAATGCAGTGAGCTTAGAAGAGACGGTATCCGTAACCCCAAAGGATGACCGTCAGCGCCAGTAGCGCCTCCAGGACCAGCACGCCGATGGCGAGCGTTGAGCTGGAGAAGCTCAGGCCTTCTTCTTTATTGATATTGAGGAAGGTAGGGACCCCCAGATACAGCAGATAGCCGGTGTAAAAGAGGGCAATAGTACCGATCAGCGCGCACAGCCAGACCAGTGGATAGAGCGCAACAATACCGCTTAAGAACAGCGGGGTCGCGACATACCCGGCGAAGACCATACAGTGCGTAAGCGATGGACGCTGCGGATAGTTACGCGCCATCCAGTGTATAACGCGCCCCATGACCGCCACACCCGCCAGCATCAGGCCATAAAAAACGATGGCCAGATAAAGCCCGGTAAACCACGAAAGCTGAACCACAGTGCCATCACCGAAGTTCCAGCCGATTTGTGTTGTTCCAATAAAGGCGCATATTACCGGCACCGCCGCCATCAGCAGCACGTGGTGCGTGTAATGATGCGAGACCGTTTCGTTCTCACTTTTAATGACATGCATCTCACGATCGGGATGGGAGAAAAGTCCCCAGACATGGTTCATAGCGCCCCCTTGTTGTCGGCCCGTCATCGATACCTTAAGTATAATGCAGGCTTTAGATTATTTTCTGTACAGTGGGAAATTTCCGTTGATTTCCCCGCTGTTGATTCATGGGGTATATGATTAACAAGGAAACGCTGAGGGAGATAACGTCCACGTAATGGATATCAACAGTCTTATTGAACAATACGGATACGCCGCGCTGGTCATCGGCAGCGTGGCAGAAGGTGAAACCATCACGCTGTTGGGCGGCGTCGCCGCGCATCAGGGGTTGCTGAAATTCCCGCTGGTTGTTGCCGCGGTCGCGCTGGGGGGCATGATTGGCGATCAGCTGCTCTACTTTCTGGGGCTGCGCTTTGGTCCAACGCTGCTTAAGCGTTTTGCTAAACACAAAAAGAAAATCAATCGCGCCCAGCGCCTGATTCAGCGCCATCCTTACCTGTTCGTGATTGGTACCCGCTTTATGTACGGCTTCAGGATTATCGGGCCAATACTGATAGGCGCCAGCCGCCTGCCGCCAAAAATTTTCCTGCCGCTCAATGTTGTTGGCGCGATTGCATGGGCGCTGATCTTTACGACGCTCGGTTACGTGGGTGGCGAAGTGATTGGCCCGTGGCTGCATAATCTCGACCAGCACCTGAAACACTGGGCGTGGCTGATTCTGGTGGTCGTGGCGGTGATTGGGGTCAGGCTGTGGCTGAAGCATCGGGAAAAGACGCGGGATGAGGAGTGAGTGCGGTCTGATGCCCTCACCCCGGCCCTCTCCCACAGGGAGAGGGTTAGGGTTAGGGTGAGGGGAACCTACCCTTCCGGCTTAAACTGCGGGTTCGCCAGCATAAAACCCCCGTCGACAATAAACGATTGCCCCGTCGTGTAGCTGGCGTCGCTGTCGCAAAGCCACGCCACCAGGCTGGCAATCTCTTTCGTGTGGCCTGGCCTTGCCAGCGGGATTTCCGGCATTGAGCCTTCCTTCACTTCGCTGTCGTCCATATCGTTCATCGGTGTGGCAATGGCACCCGGCGCGACGGCGTTCACCAGAATATTGTACTTAACCAGCTCCATCGCCATGGACTTGGTTAACCCGCCGAGGGCATGTTTGGCCGCCGTGTAGGCGCTGGCCTCCGGCAGAGGCGTGTGCTCATGTACCGAGGTGATATTCACGATCCGCCCCCCTTCCCCCTGCTTCACCATCTGCCGTGCGGCAATCTGCGAACAGAGAAACGCGCCGTCCACGTCAACGGTGAAAATGCTCCGCCAGTCGTCAAACGGCATCTCAAGGAAGGGCGCTTTGTTCATCGCCCCCGCATTATTAACCAGCACGTCCAGCCGCCCGAAGCGCGCAATCAGCGTTTCAATGGCTTCGGCGCCTTTCGGCAGCGTGCTTAAATCAAGATGGATCGCCTCTGCGCGCTGCCCCTGCGCTTCGACTTCCCGGCAGGTTTCCAGCGCCCCTTTTTCATCCGAGTGCCAGGTGACGCCGATATCAAACCCGCGTTCAGCCAGCATCAGGGCCGTGGTTTTACCAATCCCGGAATCCGATGCGGTCACAATCGCTACTCTGGTCATACTCACCTCCTGAAAAACTGCAAAGAGGTAAGTATAGATAACGGCCATTTTTAGCCATGATGATAGCCACCGCCCAGCGCGGACGTCAGTTGCAGCGTGGCGTCGACATACTGGCCTTGCAGCATCACGCCGGCTAGATGCTCTTTGAGGGCCGGTATTCTGGCTTCACTGACCCGGGAACCCGCAATGATACCCGCGCTAAAGCGCGCCTGCGCCAGCGCCACCACCCGTGCCGCATCTTTTTCAACCTGCTGCTGCTGGCGGTTCTTCGCCGTCAGCGTTTCGACCTCACTGGCCGTACGCGCCACCTGATTGACAGCCTCCACCACCGCTTTGTTGTAGTTCGCCACCGAGAGATTGCTCTGCGCCTGAGCGATATCAAGGCTGGCGTTCAGCCTGCCGCTGTCGAAGATCGGCAGCGTCAGCCCGGCGGTCACGCCCATCTGCTGCGCTGACGCGCGGAACAGATCGCTGAGGTGAAGCGCATCCTGCTGTAAGAAGGCCATCAGGTTCACGTCTGGATAGAAAGCCGCTCTGGCGGCCTCCACCTCGCTCATGGAGGCTTCGATATACCAGTGTGCTTCCTGGAGATCCGGGCGGCGTGCCAGCAGTTCATATCCCAGCGTCGCCGGTAAGGCGGCGTCTACCGTCGGCAGCGCGTGCCGCGTAAGCGCCACGGAGGAGGAATTCGTCAGCGCCACCAGGCGCGCCTCTACGACCTTCATCTTCCCGTTGACTTCTGTCAGCTGCTCTTCGGTTTTGCTGGCGTTGATATCGGTTTCGACCCCTTCCACGGAGGAGGTGATCCCGTGCTGATACAGCTCGCTGTCGGCGCCAATAATGTTTTCCTGCTCGCGTTTAATCTGCGAGAGGACCTCCCCCGCAGCGGCCTGAGTTTGCCACTCCCAGTAGAGCCGCGCCACGCTGCTGGCCAGAAGCTGCCGGGTCTGCTCAAGCTCCGCTTTTTGCGCATTCACTTTGCCGATTCGGGCCTCGACCTGCGCACGGTTTTTTCCCCACAGATCGAGATCCCAGCCTGCCGTCAGGCCAAAGGTGCCATTGGTGTACCACGGCCCGGTAGTGCCTGCCGCCGGGTCGGTAATGGCAAAGGGCCCCATCAGCCCTTCGGCGGACATTTTCTGACGTTCGGCATCCGCTGAAAAATCAATCTGCAGACCGTCGGCTGCCATAGCGGCTTTCGCCTGCGCTTCGGCAAGCGTAATGCGCTGACGGGCAATCTGCATATCCGGCGCATCGTTCAGTGCTTTCGCAATAAGCCCGGTAAGCTGAGGATCGTTATATTCCTTCCACCACTCATTTTTCGGCCAGTCCTGATGATTAAGAACCGTATTCACCGACGCCGTGACCGGCTGGGTTTGAATAGCGGATACCGTGGCATGCTGCGGCGCACAGCCGAAGAGAATAAATGTCAGGGGAGCACTCAGAGATAAAATAAGAAAACGTTTCATTACGCCATTCACGCAAAAAATAAAGGCGCAAATTACGCCTGATGCCGTTCTTTTTTTTAGTAATGCGTGGCAATGCGCAATTAGTCATACATTTTCATATTCAGCAAATTATACACCCTGCAAATAAATTAAATTAGAGAATTCATCTTACCAATGAATTGACTGCTACACTTACAGTCGACATACATACGCAGGAGAAGCGAATGAAAATATTACTGTGGGTTATTTTAATTATATTTCTGATAGGACTGCTGGTGGTCACCGGCGTATTCAAGATGATTTTCTGATTCATTTGCCCGGCGCGTCGCCGGGCAAATTACCTGTATTAGGCTTTCAGCGAAGCGCCTTTCGTCGCAATGACCTCTTTATACCAGTAGAAGCTTTTCTTGCGGCTGCGCGCCAGCGTGCCTTTTCCGCTGTCGTCGCGATCGACGTAAATAAAGCCGTAGCGCTTAGAGAGTTCAGCTTTAGACGCGCTCACCAGGTCGATTGGCCCCCAGCTGGTATAGCCCATCACCTCAACGCCGTCGTCAATGGCTTCCCGCACCTGCACCAGGTGATCGTTGAGATAGCTGATGCGGTAGTCGTCCTGCACCACGCCGTCAGCGTCCGGTTTATCCTTCGCACCCAGGCCATTTTCCACGATAAACAACGGCTTTTGATAGCGATCCCAGAGCACGTTTAACAGGGTACGCAGGCCTATCGGGTCAATCTGCCAGCCCCATTCGGAGCTGGCCAGATGCGGGTTGGGCACCATGCTCAGGATGTTGCCGCGCGCCTGCTGGTTGAGGGCTTCATCCGCGGTAACGCAGCCCGTCATGTAGTAGCTGAACGAGATAAAATCGACGGTCGATTTTAGCGCCTCGCGGTCGGCATCCGTTACCTCCAGCTGGATCCCGCTGTCGCGGAAGAAGCGCTGCATATACCCCGGGTACGCCCCGCGGCACTGCACGTCACCAAAGAATTGCCACGCGCGGTTTTCCTGCAGCGTCTCCAGAACATCTTCCGGCTTGCAGGTCAGCGGATACATCAGGCCGCCCAGCAGCATGTTGCCGATTCTGGCATCCGGGATAATCTCGTGGCAGGCCTTCACCGCTAGCGCGCTGGCCACCAGCTGGTGGTGGATTGCCTGGTACACCTCGCCTTTGCTGCTGGTTTCCGGCAGGCCCACGCCGGTCATCGGCGCGTGCAGAGACATATTGATCTCGTTGAAGGTCAGCCAGAGTTTCACCTTCTCCCTGTAGCGCGCAAACACGGTGCGGGCGTAGCGTTCAAAGAATCCGATAGTCTGACGGCTGCCCCAGCCGCCGTACTGCTTCACCAGCCCCCACGGCATTTCGTAGTGGGACAGCGTCACCAGCGGCGTGATGTTGTGCGCGGCCAGCTCGTCAAACAGCCTGTCGTAAAACGCCAGCCCCGCCTCGTTAGGCTGCTGCTCGTCACCGTTCGGGAAGATGCGCGTCCAGGCAATGGAGACGCGCAGGCAGCTAAAGCCCATCTCGGCGAACAGCTTGATGTCTTCCGGGTAGCGGTGATAGAAGTCGATGGCGACATCCTTGATGCCGCTGTCCCCTGGGACGCGCTCAACTACCGGGCCGAAGACCCCCTGCGGCTGAACGTCTGAGGTGGACAGCCCTTTACCCTCCTCCAGATACGCGCCTTCTACCTGATTTGCGGCTACCGCGCCGCCCCATAAAAAATCGTCCGGGAAAGTTTTCATCACGTTCTCCTGTTATTGATGGCTTACGCTGAGCAGCGGCGAACCGGCGCTGACGGAGGTTGCCGCCACGGTCACCACGTCACGATACTCATCGCTGTTACTGATAATAATCGGGGTCGCCAGGTCGTATCCGGCATCGATAATCGCCTGTCGGTCAAACTCCAGCAGCAGGTCGCCGGGCTGTACCCTGTCGCCTACCTTCACGTGGGCGGTAAACGGCCTGCCGTCGAGCTTCACGGTGTCGATACCCACGTGGATCAATACTTCAATCCCGCTGTCGCTGAGCAGGCCAATGGCGTGTTTGGTCTGGAACAGCGAGGCCACTACGCCGGCAAACGGGGCAACCACTTTGTTAGCGGAAGGAATAATGGCGGCACCGCTGCCCAGCAGTCCGCTGGCAAACGTGGTGTCCGGCACCTGGTCGAGCGCCAGCACGGTCCCGGTCATAGGGGATAAGACATCGTTTTCCCCTGCCGAAACCACAGGCTGCGGCGCTGTGCGGCCCGGCATGCCTGCCGCCAGCGTCAGGACGCAGCTCAGCACCAGCGCCACCGCGGTGCCGATAAGGCCGCCCCACAGCGTGGCATCTATCCCACCCGGCGGGATCATCTGGGCGATGGTAAAGATATTGGCGAAGCCGAAGGAGTAAACGTGGGTATCGCTGAAGCCGACAATCGCCCCGCCGATAGCCCCCGCCACGCAGCCAAAGATAAACGGACGGCGCAGCGGCAGGTTGACGCCATAGACCGCCGGTTCGGTGATACCAAATATTCCGGCCGTGACCGATGAGCCTGCCAGCATCTTCTGGCGGGCATCGCGGGTACGAATAAAGATCCCGAGCGCCGCCCCCACCTGGCCAAATACCGCGGGCAGTAACATTGGCAGCATGGAGTCATGTCCCAGCACCGCGAGGTTGTTAATCATCAGCGGCACCAGCCCCCAGTGCAGGCCAAATATGACGCAGACCTGCCACAGCGCGCCCATCGCCGCCCCCGCCAGCCACGGCGCCAGAACGTAGATGCCCTGATAGCCGTTCGCCAGCATCTGGCTCAGCCAGGTCGCCAGCGGCCCGATAACCAGGAAAGTCAGCGGCACGGTCACGCCCAGACAGATCAGCGGCGCGAAGAAGTTTTTCATCGAGGAAGGCAGCAGCCTGGTGCTCTGTTTTTCCAGCCAGCAGCTCACCCACGAGGCGAGAATAATCGGGATCACCGACGAGCTGTAGTTAAACCAGGTCACCGGGATACCGAGAAATGCCTCGGCAACCGCGCCCGGCTGCTGGCTGGCGTTAAACGCCGCAATCATCATCGGATGGGTAAGCGCCCCGCCGATCACCATGGTAATAAACGGGTTGCCGCCGAATTTCTTGCCCGCGGTATAGCCCAGCACCAGCGGGAAGAAGAAGAACAGCGCGTCGCTGGCGGCAAACCAGATTTTATAGGTACCGCTTTCGGGAGTAAGCCAGCCGCACACCACGGCCAGCGCCAGCAGCCCCTTCAGAATACCGGACGCCGCCAGAATGCCGATAAACGGGGTGAAGATCCCGGAGACGATGTCAATCAGGCGGCCCAGCAGGTTGCCCTTGTCGCCCTTCTCTTCCACGGCTGGCGCATCGTCAGTGAGCCCGGCCTCTTTGCGCACCGCCTGCCAGACGTCATGCACGTGGTTGCCAATCACCACCTGAAACTGGCCGCCGCTCTCAACCACCATGATCACGCCCGGGTTTTTCTTCAGCCCTTCGGCATCCGCTTTCTGGGTATCTTTCAGTTTAAAGCGAAGCCGGGTCGCGCAGTGGACAAGGCTGACAATGTTCTCTTTTCCGCCAACGTGGCCGAGAATATCCGTCGCTAAAGCCTGGTATTCCATCTCGATTTCCTTACATCCGATGCCCGCAGGCACCTGTTGACTGAGTATAAAAATAAAAAAAACCCGAGAACGTCCTCCTTTCGAAGACCGCACTCAGGTTTTGCCTGCGTTATGCAGTAACAATCCAGATTTGAGGCTTAACGCCCCTCTTTTCTCACCCGTTCAATATGAATGGCGAGGAACATAATTTCTTCAGTTGTCAGCTCGCGCTGATAGCTTTTATGCAGATGCTGCGCGATTTTCTCCGCGCATTTCCACGCTTTCGCGTAGTTGTCCTTTACCGCCGTATGCAGCGAGACATCGTCATCCTCCACCACGGTGCGGGTGAGCATCCTCTGGGCAAAAAACTTCAGGTGGGTGACAAAACGCTGATAGCTGAGCGACTCTTCGTCATATTCAAGCTGCAGCTGATACTTCACCAGCTGCAGGATCTCCTGCATCACCCGCGTCACGTGCATCACTTCCGGCATTTCGCTATTCAGCTGCGCGGTCACCAGGTGCAGGGCAATGAACCCGGCCTCATCCTCCTCCAGTTCGACGTTCAGGCGTCTGGCGATTATGGCCCGCGCCTCCTGCCCTAATTCGAACTCCTTCGGATACAGCCGCTTGATATCCCACAGCAGCACGTTTTTGATCGCCAGCCCTTTCTTCTGGCGTTCAATCGCAAAGTAGCAGTGGTCTGTTAGGGTGATGTACAGACTTTCCTGCAATTTCCCGAGCCGCTGCGCCGCCAGCTCAATGATGCGATCGCAGGTGGTCATGACCTCTAGCGGGATCTGGCTCAGCAGCTCCCCGAGACGCCGCACCAGCTCATCGCTTTGTAGCGCAAACACCTTTTCAATCAGCGCGGTATCCAGCGCTTCACCGACGCGCTTCTGAAAGGCCAGCCCACGGCCCATCACCACCTGTTCGCGCCCGCGCTCATCCTGAACAACCACCACATTGTTATTAAGAATTTTGGCGATTTTCATCGGAACCCCAGAAACAAAAAAACCTGACCTCCGGCAGATGCCAGAAAATCAGGTTTTGCCTGCCGAAGCAGTAACAATCCAGTTCTGGCACTTTATCAGTTTCATTCGTAGCCTCAATGCCTCACGCATCAGAAACGTGACGCGGATCGAACTTGCTACGGTGATATCAGAAGCTCACCACCGTTTTCAGCTCGGTTACCCAGGCGTCCTGCGTGCGGGAAACCCCTCCCGGATGGTGCCAGTACTGAATGCCCGGCTGCAGCTCCAGCCAGGACACCGGGCGGAAACGATAGTAAAACTCGCCGTTCAGGGAATGGCCCGGCACCGGGTGATATGCCGGATTGTTATAATCGGCAACGCCGCTCAGGCTGTTCAGGTAACGCTGGTTGCGCGCGTACTGGCTGCTCATATCCACCCAGGTTAAGCCGAAGCCAATCCAGTCTTCCGGCCGCGCATCAAACAGCCCGCGGTAGCGCAGCGAGGCGGCGTAAACCTGGTGCATATAGTTAGTGCTTTGATCCGCAAGGCTCATACTGAACGAGGTGCTCAACCCGCGATTCGGATCGTCCTGATGCTGCGTAAGCTGCTGGTTCAGCCCAGCGTACATAAACCAGGTCCGGTTGTGCGTTTCAAACCCGTCCGGGTCCGTCGCGCCTGCCCCGCCGGATTTGCCGCGATAGAGATCGGTTTGCGGCGCGTTGGTAAACACCACGCCCAGGTTGTACGCGCCCGGCAGGCCGTTAATCAGCGGACGCGCTTCGATTTCAACCGGCAGCAAGACCCCTTTACTGCCCTTCGTCGACCAGCTCCACGCGTGGCTGCGGCTGGAGGCGTCCGGGTTTTGCTCCATCACGCCGCCTTTTAAGGTGACGGTTGGCGTGAGCTTATACTCCAGCGTTGTGCCCCAGGTGTGCACGTTCCAGTTGTTCCAGGTCAGCGAGTTGGCTGACTTCCCGCCGCACTGCGACAGCAGCTGAAAATCACAGGGGATGATCTGGTCAAAGGTCTGCACCTTGTTCATCATCCCGATGCGCCAGGTCAGACGCCGGTCGTCAAAGCTGCGGGCAAAGGTCAGCCAGCCCAGGCGGGTAATGGACTGTCCGCCCCAGCTCTCCTGGGTCAGATCGTTGAAGTTGACGCGCGGGTCCTGAACGCGTTTGGTGGTGAGATCGTCATTGTGGTTGCGGTTGACGATGTTCCCTTCGATACGCGCATCCGGGATGCCGGTCCAGCGCTCCAGATCCTGGTTGAAGGTCAGCGCAAACTGGTCGATATACGCCACGTGGGAATCATGGTTATAGCCCCCGCCGCCGTTCCAGCCGATTTCATTTAAATAGCCGAGATTGTACGTAAAGCCGTTATCGTTGAGGATTTTTCGAACGCCGAGCATTTCGCCGAGAAGGGGAGCCGGCGGAGCCTCGAAGCCTAATACCGTTCCGTTCCAGTCTTGCGCCATCGACAGCGGGGATATCGTCAATAAGGCGAACGCGTAGAGTTTATTTTTATATGCCATTATAACAACCTGTGAGTGAGTATTTAGTGCGTAACCGGCCGCAGGAAATTTTTCTATTTCCTGTCGATATTTCATTTTTTTAAAATCAGTAAAAAGCGCTAAGCCAAATGTCTCTCCTGCGTAAACGACAGGCAAAAAAAAACCTAAGCGCTCCACAGCGAGAATGCTGTGAAACGCTTAGGTTTTGCCTGTTAACCAGTAACAATCCTGCGTTGAAAACAGTGGCACCTTAACACCGTCGCGCCACGTTGAAAACCGGAACTGTTTTCCGGTTTAAAAAAGTGTGAGCAATTTAACGCTTATTATTTTGACTGGATCACCCGGGCAATATCAGCAGAAGTCTGTAATGTCCGGATCTCCTGAAATAAACCCAGCGCTTCATCGTACTCTTTGCGTAAATAGCTCAGCCACTGCTTAATTCGCGCCACGTGATACAAACCGGTGTCGCCCTGCTTTTCCAGCCGGCTGTATTTTTGCAGCAGCGTGACGACGTTTTCCCACGGCATACGCGGCTCGTTATATTTTACCACCCGGCTAAGGTTAGGCACGTTAAGCGCGCCGCGACCGATCATTACCGCATCGCAGCCGGTGGCGTTCAGACAGGCCTGCGCGCTCTCGTAATCCCAGATTTCGCCGTTGGCGATCACCGGAATGGTGAGGCGCTTGCGGATCTCACCGATCGCCTGCCAGTTTATGCGATCGGCCTTGTAGCCATCGTCTTTGGTGCGACCATGCACCACCAGTTCGGTAGCCCCGGCCTGCTGCACCGCATCGGCGATTTCAAACTGCCGCGCGTCGCTGTCCCACCCCAGGCGCACCTTAACCGTTACCGGCAAGTGCGAGGGCACGGCCTCACGCATCGCTTTCGCACCGCGGTAAATCAGCTCAGGATCTTTCAGCAGCGTCGCCCCACCGCCGCTGCCGTTCACCAGCTTCGACGGACAGCCGCAGTTGAGATCCACGCCGTAAGAGCCCAGATCAACCGCGCGGGCGGCGTTTTCCGCCAGCCATTCCGGATACTGGCCTAGCAGCTGAATACGCACCAGCGTGCCGGAAGAGGTGCGGCTGTTGTTGTGCAGCTCGGGGCACAGGCGGAAGAAGGATTTTACCGGCAACAACATATCGACCACGCGCAAAAATTCCGTCACGCAGAGATCGTAATCGTTCACCTCGGTCAGAAGCTCGCGCACGAGGGAGTCGAGCACGCCTTCCATTGGGGCCAGTAAAACACGCATAGCAGTACCTGTGAAAAAAGACGCGCTATAGTAGCCGCTCTCTATATCGCTGGGAAGCGCTTCTGTTCAGGGAGAAAGTCACCCGGCGTTGCCCCAACAATGGCGCGAAACGCCGCCGCAAATGCCGCCGGGCCGGAAAACCCCAGCATCCAGGCTACCTGCTTAACCGGGTATCCGTTTGCGAGCAGATCCAGCGAGGCACAAATTCTTGCACGCTGTCGCCAGGCCCGGAAGCTAAAGCCGGTATCTTTGATAAACGCGCGCGAAAATGTGCGTTCAGACATCGCGGCCCGTTCCGCCAGCCTTTCCAGAGAAAGATCCCAGAGATTGTTGGCAATGATGTCACAGGCAACGCGATGTAAGCGCTCATCCACGGGCATCGGCAGTTCGGCCAAAATCTGCTGCGTCTCGCTGAGGATATCGAGCAGCAAAACGGCCATGCTGCGCTGGCTTGCCGGGCGGTATTCCGCGCTGAACAGCCCGGCAATCAGCTCTTTGAACAACGCTGTCGCCATAATCACGTGAACCTCTTCTTTCCGCTTAAAAGGCTCGCATTGCGATATCAGCGTCGGGCTAAACCAGACCGCACGGAGCTCCGTTGTGGATAGCACGCTGTAGGTGTGTTCCTGAAAGGGAGGGATCCACAGCGCGCGCTGCGGCGGTATGACCCAGCGTTTGCTGCCGGTTTCGACCAGCATGACCCCTTTGATGGCAAACAGTAGCTGCCCCTGCGAATGCTGGTGAGGCGGATCCACTTCGCCGCGCGTATAGCTAATGGCCCCTCTTGACCATCCGATGGCATCGTCGTGAATTGGCGTTTTATCGATAACGGTTGGCATTTCACATTCCCCCCTTCCTCTTATGATGCTGCTTGTACACGTAACCAGAGAGAGACGCAATGCACATCCATTTTATCATTCATGAACATTTCGAAGCGCCAGGCGCCTATGAGATCTGGGGGAAAAATCGCGGCTGTCGTCTGAGCTACACCAGAGTTTATGAGGGCGATCCTTTACCCGAGGAGCTGGGGCGCACAGACCTGCTTATCATCATGGGAGGCCCGCAGTCACCCGCCACTACGCTTGAGGAATGCCCCTGGTTTGATGCACAGGCGGAAAAGGCACTCATCAGCCGCGCGATAGAGGCAGGTAAAACGGTGATAGGCGTTTGTCTGGGCTCACAGCTTATCGGTGAGGCGCTGGGCGCAGCGTTTTGTCATAGCCCGGAAAAAGAGATCGGCAAATTTCCCGTCAGGCTCACGGATGCAGGCAAGGCGAACCCGCTGTTTAAGGACTTTGGCAGCGTGCTGAACGTCGGTCACTGGCATAACGACATGCCGGGGTTGACGCCGCAGGCTAAGGTTCTCGCTTACAGCGAGGGCTGTCCCCGCCAGATCGTGCAATACGGCGAACGGGTTTACGGTTTTCAGTGCCATATGGAACTGACGCCGGAGGTGGTAGAGCTGCTGATTGAGCATTCGCAGAACGACCTCCGCCGTGCGGGTGAATTCCGTTTTGTCGAAACGGCGGAAAAAATCCGCTCCCATGATTATGGCGAAATGAACCAGGCGCTGTATTCCTTTCTCGATAAACTGACCGCCTCGCGCTGATGCAATCTCTGGCGCGTCACTTCGCCAGCGCAATCCCTTTCCTCTAAACTGTAGCCTGTCTCCATAAGGTGATACCGGACGTTCCATTCTGGAATGTCTGGTATGCTCAAAATTCATGATGTGATCCATGGCACATTTTTAGGTTTAATTGTATGATGAATGCGTTTCAGCAAGGACTATCACCATGAGTAAATCATTGAACATTATCTGGCAATATCTGCGCGCATTCGTCCTGATTTACGCCTGCCTGTATGCCGGGATTTTCATCGCGTCGCTGCTGCCTATCACCATTCCCGGCAGCATTATCGGTATGCTGATCCTCTTTGTTTTGCTGGCATTACAAATCTTGCCCGCAAAGTGGGTCAACCCCGGCTGCTTCGTTCTCATTCGCTATATGGCGCTGCTTTTCGTGCCTATCGGCGTCGGGGTCATGCAGTATTTTGATTTGCTCAAGGCCCAGTTCGGCCCGATTGTGGTCTCCTGCGCGGTCAGTACGCTGGTGGTTTTCCTGGTAGTGAGCTGGAGTTCGCATCTGGTGCATGGCGAACGTAACGTGATTGGGGAGAAAACAAAAAAATGATGGCCAATATCTGGTGGTCGCTGCCGTTAACCCTGGCGGTGTTCTTCGCCGCGCGTAAGCTTGCCGCACGTTTCAAAATGCCCTTGCTGAACCCGCTGCTGGTGGCGATGGTGGTGATTATTCCGTTCCTGCTGCTCACCGGCATTCCTTATGAACGCTACTTTGCCGGCAGCAAAATTTTAAACGACCTGCTGCAGCCCGCCGTTGTCGCGCTGGCCTTTCCGCTTTATGAGCAACTGCACCAGATCCGCGCTCGCTGGAAATCCATCATTACCATCTGTTTTGTGGGCAGCCTTGTGGCGATGATCACCGGGACGTCGGTGGCGATGCTGATGGGGGCTTCTCCGCAGATTGCGGCCTCTATCCTGCCGAAATCGGTGACTACGCCTATCGCGATGGCGGTCGGCGGCAGCCTCGGCGGTATTCCGGCCATCAGCGCGATGTGCGTTATTTTCGTCGGGATTCTCGGCGCGGTGTTTGGCCACACCCTGCTGAACGCGATGCGTATTCATACTAAGGCTGCACGTGGGCTGTCGATGGGCACCGCTTCGCACGCGCTGGGCACCGCCCGCTGCGCGGAGCTGGACTATCAGGAAGGGGCGTTTAGCTCCCTGGCGCTGGTGATCTGCGGGATTATCACCTCCCTGCTGGCCCCGTTCATTTTCCCGCTGATCCTGGCGGTAATGGGCTAAAATTTGCGATGCGTCGCGCAAATTTCATTTTGATTTCATAAGTTGCATACATAATGAGAAGTGGATCACATATAAAGCCCTGACGGCTCCGTAAACTACCGATCCATTAACCTTTATGAGGCAAACGCCATGCACCCACGTTTTCAAGCTGCTTTCGCCCAGCTTGCAGAGAATTTGCAGTCAGCCCTGGCTCCCGTTCTGGCAGATGCACACTTCCCCGCCCTGCTGACGGCTGAGCAGGTCACGATGCTGAAACAGGCAACGGGACTGGACGAAGACGCGCTGGCTTTCGCACTGCTCCCCCTGGCCGCCGCCTGCGCGCGGGCCGATCTCTCCCACTTCAACGTCGGGGCCATTGCGCGGGGCGTCAGCGGCACCTGGTACTTCGGCGGCAATATGGAGTTCCTGGGCGCAACCATGCAGCAAACCGTTCACGCCGAGCAGAGCGCCATCAGTCACGCCTGGTTGCGCGGTGAAAAAGCGCTGAGCGCCATTACCGTGAACTACACCCCGTGCGGCCACTGCCGTCAGTTCATGAACGAGCTGAACAGCGGGCTGCAGCTGCGCATCAACCTGCCGGGTCGCGCGCCGCACACGCTGGCGGATTACCTGCCGGACGCGTTTGGCCCGAAAGATCTGGAGATCAAAACGCTGCTGATGGACGAGCAGGACCACGGTTTCGCCCTGTCCGGCGATGACCTGAACCAGGCGGCCATTGCCGCTGCCAACAAGAGCCATACGCCGTACAGCAAGTCCCCGAGCGGCGTCGCGCTGCAGTGCCGCGATGGCCGTACCTTTAGCGGCAGCTATGCGGAAAACGCCGCGTTTAACCCAACGCTGCCGCCGCTGCAGGGCGCACTTAACCTGCTGAGCCTGAACGGCTATGACTACCCTGACATTCAGCGCGCCATTCTGGCCGAAATTGCCGATGCGCCGCTGATTCAGTGGGATGCAACCGCCGCGACGCTTAAGGCGCTCGGCTGTACGACGATTGACCGCGTGCTGCTTGCGTAATCCTTCCGGCGGGCAGAAATGCCCGCCCGTTTGCTGAAAAACCCCTCAGTTGAGTCTCTGTTTCTTGCGCTAACCAGGCGGGTAAAGTAGCCTGAGTTAAATTTCACCTTCGGTACGAGCCATCTGCATGTTAAAGCGCGTTTTTTACAGCCTGTCTGTCCTGGTCGGCATACTGCTGTTGATCGTGCTGGGTCTCGATCGCTGGATGAGCTGGAAAACCGCCCCCTACATCTTTGATGACCTGCAGGACCTGCCCTATCGTCAGGTTGGCGTGGTGCTCGGCACCGCCAAGTACTACCGCACCGGCGTCATTAACCAGTATTACCGTTACCGCATTCAGGGCGCGCTGAATGCCTACAACAGCGGTAAGGTGAACTATCTGCTGCTGAGCGGGGATAACGCCCTGCAAAGCTATAACGAACCGGTGACGATGCGTAAGGACTTGATTGCCGGGGGCGTGGACCCTGCCGATATCGTGCTCGACTACGCCGGGTTCCGCACCCTGGACTCCATCGTACGCACCCGCAAAGTCTTCGATACCAACGACTTCATCATCATCACCCAGCGCTTCCACTGCGAGCGCGCGCTGTTTATCGCCCTGCACATGGGCATTCAGGCGCAGTGCTACGCGGTGCCGTCGCCAAAAGATATGCTGAGCGTGCGCGTCCGCGAGTTTGGCGCCCGTTTTGGTGCCCTGGCCGACCTCTATATTTTCAAACGCGAACCGCGCTTTTTAGGCCCGCTGGTGCCGATCCCGGCGATGCATGAAGTGCCGGAAGACGCGCAGGGTTATCCGGCGGTGACGCCGGAGCAGCTGCTGGATATGCAGAAAAAAGAGAAAAAATAGGCCTGCCTTTATACTTTCTTTACGCCGGTCCTGACGCTTTTTATCCCCCCTTTACGCCGGCTCTTTTAACCTGAGTTCACTGCCGCTACGGCTTCATTGAAGAATGACTATGAACTCGATAATGAATGCGTTTTTCCTGAAAAGTCTTCGCCCGTATTTTAACTTCCCCGGTTTATCACTCCCCGGCAAACTCAATTCTGGCCTCTGGCTTGATGAAAAAATTGACGCCCTGCAGCACGACATTTCAGTAGAAGTGGCCGATTACCTGGAACGCTATCCGCAGACGAAACACGTTGACGTTTACCTGAACGATATCAACGGCACGATGCGCGGCAAGCGCCTCTCGGTGGAGAGCATGCTGACGCTGGAAAACGGCTGTTATTTTCCCCTTTCCGTCTACTCGATGGACCAGAAAGGAAAAATTGCGTCCCCGCTTCATGATGAACCCGACCGGCTCTGCCTCCCCGTTGCCGGCACCCTGCGCCCCTGTCCGCAGGATCCGCAGCACAACGCGCAGATCCTGTTGACCATGAGAGACACCGACGATAAACCCTGCCCGCTTGAGCCGCGCGCGATCCTGCAGAACGTCCTGGCCCGCTTCCACCAGCACGGCCTTTTCCCGGTCATTGCCCCGGAAATCGAATTTTATCTGACGGGGCATGAACGCCATGATGCGCAAAATCAGGGCTGTTTTCATATGGATACCACGGCAGCCCACGCGGCGCTGTTTGACGAGCTGGAACAGCTGGCAAACCTTCAGCGCATCCCGCTGACCGGGATCGTGGCGGAAGCCGAGTCCGGCCAGTACGAATTAAACCTCAAGCACAGCCACCGCGTTGTTGAGGTCTGTGATAACGTGCTGGCGCTGCGCCGCCTGACCCGATACGTTGCCGAAAAGCACGGCCTGCAGGCCAACTTTATGGCCAAGCCCTTCGGCGAGCTTTCCGGCAGCGGTTTGCACTTTCATTTCAGCCTCAACGACAGCCGCGGCGACAACGTCTTTGCCTCACCGGTGAACGCGCTCAACAGCATGGTGCGCTTGTGCATCGCGGGCCAGCTGGCGCTGATGCCCGCCTCCGTCGCCATTCTCGCGCCGGGCGTCAACGCGTTTCGTCGCTTGCGTAAAAACCTGACGGAGCCCGTGTTTAACTCCTGGGGCTATAACACCCGCGCCGCCGCCCTGCGTATTCCCTGCTCGGATGACAGCAACCGTCGTATCGAGTACCGGCTGGCCGGGGCCGATGCGAATCCGTATCTGGTCGCCGCGACCATCCTGACCGGCATGCTGTACGGGCTGGAAAATATCGACGAGGAGGAGTTACCGCAGCCGCAGCAGGATCACCCCGCTCTGCCGCTGTTTCAGCAGGAGGCGATTGAAACATTTGCCCGCTGTCAGTATCTCACCGACAGCCTGGGTGAAGCCTTTTCCGCCCAGTGGGTCGCCTGCAAGCTCTCGGAACTCGACTGGTTTGAGCGCATTGTGACCCGGGAGGAGTCAAATCTGGCGTAGGGCATAAAAAAAGCCCGCTCGGTGAGCGGGCCGGGTATAGCGAGAGACGCTTACTTCTTACGGGCGTATTTCAGGGAATCCAGCGCGACCGCGAAGATAATGATGGCGCCCTTGATGATGTACTGCCAGTACGGGTTCACGCCGATGTAGGTCAACCCGTAGTTGATGACGGTAAAGATGATCACACCGGTCACAACGCCGAGTACGGTACCCACGCCGCCGCTGAAGGAGACGCCACCCACCACGCAGGCTGCGATCGCATCCAGCTCGTACATGAAGCCAAGGTTGTTCGTGGCAGAGCCGATACGGCCCGCTTCCAGCATCCCGCCGAAGGCGTAGAACACGCCGGACAGCGCGTAGATGAAGAGCAGGTTCAGGGCAACGTTGACGCCGGAGACTTTCGCCGCTTCCGGGTTACCGCCGATAGCGAAGATGTTTTTACCAAAGCGCGTTTTGTTCCACAGGATCCAGACGAAGGCCACCGCAATCAGCGCATAGAAGGTGATGTACGACAGGCGGAAGCTGCCCAGCGCGATAAACCCTTGCGTAAAGGTCGAGAAGCCGCTGTCAAAGCCCGAGATAGGAGATGCACCGACAAAGTCGTAGTACAGGGAGTTGATGCCGTAAACAATGATCATCGTACCCAGCGTGGTGATGAATGGCGTCACGTTCAGGTAAGCGATGATAATGCCGTTGATCAGACCAATTACCGCGCCGATAGCGCAGACAATCAGGATCACCACGAAAATCGGCATGGTGGCCATTTCCGGGAACACCTTGTTGGCGTTTTCCATCGACTGCAGCAGGGTTGCCGCGATAACCGCCGCCAGACCAACCTGACGCCCCGCGGAAAGGTCCGTCCCCTGCGTCACGATCAGGCCCGCCACGCCCAGCGCAATGATAATACGCACGGAGGACTGGGTCAGAATGTTACTCAGGTTCAGCAGGCTTAAGAACGTAGGGTCCTGGAAAATGATGATAGCCAGCAGTACTAAAAGAACAACGTAAATACCGCCTTCTTTCAGGTAAGTGAGAAAACTTTTTTTATTTAACGCACTCATGAGGAGCCCCTGATCTTAAAGGTGCAAAGACGCAAGACGCAAAATTTCGTTTTGCGTTGTCGTTTTGGTGTCAACAATACCGGCAACGAGACCATTGCTCATAACCAGAATACGGTCTGTGATCCCTAACAATTCCGGCATTTCGGAAGAAATAATAATGATCCCTTTATTCTTTTTCGCCAGCTCGGCAATCAGCTGATAAATTTCAAACTTCGCGCCGACGTCAATACCGCGGGTCGGTTCATCCAGCATCAGAATTTCTGGCTGAGTTAATAACCAACGGCCGATAATGACTTTCTGCTGGTTACCGCCCGAAAGCGAACCAATCTGGGTGCGGTGCCCTGGCGTTTTCACGCGCATGGAGTCAATAACCCACTGGGTATCGCTCTTCATGCGGGAGTTATCCAGCAGACCGACTTTGTTTTTGTAATTGCGAATATTAGAAATTAACGAGTTAAAGTTAATATCCAGATAGGCGTAAATACCGGTCGAACGACGCTCTTCCGTGACCAGCGCAAAACCATTATTAATGGCTTCGTTAGCGTTGTGGTTATTGATTTTCTTTCCGTGCAACGTAATGGTGCCTTGAGCCTTCTCACGAATGCCAAACAGGGTTTCCACGATGTCGGTACGTTTTGCCCCCACCAGGCCGGCAATCCCCAGAATTTCACCCTTGTGCAGGTCGAAGGAGACGTCGCGGATAGACGGCTGGCGTAACGAGGTCAGATTGCGCACTTCCAGGATCACTTCGCCCGGCTTGTTTTCTTTGTCCGGGAAGCGCTGGTTCAGGGAACGGCCGACCATCATGGCGATGATCTTGTCCATGTCCAGCCCTTCCAGCGGCTGCGTGGCAATCCACTGGCCGTCGCGCAGGATGGTTATCTCATCGCACAGCTGGAAGATCTCTTCCATTTTGTGGGAGATATACACAATGCCGCAGCCGCGATCTTTCAGCTTACGAATAATGGTAAAAAGGTGATTAACCTCTTTTTCCGTTAATGACGATGTCGGTTCGTCCATGATGACGATTTTCGCATCATAGGAGAACGCTTTGGCAATTTCGATCATCTGCATCTGGGATACGGATAATGTCCCCACGCGGGCGCGCGGATCGATATCAATATCCAGCTCATCGAAAATCGCTTTGGTGTCGCGATACATTTTGTCCTGATCGACAAAGACACCTTTGGTTGGATAACGCCCCAACCACATGTTATCCATGACCGAACGCTGCAGTACCAGGTTTAATTCCTGGTGAACCATTGAGATACCGTTTTCCAGCGCTTCTTTCGCTGAATGGAAATCGATCTCTTTCCCCTGAAAAAGAATGCTGCCAGAATCTTTTTGATAGATCCCAAAAAGGCATTTTAATAATGTTGATTTACCCGCACCGTTCTCACCCATCAATGCATGAATAGAGTGAGGACGAACTTTTAAATTAACATTATCGAGTGCCTTAACGCCGGGAAATGACTTGTTGATGCCGCTCATTTCCAACAGGTATTCACCGGATGACTGAGTAGTTGTGCTGACCATAATTATACCTTGTTGGCCTCGCATATCGCGTTATAAAAGGGCGCAACGAATTGCGCCCAGTGAAGACAGTACAAATAACTTATTTACCGATAAACTCAGCCAGGTTGGACTGGTCTACGCCCACGTAAGGTACGCGAACGATTTTGTTTTCAATTTTCCAGCTGGTGCCATCTGCCGCGCCCTTGCCATCGGCCAGGTTTTTCGCCAGATCGAAGGTCGCTTTCGCCTGGTTGTTGGCATCGTTCAGCACGGTACCGGCCATCGCGCCGGATTTAACCAGCGCCAGCGCTTCTGGCAGCGCATCCACGCCGAATACCGGGATAGATGACTTATTGTGTGCTTTCAGCGCTTCTACCGCGCCCATTGCCATCGCGTCGTTGTTGGCAATAACCACTTCGATTTTGTTCGCGTTAGGACCGGACAGCCACGCATCCATTTTATCTTTCGCCTGAGCGGTATCCCACATCGCGGTATCTAACGCCAGCTGCTGGGTTTTCAGGCCCTTGTCGTTCAGCTCTTTGATAACGTAGGTGGTACGGGCTTCAGCATCCGGGTGGCCTGGCTCGCCTTTCAGCAGAACGAACTGAATTTGTCCGTCTTTGTTCAGGTCCCAGTTCGGGTTCGCCGCCCAGTGTTTGGCAATCAGATCGCCCTGAATAATACCGGACTCTTTAGAGTCGGTACCGACGTAATACGCTTTGTCGTAGCTATCCAGCGCTTTACGGGAAGGTTCTTTGTTGAAGAAGACGATTGGCACGTTCTGGCCGCGCGCTTTTTCAATCACCGTGCCTGCTGCAGCCGGGTCAACCAGGTTGATGGCCAGGGCTTTCACGCCTTTCGCCAGCAGAACGTCGATCTGGTCGTTCTGTTTGGACTGGTCGTTCTGGGAGTCATTCATCAGCAGCTGAACGTCTGGCGCTGCTTTAGCATCTTTCTCAATTGCTTTACGCACAACAGACATGAAGTTGTCGTCGTATTTATAGATGGTCACACCAATACGGGTATCCGCAGCGTGCGCTGCTGCACCAAAAAGCATGCTTGCCATTACAGCAGACAGGGTCAACACCTTCTTATTCATGGTATCTCCGGTTTTTTTTATGCAGGGTAGTTCTTGTGAATAACGATCGGCGGGCAGGTGTTAATAAAACGTTACTGACAGCCGAAGTTCACTTATAAAATTTCTATCTTCCGTGTTCGGTAACGATCCAGAAATGCGTTTTATTCGTTGTTTGCGGCACATTGGCTATAGTGAAAGTGAATAATCACCGTTACATAGCGTTTCAGCCCCTAAAACGCTGACATCATAGTCAGCGCCTTGTTAAGATACTGTGAATTTACTCACAGATTGAAAACGGTTACATCACATCATGTAATCAGTTAGTGATCGGAACCACAATTTGCCGGGGCGCGACGGAGTGACGACGCACTAAAGTCGGCATGAAACAATGTGTTGCCCCCGGATCCAGCAGCCCTGCCGCCCCCTGTAACGCCAGCTCAGTCGCCAGTTTCGCCATAGAGGCAATGGGGTAACGCACCGTTGTCAGCTGTGGGTCGGTGTAACGGGCAATCGGAATATCGTCAAAGCCGATGAGTGATAAATGCTGTGGCACCGCAATGCCGTTATCCTTCAGCGCCGTCAGGGCCCCTGCCGCCATGCTGTCGTTATAGGCAAACACCGCAGTAAGCTGCAGATTGCGCCCCAGCAGCTCCACCATGGCCGCCTCACCGCCCTGCATGTCAGGCGTCCCGGTTCCAGTCCAGCTGTCTGATGGCGTAATGCCGTGCTCTTTCAGGGCGTTTTGCCACCCCTCGCGCCGCAGTTCGTCATCTTCAATCTGGTGGCTGGAGGCCAGATAACCGATCCGCTGATGCCCGTTGTTGATGAGCATTTTGGTGGCCATCATTGCGCCGCTGACGTTATCCAGCCCGACGCAGCGGTGGGCATAGCCCGGGACGATGCGGTTGATGAGCACCATGCCCGGGATCTGATCCATAAACCCGATTAACTCTTCGTCGCTCAGGGCTTTTGAGTGGACAATCAGGGCGTTACAGCGCTGGCGAATCAGCACTTCAATGGCGTAGCGTTCCTTTTCCGCCTCATGATAGCTATTGCCGATCAGGACATATTTCTGATGCTGCTGGGCGACCACATCCACCGCTTTCACCAGCGCGCCGAAAAAGGCATCCGATACATCCATCACCACCACGCCGATAGTGTCGCTAACCTGCGACGCAAGCGCCTGAGCATTGGCATTTGGCCGGTACCCGAGCTGGGTCACGGCTTTCATTACGGTTTCACGGGTTTCAGGGCTGACCAGCGCGCTGTTATTCAGCACGCGCGAAACGGTAGCCACGGAAACGCCCGCCTGACGGGCGACGTCACGAATGGTGATCATATTCACCATCCTTCAAAGGATTGCAGCAACTCACAGACACCCCCTGTGTTTAGCAAGGTGGCTATTTTGGCAGCGAGAGAAAGGGGACTACGTGAAGAAGCTCACACTCATGAAAACGCTTACATCCGTTTTGTTAATGATTGTGATCCAGATCGTTATCTGGATGTATTTTTCAATGATATCCCTGAAGCATGTGCGGTTAACTGACGCCACACCCACTCCAGCGGTCCCTGGCGGAAATAGCGTAGCCAGAGAACAGAAAACGCCAGGTTTACTACCCAGACCGGGATAACAAACGCCAGCAGCGCGAGGCGGTCGAATTTCATAAACAGGCCAAAGCGATAGAAAAGCGTGGTGCATATCAGCGTTTGCAGGAGGTAATTGCTTAACGCCATGCGGCCCACGCAGGCGATAGCGCTGACAATCCACAGGCGAGAAAGCGTTGGCCAAAAGCCATAGATCAGCGCCGCATAGCCGATGGTCTGGAACGGCGCGCTCAGTTCACGCGGCACCTGGAGCAGGAAAGCGCACCAGCGGTAATCCCAGTGGAGGTGCCACTGCGTAATCACCGCCGGAAGGTTAATCAGCACGCCGAGCAGGACCAGCCCGGCGCCCATGCGGCGATAGTGGCGCAGGCTAAATTCGCCTTTCAGCCAGCCGGTGCGCATCAGCGACGCGCCCATCAGCATCATTCCCGCCAGCTGCCAGCCGTATTGCGCGCCCAGCGCAAGGAGGTTATCCCCCAGCATATCCGCACGGTTGCTTATCGCTTCCGTACCGCCCTTCAGCTTCCAGAACTGCTCGTACTGCAGGTTAGCGGCATCCGGGATCCAGGCACGGTTTGTCGCCTCACCGGAGATCATCCCCAGCAGCAGCAGTACCCCAAGCCCCATGACGTAGAGCATCACGCCGGTGTTAAACAGGCTTTTTACGCTGTGCGCGTCGCGAATAAGGCGCCAGCAGATGAGCCCGACTAGCCCATACGCGAGAAGAATATCGCCGTCCCAGAAGAACAGACCGTGGATAAACCCGAGAAGCACCAGCAGCGTCAGGCGCGACTGTATCCAGCGCGTACCGCGTTTGAGGAGAAGCTGCAGGCCTGCGCCAAACAGCAGGGCAAAGAGCGTGAGGAATTTGACCTGGGCGAAAAGATCGAGGATCGCCCACGTCCATGCATCACTGCGCGTGATGTCGCCATACCATGCAGGATTGAGATAAGCCGCCTTCGGCAGACCGAAGGCGCTGATATTAAGCAGCAGGATACCGAGAATGGCGACGCCGCGAACAAAATCGAGCGTGACGTTTCGCTCCATGGTCCCTGCCCTGTAAGACTTAGTTGTGGTGACGAACGGCGCGCAGGAACTCCTGGCGGGTATTCTGACTTGATTTAAACAGACCACCCAGCGAGGTTGTGGTGGTTGCACTGGTCGCATCACGCACGCCGCGCGCTTTCACGCAGTAGTGAACCGCGTCGATAGAGACGGCCACGTTATTGGTGCCCAGCAGCGTTTGCAGCGCGGTCAGGATCTGCTGCGTCAGACGCTCCTGCACCTGCGGACGCTGTGCAAAGAACTGCACGATGCGGTTGATCTTCGACAGGCCGATCACCGTATCTTTTGGGATATACGCCACGGTCGCTTTACCGTCGATGGTGACGAAATGGTGTTCGCAGGTGCTGGTCAGCGTGATATCGCGTACCGTGACCATCTCGTCCACTTTCATCTTGTTTTCGATGACGGTAATTTTCGGGAAGTTGGCGTAATCCAGGCCCGAGAAAATTTCGTCGACGTACATTTTTGCGATGCGGTGCGGCGTCTCCATCAGACTGTCGTCACTCAGATCGAGATTCAGCAGCTCCATGATCTCGGTCATATGACCGGCAATCAGACGCTTGCGGGTTTCATTGTCCAGATCCTGTACGGGCGGACGCAGTGGCGTTTCAAGACCGCGCGCAACCAGGGCTTCGTGGACCAGGGCAGCTTCTTTACTGAGTGATGACATTTTGTTCTCCTGCAGGTGTGGCGTCTTTTGCCCTCGTTGTGGCAAAAGTATGCGCTCATTGTGCGTGAGGCCGCGCACATAATCCAGTATTCACGACGATAATTATTGCAATTGCTGCTACCTTTCAGCGTGACGATTCCAGACCAGAGCCCCGCCGACGAACAGCGCAACGCCCGCCAGCCCCAGCGCAGGCTCCAGCCGGTGGGTAAGCCAGGTCGATAACGCCGAGGTCACCGGCCCTACCAGCTGCCCTATGGCATACCCGGTAGTAAGCAGACCCGCCATATACCGCGTGTGGTTCGGTGCCAGTTCGCGGCCGTATAAAAGCGAGAGCTGAACGGCGCAGAGGAACCCGCCACCCACCAGCAGCCCACCCGTCAGCAATCCACCTATTCCCGGCAGCAGCCAGGCCGCCAGCACGCCAGCCCCCTGTAACCACAGCACGATAGCCAGCCTGCGGTTAGCCGTTGAGGTATGGCGCAACAGAATGCTGAGCGCAATCCCCACCACGGCGGCGATACCAAAAATCGGCCACACGAACTGGGCGAACAGGCTGCCGGGAAAACGCACCGCCGCCATCTGCGACAGGAAGGTCGCCGGAAGGATATAGCCAAACCCGGCCAGGCTGTAGCTCCAGACCAGACGCTTTAAATCTGCCGTCAGCACCAGCGGCTCCGGCGCGGTTCCCGGTCGATGTAGTTGACCGGAACGCGGCAGGTAGCGCGCCACCAGGGCAATCAGCACCAGCGCCAGCACGCCGTAGATTTGCCATGCCGCCCCGGCCGAGAGGGATTTCGCCTGGATATAGACGCCGAGCAGCCCGCTCAGGGCAATACCAGCCCCCGGGCCGGCAAACACGGCCGCGCTCAGGCCCGGTTTACCCAGCTGCCCCAGCCGCTCGTTAGTCCAGGCGGCAATCAGCACCATCGACCAGCCGCTCATGCAGCCAATCACAAAGCGCAGCAGACCGTGTACAACGGCGTTATCCGCCGCGGCAGAGAGCAGCGTCAACGCCACCGCGCCCGTGATGCCCAGCCAGAGGCGCGCTTCAACAAAGCGGTGCGCGCGCATCGCATCCCATGCACCCACCAGATAGCCCAGATAATTCATCGCCGCCACCAGGCCCGCGCTGGTCAGCGTAAGCTGCCCGGCAGCAATCATCAGCGGCACCTGAGGCGTAAAGGCAAAGCGCCCGATCCCCATTGCCACCACCAGAACGACGAACCCACTGAGCGCAATACGCAGCGCCATGACCGCTCCAAATGTTAAAGAAAAGTAAATTTATGATGCAGCATCTCGCCGTCCGGTGAAAGTGAAAGTTGCTCACAGGTCAATGAAAACGCTGTATTATGGATGTTATGAATGCGCATTCTCATTAAGGAGCCCTGCATGGAACTGCTCGAAGAGCACCGTTGTTTTGAAGGTCGACAGCAGCGCTGGCGGCACGACTCCACCGTTCTGAACTGTGCGATGACGTTCAGTATCTTCCTGCCCCCGACGGAAAACCCACCGGTTCTGTTCTGGCTTTCAGGCCTGACCTGCAACGACGAAAACTTCACCACCAAAGCGGGCGCGCAGCGTATTGCCGCCGAGCTGGGCATTGCGCTGGTGATGCCAGACACCAGCCCGCGTGGCGATGATGTGGCCGACGATGCAGGATACGACCTGGGCAAAGGCGCCGGGTTTTATCTGAATGCGACCGAACAGCCCTGGGCGCGCCACTACCGTATGTATGATTACATTCGCGATGAGCTTCCTGCCCTGGTGCAGGCTCAGTTTGCGGTAGGTCACCGCTGCGCGATTAGCGGCCACTCGATGGGCGGTCACGGGGCGCTGATAATGGCGCTGAAAAACCCGGGTAAATACACCAGCGTGTCGGCATTTGCCCCTATCGTGAATCCTTCTCAGGTGCCGTGGGGGCAAAAAGCCTTTACCCACTATCTGGGTGAGGATGCGGAAAAATGGCTGGCCTGGGACAGCTGCGCGCTGATGCTGAACAGCAACGCTGAAGAGGCCATTCCCACCCTTATCGATCAGGGTGATGCGGATCAGTTCCTCGCCGGTCAGCTACAGCCTGCGGTACTGGCAGAGGCGGCGCGCCAGAAAGACTGGCCGCTGACGCTGCGCATTCAGCCGGGATACGATCACAGCTATTACTTCATTGCGTCCTTTATTGAGGACCATCTCCGCTTCCATGCGGAGCATTTGTTCGCATAAGTGCTGATGATTGCCGGGTGGCGGCTTCGCCTTACCCGGCCTACATTCGCGGGTTTTGTAGGCCCGGTAAGCGAAGCGCCACCGGGCATAAAGGTTACATCAGAACTTATAATCCACGCCGACAAAGTAACGACGGCCATCTTCCGTATAGCTGTAATCGTCACGGCTCAGATCTTTATCCAGCAGGTTCTGCACGCCCGCACGCAGCTTCACGCTTTTCGTCGCCTGCCACGCGGCGCCGGTATTCCAGATGACGTAGCCACCCGGCGTTGGTGCACTGCTGGTCAGCGCGCGTTTCTCACCGGTGTAGTTGCCCTGAACATAGAACGACCAGTCCTGCGTCGCCTTCCAGTCAACGGTACCGTTGGCGGTATGGAACGGCAGATCGGACAGCGGCTTGTTGCCACCGTTGCTGATATCACGACCGTCGTTATAGGTGTAGTTCAGCGTCACTTTCCAGTCTTCCGCCAGCGGGAATTTCAGCTCGGTTTCCACCCCACGGATGCGCGCCTTGTTGACGTTGTAGTAGCGGAAAATCGGTTCGCCGTCCGCATTCAGCCCAACGTAGTTAGGATAATCCTGCGCCTGATTCACATTGGCCGTACGGCTAATGCTGATGCGGTCATCCACATTATTCTGGAAGGTGGTGACGCTGGCCTGCACGCCCTCTAACCAGCCCTCTTCTCCGCTGTAGTAGAGACCGAATTCAAAGCTCTCGCTGGTTTCCGGTTTCAGGTCCGGGTTACCGACAATCTCACAGGCACCGCGGCACGAGCCGGTGACCCAGTCCGGGCTCAGCTGCAGCAGTGACGGCGCTTTAAACGCGGTAGCCCAGCCGCCTTTCACCGTTACGGTATCGGTCGCGTTGTAGACCAGATAGGCTCGCGGACTCCAGTGGTCACCGTAGGTATCATGGTCGTCCATACGGATGCCGGTGGTCAGCGCCAGAGGTTCAAAGATACGCCACTCATCCTCCAGGAACAGAGCATACTGGCTTGTCGAGGTACTGCTGCTGGAACCGCCCGTCAGGTTGACCGGGTCTTTCAGCTTATCGTGACGCCATTCGCCGCCGAAGGTCAGCAGCTGGTTGATTTCGCCCATCGGCAGCACGTATTTTCCGTCCACCGCGTTGCTCTCGGAGGTGATCGGATTGCTGTTGCCCGGATTTTTGTTATCCACCTTTTCGCCGTAAACCTTCAGCTCGCTGTTGCCGACGCCCCAGCGACCATTGTGGCTGAGAGAGTAGTTCTGACGTTCAAGGCGGTTTTTATCGAGGGAATCCGAGTCACGATCCTGACGGTCGAAACCGTAGCCCGCCGTAAAGTCGTGATTTTCAGACGGTGTCCAGGCGAATTCCACATTCGCATCGCGGCTGGTGAAGCCCTCAATGCGCGGTGTTTCACCGCTCGCCGTAGTGGATGATTTCTGCTGAGCGTCTTTCTCACGCTTCGCGAGGCTACCGTAGGCTTTCAGCCCCAGCAGGCCGTCGACCAGCGGTCCGCTGGTGTAGAACTGACCGTTATACGTGTCTCCACGATCGCGATGTTCCTGAATCGTGGAATCGGCGCTCAGGGTGCCCGTCCATTTCTGGCCGATTTTTTTGGTGATAATGTTCACCACGCCGCCCAGCGCATCGGAACCATAAAGAGAAGACATCGGTCCGCGCACCACTTCGATTCGTTCGATGGCGTCAACCGGCACCCAGTTGAGGTCGAAATCATTATGACGGAACACCGCGTTACGCGAGTTAACGCGCTTGCCGTCGATCAGGATCAGCGTATAGCTGCTGTCCAGTCCGCGAATACTTACCCCTTTACGGTTGTCCCCTTCGCTCGTGAGCTGAACGCCCGGCACATCCCGTAACACATCTTTCAGATTCTGAACGGGTTTGCGCTGCAAATCTTCCTGGGTAATCACGCTGATGCTTGCGGGTGCGTCTTTCAGGTTTTGCTCGGTCGCGGAGGCCGTTACAACCATTGTGTCGCCGGATTCCGCTGCGATAACAGGCAGGGCCAGGGACATTGCGGACGCACAAAGTCCTCCCCTGACGAAGGGATTCAACCTAAACATTCCATATCTCCATGAGGTAAATACAACTAAATCAAATCATCATCGCTCACAGCGTCTTCCTTGCCGCCCACATCTGCGGTGGGTCGGTGACACGCTTATTTTTGATAACGATAAAGCAAACGATAATTATTATCAATTAAATTGTTAAGAAATATATCTTTGTTTCAGGATGCGGGAATAAAAAAGCCCGCTCGAATGAGCGGGCTAAAGAGAGAGGAAGTGCGGTTATTGTTTAAATCGTTCCGGGAATTCCATTTCACTGTAGCGAACGAATTTTGTTCCTTTCGTCAGCTTGTAGCCAAACCAGATGACGAGGAACAGCGGAATACCAATGTAGGTCGCCGTAACGGCGCCCCAGTCAATGGTGTCCGCCAGGAACGCTTCATAGTTCTGTCCGAGCGTAATGATCAGGCACAGAATGAAGGCGAAAATGGGACCCAGCGGGAAGAAGCCGGAGCGATACGGCAGCGAGTTAATATCGTGACCCTGCTTGACGAAGCCACGGCGGAAACGGTAGTGGCTAATGGCAATGCCCAGCCACGCGATAAAGCCCGTCATCCCTGAGGTGTTAAGCAGCCAAAGGTACACCGTCTGGTTGCCAAACATGGAAGTCAGGAAGCACAGACCGGCGATTACCGTTGTCGCGTACAGCGCGTTACGTGGGACGCCGCCTCGGGACAGTTTCGCGAAGATACGCGGTGCCTTACCGTCGCATGCCAGCGTGTAAAGCATACGGGTGGACGCGTACATCCCGGAGTTACCGGCTGAAAGCACGGCGGTCAGGATAACGGCGTTCATCACTGCCGCGGCAGAAAGCAGGCCGGCGTGCTGGAAGACCAGCGTGAACGGGCTGACGCTAATGTCTTTAACGTCATTGCGCAGCAGGCTTGGATCGGTGTACGGAATGATCAGGCTGATAATCAGGATCGCGAACACATAGAACAGCAGGATACGCCAGAAGACCTGACGGACCGCCCGCGGAATATTTTTCTCCGGGTTCTCTGACTCACCGGCGGCGATGCCAATCAGCTCGGTCCCCTGGAAGGAGAAGCCGACAATCATTGCCACGCCAATCATCGCCGAGAGGCCACCGGCAAACGGCGCATCGCCTATCGCCCAGTTACTCCAGCCCGCAGGTTCAGCGCCTTTGAAAATACCAACGATCATCGCCACACCGACGACGATAAAGATGATGACGGTTGCCACTTTGATCAAAGAGAACCAGTATTCCGCTTCGCCGAAACCGCGCACGGAGATGTAGTTCAGCAGGAAGATGACGGCCAGGAACAGAGCGCTCCAGATCCAGCCCGGCGTATCCGGGAACCACCAGTTCATTACCAGCTGTGCGGCGACAAGGTCAACGGCGATGGTGACCGCCCAGTTGTACCAATAGTTCCAGCCCAGCGCGAAGCCGAAGCCTTCTTCAACGTATTTTTGACCGTAGGTCGAAAACGAACCGGATACCGGCATGTACGCGGCCAGTTCGCCCAGGCTGGTCATCAGGAAGTACACCATCAGGCCAATCAGAATATAAGAGAAAAGTGCCCCACCCGGGCCTGCTGCCGAAATCGTTGCGCCGGAGGCAACGAAAAGACCTGTACCGATTGAGCCGCCAATCGCGATCATCGTCAGGTGACGCGCCTTCAGTTCACGACGTAGCGTGGGCGCTTCTGTGGTTTTAATTTCTGAAACCATATGAAAATGCTGTCCATTTAATAAATGAGGCGCGATTGTAGCAGACGATCCGCGTTCCTTCCGGCAGAAATACTCAGTTATAAGAGAGCTTCATGACTCGGCCAGGATTATAAGTAAAGCAGAAATCGGGGCTTTCCCCTCTCCCCTTTGAGGAGAGGGGAAGATTACATCTCGCAATAGCGCAGAAAACGCTGCAGCGAACTGGAAAGGTGTTTCTGACGATGATGGATGCACCACAGGGTGCGTACCAGTTTTGGGAGCGGAACGGGAATTTCCACCAGCGAGCCCGTCTCAAGCTGTTCAGCAATGACGCGCCGGGAAAGACAGCTGATGCCCAGCCCGTGGCGCACCGCGTGCTTGATGGCCTCTGAATTGCCCAGCTCCATCCCCAGCTGGAAATGCGGCAGATGGGAAAGCAGCAGATAATCGACAATTTCACGCGTGCCGGAGCCCTGCTCGCGCAGGATCCACTGCGCCTGCGCGAGGCGTTCCAGCGTCACTTCCCCCTGCAGTAAAGATGAGGCCGGGGAAGCAAACACCACCAGCTCATCCTCCAGCCAGGGCTCGGCAATGATGTCGACGTTATGGCAGGGTCCTTCGATGAGGCCGATATCCACGCGGAAATCGATCACCGCGTTGATGACGTCCTGGCTATTGCCCACGCTCATCTCCAGCGGCAGGGTCGGGAAATCCCGGCGGTAGCGGGCAATCACTTCCGGCAGAATGTAATTCCCGATGGTGCTGCTGGCGTAAACGCGAATTGCACCGTTATCCTCGCGGAACAGCTGTTCGATTTCGATAGCCTGCTCGAGCAGCGCCAGCGCGCGCGGATAGAGCAGACGGCCATGTTCGTTGACCACCAGACGCTTCCCTACCCTGTCGAAAAGCTGAACGCCCAGTTGCCCTTCAAGATCGGTCAACGCCGCGCTGACCGCAGACTGCGAGAGCGCCAGCATTTGTGACGCCTGGGTCGTCGAACCGCTTTTCAGCACCTCGGCAAACACTTCCAGCTGACGCAATGTAATGTGCATGGTTGCTTACCACTTATATAGATTGATTATAAGTATATAATCAATTTTATTTTTAAGCCAGAGCGCCGTAACCTTTAGCCAGACAAAGGAGAAGGTTATGTCAGAAATCACCTTACAACATCATCGTACAGTGTGGCACTTCGTGCCGGGTCTTGCGCTCAGCGCAGCGGTTACCGGCGTGGCGCTATGGGGCGGTAGTATTCCGGCCATCGCGGGGGCAGGCTTTAGCGCGTTAACCCTGGCAATATTGCTCGGCATGGTCGTGGGAAATACCGTTTACCCGCATATCTGGAAATCCTGCGACGGCGGCGTGATCTTTGCCAAACAGCACCTGCTGCGTCTCGGGATCATCCTTTACGGCTTCCGTCTCACCTTTTCGCAGATTGCGGACGTGGGCGTGAGCGGGATCGCTATCGACGTCCTGACCCTCACCAGCACCTTTTTACTGGCCTGCTTTATCGGTCAGAAAGTCTTTGGCCTGGATAAGCATACCAGCTGGCTGATCGGTGCCGGGAGCAGTATTTGCGGGGCCGCGGCGGTGCTGGCAACGGAACCCGTCGTTAAAGCCGAAGCCAGCAAGGTGACGGTGGCGGTGGCGACGGTGGTGATCTTCGGTACGCTGGCAATTTTCCTCTACCCGGCGATGTATCCGCTGGTTGCCCACTGGTTTAGCCCGGAAACGTACGGCATTTATATTGGCTCAACCATGCACGAAGTGGCCCAGGTGGTTGCCGCAGGACACGCCATTAACCCGGAAGCCGAAAACGCGGCGGTGATTGCCAAAATGCTGCGCGTAATGATGCTGGCGCCGTTCCTGATTTTCCTGGCCGCGCGGGTTAAACAGCTGGCTCCGGCGGGCGGCAGCGAGAAAAGCAAAATCACCATTCCGTGGTTTGCGATCCTGTTTATCGTGGTGGCGATTTTCAACTCCTTCCACCTGCTGCCGAAAGCCGTTGTCGATATGCTGGTGACGCTGGATACGGTGCTGCTGGCGATGGCCATGGCGGCGCTGGGGGTGACCACGCACGTCAGCGCGCTGAAAAAAGCTGGTGCGAAACCGCTGCTGATGGCGCTGGTGCTCTTCATCTGGCTGATTGTCGGCGGTGGTGCCATTAACCTCGCCGTGCACACCCTGATGGCATAAACCATCTCGTCCTTCTCCTGCTAACCCGCTATCATAAGCGTTTCGGGTTAGCAGGAGTTTTTTATGAAATATGTTGGAGCGCACGTTAGCGCTGCAGGTGGCCTTGCGAATGCCGCCATTCGCGCCGCCGAAATTGAGGCGACCGCTTTCGCCCTGTTCACCAAAAACCAGCGCCAGTGGCGCGCCGCGCCGCTGACCTCTGAAGTGATTGATGACTTCAAAGCCGCCTGTGAGAAATACCGCTACGGGCCGGGCCAGATCCTCCCCCACGACAGCTACCTAATCAACCTCGGGCATCCGGTTCAGGAAGCGCTGGATAAGTCCCGCGAAGCGTTTCTGGATGAAGTCCAGCGCTGCGAACAGCTGGGGCTGACGCTGCTGAACTTCCATCCGGGTAGCCACCTGATGCAAATCGATGAAGATGCCTGCCTGGCGCGCATTGCCGAGTCCATCAACATCACCCTGGATAAAACCCAGGGCGTCACCGCGGTGATTGAGAATACCGCCGGTCAGGGCAGCAACCTCGGCTTTAAGTTCGAACATCTGGCGGCCATTATTGACGGCGTGGAAGATAAATCCCGCGTCGGCGTGTGCATTGATACCTGCCACGCCTTTGCGGCCGGCTATGACCTGCGCACGACCGAGGCAACGAAAAACACGTTTGATGAGTTTGAGCGCATCGTGGGCTTTAAGTACCTGCGCGGAATGCACCTAAACGATGCGAAAAGCGCCTTTGGCAGCCGCGTTGACCGCCACCACAGCCTGGGCGAAGGCAACATCGGCCATGACGCGTTCCGCTTTATCATGCAGGACGCCCGCTTCGACGGTATTCCGATGGTGCTTGAAACCATCAATCCGGATATCTGGGCAGAAGAGATTGCCTGGCTCAAGGCGCAGCAAACCGCTGAACAGGCGGCATAAAAAAAAGCCGGGTGCATAATGCAACCCGGCTTTTTTGTTGTTTATTGCTTACGCTGCTTTTGCCACGACTTCCGCTTCCGGACGTTTCAGCACTGCGTAAGAGAGACCCGCCACCAGCGTACCGGCAACGATTGCCAGCAGGTAGCCCAGAACCGGGGTGATAGCGCCAGGGATCAGCAGAACAAACAGACCGCCGTGCGGTGCCATCAGTTTCGCGCCAACCGCCATGGAGATAGCCCCCGTCACTGCCCCACCCACGATACAGCACGGCAGGACGCGCATTGGGTCACGGGCCGCGAACGGAATCGCCCCTTCGGTGATGAAGCACAGACCCAGCACCAGCGCGGCCTTACCGCCTTCCTGCTGCGCTTTATCGAACTTACGGCGGGCAATAATCGTCGCCAGACCGAGCGCCAGCGGAGGCACCATACCGGCTGCCATGATGGCTGCCATCGGCGCGTAGGTCTGGGTACTCAGCAGGCCAACGCCAAAGGCGTACGCCGCTTTGTTCACCGGACCACCCATATCGGTACACATCATGCCACCGAGGATAGCACCCAGCAGAACCGCGTTCGCGGTGCCCATAGTTTGCAGCCAGTGGGTCAGACCCGCCAGGATGCCCGCAACAGGTTTACCAATCAGGTAAATCATCGCCAGGCCGACCACCAGGCTGGAAATCAGCGGGATGATCAGAATCGGCTTCAGGGCTTCCATACTCTGCGGCAACTTCAGCTTCGCGCTAATGAGCTTCGCGACGTAACCGGCCAGGAAGCCGGCGATGATACCGCCGATAAAGCCGGAACCGGTGCTTACTGCCAGCATACCGCCGATAAGACCCGGCGTCAGGCCAGGACGGTCAGCGATGGAGAAGGCAATAAAGCCTGCCAGAACAGGGACCATCAGCGCGAACGCGGATCCACCGCCGATCTGCATCAACGCAGCCGCCAGCGTGCCTTCTTCTTTAAACGCGGTAATACCAAATGCGAACGAGAGAGCGATACACAGACCACCCGCAACCACCATCGGCAGCATGTAAGACACGCCGGTCAGGAGATGGCGATAGGCGCCTGCAGACTCTTTCTTACCTTCCGTTGCGGTTTGACGCGCGCCGGTTGCCTGATACGGCTTCGCTTCCACCAGCGCCTTATCAAACTCCTGAGCGGTTTTTTTCAGCGCCAGGCCGGTAGAGGTACGGTACATAGGCTTACCGGCAAATTTCGCCAGATCCACTTCGATATCCGCCGCCACGATCACCAGATCGGCTTCCGCCACTTCTTCAGGGGTGATGGCGTTGCCGGCGCCAACCGAGCCGCGGGTTTCAACTTTTACCCACCAGCCGCGTTTTTTCGCTTCGGTTTCAATGGCCTCAGCCGCCATAAAGGTGTGAGCCACGCCGGTCGGGCAGGCCGTCACCGCCACAATGCGTTTCGGACCTGCGGCCGCAGCCGGCGCCGTCGCGACAGGTGCGCTGTAGACGGAAGCGTGGCCTTTCGCTTCGCTCAGGAACAGTTCCGGGTGTGCCACCGCGCGATTAATATCGCCCAGCCACACTTTTTTGCCGTTCAGCGCACTGTCAGCCGGGATTTTATCGCCCAGTACAATGGCCAGTTCTGCATCGCCTGGATTATCGATAATATCCAGATGTGCTTTTTGTGCCGCCGCGCCCAGCAAGGTCTTCGCCATATAGGCGCGAGCCTGTCCGAGACCGGAGTCAATGATCAGCAGCGTTTTCATTATTCCTCTCCTGCTGTTAGTTAAAAGGTTTTAAGTCAACGCGCGCCATCATCGCGGCTAACTGGGTACGATCGGTAATACCGACATTGCTCTGGCTTACGGCCAGGGCAGCAACGGCGGTGGCAAGACGTAAAGTATGTTCACTGGATTCACGCATCAGCAGACCGTAAATCAGGCCGCCAACCATGGAATCCCCTGCGCCAACGGTGCTGACAACGTCAACCGACGGCGGTTTGGCGATCCATTCGCCAGACGCGTTAACCCACAACGCGCCTTCTGCGCCAAGCGAGATAACCACGTGAGCGATACCCTGCTCGCGCAGCGCATGGGCAGCGTCAATCACATCTTTTAATTCTGGCAGCTTACGGCCCGCCCAGATCTCCAGCTCGCGGCGATTCGGCTTCACCAGCCACGGTGAGGCTTTCAGACCCGCAACCAGCGCGTCGCGGCTGCTGTCGAAAATAATACACGGGCACTGGCTGCGCAGGCGCGTCATCCAGTCGGTAAACGCTTCCGGGCTCACGCCGGACGGCAGGCTGCCGCTGACGCAGACCATGTCAAACTGGCCAAGCCAGGTGAGCGAGTCGTTAACAAAACGTTCCCAGTCTGACGGCGTCACTTCGAAGCCAGAGAAGTTGAGATCGGTCACTTCACCGTCTTTCTCGGTCAGCTTAACGTTGATACGGGTACGGCCCTGCACAACCTGAAAACGGTTGGCAATGCCCAGCTCGCTGAACAGCTGCTGGAAGCCATCCTGGTTATCTTTACCGAGGAATCCGCCCACGGTGACGTCGATACCGAGATCCTTGAGCACTTTCGCGACGTTGATCCCTTTACCCGCAGCATGCAGGCCAGTGGTACGCACGAGGTTGACTTCGCCGCGCTCAATTTCAGGGCAAAATCCCACCAGGTCATAAGCCGGGTTCAGCGTAATAGTCGCAACACGTCTGCTCATTATGCGCCCTCCCCCAGACCCGCCGCGATGGCGTCGCCAATCGCTTTCAGCGCCTGTTCAGCATCCGCACCCTGCGCGGTGAAACGCAGTCGGTGGCCTTTCTTCACGCCCAGCGCGACAACTTTCATCAGACTACGGCCGTTGGCCGGTTTGCCCGTGCCATCAAGATTCGCCACGGTGATCTCACTCTCGAATTGTTTAATGGTATTCACCAGCATGGTGCCAGGACGGGCATGCAGGCCGTGTTCGTTGCGCACAACGAACTCCGCCGACTGCACGTCATCCGTCAGCGCATCATCACTGGTCAGCAGTGCCAGCACGGTAGAGGCATCAGCGTTCAGCAGTTTTTCAGCTTTGTTGTTCAGCAGCAGGTCGCCCAGACGCTTCAGCACGGAAACCGGCTGATCGTCGTTCATCGCCACGGTCACCAGCATGGCTGCGCGTTCGCCTTCGACGTCAAACGCATTGGCCGCACGGCTCACGGCGATAGCACTGCGCAGGTTGCCTTCAGCACTGTCGTTCAGCCAGATGCCCTGACCCAGATTCAACGGCTTATCGTTGATCGCGCGGGTGACAAAGGTGGCGTCTGCCGCGCCGGCTTCTTTCAGCCGACCTGCGTTCAGCGCCTGCAGCGTCACCAGATCGGAGGCAGCCACGTCCAGCGTCAGCGTTTCGTTATCCAGTTTCAGCGCTTCACTCTGTTTTTCGCCCATCAGCAAGGCGCGCAGCTCTTCCGCCGTCGTGGCAGACTTAAGCTGTTCAGCTACCGCGTCATCGCTCAGGACATGCGTCAGCTGACGCAGCAGGCCTAAGTGTTCGTCGCTGCTGGCCGCGATACCGATAGCCACGTAAGCCACCTGACCGTCACCCCAGAGCACGCCCTGCGGGAACTGATAAACCTGAACGCCGGTTTTCAGCACCTGATCGCGGGTGTCGGTTGTGCCGTGCGGAATGGCAATGCCATTGCCGAGGAAGGTTGAGGTCTGCTGCTCACGCGCCAGCATGCCGTTTACATAGCCGTCCGCGACGTTGCCCGCCTGCACAAGCGCGGCGGCAACCTGGCGAATAGCCTCTTCTTTATCCCCGGCCTGAGCGCCCGGGTGGATATCCTGAACAGATAACTGGAACATGGTTCTCCACTCCTGCTGAACTTGAATCGTTTCAGCTTTAATGAGAAAAAATGCGCTAGCCTGCTCCGTTTGTTTAAACAAGATAGCGCTGAAACGTTTCAAAAAGTCTTGCGCTTTCTGCAAAGCCTTGCAAGTAAACTCGTCTTTCTGATGTCAGAATTTAGAGATACAGCACATTTCTTCTTCGTTCAGCTGAAGTTCAGCAAGTCAGTTTCAGCTAAGGTCAGCCAGCCTGTTTATAAGTTGAAATGCCATTTTGATTTTTCGTGGCATCATTGACCGCACCCACTGTTTATTTTTTAGCTGACGGCGTAAACTCCGCCTCCTCTCTGCTACTCGCTAATTATAAAACATGCATAACACCCCTGCGGCCGCCTCGCCGAAGCCCTTTGATTTGACCTCAGCGGCATTCCTGGTTGTTGCCTTCTTCACGGGCATTGCCGGTGCGTTACAGACGCCGACGCTGAGTTTATTTCTGACGAATGAGGTTCACGCCCGCCCGGCAATGGTCGGCTTCTTTTTTACCGGCAGCGCCATCATCGGCATCCTGGTCAGTCAGTTTCTGGCGGGGCGATCCGACAGAAAAGGCGATCGTAAAAGCCTGATCGTTTTCTGCTGCCTGCTGGGGGTATTGGCCTGCGTTCTGTTTGCCTGGAACCGCAATTATTTCATTTTGCTCTTCGTCGGGGTGTTCCTGAGCAGCTTTGGCTCGACGGCGAACCCGCAGATGTTCGCCCTTGCCCGCGAACACGCCGACCATACCGGGCGTGAAGCGGTGATGTTCAGCTCCGTTCTGCGTGCTCAGGTGTCGCTGGCGTGGGTAATTGGCCCGCCGCTGGCTTACGCGCTGGCGATGGGGTTTGGCTTTACGGTGATGTACCTGAGCGCGGCCGTCGCGTTTGTAGCGTGCGGGGCGCTGGTGTGGTTCTTTCTGCCGTCCATGCGCAAAGAGCCGAAAGTGGCAACGGGCGTGCTGGAAGCGCCGCGCCGCAACCGCCGCGATGCCCTGCTCCTGTTTGTTGTCTGCACGTTGATGTGGGGTACCAACAGCCTGTATATCATCAATATGCCGCTGTTTATTATTGATGAACTGCACCTGTCGGAGAAGCTGGCGGGCATTATGATGGGCACCGCCGCCGGGCTGGAGATCCCGACCATGCTCATCGCAGGCTATTACGCAAAGCGTTTCGGGAAGCGTTTTTTAATGCGCATCGCCGCCGTCGCGGGTCTGCTGTTCTATATCGGTATGTTGACGGTTCATACGCCGGGGCTGCTGCTGGCTTTACAGCTGCTGAACGCCATCTATATCGGCATTCTCGCCGGGATAGGCATGCTCTACTTCCAGGATCTGATGCCGGGTCAGGCAGGCTCTGCCACCACCCTTTATACTAATACCACCCGCGTGGGCTGGATTATCGCCGGCTCAATGGCCGGCGTGGTGGCTGAAATCTGGAACTATCACACGGTGTTCTGGATTGCGCTGGTGATGTGTACGCTGACGATTGGCTGTCTGACGCGGATTAAAGACGTTTAGGGCGCGGTGAGCGCTTCCAGCTCAAGAAGGTACGTCATCGCCTGCCCTCGCGTGCTGCCGCACATTTCGGCAGTGGGCTGAAGCCCGGAGCAGACCTTCGGGCGCAAAGGCGAGCCAAAGATCATGCACAGATTCGTTTCCGAGAGCTGAACGCAGCGGGTATTGGCAGGCTTGCCCTCGGGCATTCCTGGAATGGGACTTGAAATGGACGGTGCAGTACAGCACGCGCCACAGTCTGGACGGCAATCCATAAATGCTCTCTTTCGCTGACGGACGCCCGCGCAGTCGGGCATCGCGCGCACAGTAACACCTTTTGCGTATTGATAGCAAAAGCCGCGAATTCCTCTTGCCTGAAAGGCCGCGCGCGAGTAATTTGGCGCGATATTTTTTACCTCCCGTAAACAGGATTACTGCAATGCCAAGAGCGAACGAAATTAAGAAAGGTATGGTGCTGAATTACAACGGCAAACTGCTGATTGTGAAAGATATCGACATTCAGGCCCCGAGCGCCCGTGGTGCAGCAACGCTGTACAAAATGCGTTTCGCCGATGTGCGTACCGGCCTGAAAGTGGAAGAGCGCTTTAAAGGTGACGATATCGTCGATACCGTGACCCTGACCCGCCGCTATGTCGATTTCTCCTACATTGACGGCAACGAATACGTGTTCATGGATAAAGAAGATTACACCCCGTACATCTTCACCAAAGATCAGATCGAAGAAGAGCTGCTGTTCATCCCTGAAGGCGGTATGCCTGACATGCAGGTCCTGACCTGGGACGGCGTGCTGCTGGCCCTGGAACTGCCTCAGACCGTCGATCTGGAAATCGTTGAAACCGCGCCAGGCATCAAAGGCGCGTCCGCCAGCGCGCGCAACAAACCGGCAACCCTGACGACCGGCCTGGTTGTGCAGGTACCGGAATACCTCTCCGCTGGCGAGAAAATCCGCATCCATATCGAAGAAAAACGCTATATGGGTCGCGCTGACTGATTGCGGCATTTGTAGGGTGGCGGCTTCGCCTTACCCGACCTACAAAAATACAAAAACCGGCACTCAGGCCGGTTTTTTTGTAGGCCCGGTAAGCGTAGCGCCACCGGGAAACAGAGCTTACAGAAGCTCCGGATACTTCGTCATCTTCAGCGCCAGCTCAACGCCGCGCACTTCCGCCATTCCCTTAAGCCGGCCAATCGCCGAATAGCCCGGGTTGGTCTTCTTACGCAGATCGTCCAGCATCTGGTGTCCGTGATCCGGACGGAACGGGATAGGACGCACATCGCCAGCCTGCTTGCGACGCGCCTCTTCCGCCAGAATAGCATCCACCACCGCAACCATATTCACATCGCCGCCAAGGTGCGCCGCCTCGTGGAAGGTTTTCGGGTTCGCTTCACGACAGGTCGCACGCAGATGCGTAAAGTGGATACGATCGCCGAAGGTTTCAATCATCCGTACCAGATCGTTATCCGCGCGCACGCCGTAGGAGCCGGTACACATGGTAAAGCCGTTATAGATGCTGTTTACCGTCTCTTTCAGCCACTGCATATCTTCCAGGGTGGAAACGATACGCGGCAGGCCAAGGATAGGACGCGGAGGATCGTCCGGGTGCACGGCGAGGCGTACACCCGCCTCTTCAGCGACCGGCACGATAGCGCGCAGGAAATACGCCATATTTTCACGCAGCTGGTGCTTATCAATATCGCCGTATTCCGCCAGACGCGCGCGGAACTGATCCAGCGTATACCCCTCTTCAGCACCCGGCAGGCCAGCAATAATATTACGGGTCAGCTTTTCGATGTCTGCTTCGCTGGCGGCGTTAAACCACTCACGCGCCTGCTGCTGCTCTTCTGCGGTGTAATCCGCTTCGGCGCCAGGGCGTTTCAGAATGTGCAGTTCGAATGCCGCAAAGGCAATCTGATCGAAACGCAGCGCTTTTGAACCGTCCGGCATCTGATACTCAAGGTCGGTCCGCGTCCAGTCCAGAATGGGCATGAAGTTATAGCAGACCGTATCAATGCCGCAGGCTGCCAGGTTGCGAATGCTCTGCTGATAGTTAGCAATCCACGTCTGGTACTCACCGGAATGGGTTTTGATCTCTTCATGAACCGGAATGCTTTCCACCACAGACCAGGTTATTCCCTTCTCCGCCAGCAGCGCCTGACGCTGTTGAATTTCCTCAATCGGCCATACCTGACCGTTAGGAATATGATGCAGCGCCGTGACGACACCCGTTGCGCCAGCCTGACGCACATCATCAAGAGAAACCGGATCGTTCGGCCCGTACCAACGCCAGGTTTGTTCCATTGCCTCACCCTCTTAAGTTGTTATACCAATATACGTTACTGCAATGACGACTACCATACATGTTTGCCGCTAAGGGTCAACATACCGCCACACATTGATTGATCAAACTCACAGAACGGGGATATTTACGGCTCACCAATTTTATTTGCTGTCATATAACTTTACACTGGCATTGTTAATTAATGGTTAATCAGGTGTGTATTTCATGAAGACAATTGCCTCCACCTCGCTTCCTGCCCACGTTCAGCAACCTCGCTACGATCGCGCGCAATTACGCTCCCGCATCGTCCATTTTGGCTTTGGTGCCTTTCACCGCGCGCACCAGGCTTTGTTAACAAACCGGGTGCTGAATGAAAAAGGCGGCGACTGGGGGATTTGTGAGATTAGCCTTTTCAGCGGCGACGTGCTGATGGGCCAGCTGCGCGCGCAGGATCATCTGTTTACCGTGCTGGAGAAAGGCGCAGACGGCAATCAGCCGATTATCGTCGGTGCCGTCCACGAATGCCTGAACGCAAAGCTGGACTCTCTGCCGGCGATTATTGAGAAATTTTGTGAGCCTCAGGTGGCGATTGTGTCGCTCACCATCACGGAGAAAGGCTACTGCATCGATCCCGCGACCGGTAAGCTGGATCTGCACAACGCCCGGATCGCCCACGATCTTGAAAACCCCTCAGAGCCGCATTCCGCCCCAGGGATCCTGGTCGAAGCGCTCCACCGCCGCCGCGAGCGCGGCCTGCCCGCTTTTACCGTGTTGTCCTGCGACAATATCCCCGACAACGGTCACGTGGTGAAAAACGCGGTGCTGGGCATGGCGCAAAAGCGTTCCGCGGCGCTGTCAGAATGGATTGATACCCACGTGAGTTTCCCGGGAACGATGGTCGACAGGATTGTGCCCGCCGCGACCGAAGCCTCGCTGGCGGAAATCACCGACGCGCTCGGCGTTGAAGATCCGTGCGCCATCAGTTGCGAACCGTTTATTCAGTGGGTAGTGGAAGATAATTTTGTCGCCGGCCGTCCGGCGTGGGAAGCTGCGGGCGTCCAGATGGTGCAGGACGTTCTGCCGTGGGAGCAGATGAAGTTACGCATGCTCAACGGCAGCCACTCTTTCCTGGCGTATCTGGGGTATCTCGCCGGCTACGCGCATATTAATGAATGTATGGAAGACGCAGCCTTCCGCGAAGCCGCCCGGCGCCTCATGCTGAACGAACAGGCTCCCACATTACGTATTAAGGATGTCGACCTCACCGCATACGCTGACAGCCTGCTTGAGCGCTTTGCCAACCCGGCACTTCAGCATCGCACGTGGCAAATCGCGATGGACGGCAGCCAGAAGCTGCCCCAGAGAATGCTGGATGGGATCCGCGTCCATCTTGAGCGAAAAACGCCGTGGCCGCTGCTGGCCCTGGGCGTGGCCGGGTGGATACGCTACGTCAGCGGTACCGACGAGCGTGGCAACGCGATTGACGTTCGCGATCCCCTCAGCGAAAAAATCCGCGCGATTGTTGACGCCAGCAGCGACGCCGGGCGCGTTAACGCTATACTGGGGCTGAACGAGGTCTTTGGACACGATCTCGCGCAAAACGGCACGTTTGTTGAGGCTGTCAGCCAGGCATATCAGCGCATTGCCCGCCACGGCGCGCGTCAGGCTGTTATTGAAACGTTAAATATTTAGCGATTATTGCGCTTAACGCGAACGGATGCGGCCTCCGTTCGCCCTTCCCCTTCTCATTGGGCACATTTTTCGCCAGGATAAGAGAATAGTGTTATAGCATCACAATTCTCTTGCGGAGCACACGTGACCAAAACCAACCTCATCACCGGTTTTCTCGGCAGCGGTAAAACCACCTCCATTCTTCACCTGCTGGCGAATAAAGATCCGGCCGAAAAATGGGCCGTGCTGGTCAATGAATTTGGCGAGGTGGGCATTGATGGTGCATTGCTGTCATCCAGCGGCGCGATGATTAAAGAGATCCCCGGCGGATGCATGTGCTGCGTCAATGGCCTGCCGATGCAGGTGGGGCTCAATACCCTGCTGCGTCAGGGCAAACCCGACCGCCTGCTTATTGAACCCACCGGGCTCGGTCACCCGAAGCAGATCCTCGATTTACTGACCGCCCCGGTTTACGAGCCGTGGATCGATCTGCGCGCCACCCTGTGCCTGCTCGATCCTCGTCAGCTACTGGATGAAAAAGCGGTAGCCAATGAGAACTTCCGCGATCAGCTCGCCTCGGCAGACGTTATCGTCGCCAATAAAGAAGATCGCGCCACGGCGGAAAGCCAGGCCGTGCTGGACGCGTGGTGGCAGCATTTCGGCGGCAACCGCACGCGAGTGCAAGCCACACAGGGGAAAATTGACGGCGCCCTGCTTGACCTGCCTCGTCTGAACCTCACCGAGCTGCCTGCCAGCGCGGATCACGCGCACAGTCATCCGGTTAAGCAGGGCCTGGGCGCACTGAGCCTGCCGGAGCACCAGCGCTGGCGTCGTAATCTGAACAGCGGCCAGGGATATCAGGCCTGTGGATGGATTTTTGATGCTGACACCGTTTTCGACACCATCGGGATTCTGGAGTGGGCCAGACTTGCGCCCGTCGATCGCGTGAAAGGGATTATGCGCACGCCGGACGGCCTGGTGCGAATCAATCGCCAGGGCGACGATTTCTTTATTGAAACGCAAAATGTGGCGCCGCCTGACAGCCGTATAGAGTTAATTAGTGCGGTTAACGCCGACTGGAATGCCCTGCAGTCCAGCCTGTTGAGGATTCGTTTAAGTTCGGGCGGCTAACGTTGCCCCAGTTTTCACTCTATGCAGAACGTTATGACAACTCGATTTCCCCTGATATTACTGCTTAATGTCGCCGGCCTGGCGCTTTTCTTCTCCTGGTATATCCCGGCGGATCATGGTTTCTGGTTCCCGCTGGATTCTGCCATTTTTCACTTCTTCAACCAGGAGCTGGTGAAGAGCAACGCGTTCCTGTGGCTGGTGGCAATTACCAACAACCGCGCCTTTGACGGCTTCTCCCTGCTGGCCATGGGCTGCCTGATGCTCTCTTTCTGGCTGAAAGAGGATAAAGCCGGACGTCGGCGTATCCTGATTATCGGTCTGGTGATGCTGCTGTTTGCTGTGTTAATTAACCAGCTGGCCACCGCGATTATTCCGGTGAAGCGTTCAAGCCCAACGCTATTCTTCACCGATATTTATCGCGTCAGCGAGCTGCTGCATATTCCAACAAAAGATGCGTCGAAGGACAGTTTCCCCGGCGATCACGGGATGATGCTGCTTATTTTTTCCGCAATTATGCTTCGCTATTTCGGCAGAAAAGCCTTTGCCATAGCCCTGATTATTTTTGTGGTTTTTGCCTTCCCGCGCGTAATGATTGGCGCCCACTGGTTCACCGATATTGCCGTCGGTTCGCTCTCCGTTGCGCTGATTGCGCTGCCGTGGTGTCTGTTGACCCCGCTGAGCGACAGGATAATAGCGTTGTTCGATCGCTATCTTCCCGGCAAAGCGCAACAATAATTAAACAAATAACTCACTCAAATTACCGCTAACTATCAGGGATCGACATGATCCCTGATGCTGCTCCCAGCGCGATCTTTCCCCACTGTCATATTCTCGTCATCATATTCATGATAAAAATGAAGCAATTGCGCGATTAGGCGTCGGATCTGACGGTAATTTAAGCAATTACGGATTTTTACTTTCTGTATCACATTTTCTTATAAAAAAAAGGCTTTTTTTACTCGCAATACCCCTGGCAATCGGTTAATCTCGAACTCGTTTTGCCCCATAGAGATAATTATTTCGCTGGTGAATAATTTTGTGCGCTGTGCCACAAATGTGACCAGAAAGAATTGTCTCAATGTGAACAGATAATTAGTCTCGTCACGTTTGGCATTTTTATAACGATATTTGTCGTTAAGGACTTCAAGGGATAATAAACAAAATGGTCAAATCTCAACCGTTTCTGAGATATATCTTACGGGGGATCCCGGCGATAGCAGTCGCGGTACTGTTGTCTGCATGTAGTACATCGAACACCGCAAAGAATATGCATCCTGAGACGCGTGTTGTGGGAATGGAAGATTCCTCGTCACTGCAAGCCTCTCAGGATGAATTTGAAAATATGGTACGTAATCTGGACGTGAAGTCCCGCATTATGGACCAGTATGCTAGCTGGAAAGGCGTGCGCTATCGTCTTGGCGGCAGCACAAAAACAGGTATTGATTGTTCCGGTTTTGTACAGCGTACGTTCCGCGAGCAGTTTGGGTTAGATCTTCCGCGTTCAACCTATGAACAGCAGGAAATGGGCAAGTCGATTTCGCGCACTAAACTTCGCACCGGTGACTTAGTTCTGTTCCGTGCAGGTTCCACGGGTCGACATGTTGGCATCTATATTGGTAACGACCAGTTTGTACATGCCTCCACCAGCAGCGGTGTGACCATTTCCAGCATGAACGAGCCGTACTGGAAGAAGCGCTATAACGAAGCGCGCCGCGTATTGACCCGCAGTTAATATGATAATTGTATCGTTGGTTATCCCTTGGCTGACGATATGATGAAAAAAAGCACTGCTTCGGCAGTGTTTTTTTTTGCCCATTACACTGAATACATCCAGCGGCATTTCAGGAATCACGACGTCTATGTTCACCCGCTACTTCTCCAGTAATCGCAAGATACTGATCCTCAGCATTATCACAGGCCTTATTGCCGCCCTGCTCCTGGGTTCGCTGCAATTTTTCTGGAGCTACCACAAGCGCGAAGTCAAATTCGACACCCTGATTCACGACGTCAGCATCTACATGGAAAGCTATTTCGATGAGTTAAAAAGCGCCATCGATGCCCTCCAGCCGCTCACGCTGAACAGTTGCCATGACGTCAATCAGGAACTCACCTCGCGCGCCGCCTTTAGCATTAACGTTCGCGCATTCCTGCTGGTCAGAGACAAAATGGCGTTCTGCTCTTCTGCCACGGGCCCGATGAATACCCCGATGGAGGGGCTGGTACCCGAGCTGCACATTGATAAGCAGATCGATATGGCATTGCTTCCAGGTACCCCGATGTTGCCCAATAAGCCCGCGATTGCCATCTGGTACCGTAACCCGTTAGTAAAAGACGGTGGCGTGTTTACCTCGGTGAATCTTAATCTGACGCCTTACCTGCTTTATACCGCACGCCAGGATGAATTCGCGGGTATCGCCATCATTATTGGCGATCATGCGTTGTCAACGCGGTCCAGCACGCTGGTGAAGGCGCACGACTTACGTGAAATCCCGGCCCGCACCGCGACGCTGAAAGACGTCCCCCTGACCATTAATCTTTATGCGGACGCATGGACCAGCGATGAAATTCTCTACGCGCTGTTCTTCGGGCTGGTATGCGGCATTTGTGCCGGATCGCTCAACTACTATATCCTCAGCATACGGCTGAATCCTGGCAAAGAGATTTTAAGCGCCATTAAGCGCGGCCAGTTTTACGTGGTCTATCAGCCCGTCGTCGATGCCAAATCGCTCAGGATGACCGGGCTTGAAGTGCTGATGCGCTGGAAACACCCGACCATGGGGGAAATTCCGCCGGACGCGTTTATCAATTTTGCCGAAGCGCAGAAGCTGATTGTCCCGCTGACGCTGCATCTCTTTGATCTTATTATTCGCGATGCCCCCGTGTTACAAACGCTGCTCCCTCCGGGCGCAAAGGTGGGCATCAACATTGCGCCGGGGCATCTGCATGCGGAAAGCTTCAAAGACGACATGCGCATCTTCAAAGCGTTACTGCCGCCGGATTACTTCCAGATCGTGCTGGAAATTACCGAGCGCGACATGCTTAACCATCGCGAAGCCAACAGCCTCTTCGAATGGCTGCACAACGAAGGCTTTGAGATAGCCATTGATGACTTTGGCACCGGCCACAGCGCGCTGATCTATCTTGAGCATTTCACCATGGACTACCTCAAAATCGACCGTGGTTTCGTGAATGCGATCGGCACCGAGACCGTAACGTCGCCGGTGCTGGATGCCGTCCTGACGCTGGCAAGACGACTGGATATGTTGACCGTTGCCGAAGGCGTAGAAACACCGGAACAGGCCGCCTGGCTGCGTGAACACGGTGTTAACTACCTGCAGGGCTACTGGATTAGCCGTCCTATGCCGCTGGAGCAGTTCCGCCAATGGCGTCCTGACGTTTCACTCGACGGTGAATAATTTCACAATGCCCGTGGCGTCACTTATTATTCAGCTTAACCGAGCCGGTCTGTAAAAGAGGGAGCTGCCGCGAGATGCTTATGCGCTTCATGTTGCTGATGTTGGCATTAACGAGCCTGTCCAGCCAGGCGCAGGCCATCAAAGAAAATATCGCCTTCGCGGTCATTGGCGAGCCGAAATACGCGGTTAATTTTACGCACTTCGATTACGTCAACCCTGCCGCGCCGAAAGGCGGGAAGGTCACGCTTTCCGCCACGGGAACCTTCGACAACTTCAACCGCTTCGCCCTGCGCGGCGTGGCGGCGGCGCGAACGGAATCGCTTTACGATACGCTCTTTGTCACGTCTGATGACGAGCCCGGCAGCTACTATCCGCTGATTGCCGAGAACGTGCGTTATGCCGATAACTTCGCCTGGGCGGAAATCTCGCTGAACCCGCGGGCCCGCTTTCATGACGGCTCGCCGGTTAAGGCCAGCGACGTTGCGTTCACCTTCCATAAATTCATGACCGAAGGCGTTCCACAGTTCCGCATCGTGTATAAAGGCGCGTCGGTCAGAGCCATTGCGCCGCTCACCGTGCGCATTGAGCTCAGCGAACCGAACAAAGAGAATATGCTCAGCCTGTTCTCGTTGCCCGTCATGCCGGAATCGTTCTGGAAAAACCATAAGCTAAGCGACCCGCTCTCGACGCCACCGCTGGCGGGCGGCCCGTATCGCATCACCGACTGGCGCATGGGGCAGTATGTAGTCTATTCCCGTGTCAAAGACTACTGGGCGGCCAACCTGCCGGTAAACCGCGGGCGCTGGAATTTCGACACCCTTCGCTATGATTACTACCTTGACGATAACGTGGCGTTTGAAGCCTTCAAAGCCGGTGCCTTCGACTTACGCGTCGAGAACAGCGCTAAAAACTGGGCAACCCGCTATATCGGGAAAAATTTCGCCAAAGGCTATATCGTCAAAGACGAGCATAAAAATGAATCCGCCCAGGACACGCGCTGGCTGGCGTTTAATATTCAGCGTCCGGTTTTCAATGACCGCCGGGTGCGGGAAGCCATTTCCCTGGCCTTTGATTTCGAATGGATGAACAAAGCCCTGTTCTACGGCGCCTACAGCCGCGCTAACAGCTATTTTCAGAATACCGAGTACGCCGCGCGTGATTACCCGAAAGCCGACGAGCTGGTCCTGCTGGCACCGCTGAAAGCCGAGGTTCCGCCGCAGGTTTTCACCAGCGTGTTTCAGCCGCCCGCGTCGAACGGTGACGGTTACGATCGCGACAACCTGCTGAAAGCCAGCAAGCTGCTGGATGACGCTGGCTGGCCTCTGAAGAATCAAAAGCGTGTTGATGCCAAAACGGGCAAGCCTCTCAGCTTTGAGCTGCTGCTTTCGTCCGGGGGCAACGATCAGTGGGTGCTGCCGTTTAAGCACAATCTTGAGCGGCTGGGCGTAACCATGAACATTCGTCAGGTTGATAACGCGCAGATCACCAGCCGCATGCGCAGCCGTGATTACGACATGATGCAGCGCCTGTGGCCCGCGCAGCCGTGGCCGAGCTCGGACCTGCAAATATCCTGGGCCTCCAGCTACATCGACTCCTCATACAATGCACCCGGCGTTAAAAGCCCGGCGATTGACGCGCTGATTGCGAAAATTGTGGCGGCGCAGGGGGATAAAGAAAAGCTCCTGCCGCTTGGGCGCGCCCTCGACAGGGTGTTAACCTGGAACTATTACATGCTGCCGATGTGGTATATGGGCGAAGATCGCCTTGCGCGCTGGGACAAGTTCTCCGTGCCTGCCGTGCGCCCGGTCTATTCCCTGGGCTTTGATACCTGGTGGTATGACGTTAATAAAGCCGCCAGACTTCCCGCTGAGCGGCGATAGGGAATCATCATGGGTGCATATCTTATCCGCCGTCTTCTGCTGGTCATCCCCACCCTGTGGGCCATCATCACGATTAACTTTTTTATCGTGCAAATCGCCCCCGGGGGGCCGGTCGATCAGGCTATTGCCGCCATTGAATTTGGCAACAGCGGCGGCATGCCCGGCGGTGGCGGTGAAGGCATGGGCGCGAGCCATGCGCGAACCGGCGTGGGGAATATCAGTGAAAGCCATTATCGCGGCGGGCGCGGACTGGATCCTGAGGTGATCGCCGAGATCACCCATCGCTACGGCTTTGACAAACCAATTCACGAGCGCTATTTCAAAATGCTCTGGGATTACATCCGCTTTGATTTTGGCGATAGCCTGTTTCGCAGCGCGTCAGTATTAACGTTGATTAAGCAAAGCCTGCCGGTTTCGATAACGCTGGGGCTGTGGGGAACGCTGATCGTCTATCTGGTCTCTATTCCGCTGGGGATCCGCAAAGCGGTTTACAACGGCAGCCGGTTTGATATCTGGAGCAGCACGTTCATCATCATCGGCTACGCCATTCCGGCGTTTCTGTTTGCCGTCCTGCTGATCGTCTTTTTTGCCGGGGGAACTTATTTCGACCTCTTCCCGCTGCGAGGGCTGGTCTCCGCCGATTTCAGCACCTTACCGTGGTATCAGAAAATTACCGACTATCTCTGGCATATCACGCTGCCGGTTCTGGCCACGGTCATTGGCGGGTTTGCCGCCCTGACCATGTTGACCAAAAACGCCTTTCTCGATGAAATTCGTAAACAGTACGTCGTCACTGCCCGCGCCAAGGGCGTGAGCGAGAAGCAGATCATGTGGAAGCACGTGTTTCGCAACGCCATGCTGCTGGTAATTGCCGGATTTCCAGCCACGTTCATCAGTATGTTTTTTACCGGCTCGCTGCTGATAGAGGTGATGTTCTCGCTCAACGGTCTGGGCCTGCTGGGCTATGAGGCCACCGTGTCGCGTGATTATCCGGTGATGTTTGGCACGCTCTATATTTTCACCCTGATTGGCCTGCTGCTGAATATCATCAGTGATATCAGCTATACGCTGGTCGATCCCCGAATCGATTTTGAGGGCCGCTGATGCCGCGCTTAAGCCCCGTCAACCAGGCCCGCTGGGCCCGTTTTCGCCACAACCGCCGCGGCTACTGGTCGCTGTGGATTTTTGCCGTGCTGTTTGTCCTGAGCATGTTTTCGGAGCTCATCGCCAACGACAAGCCGTTGCTGGTGCATTTTAACGACCGCTGGTACGTGCCGGTTATCGCCAACTACAGCGAAAGCGACTTTGGCGGCCCGTTTGCAACGCCGGCAGAGTATCAGGATCCGTGGCTCCGCCAGCAGATAGAGCAGCACGGCTGGGCGCTCTGGGCACCGGTGCGTTTTGGCGCAAACAGCATTAACTTCGCCACCACGGCCCCCTTCCCTTCTCCGCCCTCCGCGCAAAACTGGCTGGGGACGGATGCCAACGGTGGCGACGTGCTGGCGCGCATCCTGTACGGCACGCGAATTTCTATCCTCTTTGGCCTTATGCTGACGATCTTCTCCAGCGTGATGGGTGTCGTGGCGGGTGCGGTTCAGGGCTACTACGGCGGCAAAATCGACCTGTGGGGTCAACGGGTTATTGAGGTCTGGTCCGGCATGCCAACGCTGTTTCTGATTATCCTGCTTTCCAGCGTGGTGCAGCCGGGCTTCTGGTGGCTGTTAGGCATCACCGTCCTGTTCGGCTGGATGGCGCTGGTGGGCGTGGTGCGGGCGGAGTTCCTGCGCACCCGCAATTTCGACTATATTCGCGCCGCGCAGGCGCTTGGCGTAAGCGACCGGGGGATCATCTTCCGCCACATGCTGCCTAACGCCGTGGTGGCAACGCTCACCTTCCTGCCGTTTATTCTGTGCAGCTCCATCACCACACTCACCTCTCTGGATTTTCTTGGCTTTGGGCTACCGCTGGGTTCCCCGTCGCTCGGCGAACTGCTGCTGCAGGGCAAGAACAACCTGCAGGCGCCGTGGTTAGGCATCGCCGCCTTCCTCTCCGTGGCCGTACTGCTTTCGCTGCTGATTTTTATTGGTGAAGCCGTGCGCGACGCCTTCGATCCTAACAAGGCGGTATAAGATGACCCAGCCCCTTCTCAGCATTGATAACCTGTCGATTGCTTTTTCAAATCAGGGCAAGACGCGCACCGTGGTTACCGATCTGTCGCTGCAGATCCAGCGCGGTGAAACGCTGGCCCTGGTGGGCGAGTCGGGTTCAGGCAAGAGCGTTTCGGCACTCTCTATCCTGCGCCTGCTGCCGTCTCCGCCGGTAAGCTACCCGCAGGGAGATATTCTGTTTCACGGCAGTTCACTGCTGCATACCGACGAACATACCCTGCGCGGCATCCGCGGCAACAAAATTGCGATGATCTTCCAGGAGCCAATGGTTTCGCTTAACCCTCTGCACAGCCTGGAAAAACAGCTCTATGAAGTGCTCTCGCTGCACAGGGGAATACGCAAAGAGGCCGCGCGGGGAGAAATTCTGGACTGTCTTGAACGGACAGGCATACGCAATGCGGCCAAACGGCTGAATGATTTTCCGCACCAGCTCTCCGGCGGCGAACGCCAGCGCGTGATGATTGCTATGGCGCTGCTCACGCGCCCGGAACTGCTGATTGCCGACGAGCCCACAACGGCGCTCGACGTGACGGTACAGGCGCAAATATTGACTCTGCTGCGGGAGCTGCGTGACGAGCTCAATATGAGCCTGCTGTTTATCACGCACAACCTCAGCATTGTGAGAAAGCTGGCCGACAGCGTTGCGGTGATGCAAAACGGGCGGTGTGTTGAACAGAATATCGCGTCCACGCTGCTGCACGCACCGCAACATCCGTATACGCAGCGCCTGCTCGACAGCGAACCCTCCGGCGATCCGGTTCCTCTCGATGCGGACAGCGCGCCGCTGTTGCGCGTTGAGGATCTGTCCGTTTCGTTCCCAATCCGCAAAGGAATTTTGCGGCGCATTGTCGATCGGAACCCGGTGCTGAAGAACCTCCGCTTCTCGCTGCGCCCTGGCGAGTCTCTGGGGCTGGTGGGCGAATCCGGTTCGGGGAAAAGCACCACCGGTCTGGCGCTGCTGCGCTTAATTGCCTCGCAGGGCGAGATCCTCTTTGACGGCATGCCGCTGCACCGCTGGAACCGGCGCCAGATGCTGCCCGTACGTCCCCGCATGCAGGTGGTCTTCCAGGATCCCAACTCCTCGCTTAACCCGCGGCTCAGTGTGTTGCAGATTGTCGAAGAGGGTCTGCGGGTGCATCAGCCCGCTCTGAGCGCTCAGCAGCGCGAGCAGGAGGTCATGCGGGTAATGGTTGAAGTGGGTTTAGATCCCGAGACGCGTCACCGCTATCCGGCTGAATTCTCCGGCGGACAGCGCCAGAGAATCGCGATTGCCCGCGCGCTGATCCTGAAACCGGAGCTGATTATTCTCGATGAACCAACGTCGTCTCTGGACAGGACCGTTCAGGCGCAGATCCTGGCGCTGCTCAAAGGATTACAGGAAAAACACCGGCTGGCCTATATCTTTATCAGCCATGATTTACAGGTGGTGCGGGCGCTATGCCATCAGGTAATTGTGTTGCGACAGGGAGAAGTGGTCGAGCAAGGTGAGTGCCAGCGCGTATTTAGCGCACCAACGCAGCGCTACACGCGCCAGCTGTTGTCGGCAGACTAGCGCTCAGAACGGGTATTGGCCAGAGAAAGGCTCAGCAATCGCAACGCCAAAATTTTTCAGGCGGCAGGTGGCGGCAAATTCGTCCTGGCTTTTCACAAACAGGCACGGCTCGCCTTCGCACTCCAGCACGGAGCTGTCCACTTCAATATCCGTCAGGGCCTGGCTAAGACGTTCCATCACCCGCCATGCATTTTCGTCGCTCGGGCTCAGCAGTTTGAGTGCCACGAGGCAATTCTCGCAGCCCGCGACGTTTTGCGGAATCGGTTCAACTTTCGAACCTGCAAAACCCGCTGACCAGCGATAGCTCTGAGGCAAGCGATGGACAATGGAGAGTTGTAATGTATTCACGTTCGTTCCCCGGAAGCAAAATTTACTTCACAATTTATTTACATTTATAGTAACACATCAGCGCCACCCTGCACTATTCAGCGCTTTTTATTCGTATCCAGGCTCGCTTCGGCGCTATATGTACCCGTTTCTGCGATCTAACTCAACCTTTTTGAATACAATGATGTGACTTTTTACATAAATAGATTTTACATAAAATAAACAAACACGGCATAAACGAACGTGGGTTTGGTTGATATGTATCAACAAAAAAGGCCCTGCCGGGCCTTCTTTATGTTTTAGTGAGCCGCTTTTCGCGGTCGACTGGCGTAAAGATAGAAGAGTATGGAGCTGGTTGCGCAAAAAGCCATCGCCCACAGCATCGGCCACGCCGTCGTAAAGGTGGCCATAGACAGCAGCGCTCCGACGATAGCGCCTATACCGAAGCGGAACGTCCCCGCCAGCGACGATGCGGTACCCGCCATATGCGGAAACTCATCCAGGATCACCGCCATCCCGTTAGATGACACCATCGACACGCAGCCAACAAAGGCCGCCACACCGACGACCAGCGCCCAGAAGCCTACGCCCAGAAACGCGCTCACCACCAGCCAGATAGCCATCACAAACTGGATCCACAGCCCGGCGCGGAACATGTTCAGCGCCCCCACCCGCCGGACAAATCGGCTGTTGATGATGGTCATGATAAACAGGAAGACGATGTTGAGCGCAAAGTAATAGCCGAAATGCTGAGGTGAAACGTGATTCAGCTCGATGTAGACAAACGGCCCGGCGCTCAGGAAGGAGAACATCCCGGCGAAGCTGAACCCGCTCGCCAGCATATAGCTCAGCACGCGCTTGTGGCGAAACAGCGAGGCAAAGTTGCCGATTGTGGTACGGATGTGGAACTTCTGGCGGCGCTCGGCGGGAAGCGTTTCATCAATAAAGAAGAAAATCATCGCCGAGGCCAGCAGCGCGGCCAGTGCCAGGATCCAGAAAATCACGTGCCAGCTAAACCACACCAGCACTGCCCCACCGGCCATCGGAGCGACCAGCGGCGCAATCGTCGTCACCAGCATCACAAACGACATCATGCGGGAGAACTCTTCTTTCGGGTAGATATCGCGCATCAGGGCGTTAATCACCACGCTTGCCGCTGCCGCCGCCAGACCGTGGAGGAAGCGCATGATAATCAGATGATCGATGGTCTGCGACAGCGCACAGGCAACCGCAGCCGCCGCAAAGATCAGCGTCCCGCCAAGAATGACGGGCTTGCGTCCAAGGCTGTCCGCCATCGGGCCATAAAACAGCTGGCCGAGGGCAAAGCCGAGAATATAGGTGCTGAGCGTCATCTGCGCGCTGCCCGCCGGAACGCCAAACTGCGCGGAAATGACCGGCAGCGCGGGCAGGTACATATCAATAGACAGCGGCATCAGCATGGCCAGCAGGCCAAGAATAAAGACGATTTTGAACGACGAGCGTGGCCTGGTGGTCACAGAGTTCTCCTGAAATTAGTGCGAAGGCAGACCGACGCTGGCAATCTCTTCTTCCGTTAACGGGCGGTATTCGCCTGGCGCCAGGTCGGGATCGAGTTCAATCGCACCAATCCGCTCACGGTGCAGGCCCACAACGTGGTTCCCCACCGCGGCAAACATACGTTTCACCTGATGGTAGCGCCCTTCACTGATGGTCAGACGGACTTCCGTTGGGGTAATGACTTCCAGTACCGCCGGTTTGGTGAGGTCTTTTTCATTATGCAGCTGAACGCCTTTGGCGAATTGCTCTGCCGTGTCATCCGCAACCGGAGACTCCAGCGTCACGAGATAGGTTTTCTCGCAGTGATGGCGCGGCGAGGTGATGCGGTGCGACCACTGCCCGTCGTCGGTCATCAGCACCAGACCGGTGGTGTCGATATCGAGGCGGCCTGCGGCATGCAGCTTGTGTGCAACCGGTTCGTCGAGAAAATAGAGTACCGTCGGGTGATCCGGATCGTCCGTTGAGCAGACATAGCCTTCCGGCTTATTGAGCATGAAGTAGCGCGGACCGTGCTGCTGGGTCAGCGGATTGCCGTCATATTCCACCTGGTGGTCAGGCTGGAGTTTGAACGCGCTGTCTCTCACAATGTCGCCATCCACGGTAACGCGGCTGGCGCGAATTTCGCGCCCGGCAATAGCGCGGCTTACGCCGAGTTGCTGAGCGATAAACTTATCAAGTCGCATGAAATCTTTTTAGCCTTAATGGTGCTGGAAGTCGGACTAGAGGTCCGAAAAAAGAAGCAGTCTGGAACGGCTCAGTATAATGGTCTGGTTGCGCCACTCAAGGGAAAAAGTTTCGTGGCATACTATCTGTACCCTAAATAATTCGAGTGCAGCCAACGCACAGGCAACTTGAAGTATGACGGGTATATGTGCGGAATAACGAAACCGAGACCCTATGACTTTTACACTTCGACCCTACCAGCAGGAAGCCGTTGACGCCACGCTCGCCTGGTTCCGTAAACATCGCGAGCCGGCGGCGATAGTGCTCCCGACCGGTGCAGGCAAAAGCCTGGTCATCGCCGAACTGGCGCGCCTGGCCCGTGGCCGCGTGCTGGTGCTGGCCCACGTCAAAGAGCTCGTCGCGCAAAACCACGCCAAGTATTGTGCGCTTGGGCTGGAGGCCGACATTTTCGCCGCCGGGCTAAAGCGTAAAGAGAGCCACGGCAAAGTGGTATTTGGCAGCGTGCAGTCGGTGGCCCGCAATCTGGACCTGTTTCGCAGCGAATTTTCGCTGCTGATTGTCGACGAGTGTCACCGCATCAGCGATGACGACGACAGCCAGTATCAGCAAATCCTGACGCACCTGAAAGAGGTGAACCCTCACTTACGCCTGCTGGGCCTGACGGCGACCCCGTTTCGCCTGGGGAAAGGCTGGATCTATCGCTACCATTATCACGGCATGGTGCGCGGCGATGACAAGGCCCTGTTTAGCGACTGCATTTACGAACTTCCGCTGCGTTATATGATTAAACATGGCTACCTGACGCCGCCAGAACGGCTGGATATGCCGGTGGTGCAGTATGATTTCAGCCGTCTGCAGGCGCAGAGCAACGGCTTGTTCAGCGAAGCGGATCTTAACCAGGAGCTGAAAAAGCAAAAGCGCATTACGCCGCACATCATCAGCCAGATTAAGGAGTTTGCCGCGACGCGCAAAGGGGTGATGATCTTTGCCGCCACTGTTGAGCACGCGCGCGAGATCACCGGGTTACTGCCCTCTGGCGACGCGGCGTTAATCACCGGCGAGACGCCCGGCCCGGAGCGCGACGGCCTGATTGACGCCTTTAAAGCCCAGCGGTTCCGCTATCTGGTGAACGTGTCGGTATTGACCACCGGCTTTGACGCGCCGCACGTAGATCTGATCGCCATTTTGCGCCCGACCGAATCGGTCAGCCTGTATCAGCAAATTGTTGGCCGCGGCCTGCGCCTGGCTCCCGGGAAAACCGACTGCCTGATTCTGGATTATGCCGGCAACCCGCACGATCTCTACACGCCTGAAGTCGGCGCGCCAAAAGGGAAAAGCGACAACGTGCCCGTCCAGGTCTTTTGCCCTGCCTGCGGCTTTGCCAACACCTTCTGGGGAAAAACCACCTCCGACGGGACGCTGATCGAACACTTTGGCCGCCGCTGTCAGGGCTGGTTTGAAGATGACGAGGGGCATCGCGAGCAGTGCGACTTCCGCTTCCGCTTTAAAAACTGCCCGCAGTGTAATGCGGAAAACGACATTGCCGCGCGCCGCTGCCGGGAGTGCGACACGGTACTGGTCGACCCGGACGACATGCTGAAAGCGGCGCTGAAGTTAAAAGATGCGCTGGTGCTGCGCTGTTCCGGCATGGCACTGCAGCCCGGTGCCGATGAAAAAGGTGAATGGTTAAAAATCACCTATTACGATGAGGACGGGGCGGACGTCAGCGAACGCTTCCGGGTTCAGACGCCCGCCCAGCGAACGGCTTTCGAACAGCTGTTTATCCGCCCGCACACCCGCACGCCGGGCGTGCCCCTGCGCTGGATAACCGTGGCCGATATCGTGCGTCAGCAGGTGCTGTTGCGCCATCCGGATTTTGTTGTCGCCCGCAAGAAAGGCCAGTTCTGGCAGGTACGTGAGAAAATCTTTGACTACGAAGGTCGCTTCCGTCGCGCCAACGAATTACGCGGTTAGCGGGACTTTTCATTGATGTGAGGGGCATTTGAGTATAAAATGCCGCCCGCTTCACATCCGTGAGGCAGAACACTCACCTGCTGCTGGGTCGCCTGTAGCAGGGTTTTAAATACAGAGAGAAATCAATGTTCACTATCGAAGCAGAAGTACGTAACGTGCAGGGTAAGGGTGCGAGCCGCCGCCTGCGTAACGCTAACAAGTTCCCGGCTATCGTTTACGGTGGCGAAGCTGCTCCAGTTGCAATCGAACTGGATCACGACAAACTGTGGAACCTGCAGACCAAAGCTGAATTCTACAGCGAAGTTCTGACCATCGTTGTTGGCGGTAAAGAAGAAAAAGTGAAAGTTCAGGCTGTTCAGCGTCACCCGTTCAAGCCAAAACTGTCTCACATCGACTTCGTTCGCGCGTAATCGCAAACACGTCGAAAAAAAACCCCGCTTCTGCGGGGTTTTTTTATGGCTGTTATTTCCCGCCCGAGGTGCGGCGCTGAAGCTGATCGCGCAGGTTCGGCGGCGTACCTTTGATGGTCAGCGTATCGGTGGCCGGATCCCAGAAAATACGTTCACCCAGCAGCATCGCGTCGAAATTGATGGTTAACCCGCCGCCGCTGCCGGCAAACTTGGTTAACTGACGCAGCGTGCTGCGATCCGCCGGGAAGCTCTCTTCAAGCTCATAACCTTTATCCGCGGTGAATTCCTGGAAGCTGACTTCGCTCACGCCCGCCAGCTCTTTTGACAGCGACTCCAGCTCAATCTCCTCCCCTGCCTGCAGCTGTTCGTTGCAGTAGCTGTAAACCTGCTGGCGTACGTTCTGACGCTCAGATTTATCGAGCTGTGCTTCAGCCGTGAAGTCATCAACCGCCTGGAGCAGACCTTTGTTCTGCGCTTTGGCGTTAAGACCTTCGCTGGCACCAAGGAAGTCCATGAAGAAATCAGCCACTTTTCGACCCACGCGCCCCTTCAGGAAAGTCAGGTAGCGGGTCGACTCCGGATTCGTTTCCCACTCGGTCAAATCAATACGCGCCACGATATCCGCATGGTTGATATCCAGATAATGGGTCGAGCTGATATCCAGCTGCTCGTTCACGCGCATGCTGCTTAAGTTATTCAGTACGGTAACCAGCAGATACTCTACGGCCAGATAGCGATAGTGGCAGAACAGCACGATCCCGCCGTCGGCGAAGGGATATTTCGCCAGTTCGTCGCGCAGACGCCCGGTTGCGGCGCGGCTAAACGCCAGGAAATCCTCTTCACCCTGACGCTGCAGGCGCAGGCTATCTGCCAGTTCACTCTCTTCGCTGAACAGACCATAGGCTTTATTTTTGGCGCTATAGACGCGATGCAGCTCTGCCATCATCTCCACAACGGTCGCCGTGGGTTCCAGTAACGAATCGCGCAGCACCACTTCAAGGGTTTGCTCATCGCGCTTGATAAGCTGGTGCAAGGCAATCTGGTTGATTTCCAGACTCATGATAAACTCTCCTTTTAGACCGGGCGGTATTCAACCACCACCAGGGCATGTGTGCAACAACAGATAAAAAAGGGGAAAAAAAGCTGTTGCTACGGTAATATGTTGCCCTTTCATCAACAAACTGATTTTGATTTATGCCACAACATTCCCGCTACAGTGATGAACACGTTGAACAACTGCTCAGTGAGCTGGTCAACGTACTTGAAAAACATAAAACGCCGACCGATCTCTCCCTGATGGTTTTGGGAAATATGGTCACCAACCTTATTAACACCAGCGTTGCTCCGGCTCAGCGTCAGGCGATCGCAAAATCTTTCGCCCAGGCTTTACAGTCATCCGTCAGCAACGACCAGGCCCATTAAGGGATACGAACAACAGTTTATGGTGACGAATCGTCAGCGCTACCGTGAAAAAGTCTCCCAGATGGTCAGCTGGGGGCACTGGTTTGCCCTGTTCAACATTCTGTTGGCGACGGTCATTGGCTGTCGTTATCTTTTTGTCGCAGACTGGCCAACAACGCTAACCGGGCGGATCTACTCCTGGATGAGCGTTGTGGGTCACTTTAGCTTTTTGGTTTTCGCCACCTATCTGCTGATCCTGTTCCCCCTGACGTTTATCGTCATGTCGCAGCGTCTGATGCGGTTCTTGTCCGCCATCCTTGCGACGGTGGGGATGACGCTGCTGCTTATCGACAGCGAAGTGTTCACCCGCTTCCACCTGCATCTCAACCCCATCGTCTGGGAACTGGTGATTAACCCCGACCAGAATGAAACGGCCCGTGACTGGCAGCTGATGTTTATCAGCGTTCCGGTGATCCTGTTGATTGAGATGCTGTTTGCCACCTGGAGCTGGCAAAAACTTCGCAGTCTGACCCGGCGACGCCATTATGCGAAGCCCGTCGCCACGCTCTTTTTCGTCTCTTTTGTCAGTTCGCACATCATGTATATCTGGGCGGATGCGAACTTCTATCGCCCTATTACCATGCAGCGCGCTAACCTGCCGCTCTCGTATCCAATGACGGCCCGTCGCTTCCTTGAGAAACACGGCCTGCTTGATGCGCAGGAGTACCAGCGCCGCCTGGTCGAACAGGGTAACCCGGAAGCCGTCAGCGTTCAGTATCCGCTGAGCGACCTGCGCTATCGCGACATGGGCCGCGGGCAAAACGTCCTGCTGATCACCGTCGACGGCCTGAACTATTCCCGTTACGAGAAGCAGATGCCTGCCCTGGCCGAGTTCGCGAGTCAAAACGTCTCGTTTACTCAGCATATGAGCTCCGGTAACTCAACCGATGCGGGCATCTTTGGCCTCTTCTACGGTATTTCAGCCGGCTACATGGACGGCGTACTCTCTACCCGTACACCTGCGGCGCTGATTACCGGGCTGAATCAGCAAGGTTACCAGTTAGGGCTGTTCTCATCAGATGGCTTTAACAGCCCGCTCTACCGTCAGGCGCTGCTGTCAGATTTCTCACTACCGCCGGCGCAAGATCAGTCCGACGCGCAGACCGCCAGCCAATGGATCAACTGGCTGCAGCGCTACGCGCAGGAAGATAACCGCTGGTTCTCATGGGTTGCGTTTAACGGCACAACGCTTGCCGACAGTAATAAGAATGACTTTGCGCGACGCTACGGCCGTGCGGCTGGCGATGTCGATGCGCAGATAGGCCGCGTGCTTGGCGCACTACGCGAGTCAGGCAAGCTGGACAACACCGTGGTGATCGTCACCGCAGGCCATGGCGTCCCGCTGGGCAACGAGACGAAGAGTATGAGCTGGTCACGCCCGAACCTGCAGGTTCCGCTGGTGATCCACTGGCCTGGTACCCCTGCTCAGCGCATCAATATGCTTACCGAGCATAAAGATGTCATGACCACCCTGATGCAACGCCTGTTGCACGTCAGCACGCCAGCAAACGAGTATTCGCAGGGGCAGGATCTCTTCAGCGCCGCGCGCCGCCATAACTGGGTCACCGCTGCCGGGAGTAACACGCTGGTGGTGACCACGCCGAAGCTGACGCTGTTGCTGAACAGCAACGGGAATTACCAGACGTATAATCTGCAGGGTGAACGGTTGAAAGACCAGAAACCGCAGCTAAGCCTGCTGCTGCAGGTCCTGACGGATGAGAAGCGCTTCATCGCTAACTGATTAATTATAAACCAGTTAGCGACAGATTCCCTTGCATTCAAAACGGAATCGAGTAGTATTCTTCCTATGCGTCGGCACGTAGCGCAGCCTGGTAGCGCACCGTCATGGGGTGTCGGGGGTCGGAGGTTCAAATCCTCTCGTGCCGACCAAAAACACTTTGAAAACCAGCCTGATGGCTGGTTTTTTTATTGCGCCTCGCCCGGCATTTTGTGCAGATACACCAGCGCAACCAGACAAATCACCGCACCAGCATAAAACGTATATTCCGCGCCAAACGTTTCCCATATCACCCCGGCTCCCACGCTGGCAATTAACAACCCCACGCCGCTGACCAGACTAAAAATACCGAAAGCCGTGCCGCGTAAATCCGCTGGCGCGGTTTTAGCAATCATTGCCGCCAGCAATCCTTGCGTCATCCCCATATGCACGCCCCAAAGCGCAACGCCTAAAATAATGCCCGCCCAGTGGGTGCTCAGCGCCAGCACAATGTCCGCTCCTATCAGCACCACCAGCCCCCACTGCAGTAACCGGGTGTGGCTCATGACGTCGGATAATTTGCCAAACGGATAGGCTGAGAGGAAATAGAGCAGATTCATCGCCACCATCACCAGCGGGATCAATGCCAGCGGCACGCCGGACTGCTGGGCACGGAGGACAAGAAATGCCTCACTGAAACGTGCGAGTGTGAAAACGGCACCTAACCCAATCACCCACCAACAGCCTTTACCCAGACGCCGGAGGTTCTCTCGTTTGATGGGATTCGTTCGTTTATGCTCGACAGGGGTTTTAGGCTCATGCAGGCCGAAGAAAAGCAAGGCAACGGCGAGTACGCCGGGGATCACCGCAATCCAGAAAATAGTACGAAAATCATCGTTCCACAGCAGCATCAAGCCAACGGCCAAAAGCGGGCCGAGAAATGCGCCCACGGTGTCCATTGACTGACGCAGACCGAACGCGGCACCGCGCAACTCGGGGGGCGTAACGTCAGCGACCAGCGCATCGCGCGGTGCCCCCCGTATTCCCTTCCCCACCCTGTCGATTAAGCGTGCCCCCAGAATCATGCCGGAGGAAGAGGCAATAGCAAACAACGGCTTACTTAGCGCACCGAGGCCATAGCCCAGCACCGCCAGCCCTTTACGTTTACCCAGATAGTCGCTAATTGCCCCGGAAAATACCTTGATAAACAGCGCAGTGGCTTCGGCCAGACCTTCGATCAAACCGATGAAAATCACGCTGGCTCCGAGCGTCGTCACCATAAACAGCGGTAGCAGGCTGTGAATGATCTCCGAGGAGATATCCATCAACATGCTGACCCCCCCAACAACCCAGACGCCTTTCGGGATCCGGCTGAGTGTTGCAAACCGGGATAACATTGCGCATCTCCTGCTGTATGTTGAACATTTTGCTCGAAACAGAATATCCTGGAAGTGCGGGTAAAATATCGTCAGACATAAAAAAAGCCACCCCGCAGGATGGCTTAGTTTTCGCATATCGACGCTCAGTGCTTCTCGCGACCGCCCAGGAAGAAAATGCCCAGCGGTATGGCCAGCAGAACGGTGAACACCAGGCTGTAGACGAAGATCATGGCCGATTGCAGGACGTACATGCTGGTCGTCCAGGCTGAGAGGGGGATATTGTACTGTTCGATAACGCCGACAATGGTTGCCCGCCCAACGCACGCGGCAGCAATCATAAATACCACCAGCAGCGCCAGGAGAAACTTGCGGCCTTCAGGTGTTTTAAGTTTTGCACAAACCATCTCTCTTCCCTTTACAGATGAATAACATTATAGAGTGCTTAAAATAACACGAACTGGCACCTCACTCCACACCAGCACAAATAACCACATGACACGCAAATTAAAAGCTTATAACTCTGTATATATTGAAAATGTAAGTAAATAACACCAATCATTTATAGTTGTTATGTTAACCTGTGCAGGATCGTTTTGACATAAAGGAATGACAATGAAAAACGCACCTAAATTTGCCATCGCCCTCATCGCCGCCGCGTGCGCCAGCACCGGCGCTTTCGCCAGCGAAACCCCAAAAGAGCAGCCGCTGGAAAAAGTTGCCCCGTATCCGAAAGCGGACAAAGGGATGAAGCGTCAGGTGATTCAGTTACCGGTTCAGCAGGATGAAGGGAACTTCAAAGTGGAACTATTAATTGGCAAGACGCTGGAAGTGGACTGCAACCAGCACCGTCTGGGCGGTCAACTTGAAAGCAAAACGCTGGAAGGCTGGGGTTATGACTATTACGTCTTTAATAAAGTGACCTCTCCGGTCTCCACCATGATGGCCTGCCCGGACGGCAAAAAAGAGAAGAAATTTGTGACTGCGTATCTGGGTGACAACAGTCTGCTGCGCTACAACAGCAAGCTGCCAATCGTGGTGTATACGCCTGAAAACGTCGAGGTGAAGTATCGCGTGTGGAAGGCTGATGAGAATGTCGGACAAGCGGTAGTACGTTAAAACCAGGTCGGGTGCGCTCTGGTGCCCTCGCCCCAACCCTCTCCCACAGGGAGAGGGGGAAAATACCAAAAACGGCAACGTATGTTGCCGTTTTGCTTTTATCTTACAGCGCGATATCCGCAACCGGTTTGTTTTCCGCCTGAGGTTTCAGCTCAGCTTTTGGTGCAGCATCAGCAGCCTGCGGCTTAACATATTGCAGCTGCAGTACGCGGCTGGTGTATTCCAGCTCCTGCTCCGTCGCGTCCACGTTACCGTTCAGCTTCGTGCCGTAGGATGGAATAATGGTTTTCAGCTTAGCCTGCCATTCCGGGCTGGAAACTTTATCCTTAAACACTTTTTCCATCAGGTGCAGCATGATTGGCGCAGCAGTAGACGCACCCGGTGAAGCACCCAGCAGCGCGGCGATGGTGCCATCCTTATCGCTCACCACTTCCGTACCCAGACGCAGCACGCCGCCCTCTTTAGGATCGCGTTTGATGATTTGTACGCGCTGACCCGCCTGCCACAAACGCCAGTCTTCTTTCTTCGCCTGCGGATAGTACTCTTTCAGCGCCTCGAAACGGTCGTCGTCAGAGAGCATCACCTGGCTAATCAGGTATTTCACCAGGTCGAAGTTATCCAGCCCTACATCCATCATCGGCTTGACGTTAGAGGTGGTCGTGGCGCTCAGCAGATCCCACAGAGAACCGTTTTTCAGGAACTTGGTGGAGAAGGTCGCGAACGGTCCAAACAGCACCACGCGTTTGCCGTCAAGCATACGGGTATCGATATGCGGAACGGACATCGGCGGCGCACCTACAGAAGCCTGACCGTACACTTTTGCCAGATGACGATTAACCACCTCCGGGTTATCGGACACCAGGAACTGACCGCCAACCGGGAAGCCCGCATAGTCGTCAGCTTCCGGAATACCGGACTCCTGCAGCAGCTTCAGCGCCGCGCCACCTGCCCCAATAAACACAAACTTCGCCTTAATGACGTGTTCGGCTTCATTGTTTTTCAGATCGGCAACGGTCACGCTCCAGCTGTTATCCGCGTTGCGCTTGAAACCGCGCACTTCGGTGCTGAGCTGCAGGTTGAAGTTCTCTTTCTTCTTCAGAGACGTTACCAGCTGGCGGGTAATTTCACCGTAGTTGACGTCGGTACCAATTTCGGTGCGGGTCGCCGCGACTTTCTGATTCGGGTCACGACCTTCCATGACCAGCGGAGCCCACTCTTTAATCTGCGCGTGGTCTTCTGAATATTTCATACCGCGGAACAGCGTGCTCTGCTGCAGAGCCGCGTAGCGCGCGCGCAGGAAGTTAACGTTCTGTTCGCCCCACACAAAGCTCATGTGCGGTACGGTATTGATGAACGAGTGCGGATCGTGCATCACGCCGCTGTTGACCTGGTGAGACCAGAACTGGCGAGAAATCTGGAAGGCTTCGTTGATCTCTACCGCCTTCTCGATACTAATGGAACCGTCCTTTTTCTGCGGCGTATAGTTCAGTTCCATGAGTGCCGAATGTCCGGTACCGGCGTTATTCCAGCCGTTCGAACTCTCCTGCGCCACGCCATCGAGGCGCTCGACCATGGTCATTGACCAGTCCGGCTGCAGTTCTTGCAGATAGGTTCCCAGCGTGGCGCTCATGATACCGCCACCAATTAAAAGGACGTCCGTTTCCTGCTCTTTTGGTGCGTCAGCTTTCGCCGCCATAGAGACGGTGTTAAGCCCCACGGCCAGAGAAAAGAGCATGGCAGTCATTTTTTTCATAATTTATGCCTTAGTGTAAAAGTGCTTGATGCGTGGAAATTGCAGGTGAAAAAAGCTGCGGGGGCACGGTAACAACTTTTAAATATTGTTTAAAGGTTACGAAATTATTGTAATTGTGAAATTTAATGATGGATTGTTTGTAGGGGATTATGCTGGCGGCTGGCAATAGGGGCATTTTCTGGCTACTATCCTGCACTTTGTGATCGCGCGCACGGAAGCCTGCCCTAACCAGCGAATTGTTATGTCCTTACCCCAACCTGCTTTGCCCAACGAAGGCCGCGTCACCACGGTCCTCAGCTCACCCAAGCTTCTGATGCGTGAAACGCTGGCGGGCGTGATTACCGCTCTGGCGCTGATCCCCGAAGTTATTTCATTTTCGGTGGTCGCGGGCGTTGACCCGAAGGTCAGCCTTTTTGCCTCCGTGGTGCTGTGTCTTGCCCTGTCCGTGCTGGGCGGTCGTCCGGCGCTGGTCACGGCAGCGGCCGGTTCCGTCGCGCTGGTCATTGGCCCGATGGTGCATCAGCACGGCGTGCAGTACATTCTGCCGGCGGTACTGATGGCTGGCGTGATTCAGATCCTGTTTGGGGTATCGGGCATAGCGCGGCTGATGCGCTTTATTCCTCAGGCCGTCATGACCGGGTTTGTTAACGCGCTCGGTATTTTGATTTTCTTCGCCCAGGTACCTCACTTCTGGAGCCGAAGCCCGCTGATTGTAGGCCTGTTCGTGCTGACGGTGCTGATCGTGCTGTGGGTACCGCGCTACGTCAAAAGCGTCCCGTCGCCGCTGATTGCCATTGTTGTGTTGACGCTTTATACCGTGACCACCGGTCAAATCCTGCCGACCGTGGGTGATGAAGGCGCGATAAGCGGCGGTTTACCAGGGCTAACCGAGCTGCTGGTTCCGCTTAATTTACAGACGCTGAGCATCATCTGGCCGTGCGCGCTGAGTATCGCGTTCGTCGGCCTGCTGGAATCCCTGCTGACGGCAAAGCTGGTGGATGAGCTGACCGCAACGCCGTCGAGCAAGCGCCGTGAGAGCATCGGGCTGGGCGTGGGTAATATTCTGTCCGGTTTTTATGGTGGTATTGCGGGCTGCGCAATGATCGGGCAAACCATCGTCAACGTCGAGATGGGGAAAGGACGAAGCCGCCTCTCCACCATCGCGGCAGGCGTCGTACTGCTAATTCTCGTGACGGCGCTCAGTGAAGTGATGGCTAAAATCCCGATGGCCGTACTGGCCGGGATCATGGCGATTGTCGCCATTAAAACGTTCAGCTGGCACAGCCTTCAGCCAGCCACGTTAAAAAATGCCCCGATTGCGGAAACGGTGGTGATGCTGGTCACCGTGGCCACAACGGTATCAACCGGCAACCTGGCAATTGGCGTGCTGGGCGGGATCATCGTCATGCCGCTGCTTCCCGCCCGCGCTAAGCGTCGGCTTAAAGAAGAAAAATCGTCGCCAGCCCAAGAAAAATAAAGAAACCGCCGGTATCGGTGATGGCGGTGATCATCACGCTCGACCCCACCGCGGGGTCGCGCCCCAGTTTGGTCATCGTCAGCGGGATAATCACGCCCATTATCGACGCCACCAGCAGGTTGAGTACCATCGCCAGCATCATCACGCCGCCCAGTGGCATATCGTCGTATAACCACCAGGTGATGCCCCCCATAATGCCCCCCCACACCAGGCCGTTAATTAGCGCGACGCCCATCTCTCTAAAAATAAGCCACGAAAAGTTACCCGGCTGAATATTTTCCAGCGCCAGCGCGCGAACGATCATGGTGATGGTCTGGTTTCCGGTGTTGCCGCCAATCCCGGCCACAATCGGCATCAGCGAGGCTAACGCCACCAGCTGCGAAATGGTATGTTCAAAGCCGTCAATCACGCGGGAGGCGATAAACGCGGTACACAAATTGATAGCAAGCCAGGCCCAGCGCGTTTTCACCGCCTTGCCGACGGAGGCATGGACGTCATCTTCGGCGCTGATCCCCCCAAGCGCACGCAGGTCGTTATCGGTCTCTTCATAGACCACGTCAACGATCTCATCGATGGTCAGACGCCCCATCAGTTTGCCGACGGAATCCACGACCGCGGCACTCACGAGGTCGTCACGTTCGAAGGTACGCGCCGCTTTTTCCGCATCGTCTTCCGGGGAGAAGACCATCGGCTCGTTTTCCATCACCTCGCTCACCTTCCGCTGGGTGCTGTTGAGCAGGATGGTTTTCAGCTCCAGCTCGCCGAGCAGGGTTTTATCCCGCGAGGTGACAAACAGTTTATCGGTGTTGTCCGGCATCCTGCCCAGACGGCGCAGGTAGCGCTGCACGGTGCCGAGCGTCACGTCCGGGCGTACCGTGATCACGCCGAATTCCATGATCGCGCCGACGCTGTTTTTCTCGTAGTGCATCACCTGGCGCACGCGCGCGCGTTCATCGGCAGGCAGGGAAGCCAGCAGGCGACCGGTCAGGTTTCGCGGCAGGTGCTGAACGAGGTAAATCTGCTCGTCGATATCCAGGGTTTGCAGGGCGTCGAGAATATCCCGGTCGCTCATCTCGTCGATAAGGTCATCCCAGACGTTTTCGGAGGCCTCAAGCAGCACCTGCCCGCGCTCGTGATCCTGCACCAGCCGCCACAGGGCGTGGCGTTCTTCTGAGGGGAGCGCTTCAAGGGTATCCGCCAGATCCGGCGGGGGTAAATGAGCAACCAGCGCACCTACCTCAGCAATATCGTCGGCCAGGGTGCCGACATCATATTGCTCAGCCAGGGTGAGTTTGCCTAATAACGTAGAAGTGACCGCTTTATCGGTCGTGAGAAGCCAGATAAGTCGCGCACGTTCCTGGTCACGCTGCCTGGCGCTGTTTTTCTTTAATACCGACATTAATCATAAATCCATGAAATAAGTTGGTATTAAGCATAGCGCGGGGATATGTAAATAAGAATAAACAACGAAGTGGGATGAAGAAAAAATCGGCATATTGTGCAAATCATTGTGCCCGGCGGCGCTACGCTTGCACGGGCCTACAAAAACGTAGGCCAGGTAAGGCGAAGCCGCCACCCGGCACATTGGCATCAGGCCGTACGCGCCACCGCATCGCGAGATGCCGCATCGCGCTCTTCGCCGGTCAGCTCGCTCAGCCTGCCGTCGCGCATCTCCAGCAGACGGTCGGCATGAATAAAGTAATGATCGTCATGGCTGATGGCGAAAATGGTTTTGCCCATCTCCTGCATCAGCGGCAGCAGCACCTGATAAAATTCGCGGCGGAAATGCGGGTCCTGATCGGCCGCCCACTCGTCCAGCAGAATGATGTCACGCTCTTCCGCCAGCGCCAGCAGCAGCGCCACGCGTTTTTTCTGCCCTTTGGAGAGCTTCAGGTTGAGGATCTTCCCGTCCTGTAGCTCCAGCTTGTGCGACATCTGCAGCTGCGCCAGCCATTTCTCCACCAGCGCAGGATTAGCCTGTTGCCCTTCCGGCCCCAGCAGCCGATCGAACAGCCAGACGTCGGTGAAGACCGCCGAGAAAAGCTTGCGATAATCCTCGGGCTTCTCTGCGCTCAGCGCCTTGCCATCCAGCAAAATTTCGCCAGACTGCGGCTGATAAAGCCCGGTGAGCAGCATCGCCAGGGTCGATTTTCCACTGCCGTTGCCGCCAATCAGGAACAGTAGTTCGCCGCGGTGAATCGTCAGATTGATTGGCCCCACGGAGAATGCGTTGTCCTGATAGCGGAACGTGACATTACGCAGCTCCAGCGTCTGCCAGTTCGGGAAGGTCTCCGGACGCGGGAATTCGGCTTTAAACGGCGCGAGATCGAATTTTTTGAGCTTATTGAACGCCACCTGCGCGCTTAGCAGAGTCGGCAAGGCACCGACGGCCGAGAGCAGCGGTGTACGCAAGAACAGCAGCGTCAGCGAATAAGTTGCCGCGACGTTCGTGTCCGCCCAGCCCAGGCTGTTCGCCATCCAGAATACCAAGCCAATCGCTCCCAGCATCATGATATTTGACCAGTTTACCGCGCTCAGGTGGAACGTATCCGCACGGATAATATGGTGCCGGTATTCGCGCGCGTCCGGGATATAGAGGTTGTTAAAGATATACTCGGCGCGCTCGCGGTTCAGGGTCAGCTCTTTGCGCCCTTCCAGTACCGTCTGGTAATCGTTATAGAGCTTATCTTCGGTTTCGCGCAGTACCGCCATGTGTTTATAGACGCGGGACACCAGCACAAAACCGCCCCAGATGGTGATCGCAATCCACAGCGCGGTCACCGCCAGCATTTTGCTGGAGAGCCAGGCGAGATAGGCCGCAGAGCCAAAGGTCAGAATGATCCCCTGAACCAGCTCCGGCAGCCGAACGAACGCGATGGTAATGGCGCGCACATCGCTGGTCAGCCCCGCCAGCAGAGAAGCACTGCCGAGTTGTTCCACGCGTTCTACCTGGGTATCCAGAATCCGCTTGATAAACTCGCTGCGCAAACGGAAAACGAAATGGTGGCCGAGCGCGGTCAGCGCCAGCTGAGAGCCGAGCGTTACCGCCATCAGCAGCAGGAGAAGGCCAAGAAATTCCGGCAATACGGAGAGCGAAGTATCGACCATTTCAATCAAACGCACGTTAATAAACGCGATCAGGCCAATACCCAGCGCGGCGCTGGCGAGGCTTAACGCCATTACGGCGATGAATGGCCAGCGATACTGACGCCAGACAAGGAGAAGTAGTTGCATGCAGGCAATCCGGACAATAAAAATCAGCCAGCAGTGTAAACTGCCCTGCGCGGACATCAAGAATAATTCTTATTTTAGTTTACTGTACCCCGCCTGACGGAAGGTCAGGTTATAACGGTACTCGCCCGTGAGCGGGTGAATCCCGGGCTTCAGCGGCTGAATGCCGTGGTAATAAAGCCGCGACTCCCTGCCCCACACCACCACATCGCCATGTTCCAGCATAATGCGCCTGAGCGGATCGTTGCGGCGCAATCCGCCGAACTGGAAAACGGCGGGCAGACCTAACGATACCGAAACGATGGGCGCGCGCAGATCGGGCTCATCCTTGTCCTGATGCAGAGAGAGCTTCGCGCCGACGGCGTAGCGGTTAATCAGGCAGGCATCCGGACGGAAGTCGGCATAATCCGCCGCAACCGCGGCATCGTGACAAAGTGCCTGAAAAACCGCAGGCATAGGGGGCCACGGCTGGCCGGTGGTGGGATCGTTCGGCGCATACAGATAGCCCCGCGCGTTTGTCGCCCAACCTAATTCGCCGCAGTTGGCCATGGCCACCGACATGGTGTATCCGCCCGGCGTCACCATATGGCGAAACGGTGAAACGGCCGTCACCTCTTCAATACCGGCAAGCAGCGCCGCCGCACGGGAGAGCGCAAAGCGGCGCAGGATAACCGCCCCCGGCGCAAGCGGCTCCTGCCAGGGTTCAGCATCCGCAAAAAGATCGAGCATTATCCCTCCTGGCGTTTTGCCTCACGTTTCAGTAATAGCGCTTTTCGCTCCGTTCCCCATCGATAGCCTGACAGCGCCCCGTCGCTGCGAACAACGCGATGACAGGGGATTACAATCGCCAGCGTGTTTGCGGCACAGGCGCCGGCAACGGCGCGCACCGCACCGGGTTGACCAATCGCCTGCGCCACCTGCTGGTAACTTGCCGTTTCACCGCAGGGGATGTGGCGAAGGGCCTGCCAGACCCGCTGCTGGAACGCGGTTCCGCGAATATCCAGCGGCAGCGCGAGCGGAACCGCGCGGTCATCAATACTGGCAATCACCTGATGGATCCGCCGCGCGAAAGCATCGTCCAGCGGCGCGTGCTCTGCTTTTGGAAATACCGTCGCAAGCTCCTCGGCTAATTCCGCGTCGTTGTCACCCAGCAGGATCGCGCAGATCCCCCGCTCGCTTTCCGCCACCAGGCAGCGTCCTAACGAGCAGTCATCGATGGCATAACGTACGGCCGCATCACCTTTACGGTACTGCTTCGCCGTCATGCCCAACGCATCGCTAGCTTTGCGATAATAGCTACTGCTGTCAGGAAACCCGGCCGCCAGCACGGCATCGGTAATTTTGTCTCCCTGCGCAAGCGCGGTGCGCAGGCGCTGTCCCCGCGCAGCCTGCTGCCAGGCTTTTGGCGTCATACCGGTTACGGACTTAAACAGACGGTGGAAATGGAAAGGACTCATGGCAACCTGCTGCGCCAGTTTCTCCAGGGTTAACGCAGGATCCTGCTCCAGAAGACGGCAGGCGTGTTCCACTTTTGCCAGCTTCTGCTCATGCGGATCGCGTTTATCCGGCATGCAGCGCTTGCACGGACGAAACCCTGCCTGAACGGCATGCTGGGCATCAGGATAAAAGCGGACATTTTTACGCAGCGCGTGACGGGCACGGCACGACGGGCGACAGAAAATCCCCGTCGTCTGCACGGCAAAGACAAACTGAGCGTCAGCGCGCGGATCGCGGGCCAGCACGGCCAGCCAGCGATCCTCATCGGTCATTAAGGTCGGGTTTCTCATTATCGGCTCCTCTTATAAGCATATATACAGCGTGCCTGAGTGCCACTGATTAAAAACCCGCAACCTTGCTTTTTAATTTTTGTCGCTCACGAGGAAGCTGTTGAACTGCGGCGAATGCCAGCTTTTGAACCCGTCGCCCTCTTTAACGATCATATAAACCGCCAGCCCTTCCTGACGCACCACCTCTTTCGCTTTCTCCGGACCGAGTACCATAAGCCCGGTATCCCAGGCATCCGCCTCCAGCGCGGTGGGGGCAATCACCGTCACCGACACCAGGTTATGCTCGATCGGACGTCCGGTCTGCGGGTCAATAACGTGCGAAATACGTTTCCCGTCGAGCTCGTAATAGTTACGGTAGCTCCCGGAGGTGCTGATGCCATGTCCGTTGATATCCACCATCGCCTGCACGGCATTTTGCCGATCGGTCGGCTTTTGAATCGCAACGCGCCACGGTTTATCGCTGGCGTTCATGCCCCGGCTGACTAACGCACCGCCCACGGACACCAGATAGCGCGAAATCCCCTCCTGCGCCATCAGCGCAGCCAGATGATCCGCCGCATAGCCTTCCCCTACCGTCGATAGATCGACAAACAGATCGGGAATATCTTTTTGCAGATACTGTTGCCCGTACTGATTGATCACCGTCAGATGCTGAAGCCCGGTCCGGGCGCGAGCGTCATCAATGGCCGCCTGATCGGGCGCGGTAACTGGCTGCTTGTTGGGACCAAATCCCCAGAGGTTCACCAGAGGGCCGACGGTCACATCCATCGCACCGTTGGTTTTGTAGCCCACGCGCATTGCCTCGGTCACGATATCGGCCATCGCCTCGCTCACCGGCCACAGGGAGGTCGTGCTTGAAAGATTAAAGCGCATCAGCGCCGAGTCGTTTTTATATGTCGACAGCAGCTGATCGTCAGCGTCCAGCTGCGTCTGAATTTTGCCACGAAGCTCATCTGCGCGTGTCTTATCAAGGTTCATCACGCTGACGCGCCAGAAGGTGCCCATCGTTTTGCCTTCAAGCACCGTCGCGGCGGGTGCATCGGGGGTTGCCACCGGCGTGGAAGAGTCACAAGCGGTCAGGAAAAAAAGGGTTGCCAGAAAGCTGGCGCGTAAAAAAGTCATGTCCATTCATTATTATCCTCATGCCAGGGCGGCAAGAGTACACCAAAACGGGTGAATTGTGAGGGCCTAAAAAAAACACAAAAAAGGGGCCGTCAGGCCCCTGTGCTATACGGTGAAGCGATTAGAACTGGTAAACCAGGCCCAGCGCGACGATATCGTCAGTACCGATACCCGCCTGACGGGTGAATTCATTTTCATCAACCAGGTTGATTTTGTAATCCACGTAGGTAGACATATTTTTGTTGAAGTAGTAAGTCGCACCCACATCAACATATTTCAGCAGATCCTGGTCGCCGTAACCTTCGATGTCCTTACCTTTAGACTGCAGGTAAGCCACGGATGGACGCAGACCGAAGTCGAACTGGTACTGAGCAACCACTTCGAAGTTCTGCGCTTTGTTAGCAAAACCGTAAATGTCGCTGCTGCTCTGAGAGTTGCCGAAACGCGTTGCGTTGTAGGTCTGAGAGTATTGCGCCGCCAGGTAGATGTTGTTGGCGTCGTATTTCAGGCCACCGGTATACACTTCAGCGTGGTCGCCTTCACCCTTCAGCGCCGGGTTAGCGGTGTTGTTCTGGTCAGCAGTACGCTTAGAAGAAGACATTGCACCACCGATGCTGAAGCCTTCGCCCAGGTTATAGGTCAGGGACGCACCGTAGCCGTCGCCGTTCTGTTTCAGGGTGCTACGACCGGTGTCGTTTTCGCCGCTTACGCTGCCGTTTTTGCCCTGATACTGCAGAGCAAAGTTCAGGCCATCGACCAGACCAAAGAAGTCCTGGTTACGGTAGGTCGCCACGCCGTTAGCGCGGGACTGCAGGAAGTTGTCTGCGCCGTAGGTATCGCCGCCAAATTCTGGCAGAACGTCGGTCCAGGAGGTTACGTCGTAGATCACACCGTAGTTACGACCGTAATCGAAAGAACCCGCTTCAGCGAATTTCAGACCCGCGAACGCCACACGCGTCCAGGCCTGGTTGTCGCTTTCAGAGGTGTTGCCCTGGATCTGGTATTCCCACTGGCCGTAACCGGTCAGCTGATCGTTAACCTGAGTTTCGCCTTTGAAGCCAAGACGCATGTAAGTCTGGTCGCCGTCGGCACTCTTGTCGTCAGAGAAATAGTGCAGACCATCGACTTTGCCGTACAGATCTAATTTGTTGCCATCTTTGTTATAAATTTCGGCCGCATTTGCTGCGCCTGCCACCAGGAGTGCTGGTACCAGGAGGGACAGTACTTTAACTTTCATTTTATTAACCCTCTGTTATATGCCTTATAATTGCCACTGCTTACTGGTTAACCCTCATTAACCAGTCGGCAATTTCATTCTCCTCAAAATTACAGAATAATCCAATGCGAATATGATACGAAAACTTTGAAGATGTTTCATTTATCTATCAACATGTTTCAAAATGTAAACATCAAGGAACTTTTACAAAGCACAAATAGCTTATGAATTTAGCACTTATAATCAAACAGAAATGACATTACACTAATATCAATGAGTTACAATAAAAAACGTTACAGCACTGAATGACAAAACAAGATCGCCCCTAATCTCTAAAATAACTCTCGCTATCATCATTAACTTTATTTATTACCGTCATTCAGCTTTGAATGTCTGTTTATCCCTAATTCAACCGGATGCTTCGCATTCGGTTTTTTTTTACCTTTCTTTACGTAATCTTTCTTTTTTTGTGCTACCGCAGCGTAATTGTAACGACTATTAACTAAATTCTCTTCGTGTAGCCACCGAAAGCACGCGATTGATGCAAAACTTAATTTCTTGTTAATTCGTGCTATTTATCGGCTGATAATGCGTTATATCTGTACGCGCAGGGCGCGTTTGTACATGTTTACTGCACTCCTCGCCGCCGATATTGTTGGTTGAAAAAGTCGCCTGTTCCGGGACAGTGGCGCTGGAAATTCAGTTATTACCCTTTATACTGCCCTATCGCCACAGAGCACGACCATAACGGGTTAAAGATATCAATGAGTCAGACTGAAACTACCGCCCCGAGCAAATTCTCCCTCCTTCCCGGGAGCATCACCCGTTTCTTTCTTCTTTTGATCGTTGTGCTGTTAGTCACAATGGGGGTGATGGTACAGAGCGCGGTTAACGCCTGGCTGAAGGATAAGAGCTATCAGGTCGTTGATATCACCCACGCCGTGCACAAGCGCATAGATACCTGGCGCTACGCCACCTGGCAGATTTACGACAACATCGCGGCAGCACCGGCCTCTTCATCCGGGGATGGGCTTCAGGAAACGCGGCTTAAGCAGGATGTCTATTACCTCGAAAAACCGCAGCGCAAGACTGAGGCGCTTATCTTTGGCTCTCATGACAGCGCGACGCTTGAGATGACCCAGCGCATTTCGACCTATCTGGATACCCTCTGGGGTGCCGAAACGGTACCGTGGTCGATGTACTATCTCAACGGTCAGGACAACAGCATGATCCTGATCTCAACGCTGCCGTTGAAAGATCTCTCTTCCGGATTTAAAGAGACGACCGTGGGTAGCATTGTCGATTCCCGCCGGGCAGAGATGCTGCAGCAGGCCAACGCCCTTGATGAACGTGAGAGCTTCTCATCACTGCGCCGGCTGGCATGGCAAAATGGCCATTACTTTACCCTGCGTACCACCTTTAACCAGCCGGGGCATCTGGCAACGGTCGTGGCCTTCGATTTACCGATTAATGATTTAATTCCTCCGGACATGCCGCTCGACAGCTTCCGTCTGGAGCCAGACAGCAGTACCCAGAATATGCGTTCGGCGCCTGACAAAGAGGCCGCAGAGAGCGTATCGATCTCCTTTAACGGTTCGAAAATCGAAATTGCCTCGTCGCTCAACTCGACCGGTATGCGTCTGGTGTGGCAGGTTCCGTTTGGCACGCTGTTACTCGATACCCTGCAAAATATCCTGCTGCCTCTGCTGCTGAATATTGGCCTGCTTGCGCTGGCCCTGTTTGGCTATAGCACGTTCCGCTTCCAGACGGGACGGCAGAGCGACGCCTCTGCGGTTCCGGCCGGTACCGGCAATGAGCTGCGCGTATTGCGTGCGCTGAATGAAGAGATTGTTTCCGTGCTGCCGCTCGGGGTGTTAGTTCACGATCAGGAAGCGAATCGTACGGTGATGAGCAACAAAATTGCTGACCATCTGCTGCCGCATCTGAACCTGCAGAACATCACCACCATGGCGGATCAGCATCAGGGGGTCATTCAAGCCACGATTAATAACGAGCTGTACGAGATCCGTCAGTTCCGCAGCCAGGTGGCCTCGCGTACGCAAATCTTTATTATCCGCGATCAGGATCGCGAAGTGCTGGTGAATAAAAAGCTCAAGCAGGCGCAAAGGCTGTATGAGAAAAACCAGCAGGGGCGCGCCGCATTTATGCAAAACATTGGCGATGCCTTCAAGCAGCCGTTAAAAATGCTGGCGACTCAGGCAGCGGCGCTAAACACCTCTGAAAGCCACCAGCTTGCCTGCCAGGCCGACTCGCTGGTGCGTATGGTTGATGAGATCCAGCTGGCGAACATGCTGGAGAATGACTTCTGGAAGGGAACGCCAACCCTCTTCTCCATTCAGGATCTGATCGACGAAGTGGTTCCGGAAGTTCTGCCCGTGATTAAGCGTAAAGGGCTGCAGCTACTGATCAATAACCGTTTGTCCGCGAATGACGTACGCCACGGCGATCGTGAAGCGCTGCGTCGCATTCTGTTGATGATTATTCAGTATGCCGTGACCACCACGCAGATCGGTAAGATCACCCTCGAAGTCAGTACGGACGAGTCGGCAGAAGATCGCCTGACGTTCCGCATTCTGGACACCGGGGAAGGGGTAACGACGAGTGAAATTGATAATCTGCACTTCCCGTTCCTGAATGACACGCAAAGCGATCGCTACGGCAAGGCCAATGCGCTGACGTTCTGGCTGTGCGATCAGCTGGCGCGTAAGCTCGGCGGTCATCTGAATATTAAAGCCCGTGAATCACTCGGCACCCGTTATTCTCTGCACGTCAAAATGCCCGCCAATCCACAGGAAGAAGATGAAGAACGTCTGCTGGATGATGTCGTGGTGATGGTTGATGTGACCTCGAATGAGATCCGCAATATTGTGGTTCGTCAGTTAGAAAACTGGGGTGCGGCCTGCATCACGCCGGATGAAAGGCTTGCAAGTCAAGAATATGATCTGTTTTTAACTGATAATCCGTCTAATCTTACTGCCTCCGGCTTGCTTTTAAGCGATGATGAGTCAGGCGTGCGGAAAATCGGCCCTGGCCAGCTGCGCGTCAACTTTAATATAAGCAATGCGATGCAGGAAGCTGTACTACAACTAATAGAAGAGCAGCTGGCGCAGGAAGAGATAGCGGAATCACCGTTAGGCGGCAATGAAAACGCCGAGCTTCACGCCAGCGGATATTATTCACTCTTTGTTGATACAGTACCAGATGATGTTAAGCGGTTGTATACTGAGTCCGCTGCGAATGATTTTGCAGCGCTGGCACAGACAGCACACCGGCTTAAAGGGGTGTTTGCCATGCTTAATCTGGTTCCCGGCAAGCAGTTATGTGAAACGCTGGAACATCTAATTCGTGAGAAAGATGCCTCTGGCATTGAAAAATACATCAGCGACATTGACGCCTACGTCAAAAGCTTGCTGTAGCAAGGTAGCCTTATACATGAACAATATGAACGTAATTATTGCCGATGACCATCCGATTGTACTGTTCGGTATTCGCAAATCACTTGAACAGATCGAGTGGGTGAATGTAGTCGGTGAATTTGAAGACTCTACAGCACTGATCAATAACCTCCCAAAGCTTGATGCACACGTGCTCATTACCGATCTCTCCATGCCTGGGGACAAATACGGTGATGGGATCACGCTCATCAAATACATTAAACGCCACTTCCCGGACATCTCGATCATTGTTCTGACCATGAACAACAACCCGGCGATCCTGAGCGCCGTGCTGGATCTGGATATCGAAGGGATTGTGCTGAAACAAGGCGCACCGACCGATCTGCCAAAAGCGCTTGCTGCGCTGCAGAAAGGCAAGAAGTTCACGCCTGAGAGCGTCTCTCGCCTGCTGGAAAAAATCAGCGCGGGGGGTTACGGTGACAAACGCCTGTCGCCGAAAGAGAGCGAAGTTCTGCGCCTGTTCGCAGAAGGTTTCCTGGTCACCGAAATTGCCAAGAAGCTGAACCGCAGTATTAAAACCATCAGCAGCCAGAAGAAATCAGCGATGATGAAGCTGGGCGTGGACAACGATATTGCTCTGCTGAACTATCTCTCCTCCGTTACGCTGAGCGCAACGGATAAGGATTGATCCCCACTGTAAATGCCGGGTGGCGCTCGCGCTTACCCGGCCTACAGAACCCGTAGGCCCGCGCAAGCGCAGCGCCGCCGGGCAAATAAAAAAGGCCCTTGCGGGCCTTTTTTATATTCTGGTTTTTCTCACGCGATCTGCGTAAATCGACAATGTCTGCTTCAGCACGTCCAGCGTCACCGGTTTCGACAGACAGCTGTCCATTCCTGACTCCAGACAGCGCTGTTTCTCTTCCGCCAGCGCGTTCGCCGTTACGCCCACCACCGGCAGCGTCAGGCCAAGCTGTCGGATGCGCTGCGTCAGGCGGTAACCGTCCATGTTGGGCATGTTGACGTCGCTAAGCACGATATCAATGTGATTTTTACTCAGCACATTCAGCGCATCCACGCCGTCATTAGCGGTTTTGCACTGATAGCCAAGCGATCCGAGCTGGTCTGCCAGCAGGCGGCGGTTAATCGGATGGTCATCCACCACCAGAATCATCATATCGTCATTCACCGACGCCAGAGAATCCGGTGATGGCAATCCGCCGGCGCTGTCGCTCTCTTCCAGTTGCACCTTGTAGATGCGCGCCAGCAAGCTCAACAGCTCGTGCGGCGTTGCAACGCTGTGTACCCATTCACCCGGCTCGCGCTCAACCGGAATGCCGATGTGGTGGCGACAGAAGCGCACCGTTCCTCTCCCCTGCCACGGCTGTTCCAGCATCTCGTCGGAAATCAGCACATCGTCCACGTCCGGCGTTTGGCCTTCATAGCTGCACACCCTGACACCGCTGTGGGTGAGCAGTGCCGTCAGGTAGTCATTCAGTGAAGCATTATGCACCGCCAGCCAGCAGCGCTTATCACTCAGCCCGTCAAGCGTCGCTTTCGCCGGATACTGCGCCGAATAGAGCGGAATGCGGATGGTGAACTGGCTGCCCATGCCGGGCTCGGTATCAACCGAGATATCACCGTCCATCATGCTGACAAGCTTCTCACAAATCGCCAGCCCCAGGCCGGTGCCCTGGAAGTTACGCTGCACGCCGGTACCGACCTGGAAGAACGGGTCGAACAGACGAACCACCTCCTTCGCCGGAATGCCCACTCCCGTGTCGCGCACGCGAATGCTCAGGTAATCCCCCGCCCGGCAGACGTGCAACACGATACAGCCAACATCGGTGAATTTTATGGCGTTGCTGAGCAGGTTAGAGATAACCTGCTGCAGGCGCATCGGATCGCCGTGCAGCGTCAGCGGCACGTCCGGTTCGATAAAGCAGTAAAGCCCCAGCTGTTTACGCACGACCAGCGGCAGATAGTTGGCGCTGATATGGTTCATCACCTCGCGCGGCGAGAACTCCCGCGGTTCGATTTTCAGCTGCTCAGACTCAATTTTAGAGAAGTCGAGAATATCGCTAATGATTTTCAGCAGCAGACTGGAGGAGTTGTTCATCGCCGTCACCAGCCTGTCGACCCCTTTCGGCAATTCTTTCGTCTGGAGCAGATCGAGGTTACCGATAATCCCATACAGCGGCGTGCGCAGCTCGTGGCTGACGGTGGCAAGGAACATGGATTTCGACTGACTCGCCTGCTCTGCGGCCTGTGCCATCTCCTGCAACGACTCTTCCATTTTTACGCGCGCGGAGACGTCCACCAGCACGCAAATCGCCACGTTTTCATTACGATAGCGGGAATGGACAAAGCTAATCTGCAGGTTGGTGTGCGTGCTGGTGAGCACGTCGACAAAGTTAACCTGCTGACCGCAGATAATCTGCGTCAGCCTTTGCCGGTCCTCATGCGTCAGCATGTTCAGGTAGTTATGCGCCAGTTCGTTACTCAGGATATTTGTCCCGTCCTGAGTACGCAGAATACAGATCCCTACCGGTGCCGACGCGACGATCTTGCGGTTAAACTGCTCGTGTTCCTCCAACCGTTGAGCATCGCTTTCGGCAGGAATAAAGATTTTCCGCTCATACATGCGCGCCAGGGTGAACAGCGCCCCACCCGCGATCAGGTTCAGCAGAATGGCATTCATGATAAGAATGCGTATCCGCTCAAGCACCATATCCACCGGCAGCGAATAGACGATACTCAGCGACGAAGGCGGCAGGCTCTTCTTCAGCACCAGCTCGCGGAAACCCGAGGTATAGCCAAACCACGACCGCTCCTGCATCCAGTGCGGTTCGACGTTTAAACGGTTATCGGGCCCGGCAAGCGAGATCAGCTGATGACCATTTTCATCAAGAATGGTCACCCCCATTGGCAGGCTGCCTGGAGTGAAGAAGTTTTCCATGCGAATGGTCTGCTCAATTCCCAGCAGCGCCTGCAGGCGATTGCCCAGATAAACCGGCGTCAGGGCGTAGAAATACCCCACGCCCGCGCGCGGGCCCTGGCTCACCCAGAAGATGTTATTCCCGCGCTCGTCCTGCGGCGCATTGCGATATTTCACAATACGCTCATGCAGGCTTTTCAGCGCGTCATCACGCTCAACGGGCACATCGCGCAGGCCAAAGTCAGCCATGCAGAGATTTTCACTGCCAATCAGGAATACGCGGTTGAGGTCATAGGCGGCGGAGAAATTGTCTCGCCAGTAGCGCATAAACCAGGCAAGCGATTCCAGCGACCCGCGCCAGGTATTGCTCATGGTGGAGCAGTCGGAGTCCGGGAACAGCGGCTGGAAGTCCGGGACTTCGGTTTTGTCATTACGCCCGCGAAGCGCAAGGATACCGTTTTCCGCCGTCAGGCGGTTTTCGGCAATATACTTCAGCTCCTTCATCACGTCAGACGTTCGCTGAATGTAGCGCTGGGCCTGGTCGGAGCTTAAATTAAACTCCTGGCGGATCTCCGCTTCTTTCTGGTGCAGCGCGTTAACGATGTAAAACACCGAGAACAAGGCCACCAGCAGCCAAAGCAAGAGCGCCAGCGCCCGAAACAGATAGCGAGAAACTTTCAGCGTATTACGAAAGGAGACGAGGTATTTCAAAGGGGCGAGGCTCCGCCGTCGGGGTCAAAAGAATGTGGTTAAGGTAGCGGTAAACGCGCCAGGTCGCAACGTTGACTTATCTGCTTCTGCAAAAGAAAAGGGCCGGAATTCGGCCCTTTTTTGCATCAGGAGACATTACTCGTCAGCGTCGTCCGCTGCATCATCGTCGGTGTCGGCTTCTGGCGCGATTTCATCATCACCTTCCGCGACGCTACCGTCGATGGAGTCGAGCTCTTCGTCATCCACTGGCTCGGCAACACGCTGCAGACCCACCACGTTTTCATCTTCCGCAGTACGGATGAGGATCACGCCCTGGGTGTTACGGCCCACCACGCTAATCTCAGAAACGCGGGTACGCACCAGCGTACCGGCATCCGTGATCATCATGATCTGGTCGGCATCGTCTACCTGCACCGCGCCAACAACGGAACCGTTGCGCTCGGTCACCTTGATAGAGATAACGCCCTGCGTGCCGCGAGACTTGGTTGGGTATTCCCCTTCCGCCGTACGTTTACCGTAACCATTCTGCGTCACGGTCAGGATTGCCCCTTCACCGCGCGGAATGATCAGAGAAACGACGCTGTCTTCGCCCGCCAGTTTGATACCGCGAACGCCCGTAGCGGTACGGCCCATTGCGCGGACGGCGTTCTCTTTAAAGCGCACCACTTTACCGGCGGCAGAGAACAGCATCACTTCATCAGAACCGGAAGTCAGATCAACGCCAATCAGCTCATCGCCTTCATTGAGGTTCACCGCGATGATGCCCGCAGAACGCGGACGGCTGAATTCGGTCAGGGCGGTTTTCTTCACGGTACCGCTGGCGGTGGCCATAAAGACGTTCACGCCTTCTTCGTATTCGCGTACCGGCAGAATAGCGGTGATACGTTCGTTCGCTTCCAGCGGCAGCAGGTTAACGATCGGACGACCACGCGCGCCACGGCTCGCTTCCGGCAGTTGATAGACCTTCATCCAGTACAGACGGCCCCGGCTGGAGAAGCAGAGGATCGTGTCATGGGTGTTTGCCACCAGCAGGCGGTCGATAAAGTCTTCTTCTTTAATACGGGCTGCCGATTTGCCTTTACCGCCACGACGCTGTGCTTCGTAGTCGGTCAGCGGCTGATACTTCACATAGCCCTGGTGAGACAGGGTAACCACCACGTCTTCACGGTTGATCAGGTCTTCAATATTGATATCAGAGCTGTTCGCGGTGATTTCGGTGCGACGTTCATCGCCGAACTGATCGCGGACCAGCTCCAGCTCTTCACGGATCACTTCCATCAGGCGATCTGCGCTACCCAGGATATGCAGCAGCTCGGCAATCTGTTCCAGCAGCTCTTTGTATTCGTCGAGCAGTTTTTCGTGCTCAAGGCCGGTCAGTTTCTGCAGACGCAGATCCAGAATCGCCTGGGCCTGCTGTTCAGTCAGGTAGTACTGACCGTCACGCACGCCGAATTCAGGCTCCAGCCACTCAGGACGCGCAGCGTCATCGCCCGCACGTTCCAGCATGGCGGCCACGTTACCCAGCTCCCACGGACGCGCGATCAGGGCGGCTTTCGCTTCTGCCGGCGTCGGTGCACGGCGAATCAACTCGATAATCGGGTCGATGTTAGCCAGGGCAACGGCCAGCGCTTCAAGGATGTGCGCACGGTCGCGCGCTTTGCGCAGTTCGAAGATGGTACGACGGGTCACCACTTCACGGCGGTGACGCACGAACGCGCTCAGGATCTCTTTCAGGTTCATGATCTTCGGCTGACCATGGTGCAGTGCCACCATGTTGATACCGAAGGAAACCTGGAGCTGAGTCTGGGAGTACAGGTTGTTCAGCACAACCTCACCCACCGCGTCACGTTTGATCTCAATCACGATACGCATACCGTCTTTGTCAGACTCGTCACGCAGCGCGCTGATACCTTCAACACGTTTTTCTTTTACCAGCTCGGCGATTTTTTCAATCAGACGCGCTTTGTTCACCTGATACGGGATCTCGTGAACAATGATGGTCTCACGGCCGGTTTTAGCGTCCGCTTCCACTTCGGCGCGGGCACGGATGTAAATCTTGCCGCGACCGGTGCGGTACGCTTCTTCAATACCGCGACGACCGTTGATGATCGCCGCCGTCGGGAAATCCGGACCCGGGATGTGTTCCATCAGCCCTTCAATGCTGATGTCTTCATCGTCGATATAGGCCAGGCAGCCGTTGATCACTTCGGTGATGTTGTGCGGCGGAATGTTGGTTGCCATACCGACCGCGATACCGGACGAACCGTTCACTAGCAGGTTCGGGATCTTGGTTGGCATAACATCAGGAATGCGCTCGGTGCCGTCGTAGTTATCGACGAAATCAACGGTCTCTTTTTCCAGGTCGGCCATCAGCTCGTGGGCGATTTTCGACATACGGATTTCCGTATAACGCATCGCCGCTGCGGAGTCGCCGTCAACAGAACCAAAGTTACCCTGACCATCTACCAGCATGTAACGCAAGGAGAATGGCTGCGCCATACGGACGATGGTGTCATACACGGCGGTATCACCATGCGGGTGATATTTACCGATGACGTCACCCACGACGCGGGCAGATTTTTTATAGGCTTTATTCCAGTCATTGCCCAATACGTTCATGGCGTATAGTACGCGACGGTGTACCGGCTTCAGGCCATCGCGGACATCCGGCAGCGCACGGCCAACAATGACCGACATCGCATAGTCCAGATAGGAGCTCTTCAGCTCTTCCTCGATGTTAACCGGTGTAATTTCTCTCGCAAGGTCGCTCATCTAACCGCTATCCCTCTACTGTATCCCGGATTCAAAGGTCGCAAATTATAACACAGCCGAGGTGATTGAGGTAAACCTATACGCTTTATTCACAGGGATTGCCTGATATACTCCTTTGTCTTGCTAAATAAGGAGTAAAAGCGCCCATGAATGCCGAAAAATCCCCGGTGGCTCACAACGTTGACCACGAAGAGATTGCCAAATTTGAAGCGGTGGCCTCCCGCTGGTGGGATCTCGAAGGTGAGTTCAAACCGCTGCACCGCATTAACCCGCTGCGTCTGGGCTATATCGCGGAGCGTTCCGGCGGTCTGTTCGGTAAAAAAGTGCTCGATGTCGGCTGCGGCGGCGGTATCCTGGCTGAGAGCATGGCGCGCGAAGGGGCGAACGTCACTGGCCTCGATATGGGCTTTGAACCGTTGCAGGTTGCCCGTCTTCATGCGCTGGAGTCCGGCATCCAGGTGGAATACGTGCAGGAAACCGTCGAAGAACACGCGGCAAAACATGCTCATCAGTACGATGTGGTGACCTGCATGGAGATGCTGGAGCACGTACCCGATCCGCAGTCCGTGGTGCATGCCTGTGCAAAACTGGTTAAACCGGGTGGACAGGTCTTCTTCTCGACGATCAACCGTAACGGTAAAGCCTGGCTGATGGCCGTCGTCGGCGCAGAATATGTGCTGCGCATGGTGCCGAAAGGCACGCACGACGTGAAGAAATTCATCAAGCCTGCTGAGCTGTTAAGCTGGGTTGACCAGACGTGGCTCAAAGAGCAACACATCACCGGCCTGCACTACAATCCGCTGACCGATAAATTCAAGCTCGCACCGGGCGTAGATGTTAACTATATGTTGCATACCACCGCCAAAAACGACTAACGTCATTCGTTATTCTTATAAAGATTGCGCGACATCATGTTGCGCAATTCTGACCTCCCGTTGAAGAAATCAGCACTCGATCAAATTTTGAATTTTTTTTCTTAATTATTGACATGTCTTCCAGGCCTTACGGTACGAGGACTTAGCCTTTTTTACCCTTTCACAACCTCAATTTAACGTCAAAATCAACCCTTGTGCTGAAAAGATTCGATACTAGAATACTCACCATATAGCGTTTTTCTTATCGCAAACCCCCTATATGTAGTATTTATCCACAGAGTTAGTCACAAGACGGATCTGTGGATAAGCGGGGGATATTTTTTTATTTCACGGACAGGTAAACCCCACATGAATCAGAGTCTGCTGGTGACAAAGCGCGACGGTACCACCGAGCGTATCAATCTGGACAAAATCCATCGAGTTCTCGACTGGGCAGCAGAAGGACTGAACAACGTATCTATCTCCCAGGTTGAACTGCGTTCCCACATCCAGTTCTACGACGGCATCAAAACGTCTGATATCCATGAAACCATCATCAAGGCAGCTGCGGATCTGATCTCCCGCGAAGCACCGGATTATCAGTACCTCGCTGCACGTCTGGCGATTTTCCACCTGCGTAAAAAAGCCTACGGCCAGTTTGAGCCGCCTAAGCTGTACGATCACGTGGTGAAAATGGTCGAGCTGGGCAAATACGACACGCATCTGCTGGAAGACTATACGGAAGAAGAGTTCGAGCAGATGAACGGGTTTATCGATCACTGGCGCGATATGAACTTCTCCTATGCGGCGGTGAAGCAGCTCGAAGGCAAATACCTGGTTCAGAACCGCGTAACCGGTGAGATCTACGAAAGCGCCCAGTTCCTCTATATTCTGGTGGCTGCCTGCCTGTTCTCTAACTACCCGCGCGACACCCGTCTGGAATACGTGAAGCGTTTCTACGATGCGGTATCGACGTTCAAAATTTCTCTGCCTACGCCAATCATGTCTGGCGTGCGCACCCCAACCCGTCAGTTCAGCTCCTGCGTACTGATCGAGTGTGGTGACAGCCTGGATTCCATCAACGCCACCTCCAGCGCCATTGTGAAATACGTTTCCCAGCGCGCCGGTATCGGTATCAACGCCGGTCGCATCCGTGCGCTGGGCAGCCCGATTCGCGGCGGTGAAGCGTTCCACACCGGCTGTATTCCGTTCTATAAGCACTTCCAGACGGCAGTGAAATCCTGCTCGCAGGGCGGCGTGCGCGGCGGTGCAGCGACCCTGTTCTACCCAATGTGGCACCTGGAAGTGGAAAGCCTGCTGGTGCTGAAAAACAACCGCGGCGTTGAAGGCAACCGCGTGCGCCACATGGACTACGGCGTGCAGATCAACAAGCTGATGTACACCCGTCTGCTGAAGGGCGAAGACATCACCCTGTTCAGCCCGTCCGACGTCCCGGGCCTGTATGACGCGTTCTTCGCCGATCAGGACGAGTTCGAGCGTCTGTACACCAAATACGAAAAAGACGACAGCATCCGCAAACAGCGCGTGAAGGCGGTAGACCTGTTCTCCCTGATGATGCAGGAACGTGCCTCTACCGGTCGTATCTACATCCAGAACGTTGACCACTGCAACACCCACAGCCCGTTTGACCCGGTTGTTGCGCCAGTGCGCCAGTCTAACCTGTGTCTGGAGATCGCCCTGCCGACCAAACCGCTGGAAGACGTGAACGACGAAAACGGTGAAATCGCGCTGTGTACGCTGTCCGCGTTCAACCTGGGTGCGATTAAGAGCCTGGACGAGCTGGAAGAGCTGGCCGTGCTGGCCGTACGTGCCCTCGACGCCCTGCTTGATTACCAGGATTACCCAATCCCGGCAGCCAAACGCGGTGCGATGGGTCGCCGCACGCTGGGTATCGGCGTGATCAACTTCGCCTACTGGCTGGCGAAAAACGGCAAGCGTTACTCTGACGGCAGCGCCAACAACCTGACGCACCAGACGTTTGAAGCCATTCAGTACTACCTGATGAAAGCCTCCAACGAGCTGGCGAAAGAGCAAGGCGCGTGCCCGTGGTTCAACGAAACCACCTACGCGAAAGGCATTCTGCCAATCGACACCTACAAGAAAGACCTGGATGCGATTGTCAGCGAGCCGCTGCACCTCGACTGGGAAGGCCTGCGCGAGTCCATTAAGACTCACGGCCTGCGTAACTCCACGCTCTCTGCCCTGATGCCGTCCGAGACCTCTTCGCAGATCTCTAACGCCACCAACGGTATTGAGCCTCCACGCGGCCACGTCAGCATTAAAGCGTCGAAAGACGGCGTGCTGCGTCAGGTGGTACCGGATTACGAGACGCTGGGTAACAACTACGAGCTGCTGTGGGAAATGCCTAACAACGACGGCTATCTGCAGCTGGTGGGTATCATGCAGAAGTTTATCGACCAGTCTATCTCTGCCAATACCAACTATGACCCGACGCGCTTCCCGTCCGGCAAGGTTCCGATGCAGCAGCTGCTGAAAGACCTGCTGACCGCCTATAAATTTGGCGTGAAAACCCTGTACTATCACAACACCCGTGATGGTGCGGAAGACGCCCAGGACGACATGGTTCCGTCAATTCAGGACGATGGCTGCGAAAGCGGCGCATGTAAGATCTAAGCACTTCGCCGGGTGGCGCTACGCTTACCCGGCCTACGGTTTTGTAGGCCCGGCAAACGCAGTGCCGCCGGGCAATAAAATCTCAACAGGACTCACCGCAATGGCATATACCACCTTTTCACAGACGAAAAACGACCAGCTCAAAGAGCCGATGTTCTTCGGCCAGCCGGTCAACGTGGCACGCTACGATCAGCAAAAATATGACATCTTCGAAAAGCTGATTGAAAAGCAACTCTCCTTCTTCTGGCGCCCGGAAGAAGTGGACGTTTCCCGCGATCGTATTGATTTCCAGGCATTGCCGGATCACGAAAAGCATATCTTCCTCAGCAACCTGAAGTACCAGACGCTGCTGGACTCCATTCAGGGCCGTAGCCCGAACGTGGCGCTGCTGCCGCTGATCTCGATTCCTGAGCTGGAAACCTGGGTGGAAACCTGGGCGTTCTCCGAGACGATCCACTCCCGCTCTTACACCCATATCATCCGCAACATCGTGAACGATCCGGCGGTGGTGTTTGACGATATCGTCACCAACGAGCAGATCCAGAAGCGCGCCGAAGGCATTTCCCACTACTACGACGAGCTGATCGAGATGACCAGCTACTGGCATCTGCTGGGTGAAGGCACGCACAACGTGAACGGCAAGACCGTTACCGTGAACCTGCGCGCGCTGAAAAAACAGCTGTACCTGTGCCTGATGAGCGTCAACGCGCTGGAAGCGATCCGCTTCTACGTCAGCTTTGCCTGCTCCTTCGCCTTCGCCGAGCGCAAGCTGATGGAAGGCAACGCCAAAATCATCCGCCTGATTGCCCGTGATGAAGCCCTGCACCTGACCGGCACCCAGCACATGCTGAACCTGCTGCGCAGCGGCACGGACGACCCGGAAATGGCTGAAATCGCCGAAGAGTGCAAGCAGGAGTGCTATGACCTGTTCGTGCTGGCGGCTCAGCAGGAGAAAGAGTGGGCAGATTACCTGTTCCGCGACGGCTCCATGATTGGCCTGAACAAAGACATTTTGTGCCAGTACGTTGAGTACATTACCAACATCCGTATGCAGGCCGTCGGTCTCGATTTGCCGTTCCAGACGCGCTCTAACCCAATCCCGTGGATCAACACCTGGCTGGTGTCCGATAACGTGCAGGTAGCGCCGCAGGAAGTGGAAGTGAGTTCTTACCTGGTCGGTCAGATTGATTCTGAAGTCAACACTGACGACCTGAGCGACTTCCAGCTCTGATGACGCGCGTAACGTTGAGTCTTTCGGGCACCGAAGTGTTGTGCCAAGAAGAGCACCCTTCCCTGCTGGTGGCGCTTGAAGCGCATCAGGTGGAGGTAGAGTACCAGTGTCGTGAAGGCTATTGCGGCTCCTGCCGCTGCCGCCTGGTCGCAGGCCAGGTGGACTGGCTGACCGAACCGCTGGCCTTTATCAACGAAGGGGAAATTTTGCCCTGCTGCTGCAGGGCAAAAGGCGATATTGAGATCGAGATGTGATTGCGTCGGGTGGCGCTTCGCTTACCCGACCTACAAAACCGCAGTTCGTAGGCCGGGTAAGGCGCAGCCGCCACCCGGCAATTTCAGCGTTTATCCTTCAAAAAGCTCACCGCTTTATCCGGGAAATCCGTAAACAGTCCGTCCACGCCCGCCTGGTTGTACAACACCTCATAAAGCTGATTCACGTCCGTTGCATACTCCGGCAGCTGGTCTGCACGCACCGTGTACGGGTGAACCTGCATCTTGCTGGCATGCGCCTCTTTCACCATCGCCGTCAGCTTCACGTGGCCCGGGGTCGAACCCTCCGCCACCAGCATGTGGTAATCCGGCCCGATGCCGTCGGCGTACTGCGCAATCTGCTTCATCGCGCCCGGCTTAAACATCCAGTCGTAGTTGTAGTTCACCCACTTGCCGTCCGGCTGCTTCTCCTGGGTTTCATTCCAGTCGGTATAGGCAATCAGCTGTACCAGATTGAGGTTCATCCCCATCTTCGGCTCCAGCTCGGTTTTGATGCGCTTCAGCTCGGCGGCGTCAAAGCACTGCAGGTAAACCTTGTCCATCTTGCTGGTGTAACCGTACTGCTTCAGCACCTCCAGCGTCTTCGCGGCAATGTCTTTCCCTTCCTGGTGGTGGAACCACGGCGCTTTGATTTCCGGGTAGATACCGATATTTTTCCCGGTTGAGTGGTTCAGCCCCTGAACAAACTCAATCTCTTCCTGGAAGGTGTGGATCCGGAAGTCAGATTTGCCCATCGGGAAACGTCCCGGATAGACCTGCACCTTCTTGCCGTTTTCAATCTCGAAGCCTTCGGTAAACTTCAGGGAGCGGATCTCATCCAGGGTAAAATCAATGGCGTAGAACCGGCCATCTTTGCGGGCGCGGTCCGGGAAACGCTCCGCCACGTCCGTCACGCGGTCAAGATAATGATCGTGCAGGACCACCAGCTGGTCGTCCTTCGTCATCACCAGGTCCTGCTCCAGGTAATCCGCGCCCTGCGCATAGGCCATCGCTTTTGCCGGCAGCGTATGCTCCGGCAGATAGCCGCTCGCGCCGCGGTGGGCGATGACGATTTTATCTGCCGCCAGCGCGGAGCCTGTCATCAGGCCCGCCAGCAGCAGGCCGGTTGTTACGTAAGATAATTTCATGGCAATGCTCCTTATTGACGACGTGCCTGCACTTCCGCGTGGTGACGTTTCTCACCAATCATCACGATAATCAGCAGCAGTACCGCCAGCACGCTACCGCCAATCATCACCATAAAGCCGCCGTCCCAGCCGAAGAAGTCAACGGTATAGCCCACGATGGCGCTCGCCGCGACCGACCCACCCAGGTAGCCGAACAGACCGGTAAAGCCTGCCGCCGTGCCTGCCGCTTTCTTCGGTGCCAGCTCCAGCGCGTGCAGACCGATCAGCATAACCGGACCATAAATCAGGAAGCCGATGACGATCATACAGGCCATATCTACTGACGGGTTGCCCGGCGGGTTGAGCCAGTACACTACGGTGGCGATGGTCACCAGAGTCATAAAGAAGACGCCCGTCGCACCGCGGTTGCCTTTAAACACCTTGTCCGACATCCAGCCGCAAAGCAGCGTGCCCGGGATCCCCGCATATTCATACAGGAAGTAGGCCCACGAAGATTTATCCAGCGCGAAGTGCTTCACCTCTTTCAGGTAAGTCGGTGACCAGTCCAGAATGCCGTAGCGCAGCAGGTAAACGAACACGTTCGCTACCGCGATGTACCACAGCAGCTTGTTCGGCAGGACGTACTTCATGAAGATCTGTTTTGCGGTCAGCTCTTCTTCATGCTCCTTGCTGTAATCATCCGGATAGTCGTTTTTGTACTCTTCGATCGGCGGCAGGCCGCAGGACTGCGGCGTATCGCGCATCAGGGCGAAGGCAATAATCGCCACCACGATGGCGCCAAAGGCAGGCATATACAGCGCGGCTTTCCAGTCGTTGAACCAGGCCATTCCCAGCAGGAACAGCAGAGGCGGAATGCCGCCACCCACGTTATGCGCGCAGTTCCACACCGACACGATGCCGCCACGCTCTTTCTGCGACCACCAGTGCACCATAGTGCGTCCGCACGGCGGCCACCCCATGCCCTGGAACCAGCCGCAGAGGAACAGCAGCACGAACATGACGGCAATGCTGGAGGTTGCCCACGGCACAAAGCCCATAAACAGCATAACCGCTGCCGCCAGGATCAGGCCGGCCGGCAGAAACACGCGCGGATTCGAGCGGTCGGACACTGAACCCATAATGAATTTGGAAAAACCGTAGGCGATGGAAATACCTGACAGCGCGAACCCCAGATCGCCACGGGAAAAGCCCTGCTCCACCAGGTACGGCATGGCGAGCGCAAAGTTTTTACGAACAAGGTAGTACGCCGCGTACCCGAAGAAGATCCCCAGGAAAATTTGCCAACGCAGGCGGCGGTATAGCGGATCAATTTCTGCCTCTGGCAGACGCGCCCGATGCGGCGCAGGTTTGAAGATACTGAGCATGACAGCCTCCGTGGCCAAAAATTGTATTTACAGGGGTTTAACTGCCCCATACTCCAGAGAGGTCGCGATGTTAAGAAATCACAGTGATTGTTACTGTGAATCAACGCACAGATTGTTACAGAAATATGACAGAATGCGCAAAAAAGCGCATGAAATCACGTTTCACTTTCGAATTTCGCTCGTTTGTGTTCGAAATCAAACAAACCACAGTTTTCATGTGGCTAAATGATAAAAAAACGAACACAGAGGGATGACAATGACAATTCACGATCCTCGTTACAGCGATGTGATTATCATTGGCGGTGGCGCAACCGGCTCTGGCATCGCACGCGATTGCGCCCTGCGGGGATTAAGCGTCACGCTTCTGGAGCGCCATGACATAGCGACGGGCGCTACCGGCCGCAATCATGGACTGCTTCACAGCGGCGCCCGCTACGCCGTGACCGACGGCGAATCCGCGCGCGAATGTATTGCCGAAAATCAGATCCTGCGGCGCATAGCCCGCCACTGCATTGAACCCACCGATGGTCTGTTTATTACGCTTCCCGAAGACGATCTCGCCTTTCAGTCAACCTTTATTACCGCCTGTCGCGCGGCGGGGATTCAGGCCGAGGCTATCGACCCTGCCCTCGCGCGGCGCATTGAGCCCTCCGTCAACCCGGCCCTGACGGGCGCGGTAAAAGTGCCTGACGGTACGGTTGATCCTTTTCGCCTGACCGCCGCCAACATGCTGGACGCTCGCGAGCATGGTGCGCACATACTGACCGGGCACGAAGTGACCGGGCTTATCCGCGAAGGCCATCGCATCTGCGGCGTGCGGGTGTATGACACGCAATACAATGAACACAGCGAGCTGTTTGCCTCCGTCGTCGTCAATGCCGCGGGGATCTGGGGGCAGCACATTGCGGAATACGCTGAGCTCTCGGTTCGCATGTTCCCGGCGAAAGGCTCCCTGCTGATCCTCGACCATCGCATTAATAACCACGTGATCAACCGCTGCCGCAAACCGTCCGATGCCGACATCCTCGTCCCCGGCGATACCATTTCGTTAATCGGTACCACCTCAACGCACGTGGACTACAGCGAGATTGATTACAACCGCGTGACCGCCGAAGAGGTGGATATCCTGCTGCGCGAAGGGGAAAAGCTGGCCCCGGTAATGGCGCAGACCCGGATCCTGCGGGCCTATGCGGGCGTACGTCCGCTAGTCGCCAGCGATAACGACCCAAGCGGGCGAAACGTCAGCCGCGGCATTGTGCTGCTCGACCATGCCGCGCGTGACGGCCTGGACGGGTTTATCACCATCACCGGTGGCAAGCTGATGACCTATCGCCTGATGGCGGAGTGGGCAACGGATGCCGTCTGCCGCAAGCTGGGCAATACCGAACCGTGCGTAACGGCAGAACAGCCTCTGCCCGGTTCGCGGCAGTCCACCGAGAAGACGCTGCAAAAAATTATCTCTCTGCCAGCCCCTCTGCGCGGATCGGCCATCTATCGCCATGGCGACAGAACGCCGGCCTGGCTGGGCGAAGGGCGGCTGAGCCGCAGCCTCGTATGCGAATGCGAAGCCGTGACCGCCGGTGAAGTGCAGTACGCGGTAGAGAACCTGACGGTCAATAGCCTGCTCGATCTCCGCCGCCGCACCCGCGTCGGAATGGGGACCTGCCAGGGCGAGCTGTGCGCCTGTCGTGCCGCCGGTCTGCTGCAACGCTTTCATACCACCACCGCCACCCAGTCGCTCGATCAGCTCAGCGCGTTTTTAAACGAGCGCTGGAAAGGGATTCAGCCTGTTGCCTGGGGAGATGCCCTGCGTGAAAGCGAGTTTACCCGCTGGGTCTACCAGGGGCTTTGCGGTCTTGAGAAGGAGCAACGCGATGAAATTTGACACCGTGATTGTCGGCGGCGGGCTCGCAGGCCTGCTTTGTGGCATCAAACTCACAAAGCGGGGGCTGCGCTGCGCCATTATCACCCGGGGTCAGAGCGCTCTGCACTTCTCGTCGGGATCGCTGGACCTGGTGGACGATACGTACCGCGATAAGCTGCCGCCGGAGCACCCCTATCACCTGATTGGCGCGCATAATATTGACCGCTTTGCCCTGGAAACCGAAGCGCTACTGGCGGACTGCGGCGCGCGCATGAAGGGGAGCGCCAGGCAAAATCATCAGCGCGTCACGCCGCTCGGTACCCTGCGTTCCGCCTGGCTAAGTCCGGAGGAGGTGCCCGTTACCCCGTTCAGTGCCGCGCGCGTGCGGGTAGTGGGTATTAGCGGTTTTCTTGATTTTCAGCCCCATCTCGCGGCGGCATCGCTTTGCCGCCAGGGCGTTAATGCCGAAACGGCAGAGATAGAGCTGCCCGAGCTTGATGTTCTGCGCGACAACCCGAGCGAGTTTCGCGCGGTGAATATCGCCCGTTTCCTCGATAACGAAGATAAGTGGCCGCTGCTGTATGACGCGCTCAGGCCGCTCGGCGAAAGCTGCGACGCGCTGTTGATGCCCGCTTGCTTTGGCTTACACGACAACCGGCTCTGGCGCTGGCTCTCGGATCGACTGCCCTGCACGCTCGGCCTGCTGCCAACGCTGCCCCCTTCCGTACCGGGTATTCGCCTGCATACCCAGCTCCAGCGCCAGTTTGTTGCGCAGGGTGGCGTCTGGATGGCGGGTGACGAGGTGAAAAAAATCACCCTGACGGACGGCGCGGTAAGCGAAGTCTGGACGCGCAACCACGATGATATTCCGCTTCGCGCCCGCTATACGGTGCTGGCAAGCGGCAGTTTCTTCAGTAACGGACTGCTGAGCAACCGGGAGGGCATTCGGGAAGCCATTATGGGGCTGGATGTCCGGCAAAGCGCCTCCCGTGCGGACTGGTATCAGAGTGATTTCTTCTCGCCCCAGCCCTGGCAACAGTTCGGCGTGATTGTCGATAACCAGCTACACCCGCAGCTTTCCGGTAAGCCCGTCAGCAATCTCTTTGCCATCGGCTCGCTGCTGGGCGGATACGATCCCATCGCTCAGGGATGCGGTGGTGGCGTCTGCGCCGTCACGGCGCTGTATGTGGCAGAGCGGATTATCCAGCGCACGGAGGCTGAACAATGAACGACACCCGTTTTGAAAGCTGCATTAAATGCACGGTGTGTACCACCGTCTGCCCGGTCAGCGGCGTGAACCCACGCTATCCCGGACCAAAGCAGGCCGGACCGGACGGCGAGCGTCTGCGTCTGAAGGACGGCAGGCTGTATGACGAGGCGCTGAAATACTGCATTAACTGCAAACGCTGCGAGGTGGCCTGTCCGTCGGATGTTAAAATCGGCGATATCATCCAGCGCGCCCGGGCGCGCTACGGCACGCAAAAGCCGACGCTGCGGGACGCCATTCTGAGCCACACCGATCTGATGGGCAGCGTCTCAACGCCGTTTGCCCCGCTGGTGAACGCGGCGACCTCTCTCAAACCGGTGCGCCAGCTGCTGGATGCCACGCTGAAGATAGACCATCACCGCAGCCTGCCGAAATATTCTCACGGCACTTTCCGCCGCTGGTACAAGTCCGTCGCCGTGGAGCAGGCGAAGTATGCCGACCAGGTGGCCTTTTTCCACGGCTGCTATGTGAATTATAACCACCCGCAGCTGGGTAAAGATCTGCTGAAGGTGCTTAACGCCATGGGAACGGGCGTTCAGCTACTGAACAAGGAGAAGTGCTGCGGCGTACCGCTGATTGCCAACGGGTTTACCGATAAAGCGCGCAGGCAGGCCAAAAGCAACGTTACGTCGCTGCGCGAAGCCATTGTCGACAAGGGTATTCCGGTGCTGGCGACCTCGTCCACCTGCACCTTCACCCTGCGCGACGAGTACCCGCATCTGCTGGACGTGGATAATAGCGGGCTGCGCGAGCACATCGAGCTGGCGACGCGTTTCCTGTGGCGCAAACTGGACAGCGGGCAGACGTTGCCGCTGGGGAAACTGCCCCTGAAAGTGGTGTACCACACGCCGTGTCATATGGAGAAAATGGGCTGGTCGCTCTATACGCTTGAACTGCTGCGGTTGATTCCGGGCCTTGAGCTAACGGTGCTGGATTCGCGCTGCTGCGGGATTGCAGGAACCTACGGCTTCAAGCGTGAGAACTACGAAACGTCACAGGCGATTGGCGCCCCGCTGTTTCGCCAGATTGAAGAGAGCGGCGCGGATATCGTGGTGACCGACTGCGAAACCTGCAAGTGGCAGATTGAGATGTCCACCAGCAAGCGCTGTGAACATCCGATTACCCTGCTGGCGAAGGCGCTGGGCTAAACGGTGCCGGGGCAAAAGGCCCCGGCACGGGTTTTACTCAACGAACAGCGACTCGACCACATGGATCCAGCCGTGCTCGCTGGCAACCTCTTTGCCATTCAACCAGCGGCGCAGCATGTTCAACGCCATCATGGCGCAAACCTCCTGACGCACCGCCAGGCTGTGGCGGGTGATGCTCATTTTTACCCGCAGCGCCCAGGTGCCTTCCGGCGTGGCCAGCGCAAAGTTAAGGTATTCCTCATCCAGCCCCCCGACAAACAGCGCCAGACCGGCAAAATGTTTCACCCTTCTCTCAGAAGCCCAGCGGGCGGTCTGCGCCAGCGTCTCCTGCTGGAACGGCACCACTTCGCTGGCCAGCAGCGGTGCGTTAACGCGCGACAGCTGCAGCGCCAGCAGGCCGCCGGTGAACTGCTCGCTTAAGGTCACGCTCAGCTGGCGCGACTGCAGATGCTTCGCAATCTGCGCCGGAAGCCCTTCCGTGCCTTCAAAAATCAGGCTTTCGCCCGCCACGCGCTGCACCTCAGGCCACAGGGCCAGCATCGCCTCTTTCTGCGTGGCCGGACCGGTAAGCTTAAGTTCAATGATCGGCATGGAGGAGCGATACCCCATGGACACGTCCGGCGGCAGTGCCAGGTGGTCGAGGCTCTGAGCCAGATCGCTTTCCGAGCGGCCAAAGGTGGTCAGACGCAGGCAAAGCGGGGGTTCCGGCAGGGTAAAACGATCGCGAAGGCGCGGCAGGATCTGCTGCTCGACCATCACTTTAAATTCTGAGGGCACGCCCGGCGTGAAGAACATCAGGCAGCGGTTCAACTGCATGGCAAACCCGCACGCGGTGCCGACCGGGTTATCGACCAGCTCAGCGCTGGCGGGGATTTCAGCCTGCTTGCGGTTGCTGGGGGCCATGATGCGGCCGCGTTCGGAGAAAAAGCGCTCCATCTGCGAAAGCCACGCCTCGTGCAGCACCAGCCCTTCGCCTTTTGCGGTCGCGGCGGCCAGCGCGCTGAGATCGTCGCTGGTAGGGCCGAGCCCACCGTTCACAATCAGCACGTCACAGTGTTCGCTGCGTTCACGCAGAATAGCGACCAGTGACTCAAGATTGTCGCCCACCGTGTTGCGGCGCGTTAACGGTAATCCTTGCTCAAAGAAAAGATCGGCAAGCCAGGCAGCATTGGTATCAATAATTTGGCCATGCAGCACTTCGTCGCCGGTGGATAACATCTCCACGTTAATCATTATGTTCTCCCGCTAATTTGGTCAAAACACTATAGCGCAAACGCGGGGTGGAGAAGAGAGAAACTGGCGCGACAGAATGCCGCGCCGGAGTGATTAGAAGCCTGCGCTGACGCCCACGTACGGGCCGTCGGCCAGCGCGTTGTCGCGGTTGCCGTCTTTGCCGGCCAGGTTCAGATAACGATAGCCTGCTTCGATGGTAATCGGACGCATGATGGTCCAGCGCGCGCCGGCGTTGGCTTCCTCATAGCTTTCGATACCGCTTGAGAGGGAGTCGGGAGAATAGTAGTACTCGCCAAACAGGCCGAAGCTGTCGCCAATCTTCCACTGCAGGCCGCCGCCCACTGCCGCTGCGTACCCTTCGTCACCGTCATTTGGGTTGGTATAGATACCTTTACCGCCGACGGTCGCCAGGAACGGGCCGAGAGGAACGTTAAGACCCAGGCCGAGGCTGGCCGCGTCGCCGTCGTCATCGTTATGCGTCCAGCCGCCGGTCATCGCCAGACCGGAGGTCTCTGTACCCATGCCAAAGCCCAGGTGGGTATAGTCCTGACCCGCCGAGCCGTTAATGCTAATAGCGTTAGCCGCCGCAGAAACAACCATCAGGCCGAAGCCCATTAATGCCACTTTTTTCATTGTCGCGATCCCGCACATTTTATAAGAAGTCCCAAAACCGCGAGATTTTAACCTGACTCTTCCGGGGATCAAGCACTCTGCGTGCGGCAGGTCGGTAGATTGTAACTATTTGAAACGGCTATTATCCTTTCAGCGATGCGTTCACCCACTGCTGCAGCGCACGACGCGAAACTTTAATGCCGCCATTTTTAAGCTCGGTCGGCAGCAGCAGCCAGCGGACGGGCTGCTCAAAACGCGCCAGCTTATCCGTGACCCAGTCAGGCAAACAGGCGATATCCGTTCCCGGCTCACACTCCACCACCGCCACCGGACGCTGCCCGAACTCGGCGTCGTCCAGCGGGACGATAAACACCTGGTTAATCTGCGGATGCCGGGCGATAACCCGCTCAAGGCTTTCCGGCTGGATCCCTTCTCCGCCGCTAAAAAAGAGATTGTCCATGCGGCCCAGAATCGTCAGGCGGCCGTCATGCAGCTCGCCGCGATCGCGGGTGGCGAACCATCCCTGCGCATTGGTCAGCGGCATCAGCGCGCCGTCGCGCCAGTAGCCTGAGGCCATGCTTTGCGCCCTGATCCAGACTTCACCGTTAACGACCTGTACCTCTCTACCCGGCAGGGCACTGCCCACGTCCGGCTCGCCGTCCGCCGCTTTCGCGCAGACGGTAGAGGCAAACTCGGTCAGGCCGTAACCGCAGAAGGTGCGAATCTCCTGCTCTCTCGCCTTTTGCGTCAATTCCACCGGAATGGCCGCCCCGCCAAGCAAAACCGCTTTCAGAGCAATGTGGCTTTCGGTATTCAGAAGACGCCAGAGCTGGGTCGGCACCAGCGAGGCGTGCGTACAGCCGCGCAAGGCCTGCGCCAGCGGCTGTTTCTCGCGCACGGTTAACCGTGCGCCGGCCAGCAGCCAGCGCCATAAAATACCCTGACCGGAAACGTGAAACAGCGGCAGCGAAAGCAGCCAGTCGTCGTCTTCTCCGTAGGGCATCAGCGTCAGCACGCCGCGCGCGCTGGCCAGATGGGCCTCGCAGGTATGCACCGCCGCCTTAGGCAGACCGGTAGAGCCGGAGGTCAGCGTCATGGACGCCAGCCACGCAGGCTGCCACGCGGCGCGATATTCACCCGCGCGCTCGCGCATGCTCAGGGGAGGAAGAGCGTCGTAGAGACCGTCCAGCACCAGCGCAAAGCGCAGGGTCATCTGGGGAAGCAACACGTCCAGCAGCGGGCGCGGCAGCTGTGGATTCACGGGAAGGATCCGCGCTCCGCACTGGAGCAGCGCCAGCCACGCCAGCAGGGTTTGCGGGTGGTTATGAGCCAGCAGCAGCACACCGTCGCCCTCCTCCACGCCCTGCTGGTGAAACCCCGCCGCAAGGCTGTCGACGCGCGCGCACAGCTGTTGCCAGGTAAGCGTTTCGTCGTTCAGCCTCAGGGCAGGCTTATCGGCAGTCAGCGCGCGCCAGTGCCGCCAGGGCCAGTCGGTAAAACTCATAACAGCGGCTCCAGCGCCTCGGTGCCGAGGCACGGCAGCGCGCTGTCCGGCCACGTGCGGATAAGCTGGGCCTGCATCAGGTTCAGCGTATCGAGGCCAGGCACCGTGTTCGGCGTTAACCAGGCGGCAATACGCGCCAGCTGGGTCAGCCCCAGGCTGGACTCAATCGACGAGCTGATCACCGCCGTCAGCCCTGCGGCGTGCGCCGCCGCAACCTGCTCGCGCACCTTCGCCAGACTGCCGGTCAGCGTCGGCTTAATCACTACCGCGCTGACGCCGGGTTCGGCAACGAAGGCAAAACCCGCTTCGCGCAGGCTTTCATCCCAGGCGATGGCAATCCCCGTTTCGCGGGCAAACGCGCGCGAATCGTCGCGGGTTTTACACGGCTCTTCCAGGAAGGCAATGCGGCTGCGGTACTCCGGGTTGACGTATTTCGCAAACTGCTGCGCCTTCAGCGGCGTCCAGGCGCGGTTAGCATCCAGACGCAGGTGCAGGTCGGGGATCGCCTCCAGCAGCAGGTTGGCAACCATGCCGTCGCGCACCGCTTCGTAGAGGCCGACTTTGATTTTCGCGACCTTCTCGCCCGGCATGGCGGAGAGCAGCGCGAAGAGTTCGTCCGGATCCCCTGTGCAGAGCGGTGCCGCGCGGTAGTTAGCCTCTTCAGGCAGGCTACCGTCCAGCTCCGCCAGCGCGCAGCTGATACCAAAAGCCGCGGAAGGCACGTCCGGTAACGCCGGGTTCTCGCCCTCACGCCACGTTTCTGTCCACGCCAGCAATGCAGCCTGCGCGTCCTCCAGCGACTCGAGGCTAAAGCCCGGCAGAGGCGAAATCTCGCCCCAGCCTTCCCGCTCGCCCTGCTGCAGATGCACGAAGAAGCCGTCACGGGTTTTTAACCGCCGTTCACGCAGCACCACGCCCGCGTCCATCGATATCTGCCAGCGGTATACCTGCGCGCGACGCATTACGGATTCCGTTTATATTTGCTGAAGTCCGGCTGGCGTTTTTCGTTAAACGCGTTGCGCCCTTCCTGACCCTCTTCGGTCATGTAGAACAGCATGGTGGCGTTGCCCGCCAGCTCCTGCAGACCCGCCTGACCGTCACAGTCGGCGTTGAGCGCGGCTTTGAGGCAGCGCAGCGCCATCGGGCTGTTCTGCAGCATTTCGCGACACCAGCGTACGGTCTCTTTTTCGAGATCGGCAATCGGCACCACGGTATTCACCAGGCCCATATCCAGCGCTTCCTGAGCGTTGTACTGACGGCACAGGAACCAAATTTCACGGGCTTTTTTCTGCCCGACGATGCGTGCCATGTAGGAGGCACCCCAGCCGCCGTCGAAGGAGCCTACTTTCGGGCCCGTCTGGCCGAAGATGGCGTTCTCTGCCGCAATGGTCAGGTCACACATCATGTGCAGCACGTGACCGCCACCGATGGAGTAGCCTGCCACCATCGCCACCACCGGTTTTGGACAGGTGCGGATCTGACGCTGGAAATCGAGCACGTTCAGGTGGTGCGTGCCGGCATCGTCCTGGTATCCGCCGTAGTCACCGCGCACTTTCTGATCGCCGCCGGAGCAGAACGCCTTATCGCCTTCGCCGGTCAGGACAATCACGCCGATGTTGTCGTCGTAGCGCGCATCCGCCAGGGCTTGGATCATCTCTTTAACGGTCAGCGGACGGAAGGCGTTGCGCACCTGCGGACGGTTAATGGTGATTTTGGCAATGCCGTCGGTGGATTTGTGGTAGCGAATGTCGGTGTAGCCTTCGGAGCAGTCTTGCCATTCAACCGGTGCATAGAGCATGTTTTCATCAGGATAGATCATAGAATGTCCTTTATACGAAGACGCAGTATCTGAGCCAGACTCGCGGTAACCGCATCGGGATTTTCCCGGTGGGCGTTGTGTCCGGCGTTGGGAATTGCATGGCGAACGGCGTTCAGCTCAGCGGCAAGGGCCGCAAACTTCTCATCGCGTTCGCCATAGAGATAATCAAAAGAGAAATGGCGTGCCCCAAGCGCGGCACGCAAATCGGGCTGCACGGCCAGCGACGTCGCTTCGAGCATCATCCCCAGCGCCGCGCCTCTGTTCTGGCTGCGCAGGGTAATCAGCGCCTCGCGCTGGGCATCCGTGAGTGAGGCAAAAACGGGCTGTTGATACCAGTCAGCGAATACCTTACTCAGCGGTTCAGTACGAAAACGTCTCGCCCAGCGGCGGTCAGATGCCAGCCGCGCATTTCGCGCTTCGGCATCCTCCAGGCCCGGATGCCCGCCCTCTACCACCACGCCCAGCAGACCCTCAGGCTGCTGGCAGGCATGGAACATCGCAATGCGGCCGCCGAGGGAGTACCCGATGAGCCAGAACTTGAGTATGTTGTAACTAAGCAAGGTTTGGGTGAGCAGCGTGCTCATCTCCTCAAACCCCGTCACGCTCAAATCTCGGGATCCACCGTGACCCGGCAGATCCAGATACAGCCGGGGGTAGTCGCTGAGTTTTTCACCGACCCTCTGCCACTCGCGGCAGTCCCCGGAAAAGCCGTGCAAGAAGACCAGCCAGGGATAGCCTGGCTCGCCGGCCCGCTGCACGCCAGAGAGGATCACAGCTGGCTCACCTGCGCCAGCAGGCTTTGCAGCATCTGCGCACCATCTGCATCGTTCACCACCAGCTCAATCAGCGTCGCGCCCGGCTGTTTCCAGGCGGTGCCCAGCGCGGCATCCAGCTGTTCCCAGCTTTCAGGGCGATGGTATTTCAGGCTGAACATCGCCGCGGCGTGTTCGAAGTGCACGTTCTGCGGCATCAGATAGAAGCGCTCGCGCTCGCTCTGCGGCGTGGGCAAAAGGGAGAAAATCTGCCCGCCGTTGTTGTTGACCACAATCAGCACAAACGGGGCTGACGCCTGACGTAGCAACGCCAGCGCGTTGAGATCGTAGAGCGCGGAGAGATCGCCCACGATCGCCAGCGTCGATTTCGCGCTGGCGCGCTGCACGCCCGCCGCCGTTGAGATCAGGCCGTCGATACCGCTGGCGCCGCGGTTGCTGTAGACCGGGTAGCCGGCAGGCAGCTTCGAAAAGGCGTCAATCAGGCGCACCACCAGGCTATTGCCGACAAACAGCTGCCCCTGCTCAGGCAGAAGCTGGCGAATACGGTGCGCCAGCCCGGCCTCGCTAAACGCGTCGCAGTGCGCTTTGGTCAGCTCCCACGCCTGACGCGAAAGGTCCGGGAGGGTCACCGCCCAGGGTTTGCGCTTTTCTGCCGGATGGAGCGTCAGCCAGGCGTCAATACTGCTGACCAGGCGACGACCGCGATGGTGCGCCGGGTCGAGCCGCCCTTCCAGCGGATCCACCAGCCAGTACTCTTCCGGCGTGCAGGTAGCCTGCCACTGCAGTAACCGCTTGCCGGTCAAACTCGAACCCAGCTGCACCACAATCTGCGCATGCGACAGCTCGGTAACCGCTTTCGCATTACCCAGCCAGAGGTCGGCGCACGGCAGCGGCTGACCGGTCTGGGAAAGCACATCGCCAATCAGTGGCCAGCCGAGCGTTTGTGCCCATTCCGCGACCAGCTTGCCTTCAGCGGCGCTCATGCGCCCGGCGATGACCACACCGCGCTTCTGCCGCCAGAAGAACCAGTCGCGCTGTTTTGCGCTCTCAAGGTGCGTCTGCTCGCGTAGCCACGGTTTTTCACTCTCCCACCAGTCACCGAGAGAGTGCTGCCATTCCAGGCCCGTGTCGTCCAGCTCACCATACAGCGGCTCGGCAAACGGGCAGTTGATGTGCAACGCCCCGCCACGCAACGTCTCCATGGCGTGATCGACGGTGGAAACCAGCCAGCTTGCCGGAATATCCTGGGTGGGACGCGGTAACGAAATCGTCTGCGACGGATGTGAAGCAAAGAGTCCCGGCTGGCGAATCGCCTGATTGGCGCCGCAGTCAATAAGCTCAGGGGGGCGATCGGCGGTGAGCAGAATCAGATTTTCACCGGTTAACCCGGCTTCGATCAGCGCCGGATAGAGGTTTGCCACCGCGGTACCGGAGGTGACAATCACCGCCACAGGTTCTTTGCTGGCTTTCGCCAGGCCCAGTGCGAGGTGGCCGAGGCCGCGTTCATCAAAGTGGGTGTGATGAATCAACGCCCGGTTTTCGGCGGCCGCCAGCGTCAGCGGCGTTGAGCGAGAACCCGGTGCAATACACACGTGCCTGACGCCATGGCGCGTCAGGGCTTCAAGGATCACCGCCGCCCAGCGTCGGTTAAAAGAACTTACTGACATGAGATTGTCCGGTATCAAGAATGCGACACAGTATAAATAATAGAAAAAATTGGAATTTTGATGTGAATCGGGATTGCGCGAATCAGTATTAATCCCTTAGGAGCAGAGAGCGCAATCCGGCGGCTTTATTTTCAATCTCCTGCCACTCCTGCTCCGGGTCAGATCCGCTGACAATGCCGGCGCCAGCGTAAAGCCGCAGGGAATCCTCCAGTACGCGGGCGGAGCGCAATGCCACGCAGAACTCACTTTGATCGGGCGATAAATACCCGGCCGAACCGGCGTACCACTCGCGGTTAAAGGGTTCAACCTTCTGGATAAACTCGCGTGCAGGCTGTCGCGGTAATCCCGCAACGGCCGCGGTTGGCTGCAACATATGCAGACACTGCTCATCATCGGCCTGCTTGAGTTCTGTCCAGATACAGCGGCGCAAATGCTGCACTTTACGCAGGCGCACCACCTGGGCTGGCAGTACCTCAAGCGTCTGCGTGTGGTGCTGAAGACGCTGACAGATATCTTCCACGACCAGCATATTTTCACGCTGGTTTTTATCGTCATTCAGCAGCCACTCGCCCAGACGCTGCGCCTGTTTATCATCATTGTGGCTGGCAACCGTGCCCGCCAGCGCTTCCGTGCGCAGCAGCCTGCCGCGCCGCCGCCAGAGTCGCTCGGGCGTTGAGCCCAGAAAGGCGTTGCTGGCGTCAAATACCATGCAGAAATGGTAGCAATGTAAATTCAGGGCGCGGCTGGCCGCCATCAGCGCGACGGGGTTAATGCGCCGTGTAAACTGAAGATCGGTGGCCCTCGCGAGGACGACCTTTTCAAAATCACCGCGCGCGATGGTTTCGGTCGCCCTGTGGACAAGTCTCAGCCATTCGGCCTGTTGCGGCTGATGGGTTTCGTGCTCAACCTGAACGGCCAGCGGGCGGATAGGCCTGGCAGGCTGAAGCTGCTGTAAAAAATCCCGCGCGGCAAAGGCGTCGTCCTGAAGCGAGCGCTCGCTCCATAATTGCAGGCGCAGCGTGGCGTTTCCGGCCGTGCGTCGCCAGAGCAGACGGGGTAAAAAGAGGCTGCCCTGCTCCGGGTTAAAGGCGTTCAGGCCGCAGATACGGGTATCACCTGCCGCATTTTGCTCACGCAAAAACTGTGAGGCTATCGCCAGAGAGGAAAAATGGGTAACCGCCCCCAGCGCAGCCAGCTCTTCATCGCCGTTACGCTGCTGCCAGTAAAACTGAGGATAGCACTGCTGCGTCCCCAGCCAGGCGAGGGGATCGAAGGCATCGTTTAACGGGAAAGAGACGTCGAAATGACGTATGCCGGGTGCTGCGGGTAACGCTTGCGTAAGCTGGGTACGCAGATGCTCCAGCGCGAGGAAAATCGAATTCACGCGAACCTCTCCCTGTTAAAACCTCGTATTATACGGGGTACTGACCATAAATAGCAGTACCCACGTATAGGGAGTGGTTAAGCGGCTTAACGACGGGCCAGCAGCAGGCCGAGAACCAGGCCTACAGCAGCGCCTGCGCCGATACCCTGCCACGGTTTTTCATGCACGTAATCATCGGCACGATAAACCGCTTTTTTAGCGCGGTAGTAATAGGTATCAGACGCATGGCTGACGCGGTTTTTGACCTCATGCAGCGCCTGTTCGGCACGGGCTTTTAGCTCAATATATTTCTGATCGGCAGGGTCGCCCGAGGAACGTAACACCTCTTCCAGCGTTTCGCTCAGTAAGGCCAGATCGTCATCGATACGGGTATCCCAGGATTGAAATGACATAGTTTTCTCCATGTTAGTACACCAGTCCGCTAACTATAGCCAACGCGCCGCCATTACGCCTGTTTCACTTCCCGCGCCATGCCGATGTGGGGAATGCCATCTTCGTCATACACTTCCGTTACCGGCGTGAAGCCAAAGTGGGCATAAAACGACTGCAGGTGCGCCTGCGCACCCAGGTATAACGCCTTGTCCGGCCACTGTTTCTGGCACGCTTCCAGCGTTTTTTCCATAAGCTGGTAGCCCAGTTTTTCGCCGCGCGCCTTGCCGCTGATGATGACGCGGCCAATAACGACAGGCTCAAAATCGTCTTCGCTTTTCAGAATCCTCGCATACGCGACCAGCTCGTTATCGCGCCAGCCGAGGATATGACGGTTCTCGCCGACAAGGTCATCGCCGTCGATGTCCTGATACGGGCAGGTCTGTTCAACCACGAACACTTCACAGCGCAGTTTAAGCAGCGCGTAGAGCGAATGAACGGTGAGGTCGCTATGGTGTAAATCTTGCCACTGGATCATGTCAGTCTCCTTCCTGGGGTTCATCACGTTATACTAAACCCCTCCCCGTTCGGCAAAGGGCTGATTGCGTTATGGAACTGATTTTTCTGGGTACGTCCGCTGGCGTGCCAACCCGCTCACGAAATGTGACGGCGATTCTGCTGGATCTTAAACACCCAACCCGCGGCGGGCTGTGGCTGTTTGACTGTGGTGAAGGGACGCAGCATCAGCTGTTACATACCGCTTATCACCCGGGCAAGCTGGATAAAATCTTTATCACTCACCTGCATGGTGACCATCTCTTTGGCCTGCCCGGCCTGCTGTGCAGCCGCTCAATGGCCGGTAATGCCAACCCGCTGACGATTTACGGGCCTGCGGGTGTGCGTGAATTTGTTGAAACCACGCTGCGCCTGAGCGGCTCGTGGACGGATTATCCGCTGGAGATCGTTGAGATTACAGAAGGCGTGGTTTTCGATGACGGGGATTATAGGGTTACGGCCCAACCACTCAATCATCCAGTGGAATGCTATGGCTACCGTATTGAAGCGCATGACAAACCCGGCGCGCTGGATGCCGCTGCGCTAATGGCCGACGGCGTTAAGCCCGGGCCGCTGTTCCAGCGCCTGAAGCACGGAGAGACCGTCACGCTGGAGGACGGGCGCGTTATTAACGGCCAGGATTATCTCGCCGCACCGCAGCCCGGCAAAAAACTGGCGATTTTTGGCGACACGGCCCCGTGCCCGGCGGCGCTCACGCTGGCTCAGGGCGTGGACGTGATGGTGCACGAAGCCACGCTTGAAGCGGCAATGGAAGAGAAAGCCAACAGCCGTGGCCATAGCTCCACGCGTCAGGCGGCGCAGCTTGCCCGTGACGCGGGCGTCGGGAGGCTCATCGTCACCCACGTCAGTTCACGCTACGACGCGCGGGGATGCGCAAGCCTGCTGGCGGAGTGCCGCGCGCTGTTCCCGGAATGTGAGCTGGCCGAAGATTTCGCTCAGGTCAGCGTTTAGTCCTTCATTTTTCTCTCAGGATGCCGATAACGATTAAAAGGTCAGCATTTCTCTCGAGGGTAGAATGGATAATTTCCAGAAAGATATTGATGACAGGGCGAATCTGACCCTGTCGAACCGTTTTGAACTGTTGCTGTTCCGTCTGGGCACCTCTCTTAACGAAAATAAATCCGAGCTGTTTGGCATTAACGTCTTTAAGCTGCGTGAAATTGTGCCGATGCCGGAGTTCACGAAACCCGCAGGGATGAAATCACCGCTGATGGGAATGGTGAATATTCGCGATCAGGTGATTCCGGTGATCGATCTGGCCGCCGTAGCGGGCTGTAAGCCCACGACCGGGCTGAACATTCTGCTGATCACCGAATATGCCCGCAGCGTGCAGGCGTTTGCCGTGGAATCGGTTGAGAACATCATGCGTCTGGACTGGAAGCAGGTGCACGCGGCGGAAACCGCCGTCAGCGGCCGCTATATCACCAGCATAGCCTGCCTGGACGAGAAGACCGATACCAACGATCTGGCAATGGTGCTGGACGTTGAGCAGATCCTGTATGACATCACCCCGGCCAATCACGATCTGCACGCCACAAACCTGAAGACCACCAAATTCCATATTAAGCCAGGCGCTGTCGCCATCGTCGCGGAAGACTCCAAAGTCGCGCGTTCGATGCTGGAGAAAGGCCTGCAGGCGATGGAGATACCGGCGCAGCTGCATATCACCGGTAAAGAGGCGTGGGAAAAAATTGGCGTGCTGGCGGCACAGGCGCAGGCTGAAGGGGTGCCGATCACCGATAAGATCGCTCTGGTGCTGACCGACCTCGAAATGCCGGAGATGGACGGCTTTACGCTGACGCGTAAAATCAAAACCGACCCGTTCCTGAAGGACATTCCGGTGGTGATCCACTCTTCCCTTTCCGGCAACGCCAACGAAGATCATATTCGTAAGGTGAAGGCGGACGGTTACGTGGCGAAGTTTGAGCTGAACGAGCTGTCGTCGGTGATTGAGGAAGTGCTGGACCGCTCGATGAAGAAGATTGACGGGCCGCTGATTAGCCGCAAGCAGCTGGCTTAAGTCTGGAGCGGGCTGGTGCCCTCACCCCAACCCTCTCCCACAGGGAGAGGGCGAAGACCATAAAAAAACCCGCCGAGGCGGGTTTTTTGCTTTTACATTAATGGCATCGCTCGCTGCACGATATCAATCAGCGGCTGCGGATAGATACCGAAGATCAGCACCAGCAGTGCGGAGATGAGTACCACAATACCGCCGGCGCTGTACTGCCAGTTGGTTGGGGCATCACGGTTGAGCTGCTGAGGTGCACTCAGGTACAGGCTCACTGCCACACGCAGGTAATAGTACAGACCAATCGCGGAGCCGATAACCACGCCCGCGGTCAGCCACCACAGGTGCGCCTGCACACCGACGGCCAGCACGTAGAATTTACCGATGAAGCCCAGCGTCATCGGGATACCCGCCAGAGAGAGCATCATCACCGTCATTACCGCGGACAGAATTGGACGGTGCCAGAACAGACCACGGTAGGAGAACAGTGAATCGGCATCCGGACCACGGTACGGACTGGACATCAGGCTCACCACGCCGAACGCGCCGAGGCTGCTGAACAGGTAACCGGCCAGATACACGCCTACGGCTTCCATCGACATCTCACCGCTCTGCAGCGCAATCAGCGCCACCATCAGGTAGCCCAGATGAGAGATTGACGAGTAGCCCAGCAGGCGTTTGATGTTGGTCTGGCTCAGCGCCATCAGGTTACCGAAGATGATGGAGACGAACGCGATGATGCCCAGCACCACGCGAACCGCTTCGCTGTCACCCACCGGTGCGTACAGGAACAGACGCATGACCACCCCGAAGATAGCGATTTTGCTCGCCGTCGCCAGGAAGGTCGACACCGGAGCCGGAGCACCCTGGTATACGTCTGGCGTCCACAGGTGGAACGGAACCAGAGAGAGTTTGAAGCCAAGGCCAACAATCATCATGCCCAGACCCGCCAGCAGCAGCGGCTCATGCAGCATGCCGTCGCCGAGGCTCTTGCCGAGCGCCATGAAGGAGAGATTACCGGACTGTGCGTACAGCAGCGCAATACCAAACAGCAGGAACGAGGACGCCGCCGCAGACAGGATGGTGTACTTGATGCTGGCTTCCAGAGAGCGCTTCTGGCGGAAGGCGTAACCAATCAGACCGAACAGCGGCAGAGAGATCAACTCAATGCCGAGGAACAGTGCAGCAAGGTGGTTCGCGTTCGCCAGCAGAATGCCGCCCAGCGCGGCAATCAGAACCAGCAGATAAAACTCTTCTTTATTGTCGTTGTAGCCTTCGAGCCACGGATACGCAAAGGTACAGGTTGCCAAGCTCGCCAGCAGAACCAGACCGGTATACAGCATGGCGTAACCGTCAACGCGCATCAGCGGGGTGACGTCCATCGCTCCACCCTGGCCAACAAACCAGAGAGAGACTAACGCGGCGTTCAGGCCGATGACCGACAGCGTGGCATTCAGGAAGTGATTGCGTCGCCACGCAATGGAGAGCATCACAACCACCACCGTCAATCCGACGATCAGCAGCGGTAGCAGCGCGATCAGTTGTTGTGGAGTTATTGTCATGGCGAATTACGGCCTTGTAGTAGAAGCAGAATTAACAAACCACTGCTGGATATTACCCATCGCGCTGTGCGAGGTATCCAGAATCGGCTGCGGGAAGAAGCCCAGCAGCACCAGCAGTACGACCAGCAGCAGGATGATGAACAGCTCACGCAGCGACATCCCCGGCAGTTCTTGTGCAGCAATTTCGCTCTTCGCTTTACCGAAGTAAGCGCGGTGCAGCATCGCCAGCGAGTACACGGAAGCGAATACCAGACCAAAGGTGGAGATCACGGTAATCACCGGTACCACTTTGAAGCTGCCGAACAGAATCATAAATTCGCCGACGAAGTTACCGGTGCCCGGCATCCCCAGGGTGGCAACCGCGAAGAACATGGACAGCGCTGGCAGCCATTTAATTTTGCTCCACAGGCCGCCCATCATACGCATGTCGCGGGTATGCAGACGTTCGTACAGCTGGCCGCACAGGATGAAGAGGCCGGCTGCGGACAGACCGTGCGCAATCATCTGGATCACCGCGCCCTGGTACGCCAGCTGGCTGCCGGTGTAGATAGCAATCAGCACGAAGCCCATGTGGGAAACGGAGGTATACGCAATCAGACGCTTGATGTCGTACTGCGTGAAGGCCATCCAGGCACCGTAGAAGATACCGATCACACCCAGCCACATGGCAATCGGTGCGAACTCAGCGGAGGCATTCGGGAACAGCGGCAGTGCGAAACGCAGCAGACCGTAGGCCGCCGTTTTCAGCAAGATGCCCGCCAGGTCAACGGAACCCGCCGTTGGCGCCTGAGAGTGCGCGTCTGGCAGCCAGCCGTGCAGAGGAACCACCGGCATTTTCACCGCGAACGCGATGAAGAAGCCCAGCATCAGCAGGTATTCAACGCCGTGCGACATCGGGGTCTTCAGCAGGTCTTCGTAGTTGAAGGTCCAGGAGCCGGTCGCGTTGTGATGAACAAACACCAGCGCCAGAATGGCAATCAACATTACCAGACCACTCGCCTGGGTATAGATGAAGAACTTGGTTGCCGCCGTGATACGCGTTTTACCGTCGGACGCCTTATGGCCCCACAGCGCGATCAGGAAGTACATCGGCACCAGCATCATCTCCCAGAAGAAGAAGAACAGGAACATGTCGATGGCAAGGAACACGCCGATAACGCCGCCCAGGATCCACATCAGGTTCAGGTGGAAGAAGCCCTGGTATTTTTCGATTTCACGCCAGGAGCAGAGTACCGCCAGAACACCGAGCAGACCAGTCAGCACCACCATCAGCAGCGACAGACCGTCAATCGCCAGGTGGATCGTAATGCCGAAACGTGGGATCCACGGCAGGATAAACTCAGACTGCCACTGCGGAATGCCCACAGACTGGGTCAGAGAGTAGCCACCCTGCAACCAGAGTTGCAGACCAAGCGCGAGCGTCAATCCCATGGTGATCAGCGCGATCCAGCGCGGCATCTTCACGCCAAAGCGTTCAGTCTGCCAGCACAGGAAGCCGCCGATGAAGGGAATTAATATTAGCCAGGGTAGTAACATGGCGATTTACATTCCTTTTTAAGGCCCCCAGCAGGGGCCTGATTTTCAACGAATTCGAATAAAATTCACTTAACGATCAACGCAACACCATCAGCAGCGCCAGCACGACAACCGCACCGATGCTCATGGACGCCACATACCAGCGCAGATAACCGTTCTCGCTGTACAGCAGGCCTTTACCTGCAAAGCGGGAGAGGATCGCCGGGATATTCATCAGGCTGTTCAGTGGGTCGCGCTTCAGCAGCCACGCAATGCCCAGGAACGGCTTAACGAAGATCATGTCGTACAGCCAGTCGAAGCCCCACGCGTTATACCACCAGGTGCCCAGCAGACGGCCTGGCGCACTGTTGGCCACGGCAGTGACCAGCGTACGTTTGCCCAGCCACAGCCATGCAGCGATCAGGATGCCCGCGATAGCGACCACGCCGGAGGTGATTTCAAGCGTCAGAACGCGACCGTGCTCAAGCTCGGTGGTGTCTGGCAGTACGCCCTGCAGCGGTGGCACAATCATCGCGCCAACGAAGGTGGACAGTACCAGCAGCACAATCAGCGGCAGGTGGTGGGTAATCCCCTTCCCTGCGTGAGCGTGAATTTGTTCTTTACCGTGGAATACGATGAAAATCATACGGAAGGTATACAGGGAGGTCATGAACGCACCGACCAGACCCGCAACCATCAGATTGATATGACCATTCGCCATGGCACCCGCAAGGATTTCGTCCTTACTGAAGAAGCCCGCGGTAATCAGCGGCAGTGCCGCCAGCGCCGCGCCGCCGACCAGGAAGCAGATATAAACCAGCGGAATGGACTTACGCAGTCCGCCCATCTTGAAGATGTTCTGCTCGTGATGGCAGGCCAGGATCACGGAACCGGATGAGAGGAACAGCAGCGCTTTAAAGAACGCGTGCGTCATCAGGTGGAAAATGGCTGCGTCCCACGCCTGAACGCCCAGCGCGAGGAACATGTAACCAATCTGGCTCATGGTGGAATACGCGAGAACGCGTTTGATGTCGGTCTGCACCAGCGCGGCAAAGCCTGCCAGCACCAGCGTGACCGCACCGACGATACCCACCAGGTGCAGAATTTCCGGAGTCATCAGGAACAGGCCATGGGTACGCGCAATCAGGTAGACGCCTGCGGTTACCATGGTTGCAGCGTGGATCAGCGCGGAGACAGGGGTTGGACCCGCCATCGCGTCGGCCAGCCATGTCTGCAACGGCAGCTGCGCGGATTTACCCACGGCACCACCCAGCAGCATCAGCGTTGCCCACCACAGCATGTTGTTGCCTGCGGCGAAGTGCGCTGGCGCCAGTTCCACCATTTCGCGGAAGTTCAGCGTGCCCAGTTCGTTGTAAAGAATGAACAGCGCGAAGGCGAGGAAGACGTCACCCACGCGGGTTACGACGAACGCTTTCATGGCCGCCGCGCCATTCTTCGGATCGGTAAAGTAGAAACCGATCAGCAGGTAAGAACACAGACCCACGCCTTCCCAGCCCAGATACATCAGCAGCAGGTTATCGGCCAGGACCAGAACCACCATGCTGGCGATAAACAGGTTGGTGTAGGCGAAGAAGCGGGAGTAACCCTCTTCACCGCGCATGTACCAGGAAGCGAACATGTGGATCAGGAAGCCGACGCCAGTGACCACGGAGAGCATGGTCAGCGAAAGACCATCCAGCACCAGGTTGAAGCCGATGTTGAAATCACCGACCGACATCCAGGTCCACAGCGGAACGCTGAATGGCTGACGTCCGTTGTTAAAGAAGTCGATACCCACATACGCCGTCACCAGCGCAGCCAGACCGATTGAGCCAATGCCCACGGTCGCAGACAGATTCTCAGACCAGCGGCCGCGAGAAAACGCCAGCAGCACGAAGCCAATCAGCGGAAAAATAATGGTTAAGGCAAGCATGTTCATCCACGCAACTCACTTACTGAATCGATGTTCAGGTTCTGGCGGCGACGATGGAGCTGCAGTAACAGCGCCAGGCCAATACTCGCTTCGGCAGCCGCAAGGCTGATGGCGAGAATGTACATCACCTGACCATCGGTCTGGCCCCAGTAGCTTCCGGCGACCACGAAGGCCAACGCGGAGGCGTTAATCATGATTTCCAGGCCGATCAGCATAAACAGCAGATTGCGGCGGATAACCAGACCGGTCAAACCCAGAACGAATAAAATCGCAGCGAGGATCAGTCCATGTGTTAAGGGGATCATGCGCGCTCCTCCGTTTTTCTTTTCGCGCGGTCGTCAGTGCGGTTGCTCAGCACCTCGCCAGCGCGCTCTTCGCGGCCAACGTGGAAAGCAACAACCAGACCTGCCAGCAGCAGCATTGAGGCCAGTTCAACCGCCAGAACGTATGGGCCAAAGAGCGTGATACCGACCTCTTTAGCACTGATTGGCGTTCCGTCGATGCCCTGATCGTTTACGCCCAGGATGGCGTAAACGATCACCACCAGCATGATGGCCGACAAGATTGCCGGGCCAATCCACACCTGCGGTTTTAACCACTGACGTTCCTGCTCAATTTCAGAGCCGCCCAGGTTCAGCATCATCACCACGAACACGAACAGCACCATAATGGCCCCGGCGTAGACGATGATTTCCAGCGCACCGGCGAAGTGCGCGCCCAGCGCAAAGAACACCCCGGAAATGGCCAGCAGCGAGATGATTAAGTACAGCAGCGCATGCACCGGATTGGTGTGCGTAATCACTCGCAGCGTAGCCAGGATGGCGATAAGGCCACAGATATAAAAAGCGAATTCCATTGCCCTCTCCTTACGGTAACAGGCTCTTGACGTCGATAGGCTTAGCTTCGTTCTCTGCTTCGCCCTTATCTTTGCCGTCGATTGCCATACCCGCCATCCGGTAGAAGTTATATTCCGGGTATTTGCCCGGACCGGAAATCAGCAGATCCTCTTTCTCGTACACCAGGTCCTGACGCTTGTACTCACCCAGCTCGAAGTCTGGAGTCAGCTGAATCGCCGTGGTTGGGCACGCTTCTTCACACAGACCGCAGAAGATGCAGCGTGAGAAGTTGATGCGGAAGAACTCAGGGTACCAGCGGCCGTCTACCGTCTCTGCTTTCTGCAGAGAGATACAGCCTACCGGGCACGCTACCGCACACAGGTTACAGGCAACGCAGCGCTCGGAACCGTCCGGGTCGCGCGTCAGCACGATACGGCCACGGTAGCGCGGCGGCAGATATACCGGCTCTTCCGGGTACATCCGGGTTTCGCGTTTGGCAAACGCGTGCAGGCCGATCATCCAGATACTGCGTACCTGGGTACCGAAGCCTACCAGTAATTCTTTTAAGGTCATGGTCTATAGCCCCTTATGGCTGCTGCCAGAGAATGACAGCCGCCGTTACCAACAAGTTGACGAGCGTCAGCGGCAGGCACACTTTCCAGCCGAAGGACATTACCTGGTCATAACGTGGACGCGGTAACGCTGCGCGAATCAAAATGAACATCATCATGAAGAACGCGGTTTTCAGCGCGAACCAGATGAACGGCGGTAAGAACGGGCCATGCCAGCCACCAAAGAACAGCGTTACCATCAACGCGGAAATGGTGACGATACCGATGTACTCGCCCACGAAGAAGAGACCGAATTTCATACCGGAATATTCGATGTGGTAACCGTCGGCCAGTTCCTGTTCGGCTTCTGGCTGGTCAAACGGGTGACGGTGACACACGGCCACGCCCGCGATAGCAAAGGTAATAAACCCAAAGAACTGCGGGATAACGTTCCAGATGTCGGCCTGGTTGTTGACGATGTCGGTCATGTTGAATGAACCGGCCTGCGCCACCACGCCCATCAGGGACAGACCCAGGAACACTTCGTAGCTCAGCGTCTGCGCGGAAGCACGCATCGCACCCAGCAGCGAGTATTTGTTGTTACTGGACCAGCCTGCGAACAGCACCGCGTAAACCGCGAGGCCAGCCATCATCAGGAAGAACAGAATGCCGATGTTCAGGTCAGCCACAACCCAGGTCGGGCTGACGGGAACGATCGCAAACGCCAGCAGCAGCGAGGTGAAGGCGATCATCGGCGCCAGAGTAAAGATCACGCGGTCAGAGAAGCGCGGGATCCAGTCCTCTTTAAAGAACATCTTGATCATGTCCGCGACCAGCTGGAGTGAACCACCCCAGCCCACGCGGTTCGGTCCGTAACGGTTCTGGAACAGACCGAGCAGACGACGTTCACCAAAGCTCATGAACGCGCCGCAGGTGACCACCACCAGCAGAATCACAACCGCTTTCAGAATGCTCAGCAGGATGTCGATAAGATCCGGCGTTAACCAACTCATGCTTTTGCCTCCTGCAGGTTATCAAGACGCGCACCCGCCAGTACCGGCGCGATGCCAGGCATACCCATCGGCAGACCCACCTGCCCTGCTGTCAGACCTTCGGAGATAATCAGCGGCAGGCTGATTGTCTGGCCGTCATAGCTAAAGGCAATGTGTGCGCCAGCGTTAACGCCAAGCTTCGCGGCATCCGCCGGGTTGAGCTTGATGTACGGCTGCGGCATGCGGGTCTGGAAGACCGGTGAACGCTGGGACAGCTCGTCGCTACCGAACAGATGGTAGTACGGCGCAATGCGCCAGTTACCTTCCTGCGCCTGGAAGCTCGCCGGAACGGTCGTGAAGAAGTCCAGACCGGTTTCGGAGGCTTCAATCAGACGTACGCCCGGATCGCCGTGGCGCAGTGAACCACCCACTTCAGCCTGGAACTTGTTCCATGCCTGCGGGGAGTTCCAGCCCGGAGCCCACGCAAATGGGATCTGTGAACGCGGGGCAGACGGCTGGTTGTTCCCTTCCATTGAGAAGGCGAACATGGTGTCTTTATCCTGCGGCTGGCGCGGTTCGTGCACGCTGATATTGGCGCGCATTGCGGTACGGCCGCTGTAGCGGTGCGGTTCACGCGCCAGTTTCTGGCCGCGAATGCGGAAGCTTGCTTCAGGCGCGGCATCTTTAATGCCTGCCAGCTGAGGCAGTTTCTCGACTACCGCGTCGATAACGTGGTCGAGCTGCGTCCAGTCCACTTCACGGCTCTGCACGGTGCTGTGCAGGGAGTGCAGCCAGCGCCAGCTTTCCAGCATCACGGTGTTGCTGTCGTAGTACGCCGGGTCGTAAACCTGGAAGAAACGCTGCGCGCGGCCTTCGTTGTTGATTACGGTACCGTCGCTTTCTGCGAAGCTTGCCGCAGAGAGCACCAGGTGCGCTTTATCCATAATCGCGGTGCGCTGATGATCGATAACCATCACCAGCGGCGCTTTGGAGAGTGCGGCGTCTACGCGCGCGGCAGAAGCATGGCGATGCAGGTCGTTTTCCAGCACCACAACGGCGTCAGCAGAACCGGATTCCAGTTCGCTTAGCGCAGCTTCCAGCGAGCCGCCGCCAATCATGCCCAGACCAATGCTGTTTACCGCACGGGCAATCATGGTCACGCCGACGTCGGCACCGCGGCCTTTCAGGGCTTTGGCAACGTTTGCTGCGGCCTGAATGATCTCCGCGCTTCCGGCGTTAGTGCCTGAAATAATCAGAGGTTTCTTCGCACCCGCCAGGGCCTGAACAATCACGTCGACCTTGTTCTGCAGGTCGCGATCCAGTTCAACTGCCGGCGCGCTGTTGTCCAGCGCGTGGGCAATCGCAAATCCGAGGCGCGCCTGATCTTCAACCGGTGCACAGTAGGTCCAGGCCGCGATATCGTCCAGACGGGTGTTGTCGACGTTAGTCACAAACAGAGGATGCTTAGCGCGCTGGCCGATGTTCAGGATTGCCGCAATTTGCCAGTCAGCCACTTTCTGCGCGGCCGCCATTTCACGTGCTTTACCCTTCACCGCCTGACGAACCGCCAGAGCCGCGCGTGCGCCGGTCTGCGTCAGGTCTTCACCCAGCACCAGAACCGCATCATAAGATTCAATTTCGCGCAGCGCAGGGGTGTGGACACCGCCTTCACGCAGCACTTTCAGCACCAGCTGCAGACGTTCCTGCTCGCCCTGGGCGATACCGGTGTAGAAGTTTTCCGCGCCAACCAGCTCGCGCAGCGCGAAGTTGCTTTCGATGCTGGCGCGCGGGGAGCCGATACCGATCACTTTCTTCGACTGGCGCAGAATGTCTGCCGCGCCCTGCATCGCCTGTTCAGCGTTCAGGGTAATAAAGTCGTCGCCACGGCGCTGAACCGGCTGACGCGGACGGTCTTTCAGGTTCACATAGCCATAGCCGAAACGACCGCGGTCGCACAGGAAGTAGTGGTTAACGGTGCCGTTGTAGCGGTTTTCGATACGACGCAGTTCGCCGTAGCGCTCGCCCGGGCTGGTGTTACAGCCGAGGGAACACTGCTGGCAGATGCTTGGCGCAAACTGCATGTCCCACTTACGGTTGTAGCGCTCGGAGTGGGTTTTATCGGTGAATACGCCGGTTGGGCAGATTTCCACCAGGTTACCGGAGAATTCGCTCTCAAGCACCCCGTCTTCCGGACGACCGAAGTAGACGTTATCGTGTGCGCCATAGACGCCCAGATCCTGGCCGTCCGCGTAATCTTTGTAGTAACGCACGCAGCGGTAGCAGGCGATGCAGCGGTTCATTTCGTGAGAGATGAACGGCCCCAGGTCCTGGTTACGGTGGGTACGCTTGGTAAAGCGATAGCGACGGAAGCTGTGACCGGTCATCACGGTCATATCCTGAAGGTGGCAGTTACCGCCCTCTTCGCAGACCGGACAGTCGTGCGGGTGGTTGGTCATCAACCATTCCACAACGCTTTCGCGGAACTGTTTCGCTTCTTCGTCATCAATCGAAATAAAGGTGCCTTCGGTGGCTGGCGTCATACAGGACATCACCAGGCGACCACGCGTGTCTTCCGCGTTTTGATATTGCTTCACCGCACACTGGCGGCAAGCACCGACGCTGCCCAGCGCCGGATGCCAGCAAAAATACGGAATATCAAGGCCGAGCGACAGACAAGCTTCCAGCAGGTTGTCCGCCCCGTTGACCTCATATTCTTTGCCGTCTACATGAATCGTAGCCATTAGCATGCTTCCAGTTGGCTCAGTCGAAACCGAGCGTTAATCAAAATTCTTGTCGTTACCAGCGCGCTTTAAGCAGGTTCGGCTGAATCCCATTAATCGCATGGGTATTGCTGAACGGCTGCTTGATGCCTGCTTCGAACTCGTCGCGGAAATATTTAATCGCGCTCTGCAGAGGTTCGACGGCACCCGGTGCGTGGGCACAGAAGGTTTTACCCGGGCCTAAGAATCGACACAGCTGCTCAAGCGTCTCGATATCCCCAGGCTGGCCTTCGCCACGTTCGATAGCACGCAGGATCTTCACGCTCCACGGCAGACCATCACGGCACGGTGTACACCAGCCGCAGGACTCGCGGGCGAAGAACTCTTCCAGGTTACGCACCAGCGATACCATGCCGATCTCGTGGTCGACGGCCATCGCTAGCGCCGTACCCAGACGGCTGCCTGCTTTACCAATGCTTTCGAATTCCATTGGCAGGTCAAGGTGAGCTTCGGTCAGGAAGTCTGTCCCTGCCCCACCCGGCTGCCAGGCTTTGAATTTCAGGCCATCGCGCATGCCGCCGGCGTAGTCTTCAAGAATTTCGCGTGCGGTGGTACCGAACGGCAGTTCCCAGACGCCAGGATTTTTAACGCGACCGGAGAAGCCCATCAGCTTGGTACCGGCATCTTTACTTGAGGAGATGCCCTGATACCACTCCACGCCGTTGGCGAGGATAGCCGGAACGTTACACAGGGTTTCGACGTTGTTTACGCAGGTCGGTTTACCCCATACGCCGGAGCTTGCCGGGAACGGTGGCTTGGAACGCGGGTTCGCACGACGGCCTTCCAGGGAGTTAATCAGCGCGGTTTCTTCACCGCAGATATAACGCCCGGCACCGGTGTGCACGAACAGCTCGAAGTCAAAGCCGGTGCCCAGGATGTTTTTACCCAGCAGGCCCGCTTCGGTGGCTTCCGCGATCGCGCGACGCAGGTTTTCTGCCGCTTCGATGTACTCACCGCGCAGGAAGATGTAGCCACGGTAGGCTTTCAGCGCAAACGCGGAGATCAGCATGCCTTCCACCAGCAGGTGCGGCAGCTGTTCCATCAGCAGGCGGTCTTTATAGGTGCCCGGCTCCATTTCATCAGCGTTACACAGCAGGTAACGGATGTTCATGGATTCGTCTTTCGGCATCAGGCTCCACTTCAGACCGGTGGAGAAGCCCGCGCCGCCGCGCCCTTTCAGGCCAGAATCTTTCACCGCATTTACGATGTCGTCGGGCGCCATGCCGCCAAGGGCTTTACGCGCACCGGCATAGCCGTTTTTGCTCTGATATTCGTCGAGCCATACCGGCTGTTTATCATCACGCAGACGCCAGGTCAGCGGATGCGTCTCAGCAGTACGAATTACAGTTTTCATTTGTACTGCTCCAGCAGGTCAGGAATCGCTTCCGGCGTCAGATGGCTGTGAGTATCCTCATCAATCATCATGGTCGGCCCCTTGTCGCAGTTACCCAGGCAGCAGGTCGGCAGCAGCGTAAAGCGGCCGTCGAACGTGGTCTGGCCCGGCTTGATATTAAGCTTCTTTTCAATCGCAGCCTGAATGCCCTGATAGCCGGTAATGTGGCAGACAACGCTGTCACAGTAGCGGATCACATGGCGGCCAACCGGCTGACGGAAGATCTGGCTGTAGAACGTGGCTACGCCTTCTACGTCACTTGCCGGAATACCCAGCACTTTTGCGATCTCATAGATCGCCCCGTCCGGCACCCAACCACGCTGTTTCTGTACGATTTTCAGCGCTTCAATGGACGCCGCACGCGGGTCTTCGTAGTGGTGCATCTCGTGCTCAATGGCGGCACGTTCTGCTTCACTCAGCTCAAAAGCCTCGGTTTGTGGTTGTTGATTCTCGTGCATAATTAGCGGTCCACATCTGACATAACAAAATCGATACTACCCAGATACACAATCAGGTCGGAGACCAGACTGCCGCGGATGGCGGACGGGATCTGCTGCAGGTGCGCAAAGCTCGGCGTACGCACGCGTGTGCGGTAGCTCATGGTGCTGCCGTCGCTGGTCAGGTAGTAACTGTTAATACCCTTGGTCGCTTCAATCATCTGGAAGGATTCTTGCGCCGGCATGACCGGGCCCCAGGAAACCTGCAGGAAGTGGGTGATCAGGGTTTCGATATGTTGCAGCGTGCGCTCTTTCGGCGGCGGCGTGGTCAGCGGGTGATCCGCTTTGAACGGGCCTTCCGGCATGTTGTTGAGGCACTGCTCAAGGATGCGCAGACTCTGGCGCAGCTCTTCTACTTTCAGCATCACGCGGGTGTAGCAGTCGGAAACACCGCCGCCAACCGGGACTTCAAAGTCGAAGTTCTCGTAGCCAGAGTAAGGACGCGCTTTACGCACGTCGAAATCAATACCGGTTGCGCGCAGACCTGCACCGGTGGTCCCCCACTCCAGCGCTTCTTTCGCGCCGTAGGCAGCAACGCCCTGGGAACGGCCTTTCAGGATGGTGTTACGCAGCGCGGCTTTCTCGTAAGACGCCAGACGTTTTGGCATCCAGTCGAGGAATTCACGCAGCAGACGGTCCCAGCCGCGCGGCAGATCGTGTGCCACACCGCCGATACGGAACCAGGCAGGGTGCATACGGAAACCGGTAATTGCTTCGACCAGATCGTAGATTTTCTGACGGTCGGTAAAGGCGAAGAAGACCGGCGTCATCGCGCCGACGTCCTGAATGAACGTAGAGATGTACAGCAGGTGGCTGTTGATACGGAACAGTTCTGACAGCATGACGCGAATCACGTTAACGCGATCCGGCGTAACGATACCCGCCAGTTTCTCAACGGCCAGCACGTATGGCATTTCGTTTACGCAGCCGCCGAGATACTCGATACGGTCGGTATACGGAATGTAGCTGTGCCAGGATTGACGCTCGCCCATCTTCTCGGCACCACGGTGGTGGTAGCCGATGTCCGGTACGCAGTCGACAATCTCTTCGCCATCAAGCTGAAGAATAATACGGAATGCACCGTGCGCGGACGGGTGGTTTGGACCGAGGTTGAGGAACATGAAGTCCTCGTTATCGGTACCGCGCTTCATGCCCCAGTCTTCCGGTTTGAAGGTCAGCGCTTCCATCTCCAGATCCTGCTTGGCTTTGGTCAGCTCAAACGGATCGAATTCGGTCGCACGTGCCGGGTAGTCTTTACGCAGCGGGTGGCCGGTCCAGGTCTGCGGCATCATGATGCGCGTCAGATGCGGGTGGCCATCAAAGGTCATGCCGAACATTTCCCAGGTTTCACGCTCATACCAGTTGGCGTTTGGGAAAAGTTTGGTGATCGTCGGCAGATGCATGTCGTTTTCAGACAATGCCACCTTGAGCATAATATCCGTATTACGGTCTATTGAGATCAGGTGGTAGAAAACGGAGAAATCCGCAGCAGGGAGACCCTGGCGGTGGGTACGCAGACGTTCATCCATGCCGTGTAAGTCAAACAGCATGACGTACGGTTTTGGCAATTTCTTGAGGAAATCGACAACTTCCAGCAATTGTTCACGCTTCACCCAAACAACGGGTACCCCGGTGCGGGTAGCCTGAACAGTAAAGGCATCCGGCCCAAAACGGTTGCGCAGTTCGCCAATGACGGGGTCATCCAGATGATCCCTTGTCTGCCAGGCGGCTTCTTGCGCGGTTAAGTCGGTCATATTGTTCACCATTGCAAATGGTCCGTGGTGACTGTTGAGCCTGGCTTCGCGCTATTTGAGTAGTGATATGCGAAGGTGTTCTCCAGGCCTACAGGCGCAAATTAAATTTCGTCAGGCGTACGCAGATTGGTGACGGCAATACGTTCACCACGTTTACGCTCGCGCTCAGATTGCATGTTCGCGCGATACACACCCTGATCGCCAACAACCCACGACAGTGGGCGACGTTCTTTACCGATGGACTCCTGCAGCAGCATCAGCGCCTGCATGTAAGCTTCCGGACGTGGCGGACAACCCGGGATGTACACATCCACTGGAATAAACTTATCTACGCCCTGCACGACGGAATAAATGTCGTACATACCGCCAGAGTTTGCACATGCGCCCATGGAGATAACCCATTTTGGCTCCAGCATCTGGTCATAAAGACGCTGAATAACAGGCGCCATCTTGGTAAAGCAGGTACCGGCTACCACCATCAGGTCAGCCTGACGTGGGGAAGCACGCAATACCTCTGCCCCAAAACGCGCAACGTCATGCACCGCAGTGAATGACGTCACCATTTCAACGTAGCAGCAAGAAAGGCCAAAGTTGTACGGCCAGATGGAGTTCTTACGACCCCAGTTGACCATATCGTGCATGGCATGCTCGAGTTTGCCCATGTACACGCTTTTATTGACTTCTTGCTCCAGGGGGTCGGTTACGATCTCCTGTTTTTGCAGGGGGTAACGGTCATTCTCACCGTTAGGATCTATGCGGGTGAGCGTATAATCCATCTTATTGCCTCGCTGTTACTGCTGACGATTAGAGATACTGTTTTCCGGGTTGATATGTTCACGGCGTGAACGCACAGGTGTCCAGTCCAGCGCGCCAATACGCACCAGATAAACCAGACCGGCCAGTAACACTAAAATGAAAATTGCGGCCTCGACAAAGCCCACCCAACCACTTTCGCGAATGGAGGTAGACCACGCGAAGAGGTAAAGCGCTTCCACGTCGAAGATGACGAAGAACATGGCTACCAGGTAGAACTTGGCAGACAGGCGTAAGCGAGCGGTACCTACTGAATCAATACCTGATTCGAAAGGTGTGTTTTTGTGCCTTGCGCGGGCGCGACCGCCCAGGAACCAGCCGCCGACTAACATCAGGCAGCACAGGCCAATGGCTACAATAAGAAAGATTGCGAATGCCCAGTGATGAGCGATGACTTCTGTGGATGTTGACATACTCATTGCTTACTCATCAAAAGTGATACCAACGACACTGCTCTTGCTGGCAGATGGGCATCACATCGATTCATGGGGAGGAACAAATAACCTTACACTAACTGTCAGAAATGAGACGTAGACAGCAAAATGATGGGGTTTTTTACTCCTTTCTATAACCTATTGTCAACTTTAACAAAGGTTTCTTCACATTAAATTACATCGAGCGATTCTCATTAACATTTGGTGCCCTTTAACCCTGGTGGGTACATGACTTTCCGTCAAATGTATGTTGTTGAATCGTGTCCGTTTCGGAAGTAAAAAAAATAACCCTCCTATTTTGACAGGATTTGCCAACGATTCCTCCCCCCAAATAGGAGTATTTTCTTGATCTGAGACACGCTTTTGTTAATTCAACCTGGAAAACGGCAACATCTTTCCTGTTTTTTTAACAAAGGTAGGATACGGATGACGTGAGAACGGGAAACGGATAAGTTTTAATCAAAACAGTTCAACCATTTGATTAATATATATAATCTTAAAAACCCACTCGTCGCAAGTGGGTATTGTTGCTAAAAAAAAGCCACTGCATGCGAAAATCACACGAGTGGCTTTTTTTTACACTTACATTTTGTTACCACAATTTTGAGCTAGCGATCACTCAAAGTCACCTTCTACAATCAGGGAATCATCCCCCCCTTCGGAGGTAACACGCTCGAACTGCCATGGGTTGTGGTAATTTTCCATCGCCTCGAACACCACTTTTGCCAACTCGTTATGACTGGCTGAGTTATGGCAGAGCAGGTATTCCGTATCTGGCAGCGCTGGAAGCCCATCGGATTTACCCAGGACGCGCAGATCCGGGCTCATCATCTCTACCGGACGGGCCGTTACGCCAAGCCCGGCTTTCACCGCGGCACGAACCGCTGGCAACGTGGAAGCCACGTACGCCAGACGCCACGGAATGTTGGCCTCATTCAACGCCGTCAGCACCATATCGCGGAACGGGCTCGGGTCATCCAGTAACACCAGAGGAACCGGCTCCCCTTTTTGCAGCACATATTCGGCTGCGCAATACCAGTGCGTAGGCGATGTACGCAGCGTCAGGCAATCAAACTGCCCGGGACGATGCGTGGTGACCACCAGGTCGACTTTATTCTCATTTAACATCTCAACCATAAAGGCATTACGCTTTACGCTGACATCCAGCGCAAGCTTCGGATAAACCGAACTAATGCGGTTGAGAAGAAACGGCAATATAGTATCCGCTGACTCATCAGATGCGCCTAACGTTAGCACCCCTTGAAGGTTGCTAAACATTAATGACATACATGCTTCATCATTAAAGCGAAGAATTTTCCTGGCATAACCCAGAAGCTGAATACCGTGTTCCGTTAAGAGCTTATTACGCCCGTGACGGGCAAAAAGCTCTTTACCAACCAGTTGCTCCAGCCGCTGCATTTGCTGGCTAACGGCGGACTGGGTTCGGCAAACGGCGGCAGCAGCAGCTGCAAAAGTGTTGAGATCGGCGACCGCAACAAACGTTCTCAGCAGATCGAGGTCGAGATTCATTATCGGACGATTTGCATTTATCATATCTTTTCACTTTCAGGTTGCTCGTGCGGAGCTGCCCGGGTTGAAGCTGTGTGTATAACAGTTAAGCAATTCCCTCTGAAGGTTTTCCCTCGCATCCCGGCCCGGCAGACTGCCTGACAGATAGTTATTGTGCTGCTTTATATCAACAGTCAGAAAGCACGTTTCATGACGTTATTTTTATTCTCTTTTAACGTTCAGGATATTTAGATGTTCGCAGGTTTATGTAAATTACATTAAAGGTATAACACCTTTTCTGCCATCTTTATCGCAGCGCTGTCAACGTAGCAGGAGATGTTCGACACATTCCAGCCAGAGATAACTCCAACAATAACAATCAATTAATTCGGAAAGTCAGTGTCTGATATACAAAAAGCTGGTATCTGACCTCTGCTTTCCTGAAAGACATCTTAACCCAAATCCACTTTATTTATAAGTCTTATTGCAATATTAAGGATTAAAGAAGAATGTTAAGCTTCTAAACTAATTTTATTAGAATTAACTAAAGTTGCATTTTTTAGGTTAATAATAAATAAATTTTAATTTAGATTAAGACCATTCATTAATGGCACTTAACATTAATTTCACATGAGTAACTTTTAGCCACAGTATGCTATTAACGTAAGATGTATCAAGCATTCAGGTTTTACGAAAAGTCACCCAGAGTGATTGCCACCTCTGTCTCCTCATCACTTATTTTTCACCAGCACAATATACAGCATTTCTACGACCACATAGCACAATTAACCTAGTTCCTCTCTATGTGTACAACTTTAAGGCAGTAAAAAAGTTTACCCTCAGAGAAAAAGATTTATCAAAATTTCGCTACCAGCACAAAATCTTCTACTGCACGCCCTTCAAAACGAAGCGAGGGGGGAGTACATTATTCCGTGCTGACTTCCACGGCAGGGAGCGGCAATAATAGCGAAAAGGTTAAAGGTTCATGTCCCCTATCGAAAAATCCAGCAAGCTTGATAACGTCTGTTATGACATCCGTGGCCCGGTTCTGAAAGAGGCTAAACGCCTTGAAGAAGAAGGCAATAAGGTTCTGAAACTCAACATTGGTAACCCCGCGCCATTTGGTTTTGAAGCGCCGGATGAAATTCTGGTTGATGTGATCCGCAACCTTCCTACCGCACAGGGCTATTGCGATTCAAAAGGACTTTACTCCGCACGTAAAGCCATCATGCAGCACTACCAGGCACGCGGTATGCGTGATGTTACCGTTGAAGATATTTATATCGGTAACGGCGTTTCCGAACTGATTGTGCAGGCAATGCAGGCGCTGCTGAACAGCGGAGACGAAATGCTGGTACCCGCGCCGGACTACCCGCTGTGGACGGCAGCCGTATCGCTGTCCAGCGGTAAAGCCGTACACTATCTGTGCGATGAGTCCTCTGACTGGTTCCCGGACCTCGATGACATTCGCGCGAAAATCACGCCTCGCACGCGCGGCATTGTGATCATTAACCCGAACAACCCGACGGGCGCGGTCTACTCAAAAGAGCTGCTCATGGAGATCGTCGAGCTCGCTCGCCAGCATAACCTGATCATCTTCGCTGACGAGATTTACGACAAGATCCTGTACGACGCAGCACAGCACCACTCTATTGCCGCGCTGGCCCCGGATCTGCTGACCGTCACCTTTAACGGCCTGTCTAAAACCTACCGCGTGGCCGGTTTCCGTCAGGGCTGGATGGTCTTAAACGGTCCGAAAAAACACGCCAAAGGCTATATTGAAGGGCTGGAGATGCTGGCCTCCATGCGTTTATGCGCCAACGTTCCGGCGCAGCACGCGATCCAGACGGCGCTTGGCGGCTATCAGAGCATTAGCGAGTTCATCGTTCCCGGCGGTCGCCTGTACGAACAGCGTAACCGCGCGTGGGAGCTGATCAACGATATCCCGGGTGTCTCCTGCGTGAAGCCGAACGGGGCGCTGTATATGTTCCCGAAAATCGACGCGAAGCGCTTCAACATTCACGACGACCAGAAAATGGTGCTCGATTTCCTGTTGCAGGAAAAAGTGCTGCTGGTTCAGGGCACGGCGTTTAACTGGCCATGGCCAGATCACGTCCGTATCGTGACGCTGCCGCGCGAAGATGACCTCGAAATGGCCATCAACCGCTTCGGGCGATTCCTGTCCGGTTATCATCAGTAACGCTGGCTTTCTGCCGGGTGGCGCTACGCTTACCCGGCCTACAACACCTGCAGATTTGCATCTTGCCTCCCCTCCCCGCACAATGAATGCGTGTCGCAGTAAAGACAAAAGGTAACCTATGAGTCAGAGCCATTTCTTTGCCCACCTCTCCCGTCTGAAGCTCATCAACCGCTGGCCGCTGATGCGCAACGTCCGCACGGAAAATGTTTCAGAGCACAGCCTGCAGGTTGCTATGGTCGCGCACGCGCTGGCCGCCATCAAAAACCGCAAATTCAACGGTCAGGTCAACGCCGAACGCATCGCTCTGCTGGCGATGTACCATGATGCCTCGGAAGTGCTGACCGGCGATCTGCCTACGCCGGTGAAATATTTCAACTCGCAGATTGCGCAGGAATATAAGGCCATCGAAAAGATTGCTCAGCAGAAGCTGATTGACATGGTGCCAGAAGAGCTGCGCGACATCTTTGAACCGCTCATCGATGAGCATCAGTATACGGAAGACGAAAAGTCGCTGGTCAAACAAGCCGACGCGCTGTGTGCCTACCTGAAGTGTCTCGAAGAGCTGTCCGCGGGGAATAACGAGTTTTTACTGGCGAAAACGCGTCTGGAAAAAACGCTGGAATCCCGCCGCAGCGAAGAGATGGATTACTTTATGCAGGTATTTGTACCGAGCTTCCATTTATCGCTGGATGAGATTAGCCAGGATTCTCCGTTGTAATTTTTCGCCGGGTGGCGGCTTCGCCTTACCCGGCCTACGTTTCTGCGCTCACGCTAAAACGGGAATAACACCGGTATCAACACCACGCATACCAGCATCACCAGCACGGTGAACGGCACACCCAGCTTCACAAAATCGCTGAACCGGTAGTTCCCCGGCCCCAGCACAAGGGTATTGACCGGTGAAGAGACCGGCGTCATAAACGCCGCTGATGCAGCCATCGCCACCATCATCGCAAAGGGATACGGCGATACGCCCATGGATTTCGCCATCGCCAGCGCGATGGGCGCCATCAGCACCGCCGTGGCGGTATTGGAAATGAACAGCCCGATGGTGGCGCACATGACGAACAGGCACATCATCATCATATACGGGCCGTATCCTCCGCCAACGTCCATAAGTCCTTTAACGACTAAATCCACACCGCCGGTTTTTTGCAGGGCAAGTGCAAACGGCATCATCCCTACAATCAAAATGATGCTTGGCCAGTGAATCGCTTTATAGGCGCTCTCGGCATCAATGCAGCGAAATTTCCCCATTAACAGGCAGGCAATAATGGCCGCAACCGGATTTGGGATCTCGTCGGTCAGCATCAGCGCCACCATCAATACCAGACAAAAAATGGCATGGGGCGCCTGGCTGTGCGCCGGGGAGGCGTCGCTCTCTTCAACAGGCATGTTGAGCACCACAAAGTCGCGGCCCTTTTGCCCGAGCTGGCTAATCAACTTCCAGTTGCCGACGACGAGAAAGATATCGCCCAGCAGGATCGGCTCGTCCACCACCGCCCCTTCCACCGCCACGCCATCGCGCTTCAGCCCCACGACATTCAGGCCATAGCGCGTCCGGAACCCCATTTCCCGCACGGTTTTGCCCAACAGTTCCGATTCGGGGATCAGCGACACTTCGGCCATGCCGACATCCAGCGCCTGGTCTGAGAAATACTCTCCGCGCAGCACCATCGGTTCCAGCATCTGTTCACTGCAAAACTCGCGCAGATCTACATCCGCGGTAGACATATCAATCAGCAGGACATCCCGCGCGCGGAATTCCGATACCCCGTTGACGTTGACGATGACCCGGCGAAAACGACGCCAGCGCTCGACACCAATCACATTCGCGCCATAGCGCTCGCGCAGCTTCAGGTCGTCAAGCCGTTGCCCCACCATCGGCGAGCCGGGGCGAATGGCCAGACGGCGCGCGCGCCCGGTGAGGCGATACTCTTTTATCAGATCGCGGAAGGTGCGTCGTTTCCAGCCCTCTTTGCTTTTGTCCTGTTTTTCGCCTTTGAGGGCAAAACGGGTCAGCAGCATGTAAAGCACGCCCAGCACCAGAATGACCAGCCCAAGCGGGGTGACGCTGAAAAAACTGAAGCCCTGGAAGCCTTCCCGAATAAGCTCGCTGTTGACGACCAGGTTCGGCGGCGTTGCCACCAGGGTCATCATGCCGCTGATCAAACCGGCAAAACTCAGGGGCATCATCAGGCGCGACGGCGAGCTCTGCATCCGCATGGAGACGCTCAGCACCACCGGGATAAAGATAGCAACCACGCCCGTTGAGCTCATAAACGCCCCCAGCCCGGCGACCGTCAGCATCAAATAGATCAACATTTTCGTTTCGCTGTTGCCCGCCACCTTCACCAGCCACGACCCCATGATGGTCGCCACACCGGTGCGCACCAGCCCATCCCCGATGATAAACAGGGCGGCAATGAGGATAACGTTGGGATCGCTGAACCCGGAGAAGGCTTCCGGCAGCGTGAGCGTACCGCTCAGCACAAACGCGACGATGACAAACAAGGCGACGGCGTCCATGCGCACCTTGCCCGTTGCAAAAAGAATGATGGCGATTAAAAGCAGGCTCAGGACCCAAATCAGTTCACCGTTCACAACATGTCCTTGTCAGTGGGAGATGAGAAATTTTGCCATAAAAAAGCCCCATCAGCGTGGGGCTATATCATGGGTTTACATTTTTAGCGAGACGGTTACAACGCCGTCAGAGGCTTTCGAAACAGCCAGGGCCGTCAAAGAATCCAGCACAAAGTCTGCCTCCTCCAGGCGGGGAGACCCCGCCGGAACATTCACCGCAATAACGTGGCTTCCGGCGTTCAGCCCGGCCAGTACGCCGGCCGCCGCATCTTCTACTACCACACACTCTGCGGGGGCGAGCCCCAGCAGTTCAGCACCCAGTAAAAAGGCATCGGGTTCGGGTTTGCCGCGCTTAACGCGCTCCGCAGTGATAAACACTTCCGGCTTCGGTAGGCCTGCCGCCTTATGGCGGGCATGAGCGACGGGAATGGAGCCTGAGGTGACGATAGCCCACGGGATCTGCGCTTCGTTCAGATGCTCAAGCAGTTCACGCGCGCCCGGTAAGGCGGTGATGCCGTCCGTGTCTGTGGCTTCAATATGTTCCAGGTATTTGAACTCCGCCTGAATTTCGTCCTCAGAGCGTCCGGCCAGGAAGTGCCGTAGCGAGGTAATGGCCTGTTTGCCATGGATAAAATTCAGCACCTCCTGATGGTCGATGCCATGTCTGTCAGCCCAGTGGCACCATGAACGCTCCACAACCGGCAGCGAATCCACCAGCGTACCGTCCAGATCAAACAGAAAACCTCTACACTGCACATGCACCTCCGTCAGGCATTAATGATTTGTTGAATTTCGTTGCTGCTTAAATGGTACTGACGCGGGCAGGCGTGCCACGCGCTCAGCATACGCTGGTATTTATCCCACATTGGGGTCTGCGCGTTGAAACCGTGGGTACCCGCGTCAAAGTGGGTGTAACGCCCTTCGGTATTCACCATAAAGCGAACATAGCTCAGATAACGCGCTTCCGTTGCCGCATCAAAGCCTAAGAAAGTCACGCGGCGCTCGTCAATGGACTGCTGATCTTTGAGATTCGTCCAGGAGACGTGCAGGGCGTGATACATCTCCATGATGTCGATCACGATGCGGCAGGTTTCTTCTTTCAGCTCGCCAAACTCGCGGTCCAGTTCGCGCATTTGCAAACCAAAGCCGCGTTCGACGATGGTCTGCAGGCGGCTGTAGCGCGCAGCGTTATCGGGATCAAGCATAGTCATCATCTTGTACTGGTTAGACAAAATCAGACGTTGAGCATGGGTCATTTCCATCTTTCGACTCCTGTAGCGCATTGCACTTAAAAAAAAGACACGGTAACTGATTGTTACTGTGCCTTCTTTTCGTCGTCGTTTCGATGATCAATCACAAGTCATCGAGGAATGTTTTATCCAGTTGCTTAAAAGCACGCTTTAACGTGTCCGCCAGCGCCTGGTAGTCGGGCTTGCCTTCGACCGGGGCGAGCGCCTGTCCGGCCTCCTCCAGTTTTCCGCGAACTTCATAAAACCAGTGTAAAATAGAAGGTGGGAGTGGCGTGACGGAACGTTTACCTAACCACCACAGGCCCTGCATTGGCAGGCTTAACGCGAAGAGTGCCGTCGCGACGGCAGGACCAAGCTGCCCACCCAGCGCTATCTGCCAGCACAGCGTAAAGACGGCGACGGGCGGCATAAAGCGAATCGCATAGCGCGTGGCGCGGATGGTGCGATTCTCAATGAACATGGGCGCAAGGCGCTTTTCCATCGGCCACGTCTTCGCGTAATGCTGTCCCCGACGAAACAGACTGAAGAAATTTACGGACGGGATCTCTGGTGTCGACATGGCTGTACCTCAACTTCACATATAAAAATTAAAATTTTCGTGCAAAACCACAACAAGCTATGACAACGTTCAAAATATTTTGTCATCTCTACCCCGTATCGGGTATCCTGTGCCAGCCTGATAGGGCCTTAGACGAGAATCATTAACTCGTCAAATTATCGCATATTATGCCATTGGCTGAAAATTGTGCAAAATGGCATAAAATCATAGTTATTTCTTCCATCATGCCACAATGTTCGTTTGGCATGATGTTAATCATAAATGTCTGAGTCATCATGCGTTACGCTGTAAGACTCACTGACGTTTTTTTAGCCACGTATCAATAATAGGTACTTCCATGTCGAGTAAGTTAGTACTGGTTCTGAACTGCGGTAGCTCCTCACTGAAATTCGCCATCATCGATGCGCTCAACGGTGACGAATACCTCTCTGGTTTGGCCGAATGTTTCCATCTGCCTGAAGCACGTATCAAGTGGAAGATGGACGGCAGCAAACAAGAAGCGGCTTTAGGTGCAGGCGCCGCTCACAGTGAAGCGCTGAACTTTATCGTTAACACTATTCTGGCACAAAAACCAGAACTGTCTGCTCAGCTGACTGCGATTGGTCACCGTATCGTCCACGGCGGCGAAAAATACACCAGCTCCGTCGTGATCGACGAATCTGTTATCCAGGGCATCAAAGACTCCGCCTCTTTTGCACCGCTGCACAACCCGGCGCACCTGATCGGCATCGCTGAAGCGCTGAAATCCTTCCCGAATCTGAAAGACAAAAACGTGGCCGTATTCGACACCGCGTTCCATCAGACCATGCCGGAAGAGTCTTACCTCTATGCCCTGCCATACAGCCTGTACAAAGAGCATGGCGTACGTCGTTACGGCGCGCACGGCACCAGCCACTTCTATGTGACTCAGGAAGCCGCAAAAGTTCTGAACAAGCCGGTTGAAGAACTGAACATCATCACCTGCCACCTGGGCAACGGTGGTTCTGTTTCTGCTATCCGCAACGGTAAATGTGTTGATACCTCCATGGGTCTGACCCCGCTGGAAGGTCTGGTGATGGGTACCCGTTCCGGTGACATCGACCCGGCGATCATCTTCCACCTGCACGACACCCTGGGCATGAGCGTTGACCAGATCAACAAAATGCTGACCAAAGAGTCTGGCCTGCTGGGTCTGACCGAAGTCACCAGCGACTGCCGTTACGTTGAAGACAACTACGCAGAGAAAGAAGACGCTAAACGTGCAATGGACGTTTACTGCCACCGTCTGGCGAAGTACATCGGCTCTTACACTGCGCTGATGGACGGTCGTCTGGACGCGGTTATCTTCACCGGTGGTATCGGTGAGAACGCGGCAATGGTTCGTGAACTGTCCCTGGGCAAACTGGGCGTTCTGGGCTTCGACGTTGATCACGAGCGTAACCTGGCTGCCCGCTTCGGCAAGTCTGGCTTCATCAACAAAGAAGGCACCCGCCCTGCTCTCGTTATCCCAACTAACGAAGAACTGGTCATTGCGCAAGACGCGCACCGCCTGACTGCCTGATTCCACACCGCCAGCAATGCTGGCGGTGCTGTTTTGTAACCCGCCACATTTAGGCGGTAACGAAAGAGGATAAACCGTGTCCCGTACTATTATGCTGATCCCTACCGGAACCAGCGTCGGCCTGACCAGCGTCAGCCTTGGCGTTATCCGTGCTATGGAACGCAAAGGCGTTCGTCTGAGCGTCTTTAAGCCAATCGCCCAGCCACGTGCCGGTGGCGATGCGCCAGACCAGACCACCACAATCGTTCGCAAGAACTCCAATCTGCCAGCGGCCGAACCGCTGAAGATGAGCCACGTTGAATCTCTGCTGTCCAGCAACCAGAAAGACGTGCTGATGGAAGAGATCATCGCCAACTACCATGCTAACGCGCAAGACGCTGAAGTGGTGCTGGTTGAAGGCCTGGTCCCGACGCGCAAACACCAGTTTGCCCAGTCTCTGAACTTCGAAATCGCGAAAACCCTGAACGCAGAGATCGTTTTCGTGATGTCTCAGGGCACCGACACCCCAGAGCAGCTAAACGAGCGTATCGAACTGACGCGCAGCAGCTTCGGCGGCGCGAAAAATACCAGCATCACCGGCGTGATCGTAAACAAGCTGAACGCGCCAGTTGATGAGCAGGGCCGTACTCGCCCTGACCTGTCCGAAATCTTCGATGACTCTTCCAAAGCGAAAGTGGTCAAAGTTGACCCGGCTAAGCTGCAGGAATCCAGCCCGCTGCCAGTTCTGGGCGCGGTGCCATGGAGCTTCGATCTGATCGCCACCCGTGCAATCGACATGGCGCGTCACCTGAACGCCACCATCGTTAACGAAGGCGACATCAACACCCGCCGCGTGAAGTCCGTGACCTTCTGTGCGCGCAGCATTCCGCACATGCTGGAACACTTCCGCGCAGGTTCCCTGCTGGTGACCTCCGCAGACCGTCCAGACGTGCTGGTTGCAGCCTGCCTGGCCGCGATGAACGGCGTGGAAATCGGTGCCATCCTGCTGACCGGCGCTTACGAAATGGACCCACGCGTAAGCAAACTGTGCGAACGCGCGTTCGCGACCGGCCTGCCGGTCTTCATGGTGAACACCAATACCTGGCAGACCTCTCTGAGCCTGCAGAGCTTCAACCTGGAAGTGCCGGTTGATGACCATGAGCGTATTGAGAAAGTTCAGGAATACGTTGCGGGCTACATCAACGCAGACTGGATTGAATCCCTGACCGCGACCTCCGAGCGCAGCCGCCGTCTGTCTCCTCCTGCATTCCGCTACCAGCTGACCGAGCTGGCGCGTAAAGCAGGCAAACGCGTTGTTCTGCCAGAAGGCGACGAACCGCGTACCGTTAAAGCGGCAGCTATCTGTGCAGAGCGCGGCATCGCGACCTGTGTGCTGCTGGGTAACCCGGATGAGATCAACCGCGTTGCGGCGTCTCAGGGCGTTGAGCTGGGCGCTGGTATAGAAATCGTTGACCCTGAAGTGGTTCGCGAAAGCTACGTTGCCCGTCTGGTTGAGCTGCGTAAGAGTAAGGGCATGACCGAAGCCGTTGCGCGCGAACAGCTGGAAGACAACGTAGTGCTGGGTACGCTGATGCTGGAGCAGGACGAAGTTGACGGTCTGGTTTCCGGTGCGGTTCACACCACCGCAAACACCATTCGTCCACCGCTGCAGTTGATCAAAACGGCACCGGGCAGCTCTCTGGTCTCTTCCGTATTCTTCATGCTGCTGCCTGAACAGGTTTACGTTTACGGCGACTGCGCGATCAACCCGGATCCAACTGCAGAGCAGCTGGCGGAAATCGCAATCCAGTCCGCGGACTCCGCGATTGCCTTCGGTATCGAACCGCGCGTGGCGATGCTCTCCTACTCCACCGGCACCTCTGGTGCAGGTAGCGACGTAGAGAAAGTGCGTGAAGCGACCCGTCTGGCACAGGAAAAACGTCCTGACCTGATGATCGACGGCCCGCTGCAGTACGATGCCGCCGTTATGGCTGACGTTGCGAAATCCAAAGCGCCGAACTCTCCGGTTGCAGGTCGCGCTACCGTGTTCATCTTCCCGGATCTGAACACCGGTAACACCACCTACAAAGCGGTACAGCGTTCTGCAGACCTGATCTCCATCGGGCCAATGCTGCAGGGTATGCGCAAACCTGTGAACGACCTGTCCCGTGGTGCGCTGGTTGACGATATCGTCTACACCATCGCGCTGACCGCGATCCAGTCTTCGCAGCAGCAGCAGTAAGATAAAAAGCCCGGTGGCGCTAGCGCTTACCGGGCCTACGGTTTTGTAGGCCGGATAAGCGAAGCGCCATCCGGCAAGAAAGGCGACTACAGAGTCGCCTTTTTTATTACAGCAGCTCTCTCGCCGCCGACACAATGTCATGTGCCGTCAGGCCATACTCCTTCTGCAGGAACTCCTGCGTCCCCACCTGACCGTAACGCTCCTTCACCCCCACTCGCCGCATCGGCACCGGGCAGGTTTCCACCAGCACTTCCGCCACCGCTGACCCCAGCCCGTTGTGAATACTGTGGTTTTCACAGGTCACAATTCGTCCGGTTTTCTCGGCGTAGTTTTTCACCAGCATCCTGTCGATAGGCTTCAGGGTAAACATGTCGATGACCGCCGCGCTGACGCCCTCCTGCTCCAGCTGACGCGCCGCCTCCAGCGCTTCCGCCACCATGATGCCGTTGGCGATCAACGTAATATCACTCCCCTCGCGCAGCACGTTGCCTTTACCGATGGTGAAGGTTGAGCCCGGCGCATAGACGCTCGGCGCCTGCTTACGGATGGTGCGCACCCAGTAGAAGCCTTCGAGGTCGATAAGCTGGCGCAGCACGTCCTCAAACATCACCGCATCGGTGACTTCCAGCACCACCGAGTGCGCCAGACCGCGTACGATGCCCATATCCTCAAATGACATATGGGTCCCGCCGTTGTGACAGGCCGTTACCCCCGCATCCGAGGCAATTACCTTTACGTTGTTGCGCTGGTAGTCCAGGGACATAAACAGCTGGTCGAAGCAGCGGCGGCTGGCAAACGCGGTGAAGGTGTGCACGAACGGCTTACGTCCGGTAAGCGACAGCCCCGCCGCCGTGCCGATGACGTTGGCTTCCATAATGCCGCAGTTAATCACGTGCTGCGGATAATCGCGCGCCACGCCGTCCATCGCCATCGAGCTCATCAGGTCGGCTTCCAGAGCGATAATCTCACTGCCAGCCTCAATCTGTTTTGCCACAAAGCCCGCGTATACCTTGCGCATCTCAACGGCGTCTTTCTGTCCTGCCGGTGCAACCTTAATCATGTGAAGCCTCCAGTTGGCGAATCGTCTCGTTGAGGGCCGCTTTGCTCTCCGGGGTTAACCGCAGGTGATGCGAGTTGCTGAGCTGCTCCAGGTACGGCACCCCCTGCCCTTTGATGCTGTCGAGGATGACGACTAACGGACGTGCATCGGCAGTCGGGACCCGCGACGTTACTGTCAGCAGACCCGGAATGTCGTCACCCTTCACCGTCGCGACGTCAAAGCCAAAGGCGCGGAATTTCCCCTCCAGGTCGAATGCGCTGATGATCTCATCCAGCTCGCCATCCAGCTGCTGTTTGTTCCAGTCGACGAACACCGTCAGGTTTTTCAGGCGATGGTGGGCGATAAACTGGAAGGCTTCCCAGCACTGTCCCTCGTTCAACTCGCCGTCACCGACAATGCAAAACACCCGATTCGGTCGCCCCGCTAGCTTGTGCGACAGCGCCATGCCGCCGGCGATGGAAATCCCCTGCCCCAGCGAACCGGTGGTGGCATCCACGCCGCGCGTTTTCAGGCGGTCCGGGTGGCTTGGCAGCCGCGTACCGTTGTGGTTGAGCGTGCTCAGCTCCTCCACCGGGAAGTAACCCTTAATCGCCAGCGTGCTGTAGAGCGCCGGGCCTGCATGGCCTTTCGACAGAACAAAATAGTCCCGCTCTGGCCAGTCCGGGTCCGCCGGGTCGATTTTCATCACCGCGCCGTACAGCACGGCCAGGGTTTCAACCACCGACATGCTGCCGCCGTAGTGGCCAAACCCCAGCTGCGTCAGCGTTTTCAGGGTCTCAAGACGAATTTGACGCGCAAGTTCGGTTATCTCTTTCTCATTCATGATTTGGCTCCGGTGTTTTCCTGCGCGTTACCGCCCGCAGGTTTGTTTTTCGCGAAGACGTTGTACGCCACCAGCAGCGCGAACAACGCAACGACCAGTCCGGTAATGGCAAGCGGCGACAGGAAGCGCGCCAGGTTGCCGAGCACAATCCCGACCGCGCCGAAGTCAGCGTCCGAGAAGGTGGTGTTGGCAAAGCCAATTGCGCCCAGCACCGGCAGCAGCAGGACCGGCAGGAAGGTGATCAGCAGGCCGTTGGCAAAGGCGCCAATCATTGCCCCGCGACGTCCGCCGGTGGCGTTACCAAACACGCCCGCCGTTGCGCCGGTGAAGAAGTGCGGCACCACGCCCGGCAGGATCAGCACCCAGCTGAACTGCCCGCAGATGAACAACCCCACAATTCCTCCGAGGAAGCTGAACAGGAAGCCGATCAGCACTGCGTTTGGCGCATACGGATAGACCACCGGGCAGTCCAGTGCTGGACGCGCATTGGGCACCAGCTTTTCCGAGAAGCCGGTAAAGGCCGGGACGATTTCCGCCAGAATCAGGCGCACGCCCTGCAGGATGATGAACACGCCCGCCGCGAAGGTAATCGCCATGATGATGGCGTAGACGAGGTAGTTCTGACCGCCGCTGAAGGTGGCCTCGACGTACTCGCGTCCGGCGCTCACCGCCATGATCAGGTAGATAATCATCATGGTCAGGGAAATAGAGATGGAACTGTCACGCAGGAAACTCAGGTTCTTCGGCAGGTTCATCTCTTCGGTTGAGCGTGAGCCTTTACCCACCTTGCTGCCAATCCAGCCGGAGAGCACGTAGCCCAGGGTGCCGAAGTGGCCGAAGGCAATCTCATCGTTGCCGGTAATGCGCTTCATGTAGCGCTGCGCAATCGCCGGGAAGAAAGCCATGATCAGGCCGAGGATCAGCGATCCGGTAAACACCAGCCCTACCCCCTCAAAGCCCGCCACCGTCAGGATCACGCCAATCATGCACGCCATGTAGAAGGTGTGATGCCCGGTCAGGAAGATGTACTTCAGGCGGGTAAAGCGGGCGACGATAATATTCGCCACCATCCCAAAGGCCATAATGAGCGCGGTTGAAGCACCGTATTTTTCCAGCGCAATGGAAACAATCGCCTCGTTATTAGGAATAATGCCCTGGATATTAAAGGCGTGTTCAAACATGCCGCCTAAAGGATTTAATGACCCAACCAGCACCGTGGCGCCACCGCCGAGTACAATAAAGCCCAGTATGGTTTTAATGGTCCCTTTCACCACGTCGGAAAATGCTTTTTTCTGTGCAACCAGGCCAATTAAAGCAATTAACCCAACCAGTACCGAAGGGACTTTTAATATATCAACAACGAAATTCAGCGTTTCAAGGATAAACATATCCACCTCGCCTTATCAGGGTTATTGTCTTTCGAACCAGCCGCGCAGCTGCGCTTCAAGTTCGTTGATATCAATGATGTTGTTGATCACCACCAGCTGGCTTTCCGGCACGCTGGCGCTGGCCGCAATGTCTTTTGCCATCACGAACAGATCGGCCGCGCCCGGCGTTGCCGAGGAGAGATCGGAGTGCTCAACGTCGGCCTCAATGTCCAGCTTTTTGAGAACCTTTTTAATGTTCATTTCGACCATAAAACTACTGCCCAGGCCAGAACCGCAAATAGCCATGATTTTCATTGTTTGTCCCCTTATTTTGAGTAGAGTACGCCCCACCACGCAGACGCGTAATGTCGTGAAAAACCGGATTAAAAAATAAATCAGAAGCGGTTAATAATCGTTTTTATCTCCTCCAGAGTATTCGCCTGATGCAGTTGTGCCATATCTGCATCGCTGGAAAACAATTCGGCCAGCGATGAGATCATTCCGATATGGCTATTTTTGTCGGGTGCCGCGAGCATAATAATGACATCGACAGGGTCAAACTCGCCGGCACCAAATGAGACGCCCTGTTTTAGTTTTAATAATGACAACCCCAGTCCTTTAGCTCCTTCCTCCGGCCGCGCATGCGGCATCGCCAGCCCTGGTGCCAGCACATAATAGGGACCTAACGCGTGGTGCTGCTGGATGATGGCCGTGACGTATTCAGGCTCAATCACCTGCAAATCCAGCAGCGGCTTCGCGCACAGCTCCAGCGCCTGCGGCCAGTTTTCGACGCTATCCTGCAGCGTGATGGTTGTATCATATATCCATTTTTTGAGCACTTTTCACTCCCGCTACACGCTAAAGATGAGCAAACTTTATTCAACGCATCGCCGAATGACTGCGATCGCGATCACAAAGATAGCGCTACCAATCGTTAACATGCAGAAATGTGATAGCGCTATCAAATTGCAATCACGGTGCTAAAACACAGCAAAAAAAGGGATTTAAGGCGTATACTGCCTGTCACGTGAAGCGAAGGAAAATAAGAACGCGTCTGGTCAGCAGGAAGGTGTATGTCTCTAACCCGAAAACGGCGCAGTACTGGTAAAGTGACACTCGCCGATGTCGCACAGCTTGCCGGTGTGGGCACGATGACCGTGTCCCGTGCACTCCGCACGCCCGAACAGGTTTCCGATAAACTACGAGAAAAAATTGAAGCAGCGGTGCAGGAGCTGGGCTACATGCCTAATCTTGCCGCCAGCGCGCTGGCCTCGGCGTCGTCATGGACGATAGCCATGGTAGTGCCTAATCTCTCCGAGGCCGGCTGCTCGGAGATGTTCGCCGGGCTACAGCAGGTGCTGCAGCCTGCCGGGTATCAGATCATGCTGGCTGAATCCCAGCACCGTCTTGAGCAGGAAGAGAAGTTGCTGGAGACGCTGCTGGCGTCGAATATTGCCGCCGCTATCCTGCTCAGCGTTGAACATACCGATACCGTTCGTCACTGGCTCAAAAATGCCTCCATTCCGGTGATGGAAATGGGTGCCATGCGTGCCGACCCGATTGATATGAACATCGGGATTGATAACGTGGCGGCCATGTATGAGCTGACGGAAATGGTGATTAAGCGCGGCTACCAAAATATTGGCCTGCTGTGCGCCAATCAGGAGCAGTGGATTTTCCAGCAGCATCTGCAGGGCTGGTACAAGGCCATGCTTCGCCACCATATGTCGCCGAACCGGGTCATTAACGCGGCGATGTCGCCGAGTTTCTCGACCGGTGCAGCGCAGCTGCCTGAATTCCTGCTGGCCTGGCCCGAGCTGGATGCGCTGGTGTGCGTCTCTGACGAGCTGGCCTGCGGCGTACTGTACGAATGCCAGCGCAGGCGAATCAAGGTGCCGGACGATCTGGCAGTTGTGGGTTTTGGCGATAGCGACGTCAGCCGCGTCTGTCAGCCGCCGCTGACGACGATGGCGATACCGCATCGTAAGATTGGGATTGAAGCCGGGAAAGCGTTACTGGAGCGCCTGAATGACGGGGACTGGCGCGATCAAAAGCCCATCGCGTCCAGTCTGTGTCTGAGAGAGAGTTGCTGAAGCTTACTCGGCCTCTTCCTCTTTTTCCGGTTTAGCGGATTCGTTTTTGGCGTTACGGGTCATCCACAGCGCCAGCGCTTTTAACGAATCCGGCGTGAACTCGTCGCAGCGCGCGGTAATCTCTTCCGGCGTCATCCAGTTCACTTCGCTGACTTCTTCTTCCTGCAGGGCGAACGGACCGTGAGAGACGCAGCTAAACAGCCCGCCCCAGACGCGACAATGCTCATCCTCGAAATAGAACTGACCGTGCTCGGCAAACGGCACACCGGCAATACCTAACTCTTCTTCCGCTTCACGACGCGCAGAATCCAGCAGCACTTCATCCGCCTGGACAACGCCACCTGCTGTGGCATCCAGCATACCAGGGAGAAAATCTTTGGTGTCCGTGCGGCGCTGAACCAGAATTTTGCCCATACCGTCATGAACAACGATATATGTCGCACGGTGACGCAGGCGCTCCGCACGCATTTGTTCACGGCTGGCCTGCGCGATCACTTCATTCTCTTCGTTGACAATGTCAACCCACTCTGTACTTGCCAAATGACTCTGCTCCACCATCGGGAAACCTTCTCGTCTAAGCGCTCTTTCGGCGCGTTTGTAATTGAGGTGTAACTTACGGATTAATCGCTATCTGCGCAATAACTTGCTGATCATTAAGTGCGATAACGCTCAGGGTATTTCCATCCAGCATGCCATAGCTCGCAGGATATCCGCCTTTCGGGATGCTGACCGAACCCGGGTTAAAGTGATAAATGTCACCGCGTTTTTCAGCAACCGGAATATGAGTATGACCGTAAACCAGGACATCGCCAGCCGCGAGCGCAGGGAGATTATCCGGGCTAAAAAGATGCCCGTGGGTCAGGAACAGGCGGCTTTGTTCCAGCAGCACCTGCTGCCACGGCGCGGTAATAGGAAAATGCAGCAGCATCTGGTCCACTTCGCTGTCGCAGTTGCCGCGAACGGCGATGATGCGCGAGGCATACGCATTCAGTTTTTCAGCCACCTGCGCAGGGGCATAGCCTTCCGGCAGCGCATTGCGCGGGCCGTGATTGAGCACATCGCCCAGAATAATCAGCCACTGCGCGCCGCTTTGTGCAAACAGAGAGAGCACGCGCTCGGTAGCGGGCAGCGATCCATGGATATCCGACGCAAACATCAGTTTCATCAGTCACTCCTCGGGAAATCAGACTGCCCACATCATACCTGAAGCGTCAGGGCTTATCAGCCCGCGCGCTTAGCGGAGAGTGCCACATAGCGCTGCACGGAGGCTCGCTGCCACTGAAACGCGGCATAATCGACCAGCAGCTGCGGCACCTCGTCACCATTGAGGATCAGGCGGTTTAGCATCAACGCCAGATCGGCGTCGGCAATGCACCACTCGCCGAACAGGTTCGGGTTGCCGTGGGAGAGCAGCGCGGTGGCGGTTTCAATCATCTTCTGCGCGCTTTCAGTGCCCTCTGCGCTCAGGGATGGCTTTTTCACCCCGGCAAAAACGACATCCGTTGAGCGTTCCACGCGAATCGGCACCAGATCGCTGCGCAACCACGCCTGGATCTGCCGCGCCCGGGCGCGTTTTTGCAGGTCGTGCGGGTAGATCCGCTCCCACTCGGGCGGCGCGAACCGATCTTCCAGATACTCATCGATCGCCGAGGATTCGCTCAGGGCAAAACCATCAATTTCCAGCACTGGCACGCGTCGGGTCAGATCGTAACCCTGCCACTGCGGTTTGAGGTGTTCACCGCCGTCGAGATCGACGGTCTTCAGCGTAAAAGTGAGCCCTTTTTCGGCCAGCGCAACGTATACGCTCATTACATAGGGAGAAAAGAAATTCGCATCGGACCACAACGTAATTACGGGCTGGTTCATAACATCCTCATCGGCTGATCGGTTTTTACTCAACATATAACCTCTTTGCCTCGCTGTCACTTGATGAAAACTCACGATTTACAACAACCACCTATACTCATTTGTCATGGCATCACTATTCGCATGGACAGGAGTTGAGAATGATCGACCTTTATTATGCCCCTACCCCAAACGGCCATAAGATCACCCTCTTTCTTGAGGAAGCCGAGCTGGATTACAGGATCATTCGCGTGGATATCAGCAAAGGCGATCAGTTCAGTCCTCTCTTTCTGGCTATCTCGCCGAACAATAAAATCCCGGCCATTATTGATAACCAGCCGGCCGACGGAGGCAGGCCGCTGAGCCTGTTTGAATCCGGTGAGATTTTGCTCTACCTGGCGGAGAAAACCGGCAAACTGCTGAGCGGAGAGTTGCGCGAACGTCACCATACCCTGCAGTGGCTCTTCTGGCAGGCAAGCGGACTGGGACCCATGCTGGGGCAAAATCACCATTTTACCGCTTACGCCCCACAGCCTATTCCTTATGCGATAGAGCGCTATCAGGTTGAGACTCAACGGCTCTATGACGTGCTGAACCGTCGGCTGAAGAAAACGCCGTGGCTCGGGGGCGATCATTACAGCATTGCCGATATCGCCTGCTGGCCGTGGGTGAATACGCATGAAAAACACCGAATTGACTTAGCCGCTTACCCGGCCGTGAACAACTGGTTTGAGCGTATTCGGACCCGCCCGGCCACCGAACGCGCGATGCAAAAAATCCAGCAGATTTAACACGGTATGAGGCTGGGTGCCCGCAAGCCTCTCATGTATGATGAGCGGAAAATACTGACACGGAGAAGACCTGCAATGTCACAGCCAGACGCTGTTATTCGTATAAAAAATTTACGCTTGCGTACCTTTATCGGCATCAAAGAGGAAGAGATCGCCAACCGTCAGGATATTGTCATTAACGTAGTGATTCACTATCCCGCAGACAAAGCGCGAGCAAGCGAAGACATCAATGACGCGCTGAACTACCGCACCATCACCAAAAACATCATCCAGTACGTGGAAAATAACCGCTTCTCTCTGCTGGAAAAATTAACTCAGGATGTGCTCGATATCGCACGCGAACATCACTGGGTCACTTATGCTGAAGTTGAGATCGATAAACTTCACGCCCTGCGTTACGCCGACTCCGTCTCTATGACGTTAAGCTGGAAACGCCAGGCGTAAACCTGGAGGTTGTATGAAGATTTTGCTGACCGGCGGTACTGGCCTCATTGGTCGTCACCTTATTGCGCGCCTGCAGGCCTTGCATCACGACGTTACCGTGGTCACGCGCAGCCCTGAGAAAGCACGCCAGGTGCTGGGGGCAGGTATCGACATCTGGAAAAATCTGGCCGAGCAGCAAAATCTGGACGGCTTCGACGCCGTCATTAACCTCGCGGGTGAACCCATCGCCGATAAGCGCTGGACGGAGGAGCAAAAACAGCTGTTATGCAGCAGCCGGTGGAACATTACCGAAAAGCTGGTCGAGCTAATCCGCAATAGCCACACGCCGCCTTCGGTGCTGATTTCGGGTTCAGCGGTGGGCTATTATGGCGATCTCGGAGAGGTGGTGGTGACCGAGGAAGAGCCGCCCCATAACGAGTTTACCCATAAGCTCTGCGCCCAGTGGGAGCGTCTTGCCTGCGCGGCGCAGAGCGATCGTACCCGCGTCTGCCTGCTGCGGACCGGCGTCGTGCTTGCGCCGAAAGGCGGAATCCTGGGGAAGATGCTTCCACCATTCCGACTTGGACTCGGCGGCCCCATCGGCAATGGCCGTCAGTATCTGGCGTGGATCCACATCGACGATATGGTCAACGGTATTCTCTGGCTGCTGGATAACGACCTGCGCGGGCCGTTTAACATGGTTGCGCCGTATCCGGTGCGTAACGAACAGTTTGCCCACGCGCTGGGGCATGTCCTGCACCGCCCGGCGATTTTGCGCGTACCTGCCACGGTCATTCGCCTGATGATGGGGGAAGCCTCTGTGCTGGTATTAGGCGGACAGCGCGCGCTACCCAAACGGCTGGAAGCGGCCGGGTTTGCGTTTCGCTGGTATGATTTAGAAGAAGCACTGGGGGATGTGGTGCGGTGAATATGCTACAGTCGTACGCCATGTTCCGATGAAATGGCGTAACTATGGCAACTATCACCACTCCCCGTCTGCACCTTACCCCTTTCGAACCCACTGATTGGGCCTTCTTTCGCTCGCTGCGCGAAGACCCCGCCATCATGCGCTATATGGCCGCCATCGCCCCCGAAAAAGAGACGCGACGCGTGTTTGCCGCACGGCTCACGGCTGCACATGTGTTTGTGATCCGCTTTCAGAATGATGACACGCCGCTGGGCGATATCGGCCTGCAAATCAGCGCTGAGAATCGTGAAGAGGCCGACATCGGCTATACGGTTGTGCCTGCCGCACAGGGAAAAGGTATCGCCAGCGAGGCGCTGCGCGCGGTGTGTGATTACGCCTTTAACCAGACCGGCGTGAAGGCGATTAACGCCTACGTGCTGGCGGACAATGTCGGGTCGGTGCGGGTGCTGGAGAAAGCGGGGTTTGCTCGCACGCAGGTGCTGGAAAAGGCGTATGAGATTGACGGCGTGCGGTACGACGACTGGGTGTATCGGCTGGAGTGTGGTGCGGTCTGATGCCCTCACCCCGACCCTCTCCCACAGGGAGAGGGAGAACACCCGGTCCGTAGGCCCGGTAAGCGAAGCGCCACCGGGCGATTTGGCGGTACTGCGGTCTCCCACAGGGAGAGGGAGAAAAGCCAAACCTACTTCAACGACCCCTTCAGGAACTGCTGCAAGCGCGGGCTTTGCGGGTTCGCCAGCACCTCGTCCGGATGCCCCTGCTCTTCAATTTTACCCTGATGCAGGAAGATAACGTGGTTCGAGACGTTACGGGCGAAGCCCATCTCGTGCGTCACCACCACCATCGTTTTGCCCTCTTCGGCCAGCTTCTGCATGATGCGCAGCACTTCGCCGACGAGTTCCGGGTCCAGGGCTGAAGTCGGCTCGTCGAACAGCAGCACCTCGGGTTCCATCGCCAGCGCGCGGGCGATGGAGACACGCTGCTGCTGACCGCCGGAGAGATGCACCGGGTATTTCATCTGCTGACGCTCGTCGATACCCACTTTTGCCAGGTATTTCACCGCGCGCTCGCGGGCTTCCTGCTTGCTCAGGCCCAGCACCTGAACCGGCGCTTCCATCACGTTCTCCAGCACCGTCATATGGCTCCAGAGATTGAAGTGCTGGAACACCATCGTCAGACGCGTACGCAGCAGGCGCAGCTGATGCTTATCTGCCACCTTCAGCTGGCCGTCTTTATCACGCACCAGCGTGATATTCTGCCCGCTCACCACAATCGAGCCTTCGCTCGGCTTTTCAAGGAAGTTAATGCAGCGCAGGAAGGTACTTTTCCCCGAGCCGGATGAGCCGATGATACTGATCACGTCGCCCGCATTCGCCTGCAGCGACACCCCTTTCAGCACTTCATGTTCGCCGTAGCGTTTGTGCAAATCAATAACGTTTAATTTGTTCTCAGCCATCATCTTTCTCAGTGCGTCGAAGAAGGTTTTATATGCTGCAACCAGCGTTTTTCAGCCTTACGGAACAGGCTAATCAAAACATACGAGATAATTAAATAGAGTACTGCCGCAATGCCAAACGCGGTAAACGGCTGATAGGTCGCGGAGTTGATATCGCGCGCAATTTTGAGCAGGTCCGGCACCGTCGCGGTGAAGGCCAGCGCGGTGGAGTGCAGCATCAAAATCACTTCGTTGCTGTACGCCGGTAACGCGATACGCAGCGCTGAGGGCAGAATGATGCAGCGGTAAAGCTTCACTGATGAAAAGCCGTACGCGCGCGCCGCTTCAATCTCGCCGTAAGGCACAGAACGAATTGCCCCCGCAAAAATCTCGGTGGTATAGGCGCAGGTATTGAGCGTCAACGCCAGCACCGTACAGTTCAGGCCGCTGCGGAAGAACGCGTTCAGCATCTCGGTGCCTTTTACGATCTCCAGCGTGTACATTCCCGAATAGAACACCAGCAGCTGCACGTACAGCGGCGTACCGCGAAAGACGTAGGTAAACAGCCAGATAGGGAACTGAATAAATTTATTGTTCGACACGCGGCCAATGGCAAGAAACACCGCCAGAATGCCGCCCATCACCACGGAGGAGATCAGCAGCCAGAGCGTGATCGCCACGCCGGTAAAGCGATAGCCATCTGTCCACAGCAGCGATTTCCAGTATTCCTGAATAATCTCAATCACAGGTCAGCCCTCTTCACACCCACGGAGTAGCGACGCTCGAGCAGAAGCAGCACACCATTGGAGGCGGTCGTAAAGACCAGGTAGATAACGCCACAAACCACCGCAAAGTAGAACGGCTCCCAGGTGCTTTTGCCTGCCAGCTGAGTGGCTTTCACCACATCTTCCAGGCCGAGCAGCGAGACCAGCGCTGTGGCTTTGAGGATAACCTGCCAGTTGTTGCCGATGCCCGGCAGCGCATAGCGCATCATGGCCGGGAACATAATCCGACGAAACGTTTGTGAAGAGGTAAAACCAAATGCGGTCGCCGCCTCAATGTGGCCTTTCGGCACGGCCATGTAAGCACCGCGGAAGGTCTCGGTGAAGTAGGCACCGTAGATAAAACCGAGGGTAATAATACCGGCCACCATTGGGTCGATATCAATTTGTCCCATGCCCATCGCATCCGTCACGCTGTTAAGCGCAATCTGCAGACCGTAAAAGATAAGCAGCATCAGCACCAGATCGGGAACGCCGCGAATGAGCGTGGTGTAGCCTTCAAAGATCAGCGCCAGCGGTTTGTTAGCTGAAAGCTTCGCCCCTGCGCCTGCCAGACCAATCAGCACCGCCAGCACCACGGAGCTGATAGCCAGCTCAAGGGTGACAAGCGCGCCCTGTAAAATAACGCCAGAAAATCCGTACAGCATACCGCGAGCCCTGTCGTATCGTGAGTGGTGGAACCGTGTCTTTTCCCCTCCCGCAGCGGGAGGGGCCGCACGTTATTTGACGGGGCGATTAGCCGCCGTAAACGTTAAAATCGAAGTACTTTTTCGCCAGCTTGTCGTAGGTGCCGTCCGCGCGCATTTCAGCAAACGCTTTGTTCAGCGCCTCACGCAGCTCGTTGTCTTCTTTACGCAGGCCCATACCGGTGCCCACACCAAACAGCTTCACGTCCTTAATGGACGGACCGCCAAACTTGTAATCTTTACCCACCGGCGTTTTCAGGAAGCCTTCGCTCGCCGCGACTTCATCCTGGAATGCCGCGTCAATACGGCCTGCCGTCAGGTCAGCGTAAATATTTTCCTGGCCCTGATAGGAGACAATCTCAATCCCCTTCGGTGCCCAGTGTTCGTTGCCGTAGGTTTCCTGCGTGGTGCCCTGCAGCACGCCGACGCGTTTGCCTTTCAGCGACTCCAGCGTTGGCTGAATGTCAGAAGCCTTCGCCACCACCAGACGCGAATCGGCCGCATAGAGTTTGTCCGTGAAGGCAATCTCCTGCTGGCGTTTTTCGGTGATGGAGAGTGAGGACATGATCACGTCGATTTTTTTCGCTTTCAGGGATGGGATTAGCGCATCCAGCGGGTTCTCAACGTAGGTACACTGTGCTTTGATGCGTTTGCACAGCTCATTGGCCAGATCGATGTCAAAACCGACCAGTTCACCCTTTGAATTCTTCGATTCGAACGGCGCATAGGTTGGGTCGGTACCAATCCGGATTTTCTGTGGAATGGCTGCGAATGCCGCGGTGGCGCTGGAAAAGGCCAGTACCAGAGATAATGACAACACGAGTTTTTTCATATTTGTCCTCAACAAACTGTCTTCATACGGGATTTTTACGACGACGGGGTGGTGCTAATGTGCCATCAATCCCCTCTTTCAGGCAAAGACTAATGCCCTTAAGTCGGGAATTTTTGCATTAAAAATGCGTAAGTATGCACACAGCGATCCAATACGGTGCAATAAACGCACCGCATTGGGTCAACCGCTCCCACAACGCACCTTTTCGGTGCGTTGTCGCCTGGACTTAGTCACCGTATACGTTGAAGTCGAAGTATTTCTTCGCCAGTTTGTCGTAAGTACCGTCCTTACGCAGCTCTGCAAAGGCTTTGTCGAAGGCGGCCTTCAGCTCGGTATCATCCTTACGCAGGCCAATACCGGTGCCGTCGCCAAAGTACTTTTTGTCTTTCACGGACGGGCCTGCAAACGCGTAGTCTTTACCCGCCGGCTGCTTCAGGAAGCCTTCGCTCGCGGCGACTTCATCCTGGAATGCCGCATCCAGACGGCCCGCCGCCAGGTCAGAGTAAATCAGATCCTGGTTCTGGTAAGCCACCACGTCTACGCCCTTCTCACGCCAGTTTGCATTGGCATAACCTTCCTGGGTCGATCCCTGCAGCACGCCAACGTGCTTGCCTTTCAGCGAGTCGATGGTTGGCTTAATCGGGGAACCTTTAGGGGCAATCAGGCGAGAATCCGCGGCGTAGAGCTTGTCAGAGAAGGCAATCTCCTGCTGACGTTTTTCGGTGATGGAGAGAGAAGAGATAATGGCGTCGATTTTCTTGGCTTTCAGCGACGGGATTAACGCGTCGAAGTCGCTGCCCACCCATGTGCATTTCACCGCAATGCGTTTGCACATTTCATTACCCAGATCGATATCAAACCCCACGAAATCGCCTTTCGCATCCTTGGAAGAGAATGGCGCGTAGGTTGCGTCTGTACCGATACGAACCGTCTGTGGAAGCGCTGCGTAGCTACCTGCTGCCGCACTTAACCCCACGAGCAAAGACAGAGCCAGAACCGTCTTCTTCATACATTTACCCTCAAGTACCGTGATTTTATTATGTATTGTGTTGTGTGTTGTGTTGCAGGCTTCATCTTGCAGGTCTTATGCCACATTGCCGTCTGGTCGAAACTTCGACGTTAAATATGTTAATAAAACGTTGCGATATTGCCTTAATGGTGAAAGATAGCAGGTCTGCCGAACGAACCGGAGAGAGAAAAAGGGAAAAAACGAATTAAATGTCGAGGATATGATCGCCGTTGCATAATTGCCCTGAAACAGGGCAACGTCTCTTTTCATGCACTCTGTTTGTGCACAGAATCAGGCCCCCTGCCAGCGGGTGAAGAGATCTTCCGGCAGGTCGATGTCGAACTGATCCAGCACGCGGTTAACGGTCTGATTAATCACGTCATCCAGCGAAGTTGGGCGATGATAGAACGCCGGTACCGGCGGCATGATGACCGCGCCGAGCTCGGCGGCCTGAGTCATTAAGCGCAGGTGCCCCAGATGCAGCGGCGTTTCCCGCACGCAGAGCACCAGAGGACGACGCTCCTTCAGCACCACATCCGCCGCGCGGGTTACCAGGGTATCGGTATAGCTGTTCACAATGCCGGAGAGCGTTTTAATGGAACAGGGCAGGATAACCATACCGGCTGTTTTAAACGAGCCTGAGGAGATGCTAGCAGCGATATCACGGGCATCGTGAACGACATCCGCCAGGGCCTGAACATCGCGCAGGGAGAGATCGGTTTCCAGCGAGAGGGTCTGCCGCGCCGCCTGGCTCATCACCAGATGGGTTTCGACTTCAGCCACGTTACGCAAAACCTGTAACAGACGTACGCCGTAAATCGCGCCACTGGCGCCGCTGAGCCCAACAATGAGTCGTTTCATGATTTTTGCCCTTACTGATTCAGGGCAGACTGTGCAGGATTTTGCGGGGAGTTGCAAGTGAGGGCATACGCCCTCACCTGCCGGAGCATCAACCTTCGTTGTGCATCTCTAAACTTTCGAGATCGTTTTGCAGCTGAACGGCTTTTGCATCGTCGTTGCGCAGCGAATCCAGATAGTCGAGATACTGCTGGTCAACGTCTTTGGTCACGTAAATACCGTTAAACACGGAGCATTCAAACTGCTGAATATCCGGGTTCTCGGCGCGCACCGCGTCGATGAGATCGTTCAGATCCTGGAAAATCAGGCCGTCGGCACCAATGATCTGGCGAATTTCGTCCACTTCACGGCCGTGTGCGATCAGCTCGTTGGCGGTTGGCATATCAATACCGTACACGTTCGGGAAGCGAATCTCCGGGGCCGCAGAGGCCAGGTAGACTTTCTTCGCACCCGCTTCGCGCGCCATCTCGATGATTTGCTCAGAGGTGGTGCCGCGAACGATGGAATCATCCACCAGCAGAACGTTCTTGTCGCGGAACTCGGCGCGGTTGGCGTTCAGTTTGCGACGCACGGACTTACGACGCAGCTGCTGGCCCGGCATGATAAAGGTACGGCCAACGTAGCGGTTCTTCACGAAGCCCTGACGGTATGGCTTATCCAGAATGCGGGCGATTTCCAGCGCGATATCGCAGGAGGTTTCCGGGATAGGAATGACGACGTCGATGTCGAGATCGTCCCACTCGCGGGCAATCTTCTCGCCCAGCTTGGTGCCCATATTCACGCGCGCGCTGTAGACGGAAATCTTGTCGATGAAGGAGTCCGGGCGGGCAAAGTAAACGTATTCAAACAGGCACGGGTTGCTGACCGGGTTATCGGCACACTGGCGGGTAAACAGCTGGCCCTTCTCGGTGATGTAAACCGCTTCGCCCGGCGCAACGTCACGCAGGAACTCAAAGCCCAGGGTATCCAGCGCCACGCTTTCAGAGGCAACCATATATTCGGTACGACCATCGCCGAGGTCGCGCTTGCCGAGCACCAGCGGACGAATGCCGTTTGGATCGCGGAAGGCGACCATGCCATGACCGATGATCATCGCGACGCAGGCATACGCTCCGCGGATCTGGCGGTTTGTCGCTGCGACAGCAGCAAAGACGTTGTCGGCTTCCAGCGGGTAGTGACGGAAGTTATCCAGCTCGCTGGCAAACACGTTAAGCAGGATTTCAGAATCAGAGGTGGTGTTAATGTGGCGACGTTTCTCTTCGAACAGCTTTTTACGCAGCTCGTGCGCGTTGGTCAGGTTGCCGTTATGAGCAAGCGTGATGCCGTACGGTGAGTTGACGTAGAAAGGCTGTGCCTCAGAAGCGCTGGAACTGCCAGCAGTAGGATAACGAACGTGACCGATACCCATATTACCTTGCAGACGCTGCATATGGCGGGCTTCAAACACATCGTTTACCAGGCCATTCGCCTTGCGTAAACGGAAGCAGTTGTTTGCATCAATGGTGATGATACCCGCAGCATCCTGCCCACGGTGCTGAAGCACCGATAACGCGTCATAAATCGACTGGTTTACCGGCATGAAACCGGCGATACCGACAATACCGCACATTCGTCTTTTCCTCGTTAAGCCACATCTCAGGGTTTATGCCCTGGGCAAAAAACTCGACGAGCTTTGCAGATAGTCAAAGAACCATCTGATGATGAAGCTGAACTCTGGAATGAGCTGCGATTTTTGCCAGTCTTCGCTTTTGGAGAACCCGGTGAAGGTATCCAGGAAGAACAGGATCGCGGCCACAATCAGCACGCCTCGTAATGCCCCGAAACAGATCCCGAGCACCCTGTCCGTTCCTGACAGACCGGTTTTCTCGACCAGCTGACCTATCACGTAATTCACGATAGCGCCGACAATCAGCGTCGCGATAAACAGCACCGCGATGGCGATTCCATTTCGGACCAGTTCATCTTCAAAGCCCGTGAACCAGACAGACAGGTAAGTGTAGTAATGACTGGCGACAAAGAAAGCACAACCCCATGTCACCAGCGATAACGCTTCACGAACAAAGCCACGGATCAGGCTAACCAGACAGGAAAAACCAATCACCGCAATGATGGCGTAATCAATCCAGACCATATGTGTCCCACGATTTAACGCCCTGTCATCCAGTTCGGGGCGAATTCTAACAGAAAAAGAAAACGTTTGCGTAGGGATTTCCTTCCCCCGCGTAAATAAAAAAGGCGCTGAAAAAATGTTCAACGCCGTGGCTTATTACGTCTCTTTGGACGTCTGCCGTTCCCCCTCACCCCAGCCCTCTCCCTCAAGGGAGAGGGAGCAAACTATCCCCTCGCCCCTCTGGGGAGAGGGTTAGGGTGAGGGTGAGGGGCAAGATTTTATCAGTTCGCGCTATAGCTCATCACTACGCCGCTCAGGCCGGAGATCTGCTTCAGCTCGCCGAGCGAACCTTTCAGCTTGTCCTTAGACGCTTCTGGCCCTACGAGAATACGGGTAATTTTACCCTGCACCGGCGTGGTTGGTGAAGTGTAAACACGATATCCCGCACTGCGCAGTTTACCCACCACCTCATTGACTTTATCCGCATTTTTCAGCGCGCCCAGCTGTACTACGTAGGCTTTACCCGTTGGGGCAGCGGCCTCTTGTTGAGCCGGTTTCGCTGACGCCGCGGCAAGCTGTTCTGCCGTTTTATCACGCTGCGGTTTCGGCTGCGGTTTATCGACCGCCTTCGGTTTTTCAACAGGCTTAGGCTGCTCTACCGGCACAGGATCGATGTCGCTGTTGCTCGCTGCCGCCAGGCGAGACGGATCGAGCGACGGCGCTGCAGCATCGCCCGCACGCACCTCTTCCGCCGCACCTTCCGGTGGCTGAGCAGGAAGCGCCTGCGTCGCCGCCGGCAGCATATCCGGCTCATCGCGGTCGCCCGGTTTAGGGACCAGCGGAATAGCGGCAAACTCATCCTGATAATGCTTTTTCTGCCCGTCGAGCAGACCCGGGAGAATAATCACCCCGAGCGCGACCAGCACAATGGTTCCTGTTAAACGGTTCTGAAACTTACTCGCCACCGGTTCTCCCCGCGTCCATCACTTCCATGACATGTGCCACCGTGTGGAATGAACCACACACCAGCACGGTATCTTCTGGTTTAGCATCCGCCATCGCGGCATGCCAGGCCTGCGCCACGCTACTGTAGATTGCGCCTTTGCCGAGATGTTCCATCAGCTGCTCAGCCGTCGCGCCGCGCGGCCCCTCCAGAGGAGCACAATACCAGCTATCGACCACACTCTCCATGCAGGCCAGCGTCCCGCCGATATCTTTATCATGAAGCATACCGATAACCGCCAGCACTCGCCCGGTTTTTGGTAACGATTTGAGACGTTCCGCGAGATACGCCGCCGCATGGGGGTTGTGCGCCACGTCCAGTATCAAACGCGGTGACTCGCTGACAATCTGGAAGCGCCCGGGCAGAATCGCGTTCTGTATGCCGTCGCGGATCGCCTGCTCGCTGATCGCAAGGCCGCTCGCACGAAGTGCCGCCAGGGCAGTCGCCGCGTTAGGCTGTGGCACCTGCGGCAGCGGCAGGTTGTCCAGCGCGCCCTGTGCATCGCTAAAGCGCCAGGCGTTATCACGCACTTCATACTGCCAGTCAACGCCGCGGCGCAGCAGACGCGCGCCCTTCTCGTGTGCCACCTCAGCGATGGTGTGTGGCATATCCGGCTCGCCGACCACGGCAGGCTTATTGGCCCGGAAAATACCGGCCTTCTCGCGGCCAATGCTTTCACGATCCGGACCCAGCCAGTCGGTATGGTCCAGCGCGATGCTGGTGACCACCGCCACGTCCGCATCCACCATATTGGTCGCATCAAGACGACCACCGAGCCCAACTTCCAGAATTACCACGTCAAGCTGCGCCTGTTTGAACAGCCACAGCGCCGACAGAGTACCGTATTCGAAATAGGTTAATGAGGTTTCACCGCGCGCGGCTTCAATTTCCGCGAACGACGCCGTATGCGCCGATTCCGGCAGTTCGCCGTTCTGCACGCGCACCCGTTCGGTGTAGCGTACCAGGTGAGGAGAGCTGTACACGCCTACCCTGTAACCCGCAGCCATCAGCACGGATTCCAGGGTACGGCAGGTGGTACCTTTGCCGTTGGTGCCCGCGACGGTAAACACGAAAGGTGCCGGTTTGAGCACATCAAGACGCGCGGCGACCTGGCTTACGCGTTCAAGCCCCATATCGATGGTTTTACTGTGCAGGTTTTCCAGATAAGAAAGCCACGCGGCCAGGGGCGACGTGGCTTGGGGAATGCTTTTATTTTCCATAATGCCCGGTTGTCATTAACAGATTAGAAAGCAAAAGGGCAGCGCCAACCGGCCCTGCCCTTTTCAGTTATCAGGCCTCGGGTTCCTGATCCGGTACCACCACGCCTTCGCGCGGCTCATCCGGGTTCGGCGCTGGCAGATTCATCAGCTTCGCCAGGATGCTCGCCAGCTTCAGGCGCATTTCCGGACGGCGAACGATCATGTCGATGGCGCCTTTCTCAATGAGGAACTCACTGCGCTGGAAGCCAGGCGGCAGTTTTTCACGAACGGTCTGCTCGATAACACGAGGGCCCGCAAAGCCGATCAGCGCTTTTGGCTCAGCGATGTTCAGATCGCCCAGCATCGCGAAGCTAGCAGAGACGCCGCCCATGGTTGGGTCGGTCAGCACGGAGATATACGGCAGACCGCGCTCCTGCATTTTCGCCAGCGCAGCAGAGGTTTTCGCCATCTGCATCAGAGACATCAGCGCTTCCTGCATGCGCGCACCGCCGGAGGCAGAGAAGCAGATCAGCGGGCAGTTGTCTTCCAGCGCCTGCTCAACGGCACGCACGAAGCGCGCACCGACCACGGATCCCATTGAGCCGCCCATAAAGGCGAACTCAAACGCAGCGGCAACAACCGGCATCTCGTGCAGGGTGCCTTTCATGACGATCAGCGCGTCTTTCTCGCCGGTCTCTTTCTGTGCAGAGGCCAGACGATCTTTGTATTTTTTGGAATCGCGGAACTTCAGCACGTCTTTTGGCTCAAGCTCGCTGCCCAGTTCTACCAGAGAACCTTCGTCCAGCAGGCTATGCAGGCGGTTGCGCGCCGACATACGCATATGGTGGTCACACTTCGGACACACCTCAAGGTTGCGTTCCAGCTCTGCGCGATACAGAACCTGGCCGCAGCTATCACACTTCGTCCATACCCCTTCAGGAATGCTCGCTTTGCGCGTTGGGGTAATGTTGCTTTTAATTCGTTCAATCCAGCTCATTGATAACCTTTCTGCCTGAACCTGGTCGTATGCCAGTTTTGCTATAAGAGGCGAATAATGCCATTTTTGCCTCCAACAGACCATGAATGTTGCACATTAAAACATAACAGCCCGAAACTTTGGATAAAAAAGTGGTCGAACCGCCAGTGTGCATTTACTTCGCTTGTTTTGCCGCCGCACGCTTGTGACGAATAATTTCGACAACGCCTGGCAGCACGGAAAGCACAATAATCGCTACAATCAGTAACTTAAGGTTTTCCTGAACCACCGGGAGATCGCCGAACAGGTAGCCTGCATAGGTAAACAGCAATACCCACAGCAGCGCGCCAACCACGTTGTATGCCGCAAAATGACGATAGGACATATGCCCCATTCCCGCCACAAACGGTGCAAATGTACGCACAATAGGCACAAAACGCGCAAGGATAATGGTTTTTCCGCCATGACGCTCATAAAACGCGTGGGTTTTATCTAAATAGCTGCGACGGAAAATTTTCGAATCAGGATTACTGAAAAGCCGCTCGCCGAACACGCGTCCAATCGTATAGTTGACCGCATCGCCAATAATGGCGGCAATCACCATCAGCACAACCATAAGGTGCACGTTCAGGTCATTGGTAGGTAGCGCCGATAACGCCCCGGCGACGAACAGCAGGGAATCTCCCGGCAGGAACGGGGTAACGACCAGACCGGTTTCACAAAACAGAATGAGGAACAGAATGGCGTAAACCCAGACGCCATACTGCGCGACCAGCTCCGCCAGGTGAACATCAATATGCAGGATGAAATCAATCAAAAAACGAATTACGTCCATATTGTCTAAGCCCTAATTGCACCTTTGTTTAGTCCGCTAAAAACAGCGGGCCCATTGGCGGTTTTGGCAGGTCAAACCGATCCGGATAGTCTACCGAGACCAGATACAATCCTTCCGCTTTCGCCGTGGCTGCCGCAAGCGTTCTGTCCTTCGCTGCCAGCAGGTCTGCAATCCAGCTCTCCGGCTGGTGTCCGGCACCCACTTCCATCAGGCTGCCCACAATATTCCGAACCATATGATGTACAAAGGCATTGGCTTTGATATCCACCACCACATACGCGCCATAACGGCTAACGTTTATGTGCATGACGTTACGCCACGGCGTACGGGACTGACACTGGACCGCACGAAACGAGGTAAAGTCATTTTCACCAATCAGGCACTGCGCCGCACGATGCATCCGTTCAGCATCAAGCGGTTCATAAAAATGCGTCACGCCCTGGCTTAATACCGCCGGACGCAGGCGCTGGTTGTAGATGACATAACGGTAGCGACGCGCCGTGGCGCTGAAGCGCGCGTGAAAATCATCCGGTACAGCTTTTACCCAACGCACCGCAATGTCACCAGGCAAATTCGCATTTACACCCAGCGTCCAGGCGGCATCCTTACGTTCGGCGGTGGTTTCAAAGTGAACCACCTGCCCCGTGCCGTGAACACCCGCGTCCGTACGTCCTGCACACAGGACGTTAATCGGCTCGTTTGCCACCTGAGAGAGCGCTTTTTCCAGCTTTTCCTGGACGCTGCGCACCTCATTCTGACGCTGCCAGCCATAATATTTACTGCCGTCGTACTCAATGCCGAGGGCAATTTTATGAACTGGCTTTTGCTCCACTGCTGACATCAGTACAGATACTCCTGCACCAGTTTTTCAGCGATCTTCACCGCCATCAGCGCGCCGCCAAAGCGAACGTTATCGGCAACAGACCAGAACTGAACCTGCTCCGGCATACCGTAATCGTTGCGCACGCAGCCTACAGAGAGATGTGCGCTCCCTGAGGCATCGCCCACCTGGGTAGGGAACTCGCTCTCTTCAGAAAGCACGATGTCTTCACCGCGGCCGAACGCGTCGCGCGCCTCTTCTGCTGCCAGCGGACGCAGCGCTTCAAAACCAACCATCTGCGCGTGGCCGTAGAAGACCGGGGACTGTACGACGCTCGCGGAGATCATCAGTCCGTCATCCTGCAGAATTTTACGAACTTCATCGACGATACGGCGCTCTTCGCGTACGGAACCCTCGCGATCCGGCAGCAATGGCAGCATGTTGAACGCCAGTTGGCGACCAAAGAAATCGTCTTCGTCAATCGGGATGCCGTTCAGCAGCTTCGCGCTCTGTCCGGCCAGCGCGTCAACGGCCTTTTTGCCGTTCGCGGACGCGGACAGCAGGCTGGTGACGGTAATGCGCGACAGGCCGCCGTCGTCGATCAGCGGTTTCAGGGCGGTCAGCAGTTGGCTGGTCAGGCTGTTCGGTACAGCAATGACGTTACGGTTGCGGTAGTCAGCCAGCACAAACGGGTTCACGTCCGGCACCACCAGCGGCACATCGGGCTCCATTGAGAACAGGCCGCTCAGGTCGATCACCAGGCAGCCTGCGTTGGTCGCCTCTTCAATGTACGCAGCAGTGGCTTCAGCGCCCGCGGCGAAAAACGCCAGCTGCGCCTGGGTCCAGTCGAACGCTGCCGCATCCTGGACCATCACGGATTTACTGTTAAAACGCAGATGCTCACCCGCGCTATCCGTACGCGCCAGCGCATAGATATCACCCACCGGGAACTGACGCTCAGCAAGGGTTTCGAGCAGGGCTTCGCCCACGGCACCCGTGGCACCTAAAATGGCAATGTTCCAGCCTTCAGACATGGTGGTTTACTCCAGAAATAAAAAAGCGTCCCTGTCGGAGTATCCGACAGGGAGCATTAAGAAGACATTAATGCGCCGGGTGATGAACGGCGTTAAACCCTAACTTATGCAGCAGCGTCGCCGCCGGGGCGTCGTCGCATATTACATAAAGGGAGGACCACTCGCGGCGCTCAACGTAGTTCTTGCGCAGCTTATCAAACTCACCCGGGATCCCCGCCACTTTACGCAGCAACGCATCATCGCGGCGCACATCATACACCAAATGCACCAGCCTTTTCAGCGTTGCCTGATCGAGCGGGCCGTGCAGGGTAATGCGGCCAAACTCAGGCGCGGGAAGTAAGGTATCCAGCGCCACCTGCTGCGGATGGCCAATAAAGGTGCTGTAGGCTTCGAAGACCTGCGTCGTGCCGCGGGCTTTCCCCTCAAGGGTGTAACCGGCGATGTGCGCGGTGCCCACGTCCACCTTATTAAGCAGCTCAACACTGAGATCCGGCTCCGGCTCCCAGACGTCCAGCACCACACTGAGGTCTTGTCCTTCATTCAGACACGCCAGCAGCGCGGCGTTATCCACCACCGGACCACGGCAGGCATTTATCAGAATAGTGCCAGGCTTCAGGCGGCGGATCAGCGCGTCGTCAGCGAGATGCAGTGACTTATACGGCCCCTCTTTAAACAGCGGGGTGTGGAAAGTCAGCACGTCACACTGTTCAACCAGCTCGTCCAGCGAGCGAAAATCTCCGTCATCACCGTTGTCCTTGCGCGGCGGATCGCACAGCAGCGTGCGGATCCCTAGCGCTTCCAGGCGCTTTTGCAGGCGTCCACCCACGTTACCCACGCCAACAATCCCCACGGTGCGGTCTTTCAGCACAAAACCGTCTCGCTCGGCCAACATCAGCAGCGAGGAGAAAACGTATTCCACGACGGCAATGGCGTTACAGCCCGGCGCGGCGGAAAAACCGATCCCGGCCTGCGTAAGCCATTTATCATCCACATGATCGGTCCCTGCCGTTGCGGTCCCGACGAACTTAATCGCTTTACCGGCGAGCAATGCCTCATTTACTTTGGTCACCGAGCGCACCATCAGCGCGTCTGCGTCATCCAGTTCGTTGACCGGGATCGGGCGACCAGGAACAGCCTTAACGTTACCCAGGCGGCTAAACAGCTCGCGGGCATAAGGCATATTTTCATCAACGAGGATTTTCACGTCTGAGTACCTGTTTGAGAGGAAGAAAACCTGCCAAGTGTGCCATAATCTGGCCGCCAGGCATATACGTCTGCCAGGTTTACGCTGAGTTTTGACTTTAAGGATTTTTGACGATGCAGCCCATTTCAGGCACGCCGCCGCGCCCTCCGGGTGAAGGCCCTGTTACGCCAAACGTTGCCGGCGAACAACCGCTATCCACGCAACAGCGCACCGTGCTGGAGCGACTGATCACGCGCCTTATTGCGCTGACTTCGCAGCAAAACGCGGAAGTCTGGGCTGGGGTAAAGCATGATTTGGGCATGAGAAACGACGCGCCGCTACAGTCCCGCCACTTCCCTGCTGCCGAGCAAAACCTGAACCAGCGTATCAATACCGCGCAGCAGAACCACACTACGCGCCAGATTGTCGCGCAGCTGACGGAGCTGCTTGGCCAGGGGAATAACCGCCAGGCGGTGAGTGATTTTATTCGCCAGCAGTATGGTCAAACCGCCCTGGGCCAGTTGACGCCAGACCAGCTTAAAACCGTGCTGACGCTGTTGCAGAACAATGAGCTGTCTATTCCGCAGCCTCAGGTGCGTCCGTCGACCGAGCGTTCGCTGCTGCCCGCCGAGCACAACACGCTCAAGCAGATGGTGACAAAGCTGGCCGCGGCCACCGGCGAACCGACGAAGCTTATCTGGCAATCCATGCTGGAACTGTCAGGCGTGAAGGCAGGCGAGCTGATCCCGGCCAAACAGTTTACCCATCTGGTGACCTGGCTCCAGGCGCGCCAGACGCTCAGCACCCAGAATGCGCCTACCCTGCATACCGTTCAGGCCGCACTGAAACAGCCGCTTGAGCCGCGCGAGTTCGAGATGATTCGGGATTACGTCCAGCAAAACTGGCAGGCCACACCGCAAACGGTACTGACTACCGCACAGGTGCAGGATGTGCTCAATCAGATCTTCATTCGCCGCGCCGAGCGTGAAGGCGGCGTGCCGGAGGTGAGAAACATTCAGCCAATCTACAACCCGCTGTTTGCGCCCGTCGTGGAGACGTTCAGAAACCTCTCTGCGCGTCCGGGATTGCTGTTTATTGCGTTACTGATTGCGCTGGCGATTTTCTGGCTGGTTGCTTAAAACTGCCGGGTGGCGGCTACGCCTGACCCGGCCTACGGTTCGCGCGGTTGTAGGCCCGGTAAGCGCAGCGCCACCGGGCATAAAACTACGACCTACGAAACGCCACCAGCGTCACCACGATCCCAACAACCGCTGAAACCGCACCAGCCAGGAAGACCGACGGATAACCAAACGAGGTGGCTAACAGACCGGCCAGCGGCCCGGTGACCCCGTATGAGATATCCTGAAACGCCGCATAGCCGCCCAGCGCCGTACCGCGCACCTGCGGGGCCACGCGCTTCACCACTTCAACGCCGAGCGCCGGGAAAATCAGTGAACAGCCGCAGCCGGTCAGCGCCGCTCCAAGCAGCGCAACGGATGCTACGGGTGCATTCCACAGCAGCAGCAGACCGATGGTCTCAATCACCAGCGACGCCACCGCCACCCTCACGCCGCCAAAGCGATCCGGCATCCAGCCGAAGAGCACGCGCATCAGCACAAACGCGCCACCAAAAGCGGTGAGCGTAAAACCGGCCATCGCCCAGCCACGGCTCATAAAATAGAGCGAGACGAAGGTACCAATCACCGCAAACCCCACGCCCTGCAGCGCCAGGCCAAGACCCGGCTGCCAGATTTGGCCGACCACGCTCCACAGGGAAGGACGTTCGCCCTTGTGCGCGGGCACTTTACGCACCGAGCCGTTAAACGCCCACGCCAGCAGCGGCAGCACCATGGTGGTGGCTGCCAGCGCCGCAAATCCGAACTGGCTATTGATGAGCAGCCCAAGCGGGGCGCCCGCGGCCAGCGCGCCATAGATGGCCATGCCGTTCCAGGACATCACTTTGCCGGAACGTGCCGGGCCCACCAGGCCCATTCCCCAGGTCAGGGTGCCGGTCAGCAGCTGGCTTTCACCAAAGCCCAGGATTAAGCGGCCCAGCACCAGCAGGGCAAATTTATACGCGGCGTCTACCGGCAGGAGAGCCGCCAGCAGCCATGCGCCGCCCGCCAGTCCGCAGGCAAACATCCCCTGCAGCGCTGAACGTTTAGCACCGTGCTGATCCGCCAGCCGTCCGGCGTATCCCCGGGTTAGAACCGTCGCTAAAAACTGGATGCCTACGGCGATGCCGACCATGGTGTTGCCATAGCCGAGTTCCTGATGAACAAACAGCGGGATCACCGGCAGCGGCAGGCCAACGGTCATATAGGTCAGGAATACCGCAAAGGCGATACGGAACAGCGAGACGTTCGCTGAAGGCGTTGTTTCTGTTTGAGTTACTGCAGTCATGCTTTACTCCGAAATGAAGAGTAAGGCGGGAAAAATGCCACGCCCCCTCTACCTGGTTATCAGGATTAAGGCGCGTTGGTTGACGTTAAACGCTTACGCATTATCGTGAGGATAATGTTGAGGGGTGAAGTTTGCCTGTGAGATCAGCCGGTTGTCAATGCATAAAAAAGGGAGCCTTATGGCTCCCTTTCTGAATCAAACATAAAACTTATGCTTTCAGCTTGCGCATCACCAGCGTGGCGTTGGTGCCGCCGAAACCGAAGCTGTTGGACATGACGGTGGTCAGCGTCGCGTCCATTGGTTTGGTGACGATGTTCAGGCCAGCAGCCTGCTCATCCATCTCATCGATGTTGATGCTTGGCGCGATAAAGCCGTTTTCCAGCATCAGCAGAGAGTAGATCGCTTCCTGCACGCCAGCCGCACCCAGAGAGTGACCGGTCATGGCTTTGGTCGCGGAGATCGCCGGGCTATTGTCGCCAAACACTTCACGGATCGCACCCAGCTCTTTCACATCGCCTACTGGCGTAGAGGTGCCGTGAGAGTTCAGGTAGTCGATTGGGGTATCAACGCCGTGCATCGCCATCTTCATGCAGCGCACCGCGCCTTCACCGGATGGAGCCACCATGTCGGCGCCGTCAGACGTGGCACCGTAGCCCACGATTTCAGCGTAGATGTGCGCGCCGCGTGCCAGCGCGTGCTCCAGCTCTTCAACCACAACCATGCCGCCGCCGCCCGCGATAACGAAACCGTCACGGTGCGCGTCATAGGTACGGGACGCTTTATCTGGCGTCTCGTTGTATTTGGTGGACAGTGCGCCCATTGCGTCGAATTCACAGGCCATTTCCCAGCCCAGCTCTTCGCCGCCGCCAGCAAATACGATGTCCTGTTTACCCAGCTGGATCTGCTCAACAGCATTACCGATGCAGTGTGCGGAAGTTGCACACGCGGAGCTGATGGAGTAGTTCACACCGTGGATTTTGAATGGGGTCGCCAGGCATGCGGAAACCGCAGAACCCATGGCTTTGGTGACCACGTACGGACCTACCGCTTTCAGACCACGCGGGCTACGCATTGCGTCAGCGCCGAATACCTGCGCTTTTGATGAGCCGCCGGAACCGGCGATCAGACCCACGCGCGGGTTGTTCTGATAAACCTCTTCGCTCAGGCCGGAATCTTTGATCGCTTCCTGCATGGAGAGATAAGCATAAATAGAGGCATCGTTCATGAAACGAACCACTTTGCGGTCAATCAAACCGGTGGTGTCCAGTTTGACGTTACCCCATACGTGGCTACGCATACCTGAATCTTTAAACTCTTCAGAGAAAGTGATCCCGGAGCGTCCTTCACGCAGAGATGCCAGGACTTCCTGCTGGTTATTACCGATGCTGGAAACAATGCCCAGGCCAGTAATCACTGCACGTTTCATTCAATACCTCTGTAAGTCGCACTATAGTAAGTTTCGAGTCGCACAATAGCGTACACTTGTACGCCGAACAAGTCCGATCAGACATTTTCTGCGGAAATTTGCACCGATGGACTCACATCGTTAAGATCGTGCCACTGCCTGTCAGACGAGTAACTTACGTGAAACAAAAAGCTATACAACCCGCCAACCTCGAATTCAACGCTGAGGGTACACCTGTTTCCCGAGATTTTGATGACGTCTATTTTTCTAATGATAACGGACTTGAAGAAACCCGCTATGTTTTCCTCGACGGAAACCAGCTCAGCGCCCGCTTCCCGGCGCACCCGCGCAGCCTGTTTGTGGTCGCGGAGAGCGGATTTGGTACCGGGCTGAACTTTTTAACCCTCTGGCAGGCGTTCGATCGGTTTCACGCTGCACACCCTGAGGCTACGCTACAAAGATTACATTTCATCAGTTTCGAAAAATTCCCGCTCACCGCGCATGACCTGCGGCTTGCCCATCAGCGCTGGCCAGAGCTAGCAGCGTGGGCAGAGCAGCTCCAGGCGCAGTGGCCGCCCCACATCGGCGGCTGTCATCGCCTGATTCTGGACGGCGGACGCGTCACGCTGGACCTCTGGCTGGGCGATATTAACGACCTGACCGATACGCTCGACGACTCGATGAATCAGAAGGTGGACGCATGGTTCCTGGACGGCTTTGCGCCCGCCAAAAACCCGGACATGTGGAGCCAGCACCTGTTTAGCGCGATGGCGCGACTGGCTCGCCCGGGCGCAACGCTCGCCACCTTTACCTCGGCAGGCTTTGTCCGCCGCGGGCTGCAGGAGGCGGGCTTTACCATGCAGAAAACCAAAGGCTTTGGCCGCAAGCGCGACATGCTGGTCGGCAGGATGGAGCGCACGCTGGACATCCCCGCCAACGCCCCTTGGTTTGCACGCGGTGCCAGCGCATCGCGTGAGGTGGCGATAGTCGGCGGGGGGATCGCCAGCGCCCTGCTGTCCCTCGCGCTTCTCCACCGTGGCTGGCAGGTCACGCTCTACTGCGCTGACGACGCGCCAGCAAGCGGCGCGTCCGGCAACCGCCAGGGGGCGCTCTATCCGCTTTTAAGCGCGCACGACCCGGCGCTGTTCCAGTTTTTCCCGGCGGCGTTTACCTTCGCCCGTCGCCTGTATGACGCCCTGCCGGTAGCGTTCGACCATGACTGGTGCGGCGTCACGCAGCTCGGCTGGGATGAAAAGAGCCAGCAAAAAATCACGCAGATGCTTTCACTGGGTCTGCCTGACGAGATTGCCCGCGCGGTAAGTACGCAAGTGGTGGCAGACACCGCTGGCGTGGAAACCGGCTGTGGAGGCATTCAGTATCCTCTCGGCGGCTGGCTGTGCCCGGCCGAGCTGACCGCGGCGGTCATTGCCCTCGCGCAGTCGCGCGGGCTGACGACGCATTATGCCCACAGGGTGGAATCACTGCGCCGGACGGAACGCTGGAGTCTGCGATTTGCCAATGGCAAAGAGGCGCACCATGCCAGCGTTGTTCTGGCCAACGGGCACCATATCAGCGAGTTTATCCAGACAGAAGCGTTGCCGGTTTATCCAGTCGGCGGCCAGGTGAGCCATATCCCGACCGCACCTGCGCTCGGCCAACTGCGCCAGGTGCTGTGCTATGACGGCTACCTGACGCCGCAAAATCCGTCTAACGGCCATCACTGTATCGGGGCCAGCTATCATCGTGGCGAAACGGAAATGCGCTATAGCGAGGCGGATCAGACGCAAAACCGTCAGCGCCTGATTGACTGTTTCCCGGATGCGGCGTGGGCGAAAGAGGTGGACGTCAGCGAGGGGGAAGCGCGCTGCGGCGTGCGCTGTGCCACCCGCGATCACCTGCCGATGGCGGGAAACGTGCCGGACTACGAAGCTACGCTTGAGGCCTATCAGGATCTGGCTGAACACAAGGAGACGGCGGCGGCCGCACCGGCGTATCCGGAGCTGTTTATGCTGGGCGGGCTGGGTTCACGCGGGCTGTGCTCTGCGCCGCTGCTGGCTGAAGTATTAGCCGCGCAAATGAGCGACGAGCCGATTCCGCTGGACAGGGTTACGCTTGCGGGACTGAATCCGAATCGATTATGGGTGCGGAAGCTGCTGAAGGGGAAGAAGGTTAAGTAGGGTGCGGTCAAATCCCCTCACCCTGGCCCTCTCCCCAAAGGGGAGAGGGAAGAGAAGGCGGCAGCTTAGCGTTTCGCCTGCTGGAACAAAGTGTCCCACATGCCCAGCACCAGTGACTGGTCGCGCGGAGAGAGTTCCCCGGCCAGAATGGCTTTTTCAAGGCTGCGGGTCACTTCATCGTGAACGGCCTCGGCAGAGTGATCGTCCCCTGCTTCCAGCTCGGCTACGGCAAGCGTCAGGTGACCACGCAGATAACCGCTGGCGAACAGCTCATCATCACTGGCGTGTTCCACCATGTCATCAATTAACGCCAGAATGCGTGATTCAAATTCTGCGATCATCTTCTTTCCTCTGTTAAAGATCTTCCGGCCATGGGAAGCATTCCGCCGTCATCTTCGGCGTGTGGTAATAATTCTGTAAAGCCTCGATCAGGCGCGCCGGACGTTCCGGGATGCCTTTCTCAAGATATTCCATCACCTGCGCGTGAACGCGGCGCTGGAAAACGATACGGTCCGGCTCGAAGTCGCCTTCAAGGTTGTCGCAGCTCACGTTGAACGGGAAGCCCGCCGCGACGCAGAACAGCCACTCCAGCGCCTGCGGTTTCACTTCCACATCTTCAAACTGTCCCTGCGTGGCGGCGTCACGTCCGTCCGGGCAGTACCAGTAACCGAAGTCCACCAGCTCGCGACGCGCTTTACCCGCGATGCACCAGTGAGAAATCTCGTGAAGACCGCTGGCGTAAAAACCGTGCGCAAAGACGATGCGGTTATACGGAACCTCTGCATCAGCAGGAAGATAGATCGGTTCGTCGTCGCCTTTAATCAGACGGGTATTAAAATCATCAGCAAAACAGCCGTCAAAAATCTCAATCAGCTGTTCGTATTTGTGCGTACTGTTCATTAGTTCATCCCCAACCAGGTGAGGATCTCCTGTCCATGGCTGTCATAAAGCAGTTTGGCGCTCATTACCGCCGAGACGATAACGATCATCGGCCGAATCAGCTTTTGTCCTTTACTTAATACCAGACGCGAGCCTGCGCGCGCCCCGAGAAACTGCCCTGCCATCATCACAAAGCCGGTTGCCCAGATGACCTTGCCGCCAATGATAAACAGCAGCAGGCCGCCGACGTTTGATGTCGCGTTGAGCACTTTGGCATGGGCGGTGGATTTGGCGAGGTTAAACCCGGCCAGCGTCACAAACGCCAGCGCGTAAAACGAGCCTGCGCCCGGGCCGAAGAAACCGTCGTAAAAACCGACGCAGCCACCGGCAATCAGAGCAAACGGCAAACCGTGCAGACGACGCTGGCGATCCTCTTCACCGAGTTTTGGCATCAGCAAGAAGTAAAGGCCAATGCAGATGACAAGGATCGGCAGGATCTGGCGCAAGATATCGGACTGCACGTGCTGAACCAGCAGCGCGCCCGACGTTGAGCCGATAAAGGTCATCAGGATATTGAGCTTCTGATCGGCCAGGCTCACCACCTTGCGGCGGATAAAATAGAGCGATGCGGAGAGCGAGCCGCCGCAGGCCTGCAGCTTGTTGGTGGCAAGCGCCTGAGCCGGGCTCATGCCCGCCGCCAGCAGCGCGGGTACGGTTAATAATCCGCCGCCGCCCGCGAGCGCATCGATAAAACCGGCCAGCATAGCCACAAAGAACAGCACCACCAGCAGCAGCGGTGACACCATAAACAGATCGACGAAATTATCCATTAAAGTACATGCTCATCCAGTAGCGCCTGGCAGGAAGGCGGCAGCGGAGGCGGTGTCTTCTTCTCAGGCTTAGAGGTTCCAGGTTTTGCCGGTTCAAACCAGCTTTGCAGTTCCGCACCGCAGCCATCGCCTGGCGGAGGTAACGGCTGATCTTCACACTCCAGGCTGTTCGCCGGGCAACGCAGACGAACGTGCATATGTGCACGATGCTGGAACCACGGGCGCACTTTGCGCAGCCAGTCGCGATCGGTTCCGGCATCCAGGCAGAGCTGCTGCTTGATGGCCGGGTTGACGAAAATCCGCGTGACGTCGTTATCTTCTGCCGCGAGCTTGATCATGCTGGATACATCCCGCGTCCAGAGTGATGGCACAACGCGCTTACCGTCGCTCGCCACCAGATCCAGCGCCTGCGGCTTCAGCAGTTGGGCTGAGGTCCAGCGCGCTTTCGGCAGCTGCAGGAAGATATCCACGTCCAGTCCGGTCTGGTGGCTGGCGTGACCGCCGTTGAAGCGTCCGCCGGCAGGCATCCCCATATCGCCAATCAGCATCGTGCCCAGCCCCAGGTTATGCACCTGGTTTCCCAGACGCTGGATGAACAGCACCAGATCCGGGTGGCCGAAATAGCGTCGCTGATCGGTACGCATCACCTGGTAGGTATCAGACTGCAGAGGCAGCTCCTGAGCGCCGACGATACAGCCGTTGGAAAAGGCGCCAATGGACTGCGCGCTCCCCGCCACCGGGTGGGTGATTTTTTGCCATGGCGTCGCGGCCAGACTGGCTCCACTGGCGAGCAGCGCCAGCAGAGCAATTGCGGTTTTTTTCATGTTTACCAGCGTGGAATGGTGGTCGTCACATCCGCATTCTGCGCGCGCTGGCGCAGGAAGTGATCCATCAGCACGATCGCCAGCATCGCTTCTGCGATCGGCACCGCGCGGATCCCCACGCACGGATCGTGACGTCCTTTGGTGATCATCTCAACTTCTTCGCCATCGCGGTTAATCGTGTGGCCCGGCACGGTAATGCTGGAGGTTGGCTTCAGCGCGATGTTGGCTACAATCTGCTGCCCGCTGCTGATACCGCCCAGAATGCCGCCCGCGTGGTTACTCTGGAAACCCGCTTTCGTGATTTCGTCGCGGTTCTGGCTGCCGCGCAGGGATACCACGTCAAAACCGTCGCCAATCTCTACGCCCTTCACCGCGTTGATGCTCATCAGCGCGTGGGCGATGTCGGCGTCGAGACGGTCAAATACCGGCTCGCCCCAGCCAGCCGGGACGCCGTCGGCCACCACGGTCACTTTCGCGCCAATGGAGTCGCCCTCTTTTTTCAGGCCGCGCATCAGCTCATCCAGCGCTTCAAGCTTGTCCGCATCGGCGCAGAAGAACGGGTTTTGTTCAACCTGCTCCCAGTCTTTGATCGCCAGCGGAATGTCGCCCATCTGGGTCAGACAGCCGCGGATAACGATGCCAAATTTCTGCTGCAGGTATTTTTTGGCAATCGCCCCTGCCGCCACGCGCATCGCGGTTTCACGCGCCGATGAACGTCCGCCGCCGCGATAGTCGCGGAAGCCGTACTTTTGTTCGTAGGTATAATCTGCGTGGCCCGGACGGAAGACGTCTTTGATGGCGCCGTAGTCCTGAGAGCGCTGATCGGTGTTTTCGATAAGCAAACCAATGCTGGTGCCTGTGGTGCGGCCCTCGAAAACGCCGGAGAGAATTTTGACCTGGTCCGGCTCGCGACGCTGCGTGGTGTAGCGAGAGGTACCCGGACGACGACGGTCAAGGTCGTGCTGTAAATCTGCTTCGGTCAGTTCAATGCCCGGCGGTACGCCATCAACGATACAGCCCAGTGCCAGCCCGTGCGACTCACCAAACGTGGTCACCCGGAATACCTGTCCAATACTGTTTCCTGCCATCACGGCTCCGATGTAGTTGTTTGTGTTTGAGCGTTGTGAAACGGGCCGAAGCCCGCTGGATTAATCTTTATAGATGCTGAAGTGTTCGCGCGCGTCGAGCAGCTGCGCTTTGGTCAGCATAAAGACGCCGTCACCGCCGTTGTCGAACTCAAGCCAGGTGAACGGCACATCCGGGTACTGCTCTATCAGATGTACCATGCTGTTGCCCACTTCACAAATCAGAACGCCGTCGTCGGTCAGATAATCCGGCGCGCAGGCCAGGATGCGGCGGGTCAGCTTCAGGCCGTCAGAGCCTGACGCCAGGCCCAGCTCCGGCTCGTGACGATATTCGTTCGGCAGATCGGACATGTCTTCCGCATCAACGTACGGCGGGTTGGTGACGATCAGATCGTACTGCAGCGTCGGCAGGTCGCGGAACAGGTCAGAACGGATTGGCGTAACGTGATGGATCAGACCGTGCTCTTCAATGTTGTGCTCGGTCACGGCCAGCGCGTCGGTGGAGATATCTACGGCGTCCACTTCCGCTTCCGGGAAGGCGTAAGCGCAGGCAATGGCAATGCAGCCGCTGCCGGTACACATATCCAGAATGTGCTGCGGCTGATGGCCGATCAGGCCTTCAAAATGATTGTTAATCAGCTCACCAATCGGCGAGCGCGGCACCAGCACGCGTTCATCAACATAGAACTCGTGGCCGCAGAACCAGGCTTTGTTGGTCAGGTAGGCGACCGGGATGCGCTCGTTCACGCGGCGGATTACGCGCTCAACGATACGGTGCTTTTCGCTGGAGGTCAGGCGCGCGGTGCGCATATCTTCCGGAATATCCAGCGGCAGGTAGAGGGATGGCAGCACCAGCTGTACGGCCTCATCCCACGGGTTATCGGTACCGTGACCGTACCAGATATTGGCGGCGCTGAAGCGGCTAACCGACCAGCGCAACATGTCCTGTATGGTATGCAGCTCGTTTACTGCTTCATCGACAAATATTTTATCCACTCTTTCCTCCAGGGCATGCTCGCATAATTTTCGGCGGCTAGTTTGCCATGAAGACGGCGATAAATCAGCAATGACGCGTCGCGCTTGAGGTTAAAAAATGCGTTTAGTCGGGTACACTATCGGAAATACGAGATGAGAATGACGAATGAAAAAGAAAACATCGCTCACTGAGGAGGATCAGGCGCTCTTCCGACAGCTGATGACCGGGACGCGTAAAATCGCTCAGGACACCATCGTCCACCGCCCGCAGCGTAAAAAAATCAGCGAAGTACCGGTCAAACGGCTGCTGCAGGAGCAGGCGGATAACAGCCACTATTTTTCAGATGAATTTCAGCCGCTGCTCAATACGCAAGGGGCTGTGAAGTATGTACGCGAAGACGTCAGCCATTTTGAGCTGAAAAAATTACGCCGCGGGGATTATTCGCCTGAGCTGTTTCTCGATCTGCACGGGTTAACGCAGATGCAGGCCAAACAGGAGCTGGGAGCACTGATCGCGGCCTGTCGCCGCGAGCATGTTTTTTGCGCCTGCGTGATGCATGGCCACGGTAAACACATTCTGAAGCAACAGACACCGCTGTGGCTGGCTCAGCATCCACACGTGATGGCTTTCCATCAGGCACCCAAAGAGTACGGCGGAGATGCCGCATTACTGGTGTTGATAGAAGTGGAAGAGTGGCAGCCGCCAGAATTACCCTGACAGGACGGCGGGGGCAAATTGTGCTCCCCCGCCCTAACGCACGTCACGTCAGATGGCTTTTGCCATCTTCAGGTTGCACGGGCTCATCTGCCAGTTGAAGACACCTTTGCCCGTTTCGTCCAGAGAGACATTAGCAATGGCGGATGTCGTGAACATAGGCGGTGTTTCGCCCGGGCACAGCTCAGATACCAGATAGCCAACCAGTGGCAGGTGGGAAATGACCAGCGCGGAAGCGACACCTTCATTGCACAGCGCCTGAAGATAAGCGCTGACAAGGCCTACATCGCCACAGGGGGTGAGTTCAGGGAGAACATCCACACTGGCCGGCAGGTTCATACACTCCCCCACCACATCCAGCGTCTGTTCTGCACGCAGGAACGGACTCACCAGAACGCGTTCGATGTCCACTTTTTGACCGTTAAGCCAGGTCGCCATCAGACGAGATTCGTCGCAGCCACAGACGGTCAAAGGACGTACTGAGTCACTGGCGGCATCGAGTGCCGCGTCGCCGTGACGCATGATAAAAACTTGCATATTGCACCGCTTTTGTTAACCAGAATCACCGGCGTTAACTACCCGCGATAAATGCTGAGAGGTAGAAAACCCGATGGCCGGGCATTGTGCCTGATCCATTCGGTGAATGAAACGCTGTTTTTTACCTCAATGGCGTAAGTATAGTCAATCTCTGTTTACAAAATCGCCAGAACAGGTTCATTCACTTCAGGATTTACCCTTCTTTGACCTCAGCTTACGAGGACAGTTTCCCTTGCGGACCAAAATGTCTGGCCCCGTTCCGCCATCTGCAATAATTCGTCACACGGTGTAAACCGTGGACCATATTGCGAAGCCAGACGTTGCAGGATCGCAACTACTTCATCCGCGCCGAGCGTATCCATGTAACGGAACGGGCCGCCAAGGAACGGCGGGAAACCAATACCAAATACCGCGCCGATGTCACCATCGCGCGCGCTCTTGATCACCTGCTCACCAAAGCAGCGCGCCGCTTCATTGAGCATCATCATCACGCAGCGTTCAGCACACTGAACGGCGGACAGTTTTCCCTGACCGGTGGTCGAAATAAGCCCATAAACCGAAGGGTCGACCTGTTTTCTGCTTTTACGCCCTTTCGCGCCGTAAAGATAGAAACCACGTTCATTTTTTCTCCCTTTGCGATCGTCCTTCAAAATTGCAGAAACAATGTTTGCAGGTGGGCTAAAACGATCGCCATAGGCAGCTTCCAGCACTGGTATAATTTTAGTGCCGGTGTCTATTCCCACCTCATCCAAAAGTTGGATTGGGCCAACGGGGAAACCAAACTTTACCAGCGCCTCGTCGACGTGCTCAATTTTCTCGCCTTCCGTCAGCAGCCGCATGGCTTCATTTATGTAGGGGGCCAGAATGCGGTTGACGTAAAAGCCAGCTTTGTCCGCCACCACGATCGGCGTCTTGCCCTGCATTTTAGCCAGCTTCACTACGGTGGCGATGGTTTGCGGGCTGGTCGTGGCATGTGGGATCACCTCCACCAGCGGCATTTTTTCGACCGGGCTAAAGAAGTGCAGGCCTATCACCTGCTCCGGACGCGCGGCTTTCGCCGCGATATCGCCAATCGGTAATGACGACGTGTTTGAGGCAAAAATGGTATGCGGGGCGCAATGTTGCTCAACGTCAGCGACCATCTGCTGCTTAAGCGCCAGGTCTTCAAACACGGCCTCAATCACCAGATCGCGGTGGGCAAAGCCGCTGTAGTCCGTCGTGCCGGAGATTAGCGCCAGGGTCTTATCCCGCTCGCTAGCTCTGATATGGCGGCGTTTTACCTTTTGATCAAGGTTCTGCCAGCTGTACTGCAGCGCGTGGTTGATCCCCTTAGGATTAATGTCTTTGATACGTACAGGCAATTTACCTTTGCTGGCGGTAACAAATGAGATGCCCCCGCCCATAAGCCCACCACCCAGCACGCCAATGGCACGCAGCGGAGCAGGCTGCGCCTCGCTACCGGGATCTTTTTTCACGTCTGTACTGGCGAAGAAGATGCTGCGCAGCGCCTGTGACTGCGGCGTCATCGCCAGTTCGCCAAAGGCTTTGGCCTCAGCGGCATAGCCGCTGCTGCTTCCCTGAGACAGCCCGGTTTCAATAACCTCCAGGATCCGCTTTGCCGCCGGGTAGTTGCCTTTGGTTTTTTGTTCGGTCTTTTTGCCCACCATGTTGAACAGCAGCGTTCGCCCCAGTGGCCCGGCCAGCATGCGCTCGCGGACCGGCAAAGGACGTTTTGCCTGACGTCCCTTCAGCGCAAGCTCAACGGCAGCCTCCAGCAAAATGGAATGCGGTACGACGTCATCGACCAGACCGGCCTTTAGCGCCTGGCGGGCACGCAGCTGTTTACCGGTTAAGATCATCTCCAGCGCCGTGCTGACGCCCACCAGGCGCGGCAGACGTTGCGTTCCGCCGGAGCCAGGCAGCAGGCCGAGCTGCACTTCAGGCAGGCCTAAAACGGTTTTCGCATCGTCAGTACAGATGCGGCTATGACAGGCCAGCGCCAGCTCCAGCCCACCGCCCAGACAGGCACCGTGGATGGCTGCGATGACCGGGATCGGCAGACCATTAATCTCCGCCATCACCTGCTGGCCCTGACGCGCCAGCTCTTCCGCCTCCAGCGCGCTTTGCGCCCGGGCGATCATGTTGATATCGGCCCCGGCAATAAAGTTGTCCGGCTTGGCAGAGATAAACACCAGGCCGCGAATAGCCTTGTTTTCGCGGATCTGCTTTAGCATCGCGCGCACCTGAACACCAAACTCGGCCTTCAGGGTATTCATCTTTTCATCAGGGACATCAATGGTTATCACGGCGACGTTATCGAGGCGAACCGTTAGGTTAAATGCAGATGTCATGTCCATTATTCAGCCTCCAGAACCATTGCTGCACCCAGCCCACCCGCCGCGCAGGCGGTGACGAGACCAAAACCGCCGCCACGACGGCGTAGCTCGTGTAATGTTTGCGTGATCATTCTCGCCCCCGTCGCCGCAAACGGATGACCGTAGGCGATGGAGCCCCCCAGCACGTTGAATTTACTCTGATCCACTTCGCCCGTGGCATGCGCGCGGCCAAGCACGTCGCGTGCAAAACGCTCACTTGCCAGCAGCTGTACGTTGGCCAGGGTTTGCGCGGCGAACGCTTCATGCATATCAATCAGGGTTAAATCAGCCAGCGTCAGCCCCGCGCGATCCAGCGCCAGCGGCGTGGACCAGGCAGGCCCTAACAGCATGTCCTGCCAGACATCAATGGCGGTGAAGGCATAGCTGCGTAAATAGCCCAGAGGGGTGATGCCCAGCTCTTTCGCGCGGGATTCGGTCATCAGGATCACGGCGGCGGCCCCATCCGTCAGTGGCGTACTGTTAGCCGCCGTTACCGTACCGTGCTTGCGGTCAAACGCTGGGCGCAGTTTTGCGTAATCCGCCAGCGTCGAGTTGCCGCGAATGTTGTTATCTTCCGAGAGCGGTTCGCGGTAAGGGGGAATATAGGCGGTCATGACCTCGTCGGTCAGCTTGCCTTCCGACCAGGCTTTTGCCGCAAGCTGATGTGAACGATGCGCCAGGGCATCCTGCTGTTCGCGGGTGATGCCGTACGTTTTTGCCATCTGCTCAGCGGTATCTCCCATGCGCAGGCCGGTAGAGTATTCCGCGACGGCAGGTGGCACAGGCATCAGGTCGCGCAGGCGTAAACGCGATAAGAGTTTGAGTTTCTGCCCCGTCGTGCGGGCTTTGTTGGCATCCACCAGGATGCGCGCCAGCTTTTTACTGACGCCAATCGGCAGCACCGAAGAGGAATCCGCCCCACCTGCAATCCCGGCACGAATAGTGCCCGCCATCAGGCTTTCAGCAACGTTAGCAACGGCCTGGAAACTGGTCGCACAGGCGCGGCTGACGCTGTAGGCATCGGTATGAACGTTCATCCCGGTACCGAGAACAATTTCCCGCGCAATATTAGGCGCTTCCGGCATCTGCACAACCTGGCCGAAAACCAGCTGTTCGATGACTTCAGGCGGAATTTCGCTGCGAGCCAGCATCTCTCCCACTATCATTTTCCCCAGGTCGACAGCCGGTATGCCGTGAAACGCCGTTGCCTGACGCGCAAATGGCGTGCGCAATCCGCTGACGATGGCAATGCGATCGCCCTGACGGGTAATAAGCGGTAATGCCTGACTCATAACACTCCCCTGTAAAAATTAACTCAAACATAAAGTGGTCTGACCTGATAATAGTCTTAACCATTTTTTTACATTCAGCCAATCGGGGAAACGAAAAAGTGCGAGCTAAAACACAGAGAAGAAAAAGAAAAATGCCCGTGCATGGCAGAGGCATTTGTGCGGTATGTTGCCGGGTGGCGGCGTTGCCTTACCCGGCCTACAAAATCGTAGGCCCGTGCAAGCGAAGCGCCGCCGGGCAAAAAGGATTAACGCAGGCCTAACTGGAAAATCAGCGTTTCGGCTTCGCAGGCAAAGACAAAATCGATGTCCAGCTTCACGCCACCGTCCACTTCGGTGAAGGTAGACTTGATTTCGCACGGATCGGATTCAACATCGCGCGCGCGCTTGCTCAGCGCAGCCAGGGTCTCTTCCGCTTCGGCACGGTTGGTGAATACGCGGCTGTAAGAGGCGGTGCAATCGGTGTTGTCCATGATGGTCCCAACATCCATACAGCAGCAAACCGGGGTTTCATCAGCACTGCATTTACTCATAGCTCAATTTCCTCTGTATTCGCGCAGCGCGCGAGATAAACACGATGCTGATATTTTACGCCCCGGCGCTGGCTCTCTCCAGCCGTTAATGGCGTAAAAGCGGATAAGTGACCAATATCACACTAAAAAATGATCTAAAACAAAAACCACCCTTTTGGGTGAGTCGCGATGGTCACAATTTTGCCAACCAGATCTCGTTTCAAGAAACATGTTTGAAAATATTAATAAACAAACTTGCAACATTCTAGCTGGTCAGACCTATACTCACGCCACTGGTCTGATTTGTATGTCATACCTCAGACCCTACACTTCGCGCTCCTGTTACGGTATGTAACAATTATTGAATAAAAATAACTCAATGAGGTTATGGTCATGAGCCAGAAAACCCTGTTCAACAAAACTGCGCTGGCAGTCGCAGTGGCAATCGTCTCTACTTCCGCCTGGTCAGCGGGCTTTCAGTTAAACGAATTTTCTTCCTCTGGCCTTGGCCGTGCGTATTCCGGGGAAGGTGCGATCGCGGATGACGCGGGTAACGCGAGTCGTAACCCTGCGCTGATCATGATGTTCGATCGTCCGACCTTCTCTGCTGGTGCTATTTTTGTCGATCCAGGCGTTGATATTTCAGGTCGTTCTCCGACGGGCGCCAGCCTGAATGCAGATAACATCGCGCCAACGGCATGGGTGCCAAACCTGCACTTCGTCGCACCTATCAACGACCAGTTTGGCTGGGGTGCCTCCGTCACCTCTAACTACGGTTTAGCGACCGAGTTTGGTGATAACTATGCCGCTGGGGCGTTTGGCGGTAAAACCGACCTGGAAACCCTAAACCTGAACCTGAGCGGTGCTTACCGTCTGGACAATCACTGGAGCTTTGGCGTTGGCTTTGACGCCGTGTATGCCAAAGCGAAAATCGAACGCTACGCGGGCGACCTGGGCAAAATCGTGGCGGGATCGGGCGCGCTGCCACCACCACTGGCGCAGCAAGTGGCGGGCATTCCGGCAGACACCCAGATTGCCTATCTGAAGGGTGACGAGTGGGGCTTTGGCTGGAACGCCGGTATCCTGTACGAACTCGATAAGAACAACCGTTACGGCTTTACCTACCGTTCCGAAGTAAAAATCGACTTTGATGGCGACTATAAGAGCAGCCTGCCTTCTGCCTATAACCAGATCCTCGGCAACTTCGGCCTGCCGATGGGCACCAACGGCAGTACCACCGGCGGTTCTCTGAGCCTGCACCTGCCGGAAATGTGGGAACTGTCTGGTTATAACAAAGTGGCACCGCAGTGGGCAATTCACTATAGCCTGACCTACACCAGCTGGAGTCAGTTCCAGGAGCTGAAAGCGACCAACAGCAAGGGCGACACGCTCTTCTATAAAGATGAAAGCTTCCGCGACGCTTACCGCATCGCGCTGGGGACCACCTACTACATGGATGACAACTGGACGTTCCGTACCGGTATTGCCTTCGATGACAGCCCGGTACCTGCCGACAAGCGTTCCATCTCTATTCCGGATCAGGACCGCTTCTGGCTGAGCGCAGGTGCGACCTATGCCTTCAACAAAGATGCCTCGGTTGATGCCGGTATCTCTTACATGCACGGTCAAAAAGTTAACTTCAAGGAAGGTCCGTATGAGTTCTCTTCCGAAGGTAAAGCCTGGCTGTATGGTATGAACTTCAACTACGCGTTCTAATTGCGCTGAAATCAAAAAAGGTGAGCATTGCTCACCTTTTTTATTTACTCCGAATCAATATCTTTTAGTTCGTTTTCGATAGCCTTCGCGTTCGGGTTGTCTTCCGGCTTCAGCTTACCGCCGTTGGCGATAAAGTCATGATTCTGGAAGTACGCTTCACGCACCATAATGTACGGATCTGAAGACTGACGCAGCAGGCCATCAGAGTCGAGCAATTGCGCGCGGGTTTCAATCCCTTCTACCGTCCATTTACCAATCGACAGCGGCCAGGTCAGCCACGACAGGACCGGATACAGCGTATCCACCATATCGCCGCCATCATCACGGATAGTAAAGCTGCCGTAGAACGGTAACTGCACGTAAGGGCCATATCCGACGCCATAATGGCCCAGCGTGCTGCCGAAACGGTGCGGCTGTTCACGCTGCAGTTTCGGGTTAGCCATGCCGGCGACATCGATAAAGCCACCCATCCCCAAGATGGAGTTCAGGAAGAAGCGGGTAAAGTGCACCATCCCCTGATACGGGTCACCCTGCAGGAAGTAGTTCACCATGACCGCAGGCTCTTCGAGGTTGCTGGTAAAGTTACTTAATCCGTTACGCGCAGGTTGGGGAACATAATCACGCCATGCTACAGCCACCGGGCGAACCACATACGGGTCCAGCACGTTGTAGTTGAAGCTATACATTGAGCGGTTAAATCCTTCGAGAGGATCGGAGCGTCCCGTTTGCTCCCCGGAGCTGGCGCAGCCCACAAGCATCGTCGCGCCCAGCGCAAGCGCCGACAGCCGAAGTTTCATAAATATCTCCCTGTTCAGTATGGCTATCGTTGATTGCCATCCGTAACGGAGCCGTGACGCTCCGTCTGTAAACGTGCAAGTGATTGTAACAGCACGTTTACCGATGTCTATGAGCACAATTACGGGCAGTAACCACCGTGACTCTGATCTCAGCATAGCCTGGCTTTTGGAATTCGTTTCGCTCGCAATTTTATAATGTCTTTGAAAGAGATGTATCACCTTTGTTGTCATTGCCGCCAATTTAAGACCATCCCCACAGGCATCCCGATAAAAGCCGCTACGCTTAACAGAAAGATCAACCTCCGGGAGCAGATATGAAAGAAGTGAGCGAAGAAAAAATTGGCGAGAGCAATGAGGAGCTTGAGATTGAAAGCGAGGAGAAAGCGCGCGGCGAGAAGATAGAAATTGATGAAGACCGCCTCCCTTCCCGCGCGATGGCCATCCACGAGCATATACGCCAGGATGGCGAAAAAGAGATGGAGCGCGATGCCATGGCCCTCTTCTGGTCGGCTATCGCGGCAGGTCTGTCAATGGGCGCATCTCTGCTCGCAAAAGGGATATTTCATGTTCAGCTGGAAGGGGTGCCCGGTGGTTTTTTACTGGAGAACCTCGGCTACACCTTCGGCTTTGTGATTGTCATCATGGCTCGCCAGCAGCTGTTTACCGAAAACACGGTGACGGCCGTTTTGCCGGTGATGCAAAACCCTACCCTCGGCAATTTCGGTTTACTGATGCGTCTATGGAGCGTGGTCCTGCTGGGTAATATCATCGGCACGGGCATCGCGGCCTGGGCGTTTGAATACATGCCGATTTTTGATGAACCCACCCGGGACGCGTTTGTGAAAATTGGCATGGACGTGATGAAAAACACGCCGCTAGAAATGTTCTCAAATGCCATCATCTCCGGCTGGATTATCGCCACCATGGTCTGGATGTTTCCTTCAGCCGGCAGCGCCAAAATAGTGGTGATCATATTAATGACCTGGCTGATTGCGCTCGCCGACACCACTCATATTGTGGTCGGAACCGTGGAGATCCTCTATCTGGTCTTTAACGGTACGCTTCACTGGAGCGATTTTTTCTGGCCCTTTGCCCTGCCGACGCTTGCAGGAAACATCTGCGGCGGAACGTTTATCTTCGCGCTGTTAAGCCATGCTCAAATCCGTAACGACATGTCTAACAAACGCAAAGCGGAACAAAAGGCACGGGAAAATGATGATAAATCGACAAAAAAATCGACCTGAATGGTGACTCTTTGAGCAGTCAGGCGGCAATGCGCTTAACGCAAAGTGTAAATAAGGCTATACTCGTGCCGCCTCGTCCCCTTAGTTAAATGGATATAACGAGCCCCTCCTAAGGGCTAGTTGCAGGTTCGATTCCTGCAGGGGACACCATTATACCCCTTCAGTGCCGTATTTCTTACTGCGCAATGCGCACTTCTCCTGCAGAAATGCCCTTCACGACAGCCCCTTGCACAACGGTTTCCTCAATCGATACCGTGATTTTTTGATGCGGAGCGGCAGGTGACTGGCGGTAAACAACAAACCTCTCGCCAGTTTTATCATCGGTCTGTAAAGACGCAACAGGGACGGTGGTAGCGCGATCGTTACGATAGGTAATCACGTCGAGGCGAGCGCTCATCCCCAACCGTATATCCGGTTGAAGGTCGGCCACGGGGGAATCAATGGAGACAATCACGTCATAGTAGGCGCCCTGTGAATCGCTCGCATTATCCTGCATACCTATGGCTTTGACGCGCCCCGAAAGCGTTTTGCTGCTAAAACCATCGCCAGTAATACGTACAGGCATTCCTTCCCTTAACTGGTGTAAATCAATCTCCTCCACACGTGAAACAACCTGGAGCGTATCAAGGCCAACCACAGTCAGTAACTCTGTTCCCTGGCTGACCGGTGTTCCCACGTGGAGTGCGGCGGTCCGCCCGACGTCAGAACTTTGCGGACGCGCAACAACGCCAGAAAATGGGGCGTAAAGCGTCTGTTTTTTTGACTGCGCAAGCAGGATATCGTAACGAGTTCTGGCATTAGCCAGCGCCATTTCTGCAATTTTTAGATAGTTGCTTCCTCCCTGCGCCTCAACAGCGTACAAATCATCCAGAGCAGAATCCAGCGCCTGCTGCTGCGCACCAACAAGCTGCTCAAGAGCCTCGACCTCCATTCGGGCAACAATCCCTCGTTCAAAAAGCAATCTTGTATCGCGAAGATTTTTTTTGCTGTTAGTGAGCGTAAACTGCGCAGATTGTACTCCTCGCCGTGCCCGGGCGACGTCAGGGCTACGATGCCAGTTGTGATAGTTGTCCGCTTCTTTTTGCGCTTTGAGCAGCTCTGTCTGAGCCTGCCGCAACTGTATTTCAACCAGCCCATTATCAAGGGTTATCAGTTTTTGCCCCTTTTCAACGCGTTGCCCCTCAGTCACATACAACGCTTTTACTTCCCCTTCAAATGGGGAAGACAAAGTCTCTTCATGTACTGGCCGAATACGGCCTGTTAATCCCAACTGCTTCTCCAGTCGCTGTGGAGAAACGGGGATCCAGCGTTCTGAGGGCGTTGCTATTTCCTGAGTGGGTGCTTTGACGCTCCACCAGTAAACAAGTGCCCCTGCAAGGCACAGCGTGGAAATTAATGCAATCCCCCATCGCACCCGCAACAATATTTTTGCTGAAGTCAACAAACTAGTCATTAAGTGTGATATCCCAGCTTTGCAGTGTTGTTCCCAGAATTTGATCGAGGTCTGCCTGCGCGTTCAGATATGCAATAAGGGCATTGAGTCTCGTGTTTTCTGCATTCCGCAAATCATTTTCATAACTCAGAACCTGGAAATTACTGGAGCGGCCAAGCGTCAATTTTTCTCGCTCAATCTCAAGCTTTCGACGTGACAGATCCCTGGCACGCTGGGATATCTCAAATTGTCGCCATCGTGTGTCAATATCCCGTACGGCGTTGGTAACATCCCTTTCAAGTTTCTGCCTAAATTCCTCCACCTGCAGCTGCTGATTTTTTACATTCACCTGGGCCTGTACTTCAGCCTGACGCGTATTCAACTCACCGATGGGAACTTCGACGGCAATCCCTACATAGTTATCCCAGGTATGTGCATTTGCGCCACCATTTATACGGTTGTTTTGCTGCGCGGCGCCTCCAACGAGTGAGACGTCCCAAAGGCGCTGATTGCGGGCAACCGCAAGATTAATGGTTGCCTGATCGCCCTGGATAAGCTGGGCCAGATACTCCGGCTGGGAATTTTTAGCCTGCTGAAATGCCTCATCGGCCCGGATAACCACCCGATGTGCATTTAATGACTCCGTTGCAACTACCGGGGAATGGAGATCTACAGCCAACAGTTGTAATAATGCGAGACGGGCAATATCGAGCCTGTTTAAGGCTTCTTCCTGAGCAAGCTCCTGAGAGGCCTCATCCGCTTCTGTCTGCACGATGTCAAATTCAGCCATGCGTCCAGCAGCAATCATCGTTCGGTTAATCTCGATCAGTTTTTTCGCCCTTACTAATGAATTCTGAGCGATTTTTAACTGCTCCTGTGCCAGTAAGAGATCGCGATAGGCTCTGATAATCTGGGTAATAGTCCGGGAAATTGACGTTTTTAAATTCAAACGATTCACTTGCTCTGTGAGTTGAGCCAGATGTACCGGAGCAGTCGCGATATCCTTACCCGCCCCGCGCAGCAAAGGCTGAATGACCGTAAAGTTTGCCCCATCGCTTTGTGTACCATTCCCGGATTTTGCATCGGTATTTTGATACGTCCATCCAAGACTCATCCGCGTTCCATAAGGAGTTAAAAGCGTGGTTGTTGGCGTGAGCGTGGTCTGTCCGGAGCGATTATCCTGATTTTGTTGCACAAGATAATTGCCTGAAATGACGAGTTTGGGTGTGAAGCGATCCTCTGCCACATACAGATCGAATTTTTGAGCAACACGATTTAGGTAAGCGCTACGGATATTGCGATTATCCCGAAGGCCCAGATATACCGCATCGCTCAGGGTTAAACTGATAGTACTGTTATCCTCCGGAGAGGAGCTCTGCCAGGCCGCCGACAACCCTTCGAGCGGAACCATAATAATAAGGAAAGCGAGGATTTGAAAAACGCTTCTACACATCACGCAACGCATCCACAGGTTCAAGACGGGCCGCCGAAAGGGCGGGAGAGAGCCCAAAGAACAGCCCAATCGCGATTGCACTACCGGTTCCCAACTGCAACGCGGTCAGTGAAAAGACAAAATCAGACCAGCCCGCAAAGTAGACAAAGAGCCAGGCTGAAAACATCCCCACCACAGCCCCAAGCAACGCGCCGACAGAAGCGAGAACCAGCGCCTCAAGGAGAAAAAGTGTCGCAATATCTCGCGGACGCGCGCCAAGGGCCATACGAACACCGATCTCTCTGCGCCTTTCTGAAACGTTCATAACCATAACATTCATCACTCCTACACCGCCCACCAGCAGAGAGATTCCTCCCAATCCCGTCAGGAGCCATGAAAACAGTCGTGATTGTTGTTCCATCCCCTCAATTAACTGGCGTGGGAGCTGTACGTGAATGTCAAAACCTGGCATTTGTTCAGCTAACCAGGCTTGCAGTCTGGAAGAAATGTGTTCCTGTCCGTCACTGTTTTGGCTTCGTATAACTACATTGCCAATCTGTGGTAACCCGATCACTCGCCGCATCCCTCTGTCCGACATGAGGATAACGTCATCAATTGAGAGGGGGATAATCGGATTGGGTCCCGTGGAGGCAAGGATCCCGACAATCTGATACAGATAATCCCCTAACTGGATCACCGTACCGGGTTGAACAGCGTGACCGTTAATTTGTGTCAATTGCTCAGCAACATTTGCACCTAAAACGACATAGGTGCTATATCCATCAAAATCACTTAAAAACCGGCCCTGCGCTAACGTTAATCCCAGCACAGAGGGAAGTTCAGCACTACTCCCTACCACCGTCGCGCTGTCCGTCCGGCCATTCATGCGCACCTGAACGCTGGCAGGGATGAGAACCGATGCCGCGTTTATTTCGGGTATCGTTTTATGCAATGCACTGATATCAAGATTGGGTGACGGGAGGAGTGGATTCATTTTTCCATTCATCAGGCGTTGTATATTCGCCACCATAATTTCGCTCCCCATCCCCTGAAATATGCGCATCGCTTCATTTTCGGCATTACGGCCAATATTCAGTAATGCGACTACGGCAGCGCAGCCAACAGCAATGCCCAATAGCGCTAATATTGCACGCCGTCCCAGCAAATGCAGATTTTCGAGTGACTCAAGTATTTGCTGAGAAAATGGCATTCCATAGCGTACCGAATGAGAAGATGGCTGCGGCACGGAATAACGTGGTTCAGTCATTCAATACCTCGTTAATTTTTCCATCGCAAACATTGATGCAGCGAGACATTTTTCTTGCTATCGACGTATCGTGAGTCACCACGATTAACGTGGTGCCAAAATCATCATTTAGAGTCATAAGCAGTTCAATAATACTGGCGACATTCTGGCTATCGAGATTTCCCGTCGGTTCATCAGCAAGAAGTAGTGCTGGTTGGGCAACCAGCGCGCGCGCAATAGCGACACGCTGGCGCTGACCACCCGACAAATCAGCCGGAAGGTGTTTTATTCTGTCACCTAACCCCACGCATCCTACGTAATAACGGGCTATTTCCTGAGCATGATGACGCTTTACCCCACGATATAATAACGGCAGGGCAACATTGTCCAGGACACTTAATCCCGGTAGCAGATTGAAACTCTGAAAGATAAAACCGATAGTATGATTACGGGCAATTGCCAGCGCTTCAGCGCTGCACAGAGACATATTCTTTCCGTTCAGGAAAAGATGTCCCGTTGTTGGGGTATCAAGTAAACCGATCAGATTGAGAAGCGTACTTTTCCCAGAGCCCGAGGATCCGACGATAGCGCAGGTTTGTCCTGACGGGATTGACAATGAAACATTACGTAGTGCCTTATGATGGGAGTCCCCCGCCCCATACGAATGGGAGACGGACTCCAGTCGAACCAACTCAGCAGCAGAAGTGTTCATTTTCCACCCAAGTTTTTTTCTCAACCACGCAGAATAAACATCTCATCATTGTTAATTTTTATCTGTTATAGGACTACTGCAGAAGTCAGTCCAGAATGAAGTAATTTCACTGTCTATGGTTATAACGGCCAGATAGAAAAATTCTTTAACCGATAAAAATTTTTTTTAAAGAAACAAATCAAATGCCCACGCATCAGCATTGTTTAACAAGTCAACTACCATAATCTTCCTAAAGTTCATTAAACAATGACCGATAGGTTAAACACCTGACATATCGCACCGTCATTTTAATGACAAATATTTCCAAAAATATACCACAAACGATTAATTGAACTTAAATAAAATTAACCATGACCTGACAGTAGGTTATTACTGAGTTTTCTTATAATCACCTATGGCAACTCAATAATCATCTCTGACATAACTAAAATGCAGAGTATTAAATTATGTATTACTCAATGATGAGGTTTCTATGAAACGGAAAACGATGCTTCTTGCTTTATCTGGATTATTAGTTCTGACGTCACCTGCTTATGCAACGGAAGGGGCTTATTCAAGCACAACGAATGCTCCTGATATCACACTTAAGAATCAATGGTATCAAAAAAACTTTCCGGTAATTTCTGGAACGCCATCCACCGGAAAAATTGGTGTCGTTTATTATAACTGGGCTTTCAGTCGCACTCAGCAGGGGCTTAAGGTTTCCTTGTGCACAAGTGCCAATACAATGTGCGTCAATATTGGCAACTCAAATTCAGGTTCAGTTGATCTTTCCACTTATAACCTGGCACCAAACCAAGTACTCAGCATGAAAGCCATTGTCGAAGGAACGGGAACTATGGTCCCAGTTTATGGTTATCAGAGCCAGATTATTGTTAATTATAAGTTCAATTAATCGGTGATTGACAAGTGGGTTACAGCACGTGGAAACGTATCCGCGGTGCTGTAACACGCTTCAGTCGGACCAAAAGCATGCATCGCCCCACATTGAACAACCATGGTTGCCTTCGACCAAGTTGTCGGGTTTAAAAGTAGTAAAATCAAAAACCTCCCAGACTGCCGCTTTTTTAATCAAAAACGAGTAATAGCACATATCGTATAACGGTGCTACATTATGCCGCCCACCCAATGTCAGCTATGGCCAGGTAACGCCGTAAAGATCGGTAAAGCCTGCAACCATGACCTTGTACTACGGTCTAATAGGCACGTGGTATCGCATTAAGCGTTACTTTCACCGGCTCTACATAGGTTTCTCTATTTTGTCTCAATCCAATTTCAAACGCGCATTTTTGCATCCGCGTTACTGGTTTACATGGTTTGGCCTTGGCTTACTGTGGTTGCTGGTACAGCTTCCTTATCCGGTGATCCGCTTACTGGGTTCAAGACTCGGCAGCACATCCCGCTTTTTCCTGAAACGTCGCGAATCCATCGCGCGTAAAAATATTGAGCTTTGCTTTCCACAATACAATGCCGAGGAGCGCGAGAAGCTCATCGCTGAAAACTTCAAGTCTATCGGCATGGCGCTGCTTGAAACCGGCATGGCCTGGTTCTGGCCGGATGAGCGCGTCCGCAAGTGGTTTGATGTGGAAGGCCTGGATAACCTTAAACGCGCGCAGATGCAAAATCGTGGCGTGATGGTCGTCGGCGTTCACTTTATGTCGCTGGAACTCGGTGGCCGCGTGATGGGTCTGTGTCAGCCAATGATGGCCACCTACCGCCCTCACAACAGTGCGCTGATGGAGTGGGTTCAGACCCGTGGCCGCATGCGTTCCAATAAGGCGATGATCAGCCGTAATAACCTGCGCGGTATGGTCGGCGCCCTGAAGAAAGGTGAGGCCGTCTGGTTTGCACCCGATCAGGATTATGGACGTAAGGGCAGCAGCTTTGCACCGTTCTTCGCGGTTAAAGACGTTGCGACGACCAACGGCACCTTTGTCATTTCGCGTCTGTCGGGCGCTTCCATGTTGACCGTGACGATGGTGAGAAAAGCGGATAAATCAGGCTATCGTCTGCACATCTCCCCCGAAATGGCTAACTATCCGGAAAACGAGTGCGAAGCCGCAGCGTTTATCAACAAGGTCATCGAAACCGAAATCATGCGTGCGCCGGAGCAGTATCTCTGGATGCATCGTCGTTTCAAAACGCGCCCGCTCGGCGAAGCCTCGCTCTACATTTAAGCGCTTTATGAAGGTTAGTTTCGCTAAGAAACTAACCTTTTCAATCACCTGCCATCCTGCTGCAAAACCGTCTTTCTGTGCGTCGCTCAAAGTGAATTTATTGCGTTACGAAATCAAACTGTCGCCGTTCCACGACACTCGTAAGTGACGGAAATTATTTAAAAAAATCCCTCTTGTCACCCCCTATTTTTAGGCGTACATTAGCGCCGTCTGGCATCAGGAAAGCACAGAATTCTGAGCTGGGGTCGGCGGCGTAACGGGAAAATTCTCATTTCCGTTTTGACCGGATTTCAGTTCTCTATACTCAGGTGGACTCTGTTTTTAAATGCGTACCACAAGATACGCGGAGCGATGAAACGTGAAATATTTCTTTATGGGCATTTCGGTGATTGTTTTAGTCTGGGCCGGAACCTTTGCCCTGATGATCTAGTGAAGAACATGCTGTCAAAAAAACAGGAGCCATCGGCTCCTGTTTTTTTATGTCATGACGACGCGGGGGTTTCAGCGACGCTCTTTGAGGAGAGCAGCCCGTCGGCCCGGAACATGCTCTTGATGCCCCTCACCGCCTGACGAATACGGTCGCTGTTTTCGATCAGGGCAAATCGCACATGGGTGTCGCCGTAATCACCAAAGCCAATGCCCGGTGACACACACACCTTCGCGTCCTGGAGCAGTTTTTTGGCAAACTCCAGGGACCCCATCGCCGCGTACGGCTCAGGAATTTTAGCCCAGACGTACATGGACGCTTTCGGCATTTCTACCATCCAGCCCGCTTCATGTAACCCTTTTACCAGCACGTCGCGGCGGCGCTTATACTGGGCAGCAATCTCGTGAACGCATTGCTGATCGCCCTCCAGAGCAGCGATAGCGGCAACCTGGAGCGGCGTGAAGGTGCCGTAGTCGTGGTAACTCTTAATACGCGCCAGTGCATTCACCAGCGTTTTGTTACCCACCATAAAGCCAATACGCCAGCCCGCCATGTTGTAGCTTTTCGACAGGGTAAAGAACTCTACCGCCACGTCACGCGCGCCCGGGACCTGCATAATCGACGGAGCTTTCCAGCCGTCATAGACGATGTCAGCATAGGCCAGATCGTGGACCACCAGCACGTCATAACGCTTCGCCAGCGCGACCACTTTCTCGAAGAAATCGAGCTCCACGCACTGGGCCGTTGGGTTCGACGGGAAACCGAGGATCATCATCTTGGGTTTCGGATAACTTTCGCGAATCGCGCGTTCCAGCTCGTTAAAGAAATCGACACCTTCCACCAGCGGCACGGAACGGACCTGCGCCCCGGCAATGACCGCGCCGTAGATATGAATTGGGTAGCTGGGATTCGGGACCAGAACCGTATCGCCATGATCCAGGGTGGCCAGCATCAGGTGTGCCAGCCCCTCTTTCGAGCCGATGGTAACAATGGCTTCACTTTCAGGATCGATATCAACCTGATAGCGATCCTGATACCAGCGCGAGATCGCGCGACGTAACCTGGGAATACCGCGAGACGTTGAGTAGCCATGGGTATCCGGGCGCTGGGCAACCGTGCAAAGTTTCTCAACAATGTGCGGTGGCGTTGGGCCGTCAGGGTTACCCATACTAAAATCGATAATATCTTCGCCGCGCCGACGCGCAGCCATCTTCAGCTCAGCGGTGATGTTGAAAACGTAAGGGGGGAGACGATCGATACGCGTAAAACGGCGTTCAGGACTGAATTCAGCCATAGATTCCTCAGATTAACGTTAGCGCCCGGACCGTCCGAGCGACGCTGCCACTGATGTGGCGTGTTTAGAAAATAACCTGAAAAAAATCATGCTGTCGAGAGGGAAATGAAAAAAAAGCGCTCGCAGGAAAACCGGAACCCGACTGCGTCTAAAAGCGGAAGCCTTTGTTTGAAGAACGCCTGTCTGGTAGCGGTTATTTAACATGATGATATCAAACCAGTTACCAGATGCCGCGCCGACAATAAAAAACCGGGACGCGTCAATCCCCGGAAGATAATCCCCTTTGTAAATTATGGTTTTTCCCCATTTGATAAACCTGACGGATAGCTGGTCAATCCGCACCAGGTTTTTTATCATGGTTCTTTCCCGTTTTCCCAGGTCTACTCGTGCACGAAATATTCACTATGCTGCTGGCGGTTTTTGACCGTGCGGCATTAATGCTGATTTGCCTGTTTTTCCTTATCCGCATTCGCCTTTTTCGCGAGCTGCTGCACAAATCTGCACACTCGCCAAAAGAGCTGCTGGCCGTTACCGCCATCTTTTCGCTGTTCGCCCTGTTCAGCACCTGGTCCGGCGTGCCGGTAGAGGGGTCGCTGGTGAACGTGCGCATTATCGCCGTCATGTCCGGCGGGATTTTGTTTGGTCCGTGGGTGGGCGTTATCACCGGTCTGATTGCCGGGACCCATCGCTACCTGATTGATATCGGTGGCGTAACGGCGGTGCCATGCTTTATCACCAGCATTATCGCCGGGGTGTTGTCCGGCTGGATCAGCCGCAAAATCCCGAAAAAACAGCGCTGGCGCGCCGGGATCGTCGCGGGCATGGTGTGCGAAACGCTGACCATGATCCTGGTGGTCGTCTGGGCCCCCACCACCGCACTGGGGCTGGATATCGTCTCGAAAATCGGTATTCCGATGATCCTCGGCAGCGTCTGCATCGGTTTTATTGTGCTGCTGGTGCAGAGCGTAGAAGGGGAAAAAGAGGCCAGCGCCGCACGTCAGGCTAAGCTGGCGCTGGATATCGCCAACAAAACGCTGCCGCTTTTCCGCCACGTTAACGCGGAATCGCTGCGTCAGGTCTGCGAGATTATTCGCCACGACATCCATGCTGATGCCGTCGCCATTACCAATATCGACCACGTTCTGGCCTACGTCGGCGTGGGGGAACATAACTATCGCGACAATGATGACACCATAAGCCCGACCACCCGACAGGCGATTAACTACGGGAAAATAATTATTAAAAACAATGACGAAGCCCACAGAACGCCTGAAATCCACTCCATGCTGGTGATCCCGCTGTGGGAGAAAGGCGTCGTGACGGGCACGCTGAAAATTTATTATTGTCACGCGCATCAGATCACCTCCTCACTGCAGGAGATGGCCATTGGCCTGTCGCAGATTATCTCTACCCAGCTTGAAGTTTCGCGGGCCGAGCAACTGCGTGAGATGGCAAATAAGGCAGAGCTGCGCGCGCTGCAGAGCAAAATCAATCCTCATTTCCTGTTTAACGCCCTGAACGCTATCTCCTCTTCCATACGTCTTAATCCGGACACCGCGCGCCAGCTGATCTTCAACCTGTCGCGCTATCTGCGCTACAACATTGAGCTGAAAGATGACGAGCAGATCGACATCAAAAAAGAGCTGTATCAAATCAAAGACTACATCGCGATTGAGCAGGCGCGCTTTGGTGACAAACTCACGGTCATTTACGATATTGACGAAGAGGTCAACTGCGTGATCCCGAGCCTGCTTATCCAGCCGCTGGTCGAAAACGCAATCGTACACGGTATACAGCCCTGTAAAGGTAAAGGCGTCGTCACCATCAGCATCACCGAAAGCGGCAACCGCGTGCGCATTGCCGTGCGCGATACCGGCCACGGGATTGATCCAAAAGTCATCGAGCGCGTGGAGTCTAACGAGATGCCCGGGAATAAAATCGGCCTGCTGAACGTGCACCACCGGGTTAAACTGCTTTACGGCGACGGACTGCATATTCACCGTCTTGAACCGGGCACCGAAATTGCCTTTTACGTCCCGAATGAACGCTCTCTCGTTCATTCGACGACATCGCTGTTACCCCATGTGGAGTAACCCATGAAAGTCATCATCGTAGAAGATGAATTCCTGGCTCAACAGGAGCTAACCTGGCTTATCAAAACCCACAGCCAGATGGAGATCGTGGGCACCTTTGATGATGGTCTGGACGTGCTGAAGTTCCTGCAGCATAACCGGGTCGACGCCATTTTCCTGGATATTAATATCCCGTCGCTGGATGGCGTATTGCTGGCGCAAAACATCAATCAGTTTGCCCATAAGCCGTTTATCGTTTTCGTCACCGCGTGGAAAGAGCACGCCGTGGAGGCTTTTGAGCTGGAGGCATTTGACTATATTCTGAAGCCTTATCAGGAGTCGCGGATTGTCAGCATGCTGCAAAAGCTGGAGGCCGCATGGCAGCAGCTAGCTGCGCCCGCGAACGCCAGCCCAGCGGTGCGGGAAAACGACACCATAAACCTGGTCAAAGATGAGCGCATCATCGTGACGCCGGTCAATGACATCTACTATGCCGAAGCCCATGAAAAGATGACGTTTGTCTATACGCGGCGGGAATCTTACGTGATGGCGATGAACATCACCGAATTTTGCAGCAAGCTGCCGGCGGCACACTTTTTCCGCTGTCACCGTTCGTTCTGCGTGAATTTAAACAAGATCCGCGAGATCGAACCGTGGTTTAACAACACCTATATTTTGCGCCTGAAAGATCTGGATTTTCAGGTGCCGGTGAGCCGCAGCAAGGTGAAAGAGTTCCGCCAGTTGATGCACCTGTAAAGAAAGCGCCCCCTCCTGCCGGAGAGGGCTCTGTTTCAGAGGATTTGACCGAGAACCTGACGCAGGTGGGCACCCGAGCCAAGCAGGCCTGGGTTATCATGCACGATCAGATAAACCGGAATGTCCTGCACATAGCTTCTGAAACGGCCTTTATCTTCAAACCCGCCGCGGAAGCCTGAGGCTTTAAAGAAGTCAAGGAAGCGCGGTACGATCCCGCCCGCAATATAGACGCCGCCGAAGGTCCCCAGCGTCAGCGCCAGGTTACCGCCGAAACGTCCCATGATTACGCAAAACAGCGACAGCGCGCGGCGGCAGTCAATGCAGCTGTCCGCCAGCGCGCGTTCGGTGACGTCTTTCGGCTGCAGGTTTTCCGGCAGGCGACCGTCCGATTTCACAATCGCACGGTACAGGTTCACCAGCCCCGGACCGGAGAGCACGCGCTCGGCGGAGACGTGGCCGATCTCAGCGCGTAATTCTTCGAGGATAATGCCCTCTTCTTCGCTGTTTGGCGCAAAGTCCACGTGGCCGCCTTCACCCGGCAGGCTCACCCAGCGCTGAGCCACATGCACCAGATGCGAAACGCCCAGACCTGTACCGGCCCCGTAAACCGCAATCGGCTTGCCTTCGACCGGTTCGGCGCCGCCAAACTGGATCAGATGCTCTGGCTTCAGCATCGGGATCGCCATGGACACCGCGGTGAAGTCATTGATGATTTCAAGATGCGCAAAACCGAGGTTTTTTTTCATCTCGGCGATGGAGAATGCCCAGGTATGGTTGGTCATTGCGACCCAGTCGCCGGTTATCGGGCAGGCGATCGCGATGCAGCCGTCTTCAACGCTCACCTGCTGCTCTTCCAGGTAGACGCGGACAACGGCCTCAAGGCTTGGATAATCCAGTCCTGAGTAGGTTTTCGCCCGGGAAATTTCACCGCTACTTACATCGCATAATGCGAGGCGCGCGTTCGTGCCGCCCACATCGCCTACCAAAGCATACTTTGTCATTCTTCTACTGCTCCGCTAAAGTCAGAATAAATCTTTTGGGACACTGTAAGTTCAAGGCGTGATAACAACAACGACCGGAAGGTGAATGCCCATGGATTATCGATCTTCGTCACAGAATAACTTTACCGTTTCAGCACCTTTTGCACTATTGCCATAAAGCTGATTGTGCAAAGTAACGTCATTGCGTTTTGTACAAGGAAATCATCATGCTCCACCCGCGAGCCAGAACCATGCTGTTGCTGGCCATTCCGGCGTTAATCATTGGCGTGGCCTCAAGCCTGGTGCTCATTGTCGTGATGAAAGTCGCGTCGGTGCTGCAAACGATGTTATGGACAGCGCTTCCGGTAAAACTGGGCGTTACCGCTGATTCCTCTGCCTGGATCATCCTGATGCTGACGTTGACCGGCATTGCGGTGGGCCTGGTCATCCGTTTTAGTCCCGGGCATGCCGGCCCCGATCCGGCGCAGGAACCGCTGATTGGTGCCCCGGTACCTCCTTCCGCGCTGCCGGGGCTGATTGTTGCGTTGATTATCGGCCTGGCAGGCGGCGTTAGCCTGGGGCCTGAGCATCCGATTATGGCGGTGAATATTGGCCTGGCAGTTTTCCTCGGTTCACGCATTTTGCCCCGCGTTGGCGCGCTGGACTGGACCATCCTCGCCTCAGCAGGCACCATTGGGGCGCTTTTCGGCACGCCCGTTGCCGCGGCACTGATCTTTTCCCAGACGCTCAGCAGCAATAACGATGTTCCGCTCTGGGATAAACTGTTTGCTCCGCTGATGGCCGCAGCCGCCGGGGCGCTGACGACCAGCCTGTTTTTCCATCCCCATTTTTCCCTCTCCCTGCCCCACTACGGCCAGATGCAGATAGCCGATATTTTCAGCGGCGCCGTCGTTGTCGCGATTGCCATCGCGCTGGGCATGGTGGCGGTATGGTGCCTTCCACGCCTGCACCGGCTAATGCATAAACTCAAGCACCCGGTATTGATTCTGGGTATCGGCGGTTTGATTCTCGGGGTTTTAGGGGCAATCGGCGGGAAGGTGACGCTGTTTAAAGGTCTGGACGAGATGCAGCAGCTGGCTTTTAGCCAGGTGTTTAGCGTATCGGATTATCTGCTGTTTGCCGTGATAAAACTGGCCGCGCTGGTGGTGGCTGCGGCCTGCGGTTTCCGCGGCGGACGCATCTTCCCGGCGGTCTTTGTCGGCGTAGCGCTGGGGCTGATGCTGCACGAACACGTCGATGCCGTTCCGGCAGCGATTACCGTTTCCTGCTCAATTCTGGGGCTGGTGCTGGTGGTCACGCGCGATGCCTGGCTGAGCCTGTTTATGGCCGCCGTAGTGGTACCGGATACCACCCTCATCCCGCTACTTTGCATCGTGATGTTGCCCGCCTGGCTCCTGCTGGCGGGCAAACCGATGATGATGGCCTGGCGAAACGACAGGTGATCAGGCGCTGTTGCGCGCTTCCAGCGCTTTAGTAAGCGCACCCAGCAGCGGCGGTATGTCTGCTTTCGGCAGCATCACCTCAATCAGCGAGAGCCGCTCGTGGTGCGCTACTTTTTCAAGGACGTCCGCCAGCTGCTCCGCCTCGCTGACCCGCCAGCACTGGGCCTGAGGATCGAGGCTAAGCGCCTGCGGAATTTGCGTCCAGTTCCACAGCGCAATGTCGTTATATCGCTGCTCTGGTCCGTGGATTGCCCTTTCCACCGTATACCCTTCGTTGTTAAGAACCAGAATGATGGGGCGCTGTTTATCCCGCAGCATCGAGCCGAGCTCCTGGATGGTGAGCTGCGCCGCGCCGTCCCCCGTCAGCACAATCACGCGCCGGTTCGGGCAGGCCGTTTGCGCGCCGAATGCCGCTGCCAGCGTGTAGCCAATCGACCCCCACAGCGGCTGGACGATAAAGTTCACGTCTGCCGGAAGTCGAAGATCGATCGCGCCGAAGGCCGAAGTGCCCTGATCCGCAAGAATAATGTCTCCCGGGCGAATAAACGTTTGCAGCGTTCTCCAGAAATTCTCCTGCGTCAGCGAGCCGTCCGGCTGCGGGTAGGCCATTGCACTTTGAGACGACGGCGCAGGCGTACCGTGCACGTGCTGCTTGCACAGTTCCACCAGCGTCTCAATCGCCTGAAGCATAGGAATACCGGTAAACCAGATATCCCCGACGCGGGCGGCATGAGGCTGAACTTCTATCGTTTGCGACGGGGTCAACTGGTGAGTGAAGCCAGCGGTCAGGGTATCGGTAAATCGCGTGCCGATGCACAGCACCGTATCCGCCCCTTCAATCGCCTCTTTTACCGCGCCGGCGCTTGCCGAACCGCTGTACGTCCCGTAAAAACCCGCGTGACGCTCGTCAAATATGCCTTTGCCCATCAGCATGGTGGCGTGCGCCATCGGCACTTCTTTGACCCATTTCTGTAGTGCATGTTTCAGTCCATGGCGCAGGACAAGGAAATCGGCCAGCAGCGCAGTACGCTTGCTCATGGCCAGCTTGCTCTCGGCGGCATCCCGGAACGCCTTCAGGCAAGCGCTATCGGCATGCGCATGCCTGAGAGTGAGAGCGTTTACAGGAGGCGTGGCGGCTTTTTTTGCCACATCGGCAGGCATCATCAGATAGCCGGGGCGACGTTCCCGGAGCATGGTAGTTAACACCCGATCAATCTCATAGCAGGCGTTTTGTTCGGTCAGGATCGCCTGTGCGGCAGTGATCGGTTCGCTCATATGGTAAAAGTGACGAAACTCACCGTCGCCCAACGTATGGTGCAGCAGTTCCCCTCGCTGCTGTGACGCCATGCCTGGCGCCCCCACAATATGCAGTACCGGCACGTGCTCGGCATAGCTGCCCGCAATGCCGTTCATGGCGCTTAACTCTCCTACGCCAAATGTCGTCAGCAGCGCGGCGAAGCCCTTACATCGGGCATATCCGTCAGCGGCATAAGAGGCATTTAACTCGTTGGCACAGCCCACCCAACAGATATCTGGGCTGTCTATCACGTGGTCGAGAAACTGCAGGTTATAGTCGCCCGGCACGCCAAACAGATGATCGGCTCCACAATCTGTAAGACGGTCCAGCAGGTAATCGGCGACGCAGTATGGGGTACGCATGAACAGGTATCCTTCTAATGTTGACCTCACCTTGAGTATTAAAGAAGCGTGATGGCTGTCCAGAATTGGCGCTAAGAAGGGTATGGAAAGAATGCTTTACAAAAAATGCTGCGCTATGCTGCTTTTTTTCACGTTAATGTAAACGCATACACTGATTTTTCTCTTCAGCGCCAGAGGTCATAAGAATGGGTTATCAGCCGAACAAAAGTCGTTATCAGACAATGGAGTATCGCCGCTGCGGGCAAAGCGGACTCAGATTGCCCGCCATCTCGCTTGGGCTGTGGCATAATTTTGGCGATACCACGCTTATCGAAAACAGCCGTCAACTTTTACAGCGCGCGTTCGATCTGGGTATTACGCATTTCGACCTTGCCAACAACTATGGCCCGCCACCGGGATCCGCCGAACGTAATTTCGGACGGATTTTGCAGGAGGATTTTCTGCCCTGGCGCGACGAGCTGATCGTTTCAACCAAAGCGGGGTATACCATGTGGGATGGCCCGTATGGCGACTGGGGGTCACGCAAATACCTGCTGGCAAGCCTGGATCAAAGCCTGAAGCGCATGGGGCTGGAGTATGTAGATATCTTTTATCACCACCGTCCCGACCCACAAACGCCGCTGCTGGAAACCATGAAAGCGCTTGACCACGCGGTGCGTCAGGGAAAAGCCCTGTATGTCGGGTTATCCAACTACCCGGCCGATCTGGCCCGCCAGGCGATTGATATCCTTAATGACCTCGGAACCCCCTGCCTGATCCACCAGCCGAAATACTCCATGTTTGAGCGTGCACCGGAAGCGGGATTGCTGGACGTATTGCAGGAAAAAGGGGTTGGCTGTATTCCCTTCTCGCCGCTGGCCGGGGGACAACTGACCAACCGCTATCTGGACGGCATTCCCGCAGACTCCCGCGCGGCAAGCGGCAGTAAGTTCCTCAATCCGGAGCAGATTACCGAAGAGAAGCTGGAGAAGGTAAGACAACTTAACGCGCTGGCGGAAGGCAGAGGCCAGAAGCTGTCGCAGATGGCGCTGGCCTGGATATTACGCCACGAATCGGTGACGTCTGTACTGATTGGCGCGAGCAAAGTCGCCCAGATTGACGATGCCGCGGGTATGCTGGAAAACCGCCATTTCTCCGCCGAAGAGCTGGCCCGTATTGAAGCCATCCTGAGCGGCTCAAAATAAAATCACTTTTAGCAAAAAGTGCTCTCACTCAGGAATTCGGAGTTGAGGCGATGAAACGAGCCTTTACCAACTCGTAATATTGCGTTAACAGGCCCATCAAAGGCCCCGATCGTGAAGGAGAAAGAGTATGTTCAGGTCACTGATTCTTGCAGCGGTATTACTGGCTTCATCAGCCCCGCTGATCGCCACTGCGGGCGAAATCACCCTGTTGCCATCAGTAAAATTACAAATTGGCGATCGTGACGACTACGGCAGATACTGGGACGGTGGCTACTGGCGCGACCGTGACTACTGGCATCGTCACTATGAGTGGCGCGGCGATCGCTGGTGGAAACATGATAACGGCAGACACCGTGGCTGGTATAAAGACAAAGCGTATGAGCGCGGTTACCGTGAAGGCTGGAACGATCGTGACGACCGCCGCGGCGGCTGGGGTCACGGCAAAGGCCATGGTCACGGCCATCATCACTAATCAAAAAGGCGCCCCGCGGCGCCTTTTTTTGTTAAAGCCCCAGCGCGGTTCCAATCAACAGCCACAGGTTCAATGCCACCACCACCACCACAATGGCCCATCCGGCCCGTTTTACCAGCGTTGAGTTGACCAGCTCGCCCATCAGGGTTTTGTTGCTGGTAAAGATCAGCAGCGGCACCAGCGCCAGCGCGATACCAAAGCTCAGCAATACCTGGCTCATAACCAGAATTCGTGTGGGATCGAGCCCCATCAGAATCACGATAAATGACGGCAGCATGGTGACGGAGCGACGCACCCACAGCGGAATATGGAACCGGACAAATCCCTGCATCACCACCTGGCCTGCCAGCGTGCCCACCACCGTCGAAGACAGACCGGCGGCCACCAGGCTCAAACCAAATATCGTGGCGGCTGCATGGCTCAGCAGCGGCTCCAGCGTGAGATAAGCCTGGTCAAGATCGGCGATGCCGGTATGGCCGTTAAAGTGGAAAGCGGCGGCTGCGGTAGCCATCATCGCCAGATTCACAAACCCCGCGATGGTCATGGCGATAGCCACATCCCACTTGGTTGCGGAATAACGTTCTTTACGCGTCCCACCGTGGAGATGCTGGGTCAGGGAGGAGTGCAGGTAAATCACATGCGGCATGATGGTCGCCCCCAACACCCCGGCGGCCAGGAACACCGCTTCCGAGGTTGGCAGGCTTGGGATCACCATCCCTTTACCGAGCTGCGCCAGATTCGGTTGGGAGAAAATCAGCTCGACGATGTAGGCCGCCGCGACAAACAGCAGCAGACCACCGATGACCTTCTCCAGCGGTTTTTGACCGCGACGCTGCAGCATCAGGATCAGGAATGTGGCAATCCCGGTCAGTACCGCCCCCTGCAACAGCGACACGCCCAGAATCAGCTTAAAGCCGATCGCCGCGCCGATAAATTCAGCGAGGTCCGTTGCCATGGCGATGATTTCCGCCTGAACCCAGTAGAGCCAGACGGCCGGACGCGGATAATGGTCGCGAATTTGCTCCGCCAGGTTTTTACCGGTGGCAATCCCCAGCTTTGCGGAGAGCATCTGAATCAGCATTGCCATCAGGTTAGCCCAGACAACCACCCACAGCAGCTTATAGCCGAAGCTGGCCCCGGCCTGAATGTTGGTCGCAAAGTTACCTGGATCGATATAGCCAATAGCAGCGATGAACGCAGGTCCCATTAATGCGAACCGCAACTTGCGCGCTGCTCTGCTACTGCTACCCTCTACGCGACTGTTTGTCATTTCTGCCTCTGAAATATAGCCTTTGCTATGTTTAATGCTATCAAAATGAGAATGATTATCAAGATCATTTGCGAAGTTTACAGTGATTTCTCTGATAGCTGTGAACGATAGACGGGCGGGTAAGCGGGGGCGATTTAACAGAAAGCGAAATCGCGCGCTCTTTTGTGAAGACTAGCACACAAACTTAACTTTTCACTCATTTACCTAACATAACAAAAATGTATTGTGGATCACTATTTTTGAGACTCGTCACAGGATGTAACTATAGTGTGTCCTTGATCTCGTTTTCTTTTCGCTTGTTACATAGAATGTGCACGAAAATTAAACCTGCCTCATATTTGGAGCAAATATGGACCGCGTCCTTCATTTTGTCCTGGCACTTGTTGTCGTTACTGCACTTGCATTGCTGGTCAGCACAGACCGCAAAAAAATTCGTATTCGTTATGTTGTCCAGCTGCTGGTCATTGAAGTTTTACTTGCGTGGTTCTTCCTGAACTCCAACGTCGGCCTCGGCTTCGTGAAAGGCTTCTCCGAAATGTTCGAAAAACTGCTCGGATTCGCCAACGAAGGGACGAACTTTGTCTTCGGTAAAATGAACGACGAAGGTCTGGCGTTCTTCTTCCTGAAGGTTCTGTGCCCAATCGTCTTTATCTCCGCGCTTATCGGTATTCTGCAGCACATCCGCGTTCTGCCGTTCGTTATTCGTGGAATTGGTTTCCTGTTATCCAAAGTGAACGGCATGGGTAAGCTGGAATCATTCAACGCCGTAAGTTCCCTGATCCTCGGTCAGTCTGAGAACTTCATCGCGTATAAAGATATTCTCGGCAAAATGTCCCGCAACCGCATGTACACCATGGCAGCAACCGCAATGTCTACCGTTTCCATGTCTATCGTGGGCGCGTATATGACCATGCTGGAGCCGAAGTATGTTGTTGCTGCGCTGGTTCTGAACATGTTCAGCACCTTTATCGTGCTGTCGCTGATCAACCCGTACCGCGTTGACGCCAGCGAAGAAAACATCCAGATGTCCAACCTGCATGAAGGCCAGAGCTTCTTCGAAATGCTGGGTGAATACATCCTGGCCGGTTTCAAAGTGGCGGTTATCGTTGCCGCTATGCTGATCGGCTTCATTGCGCTGATTTCTGCGCTGAACGCCCTGTTCGCTGCGGTGCTGGGTATCTCCTTCCAGGGTATTCTGGGCTACATCTTCTACCCTGTTGCATGGGTGATGGGTGTTCCGGCTCACGAAGCGCTGCAGGTGGGCAGTATCATGGCGACCAAACTGGTTTCTAACGAATTCGTTGCGATGATGGATCTGCAGAAAATCGCCAGCACGCTTTCTCCGCGCGCGGAAGGCATTCTGTCCGTGTTCCTGGTCTCCTTCGCGAACTTCTCGTCCATCGGTATCATCGCCGGTGCGATTAAAGGTCTGAACGAAGAACAGGGTAACGTGGTTTCTCGCTTTGGCCTGAAACTGGTTTACGGTTCTACCCTGGTGAGCGTCCTGTCTGCTTCTATCGCGGCACTGGTTCTGTAACGTTTACCGTTAAAAAAAACCGGGAGCCTGGCTCCCGGTTTTTTTATGCCCGTAATTCTTCCAGCGGTTTGGGTTTGCCTATCAGATACCCCTGCAGGTAGTCCACACCAAAGCGGAGCAGCATCTCGCGCTGCGCCGGTGTTTCTACATATTCAGCAACTACGCACAGCGATTTTGTCTTCGCCAGATTACACATTGATTGCACGATCATCGCATCCATGTCATCGGTACAAATGTCTTTCACAAAGCAGCCGTCAATTTTAATGATGTCCGCCTGCAGGCGTCTGAGGCGCTCATAGTTCGCGTAGCCCGTACCAAAATCATCAATGGCAATCCGGAAACCGTAATCCCGCAGTTGCTGGAGATTGCTGATACTGCTTCCTGAATTAGAGAAGGCCTGCTCCTCGGTGATTTCAAGAACGACGGCCTGAGGCGCGATACCGTACTGCTCAAAGAGCGCGCAAATCTCGCCAGCGACCTCTTTTTGCATCAGCGTTAGCGGCATCAAATTGACGGAGAAGCGGGCACCGGCCTGCGTCGCAGGATGATCGCGCAGCCACGCCAGTAATTTTTCCATGACGTACATATCGAACCGGTGGCTCAGGTTGAACTGGGCAATCAGCGGAATAAAGCGATCGGGGGTAATCATCTCTCCCTCGCTTTCCATACGCGTCAGGATTTCGTAGTAACCGCTGCCGTCGGCCTTCTGGATGGGCTGTGCGTATAAATGGAACTGACCGGCCTCCAGGGCATGCTTAATCCGCGCCAGCATCAGCACGCGCTCTGTCGTTTGTCCTGATGCCGCTTCGAGGCTATTCGTGAGCGCAAGAACGTTGTGCTCGCCGCAGGATTGCTCAGCCAGCCAGCTCAGTTGCCCCAGCGTGTGGTGCAGCTTTTCACCGTTTTCAACCATTCCCCAGGACGCGCCAAACTCGATATCCAGCCCGGTATTGTTCCAGAAAATCTTGCGGCTGTTCAGTCGATCGACCATATGCTGGAGACGTTCAGCGATTCCCGGCCCCAGTAATACCAGCACCAGCTCGCTTCCCGGAAGCTGGAAGAGCGCTTCATCTTTTTGCAGAAGCGGCTGGAGCGACGCGGCAATAGTTCGTTTGCAATGGACCCGCATGAGGATCCCGTAGTGGCGGCTCAAAAACTCCAGGTTATCCATACGCAGAATACTTACTTTTGCATCCGGGTGAATCTCAAGATGATCCTCCAGCGCGCGAATATTGGGCAAACCGGTCAGCGGATCGGTGAGCGCCCTGTTCTGCCATCCCCGCTTCAGCCACTCGCTGCGCTGGTAAATTCGCGACATGTAAAGCAAACAGATGGCGAAAGAGATAAGTACGGAGAGGATAAAGGAGAGCGAATGGCCCGATTCCACCCCGTTAAGAAAGTTGTAGTTGTAGGACAACAGCAGGAGTGCAGATGCGGCCCACAGCAGAGAGATAAGCGCATAGGTCAGGCGACTTATCGCTAAGGTAAAAAGAATAAAAATCAGCGGCATCAAATAGCCCGCAATGACGGGTGATTCAAATGGACCACATAAAATGACGAGAATGAAACTTAAAAGCATCAGCCAGACAAAAATATATAATGAATTCTTGTGGAAAAACACGGGCTTCACGCTTCGCCGCCAGAAGTTCATCGCGTAACGAGGATTAATTATCATTCTTAATGGGTAATAGAACATCATGGTAAAAATCAGCGCCGCGCATATCAGGCTTTGTATATCCACAACGTTATAAATTACCGTTCCTTCGCCGAAAAATGTGGAAATAGTCACCGGAAAATCAAACAAATAGCCCGCCATATACATCGACAGCTTAATACCTATTGGTACGATAAAACCGAGCCAGAATATACGTAAACCGATGTGCTTGTTGGGGATGCAGTAACGCCAACGCTTGCCCAGCATGAGGCGCAGAAGGCCGCACGCCGCGAACAATGCAAAGGTCTGACAAAACAGTAATACTGTATATTGTAGCGGTGCTAAATTAACATAAAATAAATTAGTGACACTAAAACCTAACAAAATGGGAAGAATGGCCCTGCGTCCAAATAGCAGAATTACCGCCAGCATAACGCTTAGCGGTAACCATGCTAAATAAACGTCGTGACCATTTACAATTGCGCGGGGAGAGAGATAACGGGAGATGGGTACCGCAATCAGGCAAAGTGCCAGGGCAATCATAAATATCTTTACATTATTGTAAGTTTTTCTATTCATTAATCAGGGGCGTTATTTTCCGGGGGAATCATTGACCGGATGGATAATAGGTTTATTAATTGCGCGAATCAAGTTCAAGTCTATTTATAGACTGCTTTATTGATATCGATTGAGGTGAGGTACAGGAATATCTTCTTTTTGATAACAAAAAATGGGGACGGGTGTTACAAACAGATAAAAAAACCCTCGTCTTTCGACGAGGGTTTACAATTTTGGTGGAGCTAAGCGGGATCGAACCGCTGACCTCTTGCATGCCATGCAAGCGCTCTCCCAGCTGAGCTATAGCCCCACATGTTACTTTACTGACCGCACTCTGTTGGGTTCAGAGTTTGGTGGAGCTAAGCGGGATCGAACCGCTGACCTCTTGCATGCCATGCAAGCGCTCTCCCAGCTGAGCTATAGCCCCATCGTAAAGCTGTCATGTTGACGGGCGGCATAATATGAATTCCGCTGCGGAGTGTCAACGGCAAAATCAACGGCCGCAGTTCAATCGCCGAAAAATCATGCAAATGAATCACTTTGCGAGCCTTCTCGCAGTCATGAGTTAAGCCTGTCACGTTTTCAGCTAAAACGGTGCTATAAAATGGGCCGTTAATTAACCCTACGAATATTCAGGAAATTGCATGATCAAGGAACGAATGACGCCAGAAGAGTTAGCCCTGCTCACTGGCTATAGCCGCCAGACCATCAATAAATGGGTACGCAAAGAGGGTTGGATTACATCGCCAAAACCAGGAGTCCAGGGCGGGAAAGCGCGCCTGGTGCATGTGAACGAAAAAGTGCGTGACTTTATCCGCAGCGCACGTCGTGCAACGGAGACGTCCGAACTGCCGGCAGGCACCAGCCATGACGGTTCGCTTCACACCCTACTCCTGACGCTGGCCAATGAAATGACGCCGGAAGAGCAGAAGCAGATGACATCGCTGTTGCTGCGGGAAGGGATTACCGGATTATTGCAACGTTTAGGGATTCGCGATCAGAACTGATATGAGAAGATTACGTAGCAAAATGACCACGGAAGAGCTGGCGGAAAGTTTGGGCGTTGCCAGGCAAACGGTTAATCGCTGGATACGCCAGCAGGGATGGAAAACCGAAGGACTCAACGGCGTGAAGGGCGGTCGGGCGCGGCTCATCCATGTTGATGCGCGCGTGAAGGAACATATTATGAGCCTCCCGGCGATCCGAAACCGTCAGGCGGTTTACCATCTCGCTGAAGTCACCTCTTCCTACAGCGAACCATCTTCAAACCTGCGTCCGGGCATTCTTGAGACCCTGGAAAGTATGACTCAGCCAGAGCAGAAGCGTCTGGAAGCCTTTTTGAAACGCGAAGGGATACGCGGTTTTCTTACGCGTCTGGATATTGCTGAATGATACCCATAAAAAAACGGCAGGTAACCCTGCCGTTCTTCCTATCGAGGACTTAATTACTGCTGATTTTCGCGTTCAGCAATAAAGTCCAGCGCCTTGTTAATGCGCGCCACGCTGCGTGACTTGCCGATGGCATGAACCGTCACATCCAGCGCCGGGGACTGCCCCGCACCGGTCACCGCAACGCGCAGCGGCATACCGACTTTACCCATGCCGACTTCCAGCTCGTCCGCCGTCGCCTGAATGGCGTGATGGACATTCTCAGCGGTCCACTCCGTAATGGCAACCAGTTTGTCACGCACCACTTCCAGCGGCTGACGCGCAACCGGACGCAGGTGTTTCTTCGCGGCGTCCGCGTCGAACTCGTCAAACTCTTCATAGAAGTAGCGGCAGCTTTCAGCAATCTCTTTCAGCGTTTTGCAGCGCTCGCCGAGCAGTTTCACCAGATCCGCCAGCTCAGGACCGGTGCGGGTATCAATATTTGCCTGTTCGATGTGCCACTGCAGGTACGTCGCCACATATTCTGGCTGCATGGTATTGATGTAATGGTGGTTCAGCCACAGGAGCTTGTCAGTATTAAACGCGCTCGCTGATTTGCTCACTGAGCTCAGAGAGAACAGTTCGATCATCTCTTCGCGGCTGAAGATCTCCTGGTCGCCGTGGGCCCAGCCCAGACGCACCAGGTAGTTCAGCAGCGCTTCCGGCAGATAGCCGTCATCGCGGTATTGCATAACGCTTACCGCACCGTGACGTTTAGACAGTTTCTTGCCGTCGTCGCCGTTGATCATCGAAACGTGCGCGTAGACCGGAACAGGCGCATTCAGCGCCTTCAGGATGTTGATCTGGCGCGGGGTATTGTTGATATGGTCTTCACCACGGACAACGTGGGTAATTTCCATATCCCAGTCGTCAACCACGACGCAGAAGTTATACGTTGGGGAACCATCGGTGCGGCGGATGATCAGGTCATCCAGCTCCTGGTTGCTGAACTCGATCGGGCCACGGATCTGGTCGTCAAAGATCACAGATCCCTCTTGCGGGTTAGCAAAACGCACCACGCAAGGCTCATCAGCAGCATGCTCGCTGTGGTCGTGGCGGCAGCGGCCGTCATAACGCGGCTTTTCACCGTTCGCCATCTGCTCTTCACGCAGCGCATCCAGACGCTCTTTGGAGCAGTAGCATTTATATGCCGTGCCCGCGACCAGCATCTCATCAATGACGGCGTTATAGCGGTCAAAGCGTTTGGTCTGGAAATACGGACCTTCGTCCCATTCCAGATTCAGCCAGTTCATCCCATCCATAATGGCTTCAATTGCTTCCGGCGTGGAGCGCTCAAGATCGGTGTCTTCAATACGCAGCACGAACTCACCTTTGTTGTGGCGTGCAAACAGCCAGGAATAGAGAGCGGTACGTGCACCACCGACGTGCAGATAGCCTGTCGGGCTCGGCGCGAAGCGAGTTTTGATTTTCATGAAATGGCCTTACGTTATAAAGATGCCGGCAATCGGCAAATCCTGGGGGAAAAACGATGGGCAATATTCTATCACTGTGGGGGGAATCCTCAATGTTGATCCCTTTATCGTGACCAGGTTTGCGATTTTTGTTTAGAAATCATGCGCCACAGCCCGTTTCGCGATCGTTTTGTTTAATTTTACGACGAACGAATAAAAACTTTAGAAAATGCGTTGACTCATTTTCAACTCTCCCTATAATGCGACTCCACACAGCGGGGGTGATTAGCTCAGTTGGTAGAGCATCTCCTTTACACGGAGGGGGTCGGCGGTTCGAGCCCGTCATCACCCACCATCTACTTAGGTAGACTCGCAGTGTAGATAAGAATTGAGATTGGGCGATTAGCTCAGTTGGTAGAGCATCTCCTTTACACGGAGGGGGTCGGCGGTTCGAGCCCGTCATCGCCCACCATTCTCACCTTATCGCAGCAGTTCCGAAATGGGCGATTAGCTCAGTTGGTAGAGCATCTCCTTTACACGGAGGGGGTCGGCGGTTCGAGCCCGTCATCGCCCACCATTTCGGGTCGTTAGCTCAGTTGGTAGAGCAGTTGACTTTTAATCAATTGGTCGCAGGTTCGAATCCTGCACGACCCACCAATGTAAAAAAGCGCCCTAAAGGCGCTTTTTTGCTATCTGCGATCTGGATGATTCGAACCTGCAGCAGGTTCGAGCCGAACGCAGTGAGGCACCGGAGCCGTTTACGGCGACGGCCCGAAGGGCGAGCGAAGCGAGTCATCCTGCACGACCCACCAATGTAAAAAAGCGCCCTAAAGGCGCTTTTTTGCTTTCTGCGATTTACATCGTTAGTGTTGCAATCAACGTCTTCACCGCAGGTGTCGCCTGCTTCTCGTCATACACCACATACAAATCAGCCGGTATTCGTTCTTTCAGCGGGCGGAACACCACGCCGGGCCACTGCATTTGCGCGTAGCTGTCTGCGGCGAGCGTAATTCCCATCCCCATGCTGATCATCGCCAGCACCGTTTGCGGTTCAACGGCTTCGCGCACAATCATCGGCGAAAACCCGGCCTGCTGGCAGACGCGATGTAAAAATGCCCAGTCAGAATGGGCCGACGGCATCGTGACAAAATACTCGTCCTGCAACGCTGAAAGCGCAATAGTTGATTCGCGCGCCAGGCGGTGATCCTCCGGCAGCGCCACCAGAAAAGCCGCCTCACGCAACCGCACGCTGGTAAACCCCGCGGTAGGGTCCGTTGCCATTCGCCAGATGCCAACGTCCAGCTCCCGACGCTCAAGCAGCGCCATCTGCATGGCCGGCGATTTTTCACGAAAAACGACATCAACGTTAGGATGCTCTTTCAGGAAAGCGCGCATCACCGTGCGCACTTCGCTCCACATGGCCGTGCCGACAATGCCCAGCTCAATGCGCCCTGCTTCCCCCCGGCCGATTTGCTCGACGCGAGCCAGAGCCTGGTTTGCGCTGGCAAGCAGCCGGCGTGACTCTTCCATCAGCACCTTACCGGCATGCGTCAACGCGACGCTTCGCGAGTGGCGAATAAACAGCAACGTGCCCAGCTGGCTTTCCAGCTCTTTAATATGCAGGCTTAACGGCGGCTGAGACATATTGAGACGGGCCGCAGCCCGTCCAAAATGCAGTTCCTCCGCCACGGCCAGAAAATAGCGCAGCAGCTTGAGATCGGTCCGATAGACGCGTTCCATCAAAACATATCCTGGGGATAACACTTAAGCGCCTACCTTAAAGCCTTTCATCGTCAAGAGGAAAAATTTAGTGCGCAACTGTGCGCATCTCGCTGTTTTTACTGGAGTGCCGGTAGTTAAAGCTGAAATAAAACACCACCGCGAGCGCCAGCGCATAGGCCGCAAACACCAGCCAGATCGTCTGCCAGTCCTTCACCCCGTCCACCGAAAAATAGTCGACCGCCACGCCGCTCAGTACCGATCCGAAATACGCCCCGATACCGTTAACGGTCGTCATAAACAACCCCTGCGCGCTGGCGCGGATATCGGCGCTCACCTCCTGTTCAACAAACACCGAGCCGGAAATATTGAAGAAGTCGAACGCGCAGCCATAGACAATCATTGAGAGCATGAGCAGCGCAAAGCCCGTTGCGGACGGATCGCCAAACGCGAACAGTCCAAACCGCAGCATCCAGGCCACCATGCTCATCAGCATGACGGTTTTAATACCAAACCGTCCAAGAAAGTACGGAATGGTCAGAATGAAGAACACTTCTGACATTTGCGAAACGGAGAGCAGGATGGACGGGTATTTGACAATAAAGCTCTCTGCATACGCCGGATTACGCGCAAAATCATGCAGGAAGGGGCTGCCGAACGTGTTGGTAATCTGCAACACGGCGCCCAGCAGCATCGCGAATAAAAAGAACACGGCCATGCGGGGCTGTTTAAACAGGATAAACGCGTTCAGCCCAAGCTTATTTGCCAGCGACTGAGACGTTTTTGTGTTCACCACCGGAATAGCCGGTAGCATCAGGGAATAGAGCGCCAGCAGCAGCGATGCGGCAGCCGCAGCATAGAGCTGTACGTTGCTCAACTCCGCCCCCATCAGGCTTATAGCCCACATAGCCGCAATAAAACCCACGGTGCCATACACCCGCACTCGCGGAAAATGGCTCACTGTCTCCAGCCCCGCCTGTTCAAGACAAGAGTAGGAAATCGTATTCGACAGCGCAATCGTGGGCATGAAGGCCATCGCATTCACCAGCATGACCCAGAACATCAGCCCGGGCTCATTGACCTGTGCGGCATAGCAGAGCGCGACGGCACAGACGAGATGGCAAATCACATAGGCGCGGTCGGCCCGCAGCCACTTGTCGGCAATTATCCCCACCAGTGAAGGCATAACGATTGCGGCAAGCCCCTTGGAGCTGTACACCATGCCCACGTCGGAGCCGGTAAAATGGAGGGTGTTTATCATGTAGGCGCCGAGGGTAACCAGCCAACTCCCCCAGATAAAATATTGCATAAAGGACATTATCTTTAAGCGAGTCGTGATGTTCATAACCCATTCCTTATAGCAGCGTGGCCCTCGCGGGCCACTTTATTGTTTTGCTCAGGCAATATGGCGAAGAAAACCGCAGATAAGATTGATGAAGTTCTGGCGGGAAAGCTCAGCAGCAGCGAGGGTTTGTTCATGCGAGAGTTTGACATCGCCCAGCCCCTCAGCGAGATTGGTAATCGCAGAAACGGCCACAACCTTCAGGCCGCAGTGACGCGCGGAAATTACCTCCGGCACTACGGACATCCCCACCACATCACCGCCGATAATTTGCATCATGCGGATTTCTGCCGCGGTCTCGAAGTTAGGGCCCGGATAAGAAACAAATACCCCTTCATGCAGCGGGAATCCCGCTTTCGTCGCCACGGTTTGCAGAATGGCACGGTAATCCGCGTCGTAGGCATTGGCCAGCGAGAAGAAACGGTCACCAAAGCGTTCGTCGTTCATCCCCACCATCGGCGTGCCCGGCATGGTGTTGATATGGTCGCTCAGGGCAACCAGACTGCCTGGCTGAACGTTGGGACGCAATGAACCCGCAGCATTGGTGCTAAACAGCAGTTCACACCCCAGCAGCTTAAAGGTGCGGATCGCATCGGTCATGACGGTCATTCCGCGGCCCTCGTAGAAATGCCCGCGGCCCTTCATGCAGACGACAGGCACCCCGGCAAGATGCCCCAGCACCAGCTCACCGGCATGACCGTGGACGGTGCTCACCGGGAAGCCCGGCAGCTTTTCATAGCTCAGGGAAACGGCGTCAACAATCTGGTCGGCGAGCGCGCCAAGGCCGGACCCGAGAATAAACACCACGCGAGGCGTGAAGTTCGGTTTAGCGGTGCGGATGATGTCGGCGCAGTACCACGGGTTATTCGAGAGGGTCATAGAGGCTCCTTGAAGATTAAGATCGCGATAGGGATCGCATGACCTTTGTCTTATATCCGGAGCCTGCAGGTCACCTCCAATACACTTTCACCGCACCATCAATACTGATTGTGTATCAATGCAACTCCCTGCCAGATATAGCAGTTTTGCTCAAGCTAATCCCGTCGGTGCCGATACCTCTGTTTTATAGCAAGAGGAAAGACTATGTCGACAATTCAGGTGACGACCCCCTCAGTACAAACCAGCAATAGCGGAAGTAATCGTTCCGGCAGCAACGATATTGCTGCGCAAATCACGCGTATCACGGAGCAGATCGCCAAGTTGACTCAGCAGCTAAAAGAGCTACCAGAGAGTGCCGGTAGTCCGGAAGAGAAGAAAAAACAGCAGGAGCTCATCCAGGCGCAGCTTAAAGTGTTGCAGACACAGCTTGCGCAGCTATTGCGCCAGCAGGCCGAAGAGGCCCAGAAGAAGCAGGCTCAAAAGCTGGGCAAAGTGGAAGGTGTGAACAGCCCGTCAGACAATAATCAGATTGATATCTACATCTGATCGTCTGATGCGTTAAACAGTGGGTCGCGTATGCGGGCTTCGGTTAATCGTTGTGCCTGGATACGCACCACTTCCCAGATAGCCTGCGCCGCACCCGAGAGTGAACGATTTTTTCGCCGCACCAGCATCAGTTTTCGCTCAACTACGGGCGTCAGTCGCTTGACGGCCAGCCGGCTTCCCTGAGGCAGGGGAAGTGCCAGGGCGGGCAAGACGCTGATGCCAATGCCGGCTTCCACCATCGGAAATAGCGTCGCCGGATGACCAATCTCCTGCACGATTGTTGCCTTTACGCCCTGATTCACCAGCGCGGAATCAATCAGCGGACGACTGCCCGAGGCATAATCCTGTAAAACCAGGTTCGCACCTTTCAACGACTGCCAGTGAACGTGAGGCTGCATGGCCAGCGGATCGTCATCCCGGCAGAGCAGCAAAAAGGGCTCAGACAATACGCTCTCCCACTCCAGATCGTTCACCTGGCCGGGGTCGATCACAATACCAAAATCCACATCCCCCTGACGGATGCTTTCCAGTACCCACTGCTGTGGCCTGTCGTGCAGCACAAAATCGATATCCGGATAGCGGTGGTTACCCTCGGCAATGCACTGCGGGATAAGCTGCGCGGAAATGGTCTGGCTGGCCGCCACCCGCACGGTGCCCGAAAGCTGCTGCCCAAGCCTTCCCACGTCTCTGAGCGTACTGTTCAGTTCGTCCAGCAGCCGTTCCAGACGCTGAGCCAGCTGTTGCCCTGCCTCGGTAAGCACAACTTCCCGCGTCGTTCTGTCCAGCAATTTCACGCCCGTCTGATTCTCCAGCTCTTTCACGCTGTGGCTGACCGCTGACTGGCTCAGACCGATGATATCCCCTGCCCGGCTAAAGCTGCGGGCATGGGCGACGGTGACGAAAATGCGAAGCTGGCGTAAGGAGTAATTCATCTGTTTAATTCATGAATGGATGCAATAAATCAATTTTATTTCTCAAATGGAAAAAAGCACAATAGCGATATCTGATTTCAGGAGTCATTATGAAACTGTTTCGTATCCTTGATCCGTTCACGCTTACCCTGGTGGTCACCGTTTTACTGGCCTCCTTCTTCCCCGCACGCGGCGGTTTTGTCCCGTTCTTTGAAGGACTCACCACGGCGGCCATCGCGTTGCTGTTCTTTATGCACGGTGCCAAACTTTCCCGTGAAGCGATCATTGCAGGCGGTGGTCACTGGCGACTGCACCTGTGGGTGATGTGCAGCACCTTCATTCTTTTCCCGGTACTCGGCGTGCTGTTTGCCTGGTGGGCACCGGTAAACGTCGATCCGGCGCTTTATACGGGTTTCCTCTATCTGTGCATTCTGCCCGCGACCGTTCAGTCCGCCATTGCGTTTACCTCGCTGGCGGGGGGTAACGTCGCGGCGGCGGTTTGTTCAGCGTCAGCGTCCAGCCTGTTAGGGATTTTCGTCTCACCGCTGCTGGTAGGCCTGCTGATGAACATGCACGGTGCGGAAGGTAACCTCGAGCAGGTTGGCAAAATCTGCCTGCAGCTGCTGCTGCCGTTTGTCCTGGGGCACCTCTCCCGGCCGTGGACCGGCGCGTTTGTGGCGAAGCATAAAAAATGGATTTCAAAAACCGACCAGACCTCTATTCTGCTGGTGGTTTACTCCGCCTTCAGCGAAGCGGTCGTGAACGGGATCTGGCACAAGGTGGGGGCAGGTTCACTGCTGTTTATCGTGGTGGTCAGCATCGTCCTGCTGGCGATTGTGATTGCCGTAAACGTCTTTGTGGCACGCAAGTGCGGCTTCAACAAAGCGGATGAAATTACGATTGTCTTCTGCGGTTCGAAGAAGAGCCTGGCGAACGGTATCCCGATGGCCAACATTCTGTTCCCGACATCAGTAATTGGGATGATGGTGCTGCCGCTGATGATTTTCCATCAGATCCAGCTGATGGTCTGCGCAGTGCTGGCGCGTCGCTACAAGCGCCAGACGGAAAAACTGGCGCAGGAAGAGACCCGCGCCGCGAAGGCTTAAGAACGTTTCAGGGGCTGTACCAGTTGGGTCAGCCCCTCGGTTTTGATCAGTAACGTGATAGCCATCAGCTCGCCCAGCCGCCCGGCCGGGAATTCATCCTTACGGGCAAACCACAGCAGATACTCTTCCGGCAAATCGATCAGCCTGCGGCCTTTATATTTACCGAACGGCATCTCCGTATTGGCGATCTCAACGAGCTGCTCTTTCTCCACCTTACTCTCCTAACAGACGCATCATTTCCGCTTCGTCGATAACCGCAATGCCGAGCTCCTGGGCTTTCGCCAGCTTCGAACCGGCGGCTTCCCCGGCAATCACCAGGTCGGTTTTCTTCGACACGCTGCCCGCCACTTTTGCCCCCAGCGCCACCAGACGCGCTTTCGCATCGTCGCGTGAAAGCTGGCTCAGGCTGCCGGTCAGCACAACCGTTTTACCGGCGAACGGGCTGTCGATCTCTTCGGCGTTAACCACTACCGGCGCGGGCCATTTGATGCCCTCTTCCAGCAGTTTGCCGATAACTTCGCGGTTGCTCTCTTCTGCAAAGAAGTTAAAGACGTGCGTGGCGACGACGATGCCGACATCCGGCACTTTCTGCAGCTCGTCGATGCTCGCTTTTTCCAGCGCCTCCAGCGTGCCGAAGTACGCCGCCAGCCCTGCCGCTGTGGCTTCACCCACTTCACGGATCCCCAGCGCATAGAGGAAGCGGGCAAAGGTGGTCTCTTTTGCGGCTTCCAGCGCATTGACCACGTTCTGGGCTGACTTTGGCCCCATGCGATCCAGACCGGTCAGTTTACCTGCCGTCAGCCTGAAGAGATCCGCTGGGGTGTGGACATACTCCTTCTCCACCAGCTGATCGATAATCTTGTCGCCCATACCGTCAACGTCCATCGCCCGACGGGAGACGAAGTGCTTCAACGACTCTTTACGCTGCGCGCCACAGATTAAGCCGCCCGTACAGCGCGCTACCGCTTCCCCCTCAACGCGCTCAACGTCAGAGCCGCACACCGGGCAGTGGGTCGGGAAGACGACCTCGCGCGTATCGTCAGGACGTTCTGACTCAACGACGTTAACCACCTGGGGGATAACATCGCCCGCGCGGCGAATCACCACTTTGTCACCGATACGCAGGCCCAGGCGTTCAATTTCATCGGCATTATGAAGCGTGGCGTTACTCACCAGCACGCCCGCAACCTGCACTGGCTCCAGACGGGCGACTGGGGTAATGGCGCCCGTCCGTCCCACCTGGAACTCCACGTCGCGAACAAAGGTCATCTGCTCCTGGGCCGGGAATTTAAACGCAACCGCCCAGCGCGGCGCGCGCGCCACAAAGCCCAGTTGCTCCTGCAGGGCCAGCGAATTCACCTTGATGACAACGCCATCGATATCAAAGCCGAGCGTCGGACGGTCCTCTTCCACCTTGTGATAGAACGCCAGGACCGCCTCCGGGGAGTCACAGAGCTGAACGCGGTTGCTCACCGGCAGGCCCCACGCTTTAAACTGCAGCAGACGTCCGAGATGCGTATCCGGCAGCTCGCCGCCCTCCAGAATACCCACGCCGTAGCAGAAGAAAGTAAGCGGTCGCTTCGCGGTGATACGCGGGTCAAGCTGGCGCAGAGAGCCTGCTGCCGCATTACGCGGGTTAGCAAACACTTTCCCGCCAGTGCGGCGCGCCTCGTCGTTGATTTTCTCGAAGCCCGCCTGGGGCAAGAACACCTCGCCGCGCACTTCCAGACGCGCAGGAATGTTGTCACCCTGCAGCTTCAGTGGGATCGCGCGAATGGTACGCACGTTGGTCGTAATATCTTCACCCGTTGTGCCATCGCCTCGCGTCGCGGCACGCACCAGCACGCCGTTTTCGTACAGAAGACTGACCGCCAGGCCATCCAGCTTTAGCTCGCAGCACCAGATGAGAGCGTCGCTGCTTTTCAGGCGATCCTGCACGCGCTTGTTAAACGCGAGAAAGCTCTCTTCATCGAAGACGTTATCCAGCGACAGCATCGGTACTTCATGACGCACCTGGCTGAAGGCGCCCAGCGGCTCAGCGCCGACGCGCTGGGTGGGAGAATCCGGCGTGATAAGCTCCGGGTGCTGCGCCTCTAATTCACGCAGTTCGCGCATCAGGCGGTCATATTCCGCATCCGGCACTTCCGGCGCGTCCATAACATGATAGAGATATTCATGATGGCGAAGCGTGGTTCGCAGTTCAGTGAGTTGTTGTTCGATTGAGTCCATATCACACCATCAATGAGAAAAAACCCCCGACATGCGGGGGTTGAGGAGGAGTTGAAGTAAACGCGACGATTACGCGTTGGCTTCCTTAACTTCGCGGATGCGGTCCTGATACTCGCGCAGCTTCTGCGGGGTCATCATTCGACGCTGATCGTCGAGCACCACACCGCCCACTTCGTCAGCGATGTGCTGAGCGGACTGTAGCATCAGCTTAAAGTTCTGCAGTTCGTCGCCGTAGGACGGCACCTGCATGAAGATAGTGACACCCGGCGTCACGAAATCACCGGTCATTTCCGGATCGAAGGTGCCTGGGTTAACCATATTGGCCAGGCTGAACAGCGCCGGGCCACTTCCGTCAGGGCTCAGGTGGCGATGGAAAATATTCATATCGCCAAACTTGAAGCCTGCCTGTTGAATACTGTTCAGCAGTACGTCACCGTTAAGATGGCTGCCGTGATGCGCGGCCACGTTCATGATAATCACCGCTTCTTTGCGCTGCGGTTTTTCAACAACCGGTTCAGGCTCGACAACGGGCTCAGGCTCAACGTGCGGGGCCGGAGCGGGCTGCGGCGCTGGCTGCACATTAACAGGCTGCTGCGGTTGTTGTACAGGCTGTGCAGGCTGTTGTTGCACCGGCTGTGGCGCAGGTTGCTGTTGAACCGGCTGTGGCGCAGCAGGCTGCTGATGGACAGGCTGTTGCGGCGGCTGGCGCACCGGCTCTTCTACAGGCTGCGGCGCGTGCTGGCGCGGCTGTGCAGAAGCATACGGCGGTTGATACTGGTGCTGCGCAGGACGGGGGGCTTCATGCTCCCCATGGGCCGCGCCGGGCGCAGTATTGACCCGATGAACACGAACTTCACCCACGCCGTCGTCGTCGCTGCCATCGATGTCATCTTCACTGTCATCGTCGTCACGACTGGACTTCATGCGCTTCAGTGGGCGATCGCGAAACATAGAGGAACGCTCTTTACGGCTGGTCCAGAAACCATGTACCAGTAAAGCGATTATGGCGATCGCGCCAACAATGATTAATATCAGACGCAAATCCTGCATCATTATATTCTCTGTTGTTCTAACACCTTGCCACCACGGCAAACATTTACTCACTAAGAGTATTTGCCGTTTACGTCAAGTGCAAGTGTGTGCAGAGCATTCACAGCATAAAGATGAAGGAAATCGTGCTTTTTGCTGGTTTTTCGAACATTTCCGAACTGGTCATTGGTCCGTAAGTGGATAATATAGGCGAGCAATTCCACTGGTTGTGTAAAAAGGAGTACAGCCTGGTTATGGTTTCAACATCTTCTTCTCCCCCGCGCAGCGGTGTCTGGTATTTTTCTCAGGGCTGGAAACTGGTCTCCCTGCCGGGTATTCGACGCTTCGTCATACTGCCGCTGTTGATCAACATTATCCTGATGGGCGGCGCGTTCTGGTGGCTGTTCACCAAGCTGGAGAGCTGGATCCCGTCGCTGATGAGCCACGTGCCAGACTGGCTGCAGTGGCTTAACTACCTGCTCTGGCCGGTAGCGGTGATCTCCGTTCTGCTGGTATTCGGGTACTTCTTCTCAACGATTGCGAACTGGATAGCCGCCCCGTTTAACGGCCTGCTGGCGGAACAGCTGGAAGCACGGCTTACCGGCGCGACGCCACCGGATACGGGCGTACTGGGGATAATGAAAGATCTCCCGCGCATCATGAAGCGCGAATGGCAGAAGTTTGCCTGGTACCTGCCCCGGGCGATTGTGCTGCTTATTCTTTACTTTGTGCCAGGCATTGGCCAGACGGTGGCACCGGTGCTGTGGTTCCTGTTCAGCGCCTGGATGCTTGCTATCCAGTACTGCGACTATCCGTTCGATAACCACAAGGTGCCGTTTAAAGAGATGCGCACTGCCCTGCGCACCCAAAAGGTCGCCAATATGCAGTTCGGCGCGCTGACCAGCCTGTTCACGATGATTCCCTTCCTCAATCTGTTCATCATGCCCGTGGCGGTCTGCGGTGCGACGGCGATGTGGGTGGACTGCTATCGTGCTAAACACGCGTTATGGAAATAATGCAAAACTGTGTAAATGAGGGAGGGCTTATGCTCTCCCTTATTCCATACTGATCCCCATTATTTCCTTGCAGTATATAGATATGCGAATTCCTTACTTCCCCCTACCTGCTCAACAGGTATGCTGGGTCGGTATCCCAATTTCATACAGTTAAGGACAGGCCATGAGTAAGATTTATGAAGACAACTCGCTGACTATCGGTCATACGCCCCTGGTTCGACTGAACCGTATCGGTAATGGACGCATTCTGGCGAAGGTCGAATCACGCAACCCGAGCTTCAGCGTAAAATGCCGTATCGGTGCAAACATGATTTGGGATGCTGAAAAACGTGGCGTACTGAAGCCTGGCGTTGAGCTGGTGGAACCGACCAGCGGCAACACCGGTATCGCGCTGGCCTATGTGGCTGCCGCACGCGGCTACAAGCTGACGCTGACCATGCCAGAAACCATGAGCATCGAGCGTCGCAAACTGCTTAAAGCGCTGGGTGCGAATCTGGTGCTGACCGAAGGCGCGAAGGGCATGAAAGGTGCCATTCAGAAAGCTGAAGAGATTGTGGCCAGCGATCCGGCGAAATATCTGCTGCTGCAGCAGTTCAGCAACCCAGCTAACCCGGAAATTCACGAGAAGACCACCGGTCCGGAAATCTGGGAAGATACCGACGGCCAGGTTGATGTCTTTATCTCCGGCGTGGGTACCGGCGGTACGCTGACCGGCGTGTCGCGCTATATTAAAGGCACAAAGGGTAAAAAAGACCTGATCACCGTTGCCGTTGAGCCGACTGACTCACCGGTTATCACCCAGGCGCTGGCGGGCGAAGAGCTCAAACCAGGCCCGCACAAAATTCAGGGTATCGGCGCGGGCTTCATTCCGGGCAACCTGGATCTGAAGCTTATCGATAAAGTGGTTACCATCACTAATGAAGAAGCCATCTCTACAGCGCGTCGCCTGATGGATGAAGAAGGCATTCTGGCGGGTATCTCTTCCGGTGCGGCCGTTGCGGCAGCGCTCAAACTTCAGGAAGATGAGGCCTTTACCAATAAGAATATTGTGGTTATCCTTCCCTCCTCGGGTGAGCGTTACTTGAGCACCGCACTGTTTGCCGATCTGTTTACCGAAAAAGAGCTGCAACAGTAGTGCCAGCATGTTAATAACGCGTAAAAAAGCACCTTTTCAGGTGCTTTTTTGTGGCCTGCTTCAAACTTTTGCCCCTCCTGGCATTGCTTCACCCCGTTGGGTCTGGTATTTAAACCAGCAATTATTTTGATGCGTGAAATTAATCAGTGAACGAAATAGCCTTGCTGAATCGATTTTATGATTTGGTTCAAGTCTTGCTTTCGCTGCATAATGTTTAATGACGATCGAAACGTCAGCGCTAACAATACAGGCTAAAGTTCAGTCGCCAGGCTAGACTTTAGTTCCACAACACTAAACCTATAAGTTGGGGAAATACAATGTTCCAGCAAGAAGTTACCATTACCGCTCCGAACGGTCTGCACACCCGCCCTGCTGCTCAGTTTGTTAAAGAAGCGAAAGGCTTCACTTCTGAAATCACTGTGACTTCCAACGGCAAAAGCGCCAGCGCAAAAAGCCTGTTTAAACTGCAGACTCTGGGCCTGACTCAGGGCACCGTAGTCACCATCTCTGCGGAAGGTGAAGACGAGCAGAAAGCAGTTGAGCATCTGGTAAAACTGATGGCTGAGCTCGAGTAAGTTTACGGGTTCTTTTAAATATCAGTCACAAGTAAGGTAGGGTTATGATTTCAGGCATTTTAGCATCCCCGGGTATCGCTTTCGGCAAAGCACTGCTGCTGAAAGAAGACGAGATCGTCATCGACCGGAAAAAAATTTCTGCCGACAAGGTTGATCAGGAAGTTGAACGTTTTCTGAGCGGTCGTGCCAAGGCATCTGCGCAACTGGAAGCAATCAAAACTAAAGCTGGCGAAACTTTCGGTGAAGAAAAAGAAGCCATCTTCGAAGGGCACATCATGCTGCTCGAAGATGAGGAGCTGGAGCAGGAAATCATAGCCCTGATTAAAGATAAAGGCATGACGGCCGACGCGGCTGCACATGAAGTTATCGAAGGTCAGGCAACTGCCCTGGAAGAACTGGATGATGAATACCTGAAAGAGCGTGCGGCTGACGTACGTGACATCGGTAAGCGCCTGCTGCGCAACATCCTGGGTCTGGCCATTATCGACCTGAGCGCGATTCAGGATGAAGTTATCCTGGTTGCCGCTGACCTCACCCCGTCTGAAACCGCACAGCTGAACCTGAAAAAGGTCCTCGGTTTCATCACTGACGCGGGCGGCCGTACCTCCCACACCTCTATCATGGCGCGTTCTCTGGAACTGCCTGCCATCGTGGGTACCGGTAGCGTCACCTCTCAGGTGAAAAATGGCGACTATCTGATTCTGGATGCCGTAAACAATCTGGTTTACGTCAACCCAACCAACGAAGAGATCGATAAACTGCGCGCGGTTCAGGAGCAGGTTGCGACTGAAAAAGCGGAACTCGCTAAGCTGAAAGACCTGCCAGCCATCACCCTTGACGGCCATCAGGTAGAAGTGTGCGCGAATATCGGTACCGTCCGCGACGTTGATGGCGCCGAGCGTAACGGTGCGGAAGGCGTGGGTCTCTATCGTACTGAATTCCTGTTCATGGATCGTGACGCCCTGCCAACTGAAGAAGAGCAGTTCGCGGCGTACAAAGCGGTGGCTGAAGCCTGTGGCTCTCAGGCCGTTATCGTCCGTACCATGGATATCGGTGGCGACAAAGAGCTGCCGTACATGAACTTCCCGAAAGAAGAGAACCCGTTCCTGGGCTGGCGTGCAATCCGTATCGCGATGGATCGTAAAGAGATCCTGCGTGACCAGGTTCGCGCGATTCTGCGTGCCTCCGCTTTCGGTAAACTGCGCATCATGTTCCCGATGATCATCTCTGTTGAAGAAGTGCGTGCACTGAAGAAAGAGATCGAAATCTACAAACAGGAACTGCGCGACGAAGGTAAAGCGTTTGACGAGTCAATCGAGATCGGCGTGATGGTGGAAACACCAGCGGCCGCGACCATTGCGCGTCATTTAGCCAAAGAAGTTGATTTCTTTAGTATCGGCACCAATGATTTAACGCAGTACACCCTGGCAGTTGACCGTGGTAATGATATGATTTCACATCTCTACCAGCCAATGTCACCGTCCGTACTGAACTTGATCAAGCAAGTTATTGATGCTTCTCATGCAGAAGGTAAATGGACTGGCATGTGTGGTGAGCTTGCAGGCGACGAACGTGCTACACTTCTGTTGCTGGGTATGGGTCTGGACGAATTCTCTATGAGCGCCATTTCCATCCCGCGCATTAAGAAGATTATCCGTAACACGAACTTCGAAGATGCGAAGGTGTTAGCAGAGCAGGCTCTTGCTCAACCGACAACGGACGAGTTAATGACGCTGGTTAACAAGTTCATTGAAGAAAAAACAATCTGCTAATCCACGAGATGCGGCCCAAATTACTGCTTAGGAGAAGATCATGGGTTTGTTCGATAAACTGAAATCTCTGGTTTCTGATGATAAGAAAGACACCGGAACTATTGAGATTGTTGCTCCGCTCTCCGGCGAGATCGTCAACATCGAAGACGTGCCGGATGTAGTGTTTGCTGAGAAAATCGTTGGTGATGGCATTGCGATCAAACCAACTGGCAACAAAATGGTTGCACCAGTTGACGGCACCATCGGTAAAATTTTTGAAACCAACCATGCGTTCTCTATCGAATCTGATAGCGGTATCGAACTGTTCGTTCACTTCGGTATCGACACCGTTGAACTGAAAGGCGAAGGCTTCAAACGTATCGCGGAAGAAGGCCAGCGTGTTAAAGTTGGCGACCCGGTCATTGAATTCGATCTGCCACTGCTGGAAGAAAAAGCCAAGTCTACCCTGACGCCGGTTGTTATCTCCAACATGGACGAAATCAAAGAACTGATCAAACTGTCGGGCAGCGTCACCGTGGGCGAAACCCCGGTTATCCGCATCAAGAAGTAATTCTTGCCGCACAGAAAAATGGCGCCTTCGGGCGCCATTTTTGTTTATGCGGGGAGGATAAGCTCGTCGTAACCTTTCGACTGCGTATACAGCATCACGTCAGTCACCCGATCGCCCGCCATGCGAATGGCATCGGCAACGGTTTTCCCCTCAACGATTCCGCTTACCAGCTCTGAACAGAACAGATCGCCCGTCCCTTTCAGATCGGTTTCTACGCGCGGATGCGCGCTGACGGTAACACCTTCATTTGTCACCAGCACCACGTGGATGTTTTGCGGATCGTCGGCAACCGGCGCGCTGGTGATCGCCACCCATTTCAGGGTGTCGGAGAGCAATCCCTGTGCCGCCGCGATGGCGCTTTCCGGCGTGCGGCACGGTTTGCCGCTTAACACTTCCAGTTCATAGACGTTTGGCGTAATTCCCTGCGCCAGCGGCAGCAGATGCTCCCGATACGCTTGTGGAATGTCAGGCTTCACGTACATCCCGCTGTCGATATCGCCGATAACCGGGTCGACCAGCACCAGCAGGTCAGGATGCTGCGTTTTCACCGCCTTCAGCCACTGCGCCAGCAGGGCAATCTGGCTGGCGCTGCCCATGTAGCCGGTGGTGACCGCCTTAAGCTCGCGCAGGATCTCGCGCTCTTCCAGCGCCTTCAGGTAGCCGCTGAACCACTCATCGGGGATCACGCCGCCGTAGAAGGTGTCATAGTGCGGCGTGTTGCTGAACAGCACCGTCGGCACGGCGGTGACGTTCAGCCTGTGGGTACGAATGTTCGGTACCGCAATGCTGTTCCCCACGCTGCCGTAAACCACCTGCGACTGCACCGCGACAATATCGGTTTGCTGCGCCCGGGTATTATCCCGGAATAAAATCATCTCCATGACGCTTAAATCCCCGCCCCCTGCGAATAACTCTCTTCACCAAAGACGCCGGTAGACAGATAGCGATCGCCGCGGTCGCAAATAATTGCGACCACGACGGCGCCGGGGCTTGCCTGCGCAACGCGCAACGCGCCCGCTACCGCGCCGCCCGAGCTGACCCCGCAAAAGATGCCTTCACGCACGGCCAGTTCACGCATGGTATTCTCCGCCTCGCGCTGATGAATATCCAGCACCTGGTCCACAAGCTGCGCATTAAAGATGCCGGGCATATATTCCGCAGGCCAGCGGCGAATGCCCGGAATGCTGCTCCCCTCTTCCGGCTGCAGGCCAACGATGGTAACGGCTTTCTCCTGCTCGCGCAGAAAACGCGATACCCCGGTAATGGTGCCGGTGGTGCCCATGCTGGAGACAAAATGGGTGATCCGCCCGTCGGTCTGCTGCCAGATCTCTGGCCCGGTGGTGGTGTAGTGCGCGTAGGGGTTGTCCGGGTTGTTGAACTGGTCGAGAAGCTTACCTTCGCCGCGCTCAGCCATTTCTAACGCCAGGTCGCGCGCGCCTTCCATTCCCTGCTCTTTGGTCACCAGAATCAGTTCGGCCCCGTAGGCACGCATCGCGGCGCGACGCTCCTGACTCATGTTGTCCGGCATCAGCAGCTTCATGCGGTAGCCTTTCAGCGCCGCAATCATCGCTAGCGCGATACCGGTGTTGCCGCTGGTGGCCTCAATCAGCACGTCGCCTGGCTTAATTTCACCGCGCTTTTCGGCCTGGACAATCATCGACAGCGCCGCACGGTCCTTCACCGACCCCGCCGGGTTATTGCCTTCAAGTTTGACCCAGATTTCGCTGCCGTTATCGGGCCCCATGCGCTGAAGCTTGACCAGAGGCGTGTTGCCGATGGTGTGTTCGAGTGTATTCACGATTTTTACTCAATAAAAAAGCCGGGTGGCGCTTCGCTTACCCGGCCTACAAGACGCAGTTTTAGCTGTAGGCCCGGTCAGCGCAGCGCCACCGGGCGATAAACATCCTAATAACCTATCAGGCTGACTCCGCCAGAGCAATATCCTCGCGCGTCTCGATACGTTCCTTCCCGTGATAAATACGGGCATGCTGCAGCCCGACAAACAGGCGCTCTCCCCGGTGCGGCGGGACCTCGTCGCGCATAACCACGGTCAGCGGCTCGGTGTACCAGCCAAGAGGCTGTACCACCAATTGCGTGTAGTGCCCTTTAGGGCTAGCTTCCAGCACCTGCACCGGCAGCGGTGAATCCAGGCTGGTACGGCGGCTCACGTCCACTTCCCACGGGCGCAGGAACAGATCGACCGGCCCCTGGTGCGCGGAGGTATAGCCCAGCGGCCAGCGGTGCGCCCCCACGTGGAACTGTCCGCCGCGAATGGTGCCCTGCAGACGGTTCACCTCGCCCATAAACTCCAGCACGAAACGGGTTGCCGGTTCACGCCAGAGCTGCTCCGGCTCGTCAACCTGCTCAATGTTGCCCTGGCTCATGACCACCACGCGATCCGCGACTTCCATCGCCTCTTCCTGATCGTGGGTCACGAAGACGCTGGTGAATTTCAGCTCTTCATGGAGCTGACGCAGCCAGCGACGCAGCTCTTTACGCACCTGCGCATCCAGCGCGCCGAAGGGTTCATCCAGCAGCAGAATTTGCGGTTCAACGGCTAACGCACGCGCCAGCGCCACGCGCTGCTTCTGTCCGCCGGACAGCTGCGCCGGAAAACGGTCCGCCAGATGGGCGAGCTGTACCATCTCCAGCAGTTTGGTCACTTTCGCTTTAATGGCCGCCGCATTCGGGCGCTCGCGACGCGGCAGCACGGTCAGGCCAAACGCGATGTTGTCGAACACGGTCATGTGGCGGAACAGCGCGTAATGCTGGAACACAAAGCCTACCTTACGGTCCCGGGCATGCAGGCGGCTCACGTCGGTGCCGTGAAAGCGGATGTGCCCGCTGGTCTGATGCTCAAGCCCGGCGATAATACGCAGCAGCGTGGTTTTACCCGAGCCAGACGGCCCCAGCAGCGCCACCATTTGTCCGGAGGGGATATCCAGCGAGATATCATTCAGCACCTGGGTGCGACCAAAAGACTTCTTAATATTGGCAATCTCAATGCTCACGATTTCCCTCCTGATGCTGGCGTTTTTCCTGATTTTCTAAACGCCATTGCACCACACTCTTCAAAAACAGGGTCAAAATGGCCATCAGCGTCAGCAGCGCTGCGGCAGTAAACGAGCCGATGGTGTTGTAGTCCTGCTGCAGCAGCTCAATCTGTAGCGGTAGCGACAGGGTTTCACCGCGAATAGAGCCGGAGACGACGGAAACGGCACCGAACTCGCCAATTGCGCGGGCGTTGGTCAACACCACACCGTAAAGCAGCGCCCAGCGGATATTCGGCAGCGTCACGCGACGGAACATCTGCCAGCCTGACGCGCCCAGCAGCACCGCCGCTTCGTCTTCGTTGCTTCCCTGGCTTAACATCACCGGCACCAGCTCACGCACCACAAACGGACAGGTCACGAAGATGGTGACCAGCACCATGCCCGGCCAGGCAAACATGATCTGCAGGTTATGCTCATCCAGCCAGCCGCCCAGCGGGCCGTTGGAGCCGTAAAACAGCAGGTAGACCAGGCCCGCCACCACCGGCGACACGGCAAAAGGAATATCCAGCAGGGTCAGCAGCAGCTGACGTCCCGGGAAGTTAAAGCGCGTCACCAGCCACGCCAGCAGGGTACCGAACACCAGGTTCACCGGCACGGTGATCAAGGCAATCAGCACGGTCAGCCAGATGGCGTGCAGCATATCCGGGTTCGCCAGGTTTTCCAGCGCGGGCATCAGCCCCTTGCTGAACGCCTGAACGAAGATATAAATCGTCGGCACGACGAGAATAAGGGCGGAAACCAGCACGCCCGCCCCAATCAGAAACCATTTACCCCAGTTGATGCGGGGCGCATCGTATCGCTTCAATTGCGTAACTTCCGCCATCAGTGACCTACCACACGTCGACCAAAGCGACTTTGCAGAGTGTTAATCGAGTACAGCAGCAGCAGCGAGGCCGCGAGGATCACCGAAGCAATCGCGCTCGCCGCCGGATAATCAAACTCCTGCAGGCGGATGAAAATCATCAGCGAGGTGACTTCCGTTTTCCAGGCGATGTTCCCGGCGATAAAAATCACCGCACCGAACTCACCGAGGCTGCGGGTAAACGACAGCGCGACGCCCGCCATCAGCGCCGGAGACAGCTCAGGCAGCACCACCTTGCGGAAACTCTGCCAGCGCGTGGCGCCCAGCGTTTCTGCCGCTTCTTCGTATTCGGGACCCAGCTCTTCCAGCACCGGCTGCACGGTACGCACCACAAACGGGATGCTGGTAAAGGCCATCGCCACCGCGATACCGAGCCAGGTATAGGTCACCTTGATGTCAAACTTCGCCAGCCACTCGCCGTACAGCCCGTTCACGGAGAAGAGCGACGCAAGGGTTAAGCCCGCAACCGCCGTCGGCAGCGCAAACGGCAGGTCCATCAATGCGTCAAGTAGCGTACGGCCAGGGAAGCGATAGCGGGTTAAGATCCACGCCATCAGCAGGCCAAATACGCCGTTAAAAATGGAGGCGACAAACGCCGACAGCAGCGTCACCTTATAGGCCGCCACCACCTGCGGGTTGGTGATCACGTCCCAGTACTGCGCCCAGCTCATCTGCGCGAGCTGCATCACCAGCGCGCTGAGCGGCAGCAATAGGATCAGGCAGACGAACAGCAGGCTGGTCCCGAGGCTTAGGGTAAAGCCCGGCAGCACGCGTTTAGTCGATACTGCAAACATTACTTACGCCCCGCCGCCAGCAATTTGTCTAGCTCACCGCCGCTGGCAAAATGCGTTTTCATCACATCGGGCCAGGAGCCAAAATGGTCTTCCACGCGGAACAGCGCGGTCTGCGGGAACTTATCTTTCAGCTTGTTCATCACGTCCGGGTTATTCACGCGGTAGTAATAATCGGTAATGATGGTCTGCGCCTGCGGGCTGTACAGGTAGTTGAGATAGGCTTTTGCCGCTTTCTCGGTGCCGTTTGCCTGCACGTTTTTATCCACCCACGCCACCGGGAACTCGGCCAGGATGTTGGTTTTCGGGATAACCACCTCAAAGCCCTGCGCTTCATACTGTTTGCGGATGTTGTTCACTTCCGATTCAAAGCTAATCAGCACATCACCCAGGCCGCGCTCTGCGAAGGTTGTGGTTGCCCCGCGGCCGCCGGTATCAAACACTTCGACGTTTTTCAGGAACTGGGTCATGAACTGCTCGGTTTTGGCCTTATCGTTACCGTCAGCCTTGTCCGCCGCGCCCCAGGCCGCTAAATAGGTATAACGCGCGTTGCCGGAGGTTTTTGGGTTCGGGAAAATCAGCTTCACGTCGGAACGCACCAGGTCGCTCCAGTCGTGGATATTCTTCGGGTTGCCCTTGCGCACCAGGAAGCCCATGGTGGAATAGAACGGCGAGCTGTTGTTCGGCAGACGGCTCTGCCAGTCCGCCGGGATCAGCTTGCCTTTGTCGTGCAGGATCTGCACGTCAGTGACCTGGTTGTAGGTCACGACGTCCGCTTTTAGCCCCTGAAGAATGGCAAGCGCCTGCTTGGATGAACCGGCGTGAGACTGCTTGATGGTCAGCTTATCGCCGTTATTGTCTTTCGCCCACTGCTGTTCAAACGGTGGGTTAAGGGCGGCAAACAGCTCGCGGGAGACGTCATATGAACTGTTCAGCAGCTCAGTCGCCTGCGCCTGTGCCACCAGCAGTAAACCTGCCAGCGCCAGAGTTCCTTTTTTTAGTACAGTAACGGCCATTGCGCACCCTTATAAATGTGATGACTATCTTATAGTCATAATATTTATAACGAGGACCAAAGGAGTAACGGTTTTATATACCGTTTGGTGATTTAGAAGCAGAAAAGGGAATAAGGCATTAATCCCCTCTCCCCCGTGGGGAGAGGGCCAGGGTGAGGGGGTTACAGCGCCAGCAGACGCTCAACGGACGGCGCGAAGTAGTAGCCGCCGGTCACCGGTTTGGTGAAGCGCAGCATGGCGTCACGCTTGCCGTCGGTATCGCCGAACATGCTCAGCAGCTGCTGCTCAATGTTATGCAGGCGCGCGCAGTAGGCGCAGAAGTAGAGGCCGTGCGTGCCGCTTGCCGTGCCGTACGGCAGGCTCTGGCGGACAATCTTCAGCCCTTTGCCGTCTTCTTTGAGGTCAACGCGGGTCAGGTGAGAGGTGACCGGACGGTCATCGCCGTCGATCTCTTCGTTGGCGTCTTTGGTACGGCCAATCATCATCTCCTGGTCATGCACGCTCATGCGGTTAAGCTGCTTGAGGTTGTGCTCCCAGCGCTGCACGAACACGTAGCTGCCGCCCGCGTCCACGCCGTCTTTGATCACCGCAACTTCACGACGCGTCTCTTCGCCCGCCGGGTTTTCGGTTCCGTCGACAAAGCCGCTCAGGTCGCGCTCTTCCACCCAGCGGAAACCGTGCACCTCTTCCTGCACCTCAATGCTGTCGCCAAAGGCCGCCACCGCCGCCTGGGCAACGGAAAAGTTCACGTCGTGACGCAGGGAGAGAATGTGGATCAGCACGTCGTACTGCGTCGCTGGCGCCAGGCCTTTGCCGTAGGGGATGAAGTCTTTGAGCTCTTCCGCCCCTTCGCCACCGCTCAGCTGACGCCAGACGTTATTGCCAAAGGCGACAACGGCGCCGAGGTGGGCTTCCGGGAACTTAGCCTGGAAGGTCGCCAGCTTATCAACAAACGTTTTACTGGCCGCACGCAGGGCATCCACGTCCCCTTTTACATTGGCTTCAATCCAAATCGCCGCGCGACAATGTTCTGGCAAAATGCCACTCTGAACCTGAGACATCGCTCCTCCTGAAATAAAGATGCCACGTCAGCGTGGCATTGATGGCGGGTATTATACCCGGATTTCAGCGAGGCGGTTTGTTCAGGCGCAAATTACTGCTGCCAGATAATTTTGCTCACCTTCCAGTTCTTCAGGGTGTCGTCAGACGGCATCAAGCCTTCCGGACCGCTCCAGGTGCCGGTAAAGACGTAGCTGATGTGCTGGCTGCCTTCTGCCTTACACTCCACCGCCACGCCAGCGTCAGAAGGGGCGCTGGTGCAGTTGCCAAAGGCCTGCTTATAGAGATCGCTAAACGGCGTTCCTACCTTCACGCCGCTGGCGGTCGGAATGGCCTCGTCCAGCACCGCAACGCGGTTTACCGTGCCTTTGTCACCGTTAATGACCAGCGCCAGCTTGTCGCCCTTCAGCGCTTCGTAATAGCGAACGATATTGCCATTCTCCGTTTTCATGCCGCTGCGCAGGCGATAATCGCCGCTGAGTGCATCCTGAATGGCATTCTGATCCAGCGCCGTCGCGGCGGTAATTTTCCCCACGCCCTGCTCGGTCACTTCCGTTGATGAGCCAAACCAGTTCCACGGATAGGCAGAGGACCAGTTAATGGATGAGAGCGTTGAACAGCCGGTCAATGCCAGCGGGAGAGCGCATAAAAGTAAACGCAGCGATTTCATTGAAACGTCCTTTCTTGTTAAATCAACGCTTGTTGGAGTGCGACATCAGCAAAAAGTGCCGGATTAATCATCCTGATGCGCAAAACAGGCGCGAAGACGCGGATTGGTCAGCAGCCACAGTAGCGCCACAATATCGGCAACCACCAGCGCAACGCCGATGCCCGTCAGCGGTTCACCGTACCACCAGAGTACCGGCTGCCAGAAGAGAAGCGCAATCTGGGCAAGGATCAGCAGCCAGCGAAGCGCACGCCACAGTCGCGGGATCGTCTGCCGTCGGCCGCTGCATAAAAAAGCCACCACTGCCGGCACGCCCGGCAATAGGCCGAGCCAGAAGGCATCGTGATCGGGGTAAAAAAGATTCAGCAGCGTGTCGCCCTGCCCGCGCGACGCGGCGGCCATCACAAACAGCACCCAGGTGCGGGCCTGCAGCAGCAGAACGCACCAGAATAAAAAGGGCAACCTGACGCGGCCCTGCGCGTCATAATCTGCCGGATGGATCTCAGTACTCTTCATCTTCGATCAGACGCTTTCCTAAATTCAGCACGTCAGAATGCTCATAGCCCAGACGTTCATACATGCCCAGCACCACGTCGTTATCGTCCCGCACCATGATCTGGATTTTCGGGCAGCCGCGGGCGATAAGCTTCTTCTCGAGACGATTAAGCAGCGCGTTGGCGATGCCACGGGCACGGTATTCCGGGTGAACGCCCAGATAATAGGCCGAGCCGCGATGGCCGTCGTAACCGCCCATCACCGTTCCCACGACCACGCCGTTGACCTCCGCGACCAGAAACAGGCTGACGTCGTGATTTACCTTACGTTCGATATCCATTTCCGGATCGTTCCACGGACGCAGCAGATCGCAGCGCTCCCAAAGGGTGATCACCTCTTCGAAATCTTCCTGGCGAAAAACGCGTATCTCCATGGTATTAACCGCCTTTTCGGGTTTAAAAACAGTGATTATGGCGTGAACCACGCCTTTAGCCAATAACCGGGGAAAATCTCGCCAAAATTTGGCATAATGTCACTTTGTCACGTATTGAAATGAAAAGTAAAACAATTCTCAATATGGACTGTCGTAACGGGAAACACGATACGATATAACACCAGGACCCCATTTTTTAGTATTCAGGCCGCATGAGCACATTCAAACCATTAAAAGCACTCACATCGCGTCGTCAGGTTCTCAAAGCGGGGCTGGCGGCCTTAACGTTAACGGGTATCGCAAAGCAGGCTCAGGCGAAAGACGAGAGCACGCTCAAAACCAGTAACGGACACAGCAAACCGAAAACCAAAAAGCCGGGCGCGAAGCGTCTGGTGATGCTTGACCCGGGCCACGGCGGCATTGATACCGGCGCCATCGGCAAAAACGGTTCGAAAGAAAAACACGTCGTGCTGGCGATTGCAAAAAATGTGCGCGCAATTTTACGCAGCAACGGCATTGACGCCCGTCTGACTCGCTCTGGCGACACCTTTATTCCGCTGTATGACCGCGTTGAGATTGCCCACCAGCACGGTGCGGATCTGTTTATGTCGATTCACGCCGACGGCTTTACCAACCCTTCAGCGGCGGGCGCCTCGGTGTTTGCGCTTTCCAACCGTGGCGCCAGTAGCGCCATGGCAAAATACCTCTCCGACCGTGAAAACCGGGCGGATGAAGTCGCCGGGAAGAAAGCCACCGACAAAGACCACCTGCTACAGCAAGTGCTGTTCGACCTCGTGCAGACCGATACGATCAAAAACAGCCTGACGCTCGGCTCGCACATTCTGAAGAAGATTAAGCCGGTGCATCGTCTGCACAGTAAAGGCACCGAGCAGGCGGCGTTTGTGGTGCTGAAATCACCGTCAATCCCGTCCGTGCTGGTGGAAACCTCCTTCATTACCAACCCGGAAGAAGAGCGGCTCCTCGGCACCACGGCGTTTCGTCAGAAGATCGCCAACGCTATCGCCTCCGGCATTATCAGCTACTTCAACTGGTTCGATAACCAAAAAGCGCACTCCAGGAAACGTTGATGAAACCCAATGTTCAACTGGTTAAAACGTTCCTGCTGCAGCTGCAGGATGAGATTTGCCAGAAACTGGCCGCCGCAGACGGCGGTGAATTTCAGGAAGATAGCTGGCAGCGCGAAGCCGGAGGCGGAGGACGCAGCCGGGTGCTGCGTAACGGCGGTATTTTTGAACAGGCGGGAGTGAATTTTTCCCACGTTCACGGAGACGCCATGCCCGCGTCGGCGACCGCACATCGTCCTGAACTCGCGGGCCGCAGCTTCGAAGCGATGGGCGTCTCGCTGGTGGTGCATCCGCACAACCCGTTTGTGCCGACCAGCCACGCCAACGTCCGCTTTTTCATTGCGGAAAAACCGGGGGCCGATCCGGTCTGGTGGTTTGGCGGCGGTTTCGACATGACGCCCTACTACGGCTTCAAAGAGGATGCCGTGCACTGGCACACCACCGCGCGGGACCTTTGTCTGCCGTTTGGCGAAGACGTCTACCCGAAATTCAAAAAGTGGTGCGATGACTACTTTTACCTGAAGCATCGCGACGAGCAGCGCGGCATCGGCGGGCTGTTCTTTGACGATCTCAACACCCCCGATTTTGATACCGCATTCAGCTTTATGCGTGCGGTGGGCGAAGGCTATACCGACGCCTATCTGCCCATCGTCGAACGCCGTAAAAATACCGACTACGGCGTGCGCGAACGCGAGTTCCAGCTCTATCGTCGCGGGCGCTACGTGGAGTTCAACCTGGTGTGGGATCGCGGGACGCTGTTCGGCCTGCAGACCGGCGGGCGCACGGAGTCAATTCTGATGTCGATGCCGCCGCTGGTGCGCTGGGAGTACTGCTACGAGCCAAAAGAAGGCAGCCCGGAGGCTGCCTTGAGTGAGTTTATTCAGGTTCGGGACTGGGTTTAATCCTTACCCCTCACCCCGGCCCTCTCCCAAAGGGAGAGGGAGTATAAATCCCCTCTCCCTTTGGGAGAGGGTTAGGGTGAGGGTAAAAATTACAGAGGCTGCGTCTGCGCCTCAACCACCGCCAGCGCCACCATATTCACGATACGGCGCACAGAGGCAATCGGCGTTAACACGTGCACCGGTTTCGCCACCCCCATCAGCACCGGTCCTACGGTCACCCCTTCAGAGCTGGAGACGCGCAGCAGGTTATAGCTGATACGCGCCGCTTCCACGTTCGGCATAATCAGTATATTCGCCGATCCTTTCAGCGGGCTGTCCGGCATACGCTCGTTGCGGATGCTCTCCACCAGCGCCGCATCGCCGTGCATCTCCCCGTCAATCATCAGCTCCGGCGCACGCTCGCGCACCAGCTCCAGCGTCTGACGCATTTTGCAGGCCGCCGCGGATTTAGACGAACCAAAGTTTGAGTGCGACAGCAGCGCTACCTTAGGCTCGATACCAAAGCGGCGCACGGTCTCTGCGGCCATCACGGTGATCTCCGCCAGCTCGTCTGGGCTCGGATCGTCGTTAACGTAGGTGTCAGCGATAAAGGTGTTCCCGCTCGGCAGCAGCAGGGCGTTCATCGCCCCGGCGGTATGGACGCCGTCGCGATAGCCGAAGATCTCCTGCACCACGCTAAAGTGCTCGTGGTAATCGCCGATGGTGCCGCAGATCAGCGCGTCCGCTTCGCCGCGATGGACCATGATCGCGCCGATCACCGTCGTGTTGCTGATGACGGCTTTCTGCGCCTGCTCCTGGGTGATCCCGCGGCGCTTCATGATCGCGTAGTATTCGCTCCAGTACTCTTTGAAGCGCGGATCGGATTCGTTGTTGACGATCTCGAAGTCGACGCCTGGCTTAATCTGCAGGCCCAGCTTCTGAATGCGCATCTCAATCACGCTCGGACGACCAATCAGGATCGGCTTCGCCAGACCTAAGGTGATCAGCTCCTGGGTGGCGTGCAGTACGCGCGCCTCTTCCCCTTCCGCCAGCACCACGCGCTTCGCGTCGGCGCGCGCCTGCGAGAAGATCGGCTTCATGAACAGGTTGGTTTTATAGACAAACTCGGTGAGCTTATCGACGTAAGCGTCGAAGTCCTGAATCGGACGCGTCGCCACGCCGGAATCCATCGCCGCTTTGGCCACCGCTGGCGCAATTTTCACAATCAGACGCGGGTCGAACGGTTTTGGAATGATGTAGTCCGGGCCAAAGCTCAGATCCTGATCGCCGTAGGCTGAGGCAACCACTTCGCTCTGCTCGGCGTGGGCCAGCTCCGCGATGGCGTGAACGGCGGCAAGCTTCATCTCTTCGTTGATCGCCGTTGCGCCAACATCCAGCGCCCCGCGGAAGATGAACGGGAAGCAGAGCACGTTGTTCACCTGGTTCGGGTAGTCAGAACGGCCGGTACAGATAATGGCGTCTTCACGCACCGCTTTCGCCAGCGGCGGCAGAATTTCCGGTTCCGGGTTCGCCAGGGCCAGGATCATTGGCGCGCGCGCCATCTTCTTCACCATCTCCTGGGTCAGCACTTTCGGGCCGGAGCAGCCAAGGAAGATATCCGCGCCGTCAATGACGTCCTCGAGCGTGCGCTTGCCGTCGTCTTCCACCGCATACGCCGCTTTGGTTTCCGCCATGTTGGGCTCGCGGTCTTTATAGATAACGCCTTTGGAGTCGCAGACCACGATGTTGTGTTTCTGCATCCCCAGCGCCACCAGCAGGTTCATACAGGCGATGGCCGCAGCGCCTGCGCCAGAAACCACCATGCGCACGTCAGAAAGATTTTTCTCAACCACGCGCAGGCCGTTCAGAATGGCGGCGGTGCTGATAATCGCGGTGCCGTGCTGGTCATCATGGAACACGGGAATGTTCATACGCTCGCGCAGCTTCTGCTCGATATAGAAACATTCCGGCGCTTTGATGTCTTCCAGGTTGATCCCGCCGAAGGTCGGCTCCAGCGCGGCCACCACGTTGATGAATTTATCGGGATCGAGTTCGTCCACCTCGATATCGAACACGTCGATACCGGCGAATTTCTTGAACAGAACGCCCTTCCCTTCCATCACCGGCTTCCCGGCCAGGGCGCCGATGTTACCGAGACCCAGCACCGCCGTGCCGTTCGAGATAACGGCGACGAGGTTGCCGCGCGCGGTGTATTTGTAGGCTGCCAGCGGGTCTTTTTCGATTTCCAGACACGGGGCGGCTACGCCCGGTGAATAGGCCAGCGCCAGATCGCGCTGGGTCGCAAGCGGCTTGGTTGGGGAAACCTGGATTTTGCCCGGGACGGGGAACTCGTGAAAATCGAGGGCACTCTGTTTTAACTGATCGTCCATCTTGTTATTCCTTTTACGTATCGGTCAGATAGTATCGCCGCAGGACAGCACATAAACTTTGAAGGCTGCCAAACTCTCACCATCACACATCAAAAATTGTTATCAATTTATAACAGCCATGTTACCCGTCTCAAAAGCAATGCCGCCCCCGTCTGCTATGCTTTTTTGTTAAGTCCATCATGATTTTCTCAGAAGTGTGAACTAACGCACTCATCTAACTCTTTTATTTCCAAGGAGTAATTATTTATGAACCAGCTAGACGGCATCAAACAATTCACCACCGTGGTCGCAGACAGCGGCGATATCGAGTCGATTCGCCACTATCAGCCGGAGGACGCGACCACCAACCCGTCGCTCCTGCTCAAGGCAGCCGGGCTCGCGCACTTTAGTCATCTGATTGATGACGCCATTGCCTACGGTAAACAGCGCGGGAAAACGCAGGAGCAGCAGGTCGCTGAAGCCAGCGACAAGCTGGCGGTTAATTTCGGTGCGGAAATTCTGAAAAGCATCCCGGGGCGCGTTTCAACCGAAGTCGACGCCCGCCTCTCGTTCGATAAAGAAAAGAGCATCACCAAAGCCCGTCGCCTGGTTGAGCTCTACCAGGAGCAGGGAATCGATAAATCACGCATTCTGATCAAACTCGCCTCGACGTGGGAAGGCATCCGCGCGGCGGAAGTGCTGGAAAAAGAGGGGATCCACTGCAACCTGACGCTGCTGTTCTCGTTTGCTCAGGCGCGCGCATGCGCTGAAGCGGGCGTATTCCTCGTCTCGCCGTTTGTCGGCCGCATCTACGACTGGTACCAGGCGAAACAGCCGATGGACCCGTACGTGGTGGATGAGGATCCGGGCGTGAAGTCGGTCCGTAATATCTACGACTATTACAAGCAGCACCGCTATGAAACCATCGTGATGGGGGCGAGCTTCCGCCGTACCGAGCAGATCCTCGCCCTGGCGGGCTGCGACCGCCTGACTATCTCCCCTAATCTGCTTAAAGAGCTGCAGGACAAAGAAGAAACGGTGATCCGCAAGCTGGTGCCCACCTCTACCGTCCTGCCAAAACCAAAAGCCATGACCGAAGCCGAATTCCGCTGGGAGCATAACCAGGACGCCATGGCCGTGGAAAAACTGGCGGAAGGTATCCGCCTGTTCGCCGTCGACCAGCGCAAACTTGAAGATCTTCTCGCCGCCAAACTTTAACCTTGCCACGGAGTGAACTATGTCCCGTAAAGAGCTAGCCAATGCCATTCGCGCCCTCAGCATGGATGCCGTGCAGAAAGCCAATTCCGGTCACCCCGGCGCGCCAATGGGCATGGCTGATATTGCCGAAGTGCTGTGGAACGACTTCCTGAAGCACAACCCCAACGACCCCGCCTGGTACGATCGCGACCGTTTTATTCTCTCCAACGGCCACGCCTCAATGCTGCTCTATAGCCTGCTGCATCTCTCCGGCTACGACCTGCCGCTTGAGGAGCTGAAAAACTTCCGCCAGCTGCATTCCAAAACACCGGGACACCCGGAAATTGGCTATACGCCAGGCGTGGAAACCACCACCGGGCCGCTCGGCCAGGGGCTGGCCAACGCGGTCGGGCTGGCGATTGCCGAGCGCACGCTGGCGGCACAGTTTAACCAGCCGGACCACGAGATTGTCGACCACTACACCTACGTGTTTATGGGCGACGGCTGCCTGATGGAGGGGATTTCCCACGAGGTCTGCTCGCTGGCGGGCACGCTGGGGCTGGGCAAGCTGATCGGGTTTTACGATCACAACGGCATCTCCATCGACGGGGAAACCGAGGGCTGGTTTACCGACGACACGGCGAAACGCTTCGAGGCCTACCACTGGCACGTGGTGCATGAGATCGACGGTCACGACCCTGAGGCGGTGAAAAAGGCGATTCAGGAAGCGCAAAGCGTGAAGGACAAACCGTCGCTGATTATCTGCCGCACGACTATCGGCTTCGGCTCGCCGAACAAGGCGGGCAAAGAAGAGGCGCACGGCGCGGCGCTGGGTGAAGAGGAAGTCGCGCTGACCCGGCAAAAGCTGGGCTGGAAACATCCGCCGTTTGAGATCCCGAAAGAGATCTACAGGGCATGGGATGCCCGCGAAACGGGTGAAAAAGCGCAGCAGGCCTGGAACGAGAAGTTTGCCGCTTACAAAAAAGCGCACCCGGAGCTGGCCGCCGAGTTTTCCCGCCGCATGAGCGGCGGCCTGCCGGAAGACTGGGACGATAAAACCCAGGCGCTGATTGAAAACCTGCAGTCCAACCCGGCGAAAATTGCCACCCGTAAGGCCTCGCAAAATACGCTGAATGCCATCGGCCCTATCCTGCCTGAACTGCTGGGCGGCTCGGCGGATCTGGCACCGAGTAACCTGACCATCTGGTCCGGCTCGAAATCGCTGAAGGAGGACATTGCCGGGAACTATATCCACTACGGCGTGCGTGAGTTCGGGATGACCGCCATTGCCAACGGCATCGCCCATCACGGCGGCTTCGTGCCCTACACCGCCACCTTCCTGATGTTTGTCGAGTACGCCCGTAACGCGGCGCGCATGGCGGCATTGATGAAGGCGCGCCAGATTATGGTCTACACCCATGACTCCATCGGGCTGGGGGAAGATGGCCCGACGCACCAGGCGGTTGAACAGCTGGCGAGCCTGCGCCTGACGCCAAACTTCAGCACCTGGCGTCCGTGCGATCAGGTCGAAGCGGCGGTCGGCTGGAAGCTGGCGGTAGAGCGCCACAATGGCCCAACGGCATTAATTCTGTCACGCCAGAACCTGGCGCAGATTGAGCGCACCCCGGAGCAGGTGAAAAATATCGCCCGCGGCGGCTACATCCTGAAAGACAGCGGCGGCAAGCCGGACGTGATCCTGATTGCAACCGGTTCGGAGGTGGAAATCACGGTGAAAGCGGCGGAAAAACTGACCGCCGAAGGCCACGCGGTGCGCGTGGTGTCCCTGCCGTCGACGGATATCTTTGACGCTCAGGACGAGGCGTACCGGGAATCGGTTCTGCCCTCTAACGTCGCGGCGCGCGTGGCGGTGGAAGCCGGTATTGCCGACTACTGGTACAAATACGTCGGGCTTAAGGGGGCGATTGTTGGCATGCGGGGCTACGGCGAGTCCGCCCCTGCCGACAAGCTGTTCCCGTACTTCGGCTTTACCGTTGAGAACGTGGTAGAGAAGGCGTTGAGCGTGATCTAGTGCGGCCTGCGTGCCCGGTGGCGCTGCGCTTACCGGGCCTAAACAATCGGGTGGCATTGCCACCCTTTTTTATACCACCCGCACGCCCGCCGCCATCGCCCGCTCCGGCGTTAACAACACGCTTTCGCTGGCGTCATCGGTTTCCGCGCAGAGCAACATGCATTCAGACGTTTCGCCGCGCATCTTCGCTTTCGCCAGATTGCACAGCACCACCACCGTTTTTCCCATCAACTCCTCTTCCCGGTAATACGGCACCAGGCTGGTGACGGTTTGCAGCATTCTGCCGCCCACATCAATCTGCGCGATATAGAGTTTGTCTGCGTTAGCGTGGCGCTTAACGTCCACGATCGTCCCCACGCGGATCTCCAGCTTTGCAAAGTCATCGTAAGCTACCGTTTCCATGCTCTCTCCTTGGTAAAATTTTACTAAATACTAGCACGGTATTTGCCGGAATCAATGGGCAGGATATTTACTAAAAACGGATGCATGTCCTGATTCATCCTTTACAATGGGTTACCACGTGGGGGAATAAGGACAAACATGGCAACGCTCAAAGACATCGCGACGGAGGCTGGCGTTTCGCTGGCGACGGTATCCCGGGTTTTAAACGATGACCCAACGTTGAACGTAAAAGAAGAGACCAAACACCGCATTCTGGAGATTGCAGAAAAGCTGGAATATAAGAGCAGCACGTCGCGCAAAATGCAGTCTGCTGCGGTGGGTCAGCAACACATTCTGGCACTCTACAGCTACCAGCAAGAGCTGGAGATTAACGACCCTTACTACCTTGCCATCCGCCACGGGATTGAGACGCAGTGTGAAAAACTGGGCGTCGAGCTGAGCAACTGCTACGCCAACGCCACCCTGCCTGAGATTAAAAAACTCACCGGCGTACTGATCGTTGGCAAGCCCTCCTCGGCGATTCGCCGTACCGCGATGGCCTTAACGGACAACGTCTGCTTTATCGATTTTCACGAGCCCGGCAGCGGGTACGATTCCGTCGACATTGACCTCTCGCGCATCAGCAAGCAGATCGTTGATTTCTTTATTCATCAAAACGTTAAGCGTATTGGCTTTATTGGCGGGGAAGATGAGCCCGGAAAAGCCGATATCCGCGAAGCCGCTTTCGTGGAGTATGGCCGCCTGAAAGGGGTGGTGTCAGAACAGGACATCTGGCGCGGCGGCTTTTCCAGTTCGTCCGGGTATGAACTGGCAAAAACCATGCTGGCGCAGGCAAGCTGGCCTGACGCGCTGTTTGTCGCCTCTGATTCGATAGCCATCGGCGTATTGCGCGCTATTCATGAAAAAGGGCTGGCGATCCCCGAGGACATTTCGCTCATCAGCGTGAACGATATCCCGACCGCCCGCTTCACCTTTCCACCGCTCTCTACCGTGCGCATCCACTCGGAAATGATGGGCAGCCAGGGGGTTAACCTGCTGCTGGAAAAATCCCGCGACGGCCGAGCGCTGCCGCTGCAGGTCTTTGTCCCGAGCGTGCTGAAGCTGCGCGGCACGACCCGTTAATCCCCCACGCTCAACACCCAGCCGGGCATGCCCGGCATTTTTTTATTTCGTGATCGAGTTAAAGCAAATCGGTTTTACTGATTTTATTTAGTAAAAATTTTACTAAACTTCTCAGCAATGATGTTTTACCCCTACAGGGAGATAGCATGAATCGCTGGGAAAATATTCAACTCACGCACGAGAACCGGCTCCCGCCGCGTGCGTACTTCTTCTCATATGATACCGTCGCGCAGGCTCGCACCTTTGCCCGCGAAGCCAGCAGCCGCTTTTTATCACTCAGCGGCCAGTGGAATTTTCGTTTTTTCACGCATCCGCTCTATGTCCCGGAAAGCTTCACCTCTGAGTACATGGCCGACTGGGGCGACATCACCGTACCCGCCATGTGGCAGATGGAAGGCCACGGCCAGCTGCAGTACACCGACGAAGGCTTCCCCTTCCCGGTGGACGTTCCCCGGGTGCCCTCCGATAACCCCACCGGGGCGTATCAGCGCTACTTCACGCTATCGGAGGGCTGGCGGGGTAAGCAGACCCTCATCAAATTTGACGGCGTCGAAACCTATTTCGAAGTCTACGTGAATGGTCAGTACATTGGCTTTAGCAAGGGCAGCAGGTTGACCGCCGAGTTTGATATCAGCCACGCGGTGCATGACGGGCAAAACCTGCTGTGCGTGCGCGTGATGCAGTGGGCGGACTCCACCTACATTGAAGATCAGGACATGTGGTGGACGGCCGGCATATTTCGCGACGTTTATCTGCTCGGAAAAAATCCCGCTCACGTGCGCGATTTCACCGTCAGAACCACCTTCGACGAGGCGTATCAGGACGCCACCCTCTTCTGTCAGCTGGAGCTGGAAAACCTGGCCCCGCAGGCATCAGCCGTGTCGCTGGAGTATGCCCTGTACGATGGCGAGGTAGTGCTCCACCAGGGCACGACCGACAGCCTGACCGTGACCCGCTGCGCGGAAACGGCCTTCAGCATTAACGTCAAACGGCCTCAGCAGTGGTCTGCGGAATCACCGTACCTTTACCATCTGGTAATGACGTTAAAAGACGCGCACGGACAGGTGCTGGAAGTTATCCCGCAGCGCGTCGGATTCCGCGACATCAAGGTGCGCGACGGCTTGTTCTACGTGAACAACCGCTACCTGAAGCTGCACGGCGTGAACCGCCACGATAACGATCACCAGAAGGGCCGCGCCGTGGGGATGGATCGCGTCGAGCGCGATCTGATCCTGATGAAGCAGCACAACATTAACTCGGTACGCACCGCCCACTACCCCAACGATCCGCGCTTCTACGAGCTGTGCGACATCTACGGCCTGTTCGTGATGGCGGAAACGGATGTGGAATCTCACGGCTTTGCCAACGTCGGCGATCTGAGCCGCATCACGGACGATCCGGTGTGGGAGCCCGTTTACGTTGAGCGCATCGAGCGCCATATCCACGCCCAGAAAAACCATCCTTCAATCATCATCTGGTCGCTTGGAAACGAGTCCGGCTACGGCTGTAATATCCGCGCCATGGCCCGGGCGGCAAAGGCGCTGGATGACACGCGCCTGCTGCATTACGAAGAGGATCGCGACGCCGAGGTGGTCGATATCATCTCGACCATGTACACCCGCGTGCCGCTGATGAATCTGTTCGGTGAATATCCCCACGCTAAACCGCGAATTATCTGCGAATACGCCCATGCGATGGGCAACGGCCCGGGCGGGTTGACGGAGTATCAACACGTCTTCGATCGCCACGACTGCATTCAGGGCCACTACGTCTGGGAGTGGTGCGACCACGGTATTCAGGCGGCTGATGCTAGCGGCAATACGTACTACGCCTACGGCGGCGACTTTGGTGACTACCCGAATAATTACAACTTCTGTCTCGACGGGCTGATCTACTCAGACCAAACGCCAGGCCCCGGGCTGCGTGAATATAAGCAGGTGATTGCCCCGGTCAAGCTGCGCTGGCAGAACGGCGAGCTGCACGTTGAAAACCGCTTCTGGTTTACCACGCTGGATGATTACACCCTGCTCGTCGAGGTGCGTGCGGAAGGGGAAACGCTTTACAGCCAGCCGCTGCATATCACAGGCCTCGGGCCCAACAGCGCGCGCAGCATGCCTCTGGACCTGCCCACCCCCGACGAGCGCGAAGCGTTCCTGACCGTGCGCATCAGCAAAAACAGCCGCACGCGCTACAGCGAAGCCGGGCACGAGATCGCGGTGTATCAGTTCCCGCTAAAAGCGCGCACGGATCACGCCACGCCGTTTATTAACGTCAACGCGACGCCGCTGCTGCTGGAAGAGGACCGCCTGAGCTGCAGCGTGACCGGACATAACTTCCGCGCACGCTTCTCAAAAGTGACGGGGAAACTCTGCTCCTGGCAGGTTAACGGTGAGGAAAACCTCACCCGTGAACCGAAAATAAACTTTTTCAAACCGATGATTGATAACCACAAGCAGGAGTATGAGGGGCTGTGGCAACCCAACCACCTGCAGATTATGCAGGAGCACCTGCGCGGTTTTGAGGTCGAGCAGCACGACGATGCGGTCATCATTACCACCCGCACGCTGATCGCCCCGCCGGTGTTTGATTTTGGCATGCGCTGCACCTATCGCTGGCGCATTGCCGCCGACGGGCAAATTAACGTTGAGCTGAGCGGTGAACGCTACGGCGATTACCCGCACATTATTCCGTGCATCGGCTTTACCCTCGGCATCAACGGCGAATTCGACCAGGTGAGCTACTACGGACGCGGGCCCGGTGAGAACTACCCGGACAGCCAGCAGGCCAGCACTATCGATCTGTGGCACACCACGGTGGATGAGATGTTTGAAAACTACCCGTTCCCGCAGAACAACGGCAACCGCCAGCAGGTGCGCTGGGCGACGCTCGCCAACCGTCGCGGCAGCGGCCTGCTGGTGGTGCCTGAGCAACCTGTTCACTTCAGCGCCTGGCACTACACGGCAGAGGACATTCACGCCGCGCAGCACTGCAACGAACTGCGTCGCTGCGATGACATCACCCTCAACCTTGACCATCAGCTCCTGGGTTTGGGCTCCAACTCCTGGGGAAGCGAAGTGCTGGACACCTGGCGCGTCTGGTTCAGGCCGTTCCGCTACGGCTTCACCCTGCTCCCGCTGGAAGGCGGACAAACCGCCGCGCAGACGCTGGTGCGCCATCGGTTCGGCACCGGTTTCTTTTCCATGAATTCACACAGCGAGGCAGACAAATGATTGTTCTCGACAGCCTGGAGCAGTTCCAGCAGCGTTATCGCACGGGCCGTAAATGGCAGCGCTGCGCAGAGGCCATCAACAATAGCGACCACATCCAGCCCGGCGTTGCCCACTCAATTGGCGATTCGCTGGCCTACCGCGTGGCCTGCGATGCCAGCACCGACGCGCTGTTCGTTGGCCATCGCCGCTATTTCGAGGTGCATTACTACCTGCAGGGCGCGCAGAAAATTGAGTACGCCGCAAAAGACGCCCTTCAGCCTGTGGAGTGCTACCGCGATGAAACCGACCGCGAATACCTGAAAGGCGTGGGTCAAACCGAACAGGTGCGCGAGGGGCAAATCGTGATTTGTGAAAACCACGAGGCGTATCGCTTTATCAGCGAAACGCCAGCAAAAAAAGTCGTCCTCTATGTGACCATCGAAGACGGCTATTTCCATAACAAATAAAAAATCCAGCGGTGCCAATGAAGCACCGCCCTCCTCGTACCCGGAGATATGTTATGTCTGAAACTACCAAGCGTAATACCATCGGCAAATTCGGCCTGCTGTCGCTGACGTTTGCCGCCGTATTCAGTTTTAACAACGTTATCAACAACAATATCGAGCTGGGGCTTGCCTCGGCGCCGATGTTCTTTTTAGCCACCCTGTTCTACTTTATTCCTTTCTGCTTAATCATCGCGGAGTTTGTCTCCCTGAATAAAAACTCCGAAGCGGGCGTGTACGCCTGGGTGAAAAGTTCGCTGGGCGGGCGCTGGGCGTTTATTACCGCCTACACCTACTGGTTCGTGAACCTGTTCTTCTTCACCTCGTTATTGCCGCGCGTCATCGCCTACGCCTCTTACGCCTTTTTGGGCTATGAGTACATTCTTACGCCGTTCGCCACCACGGTACTGAGCATGGTGCTGTTCGCCTTCTCGACCTGGGTGTCCACCAACGGGGCAAAAATGCTGGGGCCCATCACCTCTGTGACCTCAACGCTCATGCTGCTGTTGACCCTTTCCTATATTCTGCTGGCCGGTGCGGCGCTGGTGGGCGGCGTGCAGCCAGCCGACCCGATTACCGTTGACGCGATGATCCCCAACTTCAACTGGGCCTTCCTCGGCATCACCACCTGGATATTCATGGCCGCCGGGGGCGCAGAGTCCGTTGCCGTGTACGTTAACGACGTCAAGGGCGGTTCAAAATCCTTCGTGAAGGTGATCATTCTGGCGGGGATTTTCATCGGCGTGCTCTACTCCATCTCCTCGGTGCTGATTAACGTCTTCATCAGCAGTAAAGAGCTGAAATTTACCGGCGGCTCGGTGCAGGTATTCCACGGCCTGGCGGTGTGGTTTGGCCTGCCGGAAGTGCTGATGAACCGCTTTGTCGGCCTGGTCTCCTTTACCGCGATGTTCGGCTCGCTGCTGATGTGGACCGCAACGCCGGTCAAAATCTTCTTCTCTGAAATCCCGAGCGGCATTTTTGGGCCAAAAACCGTGGCGCTGAACGAGAACGGCGTACCGGCGCGGGCGGCGTGGATCCAGTATCTGATCGTCATTCCGTTAATGATTATCCCAACCATGGGGTCCAATACCGCGCAGGAGCTGATGAATACCGTGATCAATATGACCGCGGCCGCGTCGATGTTACCGCCGCTGTTCATCATGCTGGCTTACCTGAACCTGCGTCGCAGGCTCGATCATCTCCCGCGCGATTTCAAAATGGGCTCACGCACCACGGGCATGGTGGTGGTGTCGATGCTGATTGTGATATTCGCCATCGGCTTTGTGGCCTCAACCTTCCCGACCGGGGGCAATATTCTGACGATTATTTTCTATAACGTCGGCGGCATTGTTTTATTCCTCGGATTTGCCTGGTGGAAATACAGCAAATACGTCAGAGGATTATCAAAAGAACAACAACATATTGAAGCATCACCGGCCTCGAATAGTCAGTAATACGGCAGGCAGGGATATTTTTTCTTTGGGATGAGTGTATGACAATTAAAACAAAAACGTTCTGGGCGCTGGCCGCCCTCTCCTTCTGCTGCCCGTCATTTGCCGCAGAAGAGGCGCGGCCAGCCGAGCACGACGATACCAAAACGCCGGAAATCACCTCTCCGTCATTTCGTTTTTATGGCGAACTGGGGGTTGGCGGATATATGGATTTAGAAGGTCCGGATAAACATAAATACAGTGACGGCACCTATATTGAGGGCGGTCTGGAAATGAAGCACGGGCACTGGTTCGGCCTGATTTACGGCGAGGGCTGGACCGTACAGGCGGACCATCAGGGCAACGCCTGGGTGCCCGACCACAGCTGGGGCGGATTCGAAGGTGGGCTTAACCGCCTTTACGGCGGCTACAAAACTGACGGCAATACCGAAATCATGCTGAGCCTGCGTCAGGACTCCTCCCTCGATGACCTGCAGTGGTGGGGAGATTTCACGCCCGATCTGGGCTATGTGATCCCCAACACCCGCGACATTATGTATGCGCTGAAGGTACAGAACCGCTCCGGGAACCTGCGCTACAGCGTCACCGCCACGCCTGCGGGGCACCATGACGAGAGCAAAGCCTGGCTGCACTTTGGTAAATACGATCGCTATGACGATAAATATACCTATCCGGCGATGGCCAACGGCTATATCCAGTATGACCTCGTCAAAGACGTCACCTGGATGAACGGGCTTGAGGTCACCGACGGCACCGGTCAGCTCTTTTTAACCGGCATTCTGTCGCCCAATCTGGCGGCGCGCGCCTGGCATCACACCGGGCGGGCCAGCGGCAAGGACGTCTCCGGCACTGAGACCGGCTATATGGTCAGCGCCATGGTTGAAGCGTTAAAAGGCGTTTATCTCTCCACCGCTTACAGCTATGCAAAGCACCGCCCGGACAATGCCGCCGATGAAACGACCTCGTTTATGCAGTTCGGTATCTGGTACGAGTACGGCGATGGGCGCTTTGCTACCGCAGCCGACAGCCGGTTCTATATGAAAAATGCCTCCGGCGACCCGAGCGACCGGGTCTTCCTGATGCAATACTTTTACTGGTAAAAGGATCTTCCCCGTGAAACTCAGCCTTACACCGCTGGCCTGCGCGCTGGCGCTCAGTTTTTCGGCCCACGCCGCCGCCCCAGATGATTTTAAAAACGTCATCAACCGCGCCGGTGCACCGGCGTATATGCACGATTTTGACGATGACGACCACCAGCGATTTAACCCCTTTTTCGATTTGGGTGCCTGGCATGGGCATTTGCTGCCGGACGGGCCGCAGACTCAGGGAGGATTTCCCGGCGTAGCGCTGCTCACCGAAGAGTACATCAACTTTATGGCGACGAATTTCGATCGCCTGAGCGTGTATCAGAACGGCAAAAAAGTCGATTTTACCCTCGAGGCCTACAGCATTCCCGGCGCGCTGGTGCAGACGCTGAGCGCCAAAGACGTGCAGATCGCGATGACGCTGCGCTTTGCCACCGCGCGCACCTCGCTGCTGGAAACCCGCATCACCAGCAAGGCACCGCTCGACCTGGTGTGGGACGGCGAACTGCTGGAGAAGCTGGAGGCCAAAGCGGGCAAACCGCTGTCGGATAAAACTGTCGACGGCGCGTATCCGGACTATCAGCGCAGGCTGGTCCCCGCGCGTGACGGCCTGAAGGTGACCTTTGGCAAGGTGCGTTCCACATGGGATCTGCTGACCTCCGGCAGCTCCGAATATCAGGTGCATAAATCCATCCCCGTCGAGACCACCGTCGACGGGCATCGCTTTACCAGCCGGGCGCATATTACCGGCAGCACCACGCTGTACACCACCTACTCCCATCTGCTCAACGTCGATGAGGCGAAGCGCGAGCAGATGCAGATCCGCGATATTCTGGCGCGCCCGGCCTTCTATATGACGGCCTCGCAGCGGCGCTGGGAAGGCTATTTGCAGAAAGGGTTAACCAACCCAAACGCGACGCCCGAGCAAACCCGCGTGGCGGTGAAAGCCATCGAAACGCTGAACGGCAACTGGCGTTCGCCTGGCGGCGCGGTGCGCTATAACACGGTGACGCCATCCGTCACCGGACGCTGGTTCTCCGGCAACCAGACCTGGCCGTGGGATACCTGGAAACAGGCGTTTGCCATGTCGCATTTCAACCCGGATATCGCCAAAGAGAACATTCGCGCGGTCTTCTCCTGGCAAATCAAACCTGACGATCCGGTGCGTCCGCAGGATGCCGGCTTTGTGCCGGATCTCATCGCCTGGAACCTGAGTCCGGAACGCGGCGGCGACGGCGGCAACTGGAACGAGCGCAATACCAAGCCGAGCCTGGCCGCGTGGTCGGTGATGGAGGTGTACAACACCACCCGGGACAAGGCCTGGCTGGCGGAAATGTACCCTAAACTGGTGGCCTATCACGACTGGTGGCTGCGCAACCGCGACCATAACGGCAACGGCGTGCCGGAGTACGGCGCGACGCGTGATAAAGCCCATAATACCGCCAGCGGCGAAATGCTCTTTACGGTGAAAAAAGGCGATAAAGAAGAGTCGCTTTCCGGCCTGAACAACTATGCCCGCGTGGTCGATAATGGCCATTACGACAGCCTGGAGATCCCGGCGCAGGTTGCGGCCTCGTGGGAATCCGGGCGCGATGACGCCGCCGTCTTCGGTTTTATCGATAAAGCCCAGCTGGATAAATACGTCGAAAACGGCGGCAAGCGCAGCGACTGGACGGTGAAGTTTGCCGAAAACCGCGACAAAGAGGGCAGGCTACTGGGGTATTCGCTGCTGCAGGAGTCCGTCGACCAGGCTAGCTATATGTACAGCGACAACCACTATCTGGCGCAGATGGCGAACCTGCTGGGTAAAGAGCAGGAGGCCAGCCGCTACCGCAAACTGGCGGATAAGCTCGCGATCTACATCAATACCTGCATGTTCGACGCGAAAAGCGGTTTTTACTATGACATCCGCATTGAGGATAAACCGCTGGCCAACGGTTGTGCGGGCAAACCGATCGTCGAGCGCGGTAAAGGCCCGGAGGGCTGGTCGCCGCTGTTTAACGGCGCGGCAACGCAGGAGCATGCTGATGCCGTGGTGAAGGTGATGCTGGATCCGAAAGAGTTTAACACGTATGTGCCGCTCGGAACTGCCGCACTAACCAACCCGGCATTTGGCCCGGATATCTACTGGCGCGGGCGGGTCTGGGTCGACCAGTTCTGGTTTGGCCTAAAAGGGATGGAACGCTATGGCTATCGGGAACAGGCACAAACGCTGGCTGAAAACTTCTTTAAGCACGCAAAGGGGTTAACGTCCGACGGCCCGATCCAGGAAAACTACAATCCGCTGACCGGCGCGCAGCAAGGCGCCCCCAACTTCTCCTGGAGCGCAGCGCACCTATACATGCTGTATAACGACTTTTTCCGTAAACAGTAACCAGGGTGCGGTCTGCTTTGCCGGGTGGCGCTGTCGCTTACCCGGCCTACGTTTCGGATGTGTTGCTGGCCGGGTAAGGCGGCTAAAAGCTAGCGCGTGATCCACAGCGTCGGCCAGGCATCTGGCCCGTTCCAGCTATCACAGCTGGGCTCTTCGGCATAACGCACCAGGCGAAAACGCTGGCCGTCAAAGCGCCAGCGCGTCTGGATCCCGCAATCCCCCATACCGCGCCCGAGCGCGAGCGTGGTCAGCTCGCGCGTTTTCTCATCGAAGCTGGCGTTCATTAACTCCATTTCACTGCTGTCGCTTGACGGCGTAAACGGCAGCCGCAGCCTGACGCTACGGGCGGAGAAGGGTTTCTTACGTGATACCAGCCACGCCAGATCGACCGTGTTATAGGCCCCCGCCTCGCAGCTGACGATCAGCAGCGCTTTATCATCGGTTAACGCGGTAACGCGCACTTCCCGGCGGTTAGGATCCAGCGAGCACTGGCTGCTGTTCATCCGCCCGGTACCATAATCCAGCAGGTCGTTAAGTTCAGCGTGGGAAAGCGGCGTTGGGGTGGGGTTCACGACAGCCACTTTTTTCAGGGCGGGCGCGGGCGGCACGCTTAATGGCGGATCGTCACCCTTCTTAATCCATGCGGTTTCGCTGCCGACGCGCTTTTGCTGGGCATCAATGAACAGCAGCGCCGCTTTCAGACCGCTCAGGGAAATCACCTGCTTGCCGTCGCGCAGGGTCAGGGCTTTCCCTTCCTGGATGTTTTTCAGAAAGGCGGTAATGGTGGCCGCATCGTCCGTTTTAAGATGCCAGGGCGTGAGCTGCCAGTGCTGTCTGTCCAGCTTCAGAGGGGAGTTATCCAGCAGCAGCCGGGGGGCTATCTCTGGCTCTTTGACGGAGGGCGTTTCAAGTCCGCCGAGGTCGATACGCAGCGTGGCATCCGTTTTTGCCCCGGCGCTTCGGGTAAGCGTCATGACCAGGCCGCGGTGCTCGCCCGTGTTGCGCGCAAGGCAAAAGTTCTGGTTATTGCAGGTCACCTGCCAGTCAGAGAAGGCTTGCTGCGCGGGCGCAGCCCGCACCTGCGGCGCGAGAAGCACGCAAAACAGGGAAAATAAAAAGACGCTGTAGCGCATGAATGACACAATCCCGGAACGAAAACGCTTAACTGGACAGTATCTTCGTGTTCCCGCCGGGATGGCTCAATCGGATTTATCGGATAGATTTATCTGAAAAACACACTATATCCGTTCAAAAGCGCTATTCATCAACCCGGTTGTCTGTAAATACTGCAGTAGTATCACTGCCTTACCATCCCTGATTTCGCCTGAACGCATCATCTCCAGCGCTCGGGAAAAGGGGAGCTCCAGCACTTCGATATCTTCATCCTCTACGCCACCGCCCCGGTGGGTGCGCTGCGCGTCGCTGTATTCCGCAATGAAGAAGTGAACGATTTCCGTCACGCCGCCGGGCGACATAAACAGCTCGAAGACCTTTTTGACCTCGCCCACTTCGAAGCCGGTTTCTTCCACGGCCTCCTTGCGGATGCAGACTTCCGGCTCATCGTTATCAAGCAGGCCAGCGCAGGTTTCAATCAGACGTCCGTCAGGGTTGCCGTTAACCCATGTCGCCACCCTGAACTGACGGATCAGCACCACGCTCTGCTTTTCACGGTTATAGAGCAAAATGGTTGCCCCGTTGCCGCGGTCGTAGACCTCGCGTTTGTGGCGGATCACTTCACCGTTATTACGCGTAAGATCGTAGGTGATGTTACGCAGGACAAAGTAGTTTTCAGAGAGAATTTTGTCTTTGATAACGTCAATTTTCAGGGTCATACGGGCTCCACAACATAATGAGTCGCCCTATACTACGCCGTGAATCCCACTTTGTCGCCCGCCGGTTTAATGGTGTTCTGGCGCACTGACTCCCAGCCAGTCGAGTATCCCCTGCGCCGCATGACGCCCTTCCACCATGGCGGTTACCACCAGATCCGCACCGCGTACCGCATCACCCCCAGCGAAGATTTGCGGGTTGGTCGTCTGGTAACGGTAGCGGCTCTCAACCGAGGCAATAATCCGCCCGCGCTCGTCCGTTTCAACGCCCTGCGCCTGCAGCCACGACATCGCGTGCGGGTTAAAACCAAACGCCATAATGACCGCATCAGCGGCCATCACAAACTCGCTCCCCGCCACCGGAACGGGACGACGCCGCCCCTGCGCATCCGGCTCACCGAGCTCGGTACGCAGCATCCGGATACCGTTGACCTTTCCGTCAGGATCCAGCGTCAGCTCGACCGGCTGGACGTTAAATTCAAACGCCGCGCCCTCTTCTCTGGCGTTCTTCACCTCTTTCTTCGACCCCGGCATATTGGCCTCATCCCGACGATAGGCGCAGGTGACGTTCGCCGCGCCGTGGCGTAACGCGGTGCGGACGCAGTCCATCGCGGTATCGCCCCCGCCCAGCACCACCACGTTTAAGCCACGGGTGTCGATGAACGGTTCGCTGGCCGACTCCTCCAGCCCCATAACATGCCGCGTATTGCCCACCAGGAAAGGCAGCGCGTCATAGACCCCTGGCGCGTCTTCGTGCGGGATACCCGCCTTCATCGAGCGATAGGTACCCACGCCAATAAACAGGGCGTCGTACTCGTTCTTTAACTGTGACATCGACACGTCCTGCCCCACCTCGCAGTTCAGCTCAAAGCGGATCCCCATCGCGGTGAATATCTCTCTGCGCCGCGCGAGAAGCGATTTATCCAGCTTGAATGCCGGGATGCCAAAGGTCAGCAATCCGCCGATTTCCGGATGCCGATCGTAGACCGTCACGCTCACGCCGCTGCGCGCCAGCACGTCGGCGCACGCCAGCCCGGCAGGCCCCGCGCCAACAATCGCGACACGCTTACCTGATGGCGTGACGGCGGACAAATCCGGCCGCCAGCCCATCGCCAGCGCCCGTTCGGCGATATAGCGCTCGATGTTACCGATGGTCACGGAGCCCGACTCGTCACGGATTGTGCAGGCCCCTTCGCATAAACGGTCCTGCGGACAGACGCGGCCGGTAATTTCAGGTAAACAGTTAGTCTGATGAGAAAGCTCGACCGCGCCGGCAATGTCCCCCGCGCTGAGGCGCTCAATCCACTGCGGGATGTGGTTGTGCAGCGGGCAGGTCCATTCGCAAATGCTGTGCTCGCCGCACGTCAGGCAGCGCGACGCCTCGCGGGCGGCCTGCTCGGCCCGAAACGGCAGGTAGATTTCGTTAAAATGGCCCACGCGCTCTGCGCCAGCCAGCTTGTCGGGCTCGCCGCGTGGCGGGGTTGTTTGCATCTGCTGCAGCTTAGTGCGCGGGACGTCCTCTCTGACGGCCTCCGCATGCCAGGGCCGCGCCTCCAGGCTGGCAGCGCGCTGTCGGCGCGATTTTGCCAGATTGTCCAGGACGGCGGGCGTCGCCAGGGAGAGGACGTCTGCCGGGCAGTTTTCGATACAGGCCGGGCCGTTTGGTCGCGTCTGGCAGAGATCGCATTTGTTCGCCGAGGCCTTCACGCCGCTGCTGCCGAGCGGGGTGACGATAATTTCCATCGTGCCAAACGGGCAGGCCACCGCGCAGGCCTTACAGCCGATGCATTTTTGTTGGTTCACCTGTACGCTGTCATCGCATTTGCTGATGGCGCCGTTCGGGCAGCTTTGCGCGCAGGGCGCGTTTTCGCAGTGATGGCAGGTGACGGGGCTTCGTTTCTCGCCGGCTCGCAGGACCGTAATACGGGGATGAAAATGGCGCTCGCTCAGGACGTGCTGCTCACCGTTGTGCGCCATCACGCAGGCCACTTCGCAGGCGCGACACCCAATGCATTGCTGGCTGTCAGCCATAATAAAACGATTCATATCCACACCTGTTTTTGGTTCAATAACCTTATTCTTTGTATGAATATGGTATTTACGCATCACGGCGCGATCGGGCAATGTTCAAATGCCCAGGATGCCCAATTATTTCCAGTGAACCTGTGGCAGATCAATTTTATTCAGAGAGCCGTTCTGTGACCGTTAAACGACCCGTTTCCGGAAGCCTTGCCTGGGCATTCTTTTCGATCATTGTTTTATCCGTGCTGACCAGCACCGTCGCGCTGCTGACGCTTGCCAGCAGCCAGCGTGACGCCGAAGCCATTAATATCGCGGGCTCACTGCGCATGCAGAGCTATCGCCTGGGCTACGAGATGCAGCGCAACAGCCCTTCCCTTGCCGCCCATCGCGAGAACTGGCAACAGACGCTGAGCGCGCCTGCCCTGCAGAAGCTGAACCGCTGGTACGTTCCGGACAACGTGAAAGCACGCTATCAGCAGTTGCACGTGGCCTGGCTGGAGATGGACACGCGCATCGCCCGCGGCGACAGCGCGTGGTATCAAAGCCACATTGGCGATTTTGTCGGCCGCATTGATGCTTTCGTGCTTGCCCTGCAGCACTACACCGAACATAAAATTCAGACGGTCACCCTGCTCTCGCTGGCGGGCGCGCTTGGGATCCTGCTGCTGACGCTGTTTACCCTGCGGCGCATCCGTCGCCAGGTGGTATTGCCGCTGAACAATCTGGTGGCGGCCAGCGAGCGAATTGAGCGAGGTGAGTTTGCGACCCCTGCGCCGGATACCGCCCTGCCGAACGAGCTGGGCCAGCTCTCGCGCGCCTTTAACCACATGTCCGCCGAGTTAGCCACGCTCTACCGCTCGCTTGAAGCCTCGGTTGCGGAAAAGACGCGGCATTTGCATGACGCCCACCAGCAGCTCGACATGCTGTTCAAGTGCTCTCAGGCGCTGAATACCGGCCAGATAGACAGCCACTGCTTCCGGCATATCCTGCAAATTGTCCATGACTATACGCAGATGAGTTATCTGGAGCTGCGCACCAGCGACGACTGGCGGGTGTGTGAAGGGACGGAGTCACGCGGCCTCCCGCTGCAAAATCTGCCGGTATTGATGCAGGACACCCTTTACGGCGAGCTGCGCTGGCAAAGCGAGACGGACAGCGTTCCCCTCCCGCTGATGCGAAGCGTGGCAACCATGCTCGGGCGCGGGCTGTACTTTAACCAGGCACAGAAGCATTACCAGCAGCTGCTACTGATGGAAGAGCGCGCCACCATCGCTCGCGAGCTGCATGATTCGCTGGCGCAGGTGCTGTCGTATCTGCGCATTCAGCTTGCCCTGCTTAAGCGCGCCGTGCCGGAGGAAAACGCCCCGGCGCAGACCATCATCACCGACTTCTCCCGCGAGCTTAACAACGCCTGGCAGCAGTTGCGCGAATTGCTCACCACCTTCCGGCTCACGCTGAACCACGCGAATTTACCCGCGGCGCTGCAGGAGTCCCTCGATGCCCTGCAGAGCCAGACGCAGGCTAAGCTGCATCTCGACTGCCGCCTCTCCTCGCTGGCGCTCGACGCGCAAAAGCAGGTGCATCTTTTACAGATCGTACGCGAGGCCGTGCTGAACGCCATTAAGCACGCGCAGGCCACTGAGATCGCGGTGAGCTGCGTGACGGCAGCGGACGGTACGCACTGCGTCAGCATTCGTGACAACGGCATCGGAATTGGCGAGGCCAGCGAGCCGCCGGGGCATTACGGCCTGAACATTATGCGTGAACGCGCGCAACGGCTTGGGGGAGCGCTGCATTTTTCACAGCCGCAAAACGGCGGCACGCTGGTCAGCGTCACATTCCCCGTACCTGAGGCACCGGCGGGTAAATAACGGTAAAGGAGGAAGCGCAGGGAAAAGCGCATGATAATTTACATTATCTCCTTTATTTCTCCACGTTTGACCTGGGCCTTACCGCTAAAGTTATGCGGGCAATAAACAATAATGACGTGCAGCAAAACGAGGTCACTTTTTCATGGCGAATTTTTTTATCGATCGCCCCATTTTTGCCTGGGTGCTTGCCATCCTGTTGTGCCTGACAGGCGTCCTGGCGATTACTTCACTTCCCGTTGAGCAATATCCCGATCTGGCACCGCCGAACGTGCGCGTCACCGCAAACTACCCCGGCGCTTCCGCACAAACGCTGGAAAACACCGTGACGCAGGTTATCGAGCAGAACATGACGGGTCTGGATAACCTGATGTACATGTCCTCGCAGAGTAGCGCCACGGGCCAGGCGACGGTGACCCTGAGCTTCAAGGCGGGCACCGACCCGGACGAAGCGGTGCAGCAGGTACAAAACCAGCTGCAGTCGGCCATGCGCAAGCTGCCCCAGGCGGTACAGAACCAGGGTGTGACCGTGCGTAAAACCGGTGATACCAATATTTTGACCATCGCGTTTGTCTCGACAGATGGCTCGATGGATAAACAGGACATTGCGGACTACGTCGCCAGTAATATTCAGGATCCCATCAGCCGTATTAACGGCGTGGGGGATATCGACGCTTACGGCTCACAGTACTCAATGCGCATCTGGCTCGATCCCAACAAGCTCAACAGCGTCCAGATGACGGCGACCGACGTAACGGATGCCATCAAGGCCCAGAACGCCCAGATTGCCGTAGGGCAGCTGGGGGGAACGCCGTCCGTTGATAAGCAGGCCCTGAATGCCACCATCAATTCGCAATCGCTGCTGCAGACGCCGGATCAGTTCCGCAACATCACCCTGCGCGTGAATCAGGACGGGTCGGAAGTGCGCCTGGGCGATGTCGCCACGGTGGAAATGGGTGCGGAGAAATACGACTACCTGAGCCGCTTTAACGGCAATCAGGCCTCCGGTCTGGGGGTTAAGCTGGCCTCCGGCGCGAACGAAATGGCTACAGCGAAACTGGTGCTGGACCGTCTGGACGAGCTGTCGCAGTACTTCCCGCACGGGCTGGAGTACAAAGTCGCCTATGAAACCACCTCCTTCGTTAAAGCGTCGATTGAGGATGTGGTAAAGACCCTGCTGGAAGCCATTGCGCTGGTGTTCCTGGTCATGTACCTGTTCCTGCAAAACTTCCGCGCAACGCTGATCCCAACCATTGCCGTCCCCGTGGTGCTGCTGGGGACCTTTGCGGTGCTGTACGCGTTCGGATACAGCATTAATACCCTGACGATGTTTGCGATGGTGCTGGCGATTGGCCTTCTGGTGGATGATGCCATCGTGGTGGTCGAAAACGTCGAGCGCATCATGAGCGAAGAGGGCCTTTCCCCGCGCCAGGCGACGCGTAAATCCATGGGGCAAATTCAGGGGGCATTAGTCGGTATTGCGATGGTGCTGTCGGCCGTCTTTATCCCGATGGCCTTCTTTGGCGGCACAACCGGGGCGATTTACCGTCAGTTCTCCATCACCATCGTCTCGGCGATGGTGCTCTCCGTGCTGGTGGCGCTGATCCTCACTCCCGCACTCTGCGCCACCATCCTGAAACCGCTGCACAAAGGGGAACATCACGGCCAGAGAGGGTTCTTCGGCTGGTTTAACCGGATGTTTAACCGCAATGCCGCGCGGTATGAATCTGCCGTCGGCGGCGTGCTGCACCGCAGCCTGCGCTGGATGATGGTTTACGTTGTGCTGCTGGGCGGCATGGTCTGGCTGTTTATGCATCTGCCCACCTCGTTCCTGCCGATGGAGGACCGGGGAATGTTCACCACCTCGGTGCAGCTCCCGAGCGGCGCAACGCAGCAGCAGACGCTGAAAGTGGTTCAGAAGGTGGAGCAGTACTTCTTCACCAAAGAGAAAGATAACGTTGTTTCCGTCTTCTCCACCGTCGGCTCCGGCCCGGGCGGCAACGGGCAGAACGTCGCCCGCATGTTCGTCCGCCTGAAGGACTGGGACGAGCGCGACACGAAAACGGGAACATCGTTTGCCATCATTGAGCGCGCGACGAAAGCCTTTGCGCATATCAAAGAAGCGCGCGTCTTTGCCAGCAGCCCGCCGGCAATAAGCGGTCTGGGCAGTTCTGCCGGCTTTGATATGGAGCTGCAGGATCACGCCGGTGCGGGCCATACGGCGCTGATGGCGGCGCGCGACAAGCTGTTGGCGCTGGCGGGCAACGATTCAGGCCTGACACGCGTTCGCCATAACGGCCTTGACGACAGCCCACAGCTGCAGGTGGATATCGATCAGCGTAAGGCGCAGGCGCTGGGCGTGTCGATCAACGATATCAATGACACCCTGCAAACCGCGTGGGGCTCGAGCTATGTGAATGACTTTATGGATCGCGGCCGCGTAAAAAAAGTGTATGTACAGTCCGCCGCGCCGTTCCGCATGCTGCCGGATGATATTAACCGCTGGTTTGTCAGGAATAATGTCGGCGGCATGGTGCCCTTCTCCGCCTTTGCCAACTCGCACTGGGAGAGCGGTTCGCCGCGTCTGGAGCGCTATAACGGCTATTCCGCGGTTGAAATCGTTGGGGAAGCCGCCCCGGGCGTCAGTACCGGTACCGCCATGGACATCATGGAAAAACTGGTGCAGCAGCTGCCCGCCGGTTTTGGCCTGGAGTGGACGGCCATGTCTTACCAGGAGCGTCTCTCCGGAGCGCAGGCACCCGCGCTTTACGCCCTCTCGCTGCTGGTGGTCTTCCTCTGCCTTGCCGCACTGTATGAAAGCTGGTCAGTCCCGTTCTCGGTCATGCTGGTCGTGCCCCTTGGCGTCATCGGTGCACTGCTCGCGACCTGGATGCGCGGCCTGGAGAACGATGTCTACTTCCAGGTCGGGCTGCTCACTGTGATTGGGCTATCGGCGAAAAACGCCATTCTGATCGTTGAGTTTGCCAACGAGATGAATGCCAAAGGCCACGAGCTGATGGCCGCCACGCTGCACGCCTGCCGTCAGCGCTTACGCCCGATCCTGATGACGTCGCTGGCGTTTGTTTTCGGCGTACTGCCGATGGCAACCAGCACCGGCGCAGGCTCCAGCAGCCAACATGCTGTGGGTACCGGGGTCATGGGCGGCATGATTTCCGCCACTATCCTTGCCATTTATTTCGTTCCGCTGTTCTTTGTGCTAGTGCGTCGCCGCTTCCCGCTAAAGGAACGCCCGGAGTAAGTGATTGAAATAAAAAAAGGCGGCTCTATCGGCCGCCTTTTTATTGTGTGATTAATTCACACTATGGTTATTTTACTTATTTTAGTGCTCTTGCAATTCTTACTGAATGTCATTTACGAAGCATGCCTTCGATAAAATCTTTCCAGTTCCCCAGTTCACGTTCAATCATAATACCCTCTCTTATTATTATGCGCATTCTACAAAAACGGACCGTCATTGTGAAGACTATTTAACCAATTGCTGTGATTGCACCCCACGTCCTGCGTGGATTTATGATAAATATGAACGGATAGCCCTCAATTTTTTGTGACGGCCAGCAATATTTTGAAATAACACTGCGGACAGCTGAATTTTATTTTATTGGCTGAGTTTATTAGCATTTTAAAGTTTATGGACATCTATGCTTAAAGGATGAAAGAATATTCAGCGTACAGTTGTGAGTTGAATTAAGAAGAAGTGTAAATCCAGACGATTCCTGAATGTGTTATATTCTACTTAAGGATATATCTTCGAATTTACTGAACATTTAATCATCATTAGGTCAAAAGGATTCACCATGGTTGTGATGTACGGCATTAAAAATTGCGACACCATCAAAAAAGCCCGCCGCTGGCTGGAAGCCAACAGCGTAGAGTACCGTTTCCACGATTACCGAGCGGATGGGCTTGATGCAGAATTTCTGCATAACGCCATCAGCGAACTGGGGTGGGAAGCACTGCTGAACACGCGCGGCACCACCTGGCGTAAACTGGACGAAGCGCTGCGCGCCAGCATCAAAGATGCCGACAGCGCGGCAAAACTGATGCTCGAAATGCCGGCAATCATCAAACGCCCATTGCTCTGCGCGCCAGGGCAGCCTATGCTGCTGGGTTTCAGTGAAACCCTTTATTCAGACTTTTTTCGTTGAGGTGTAGTCTATGTCATGCCCGGTCATTGAGCTGACTCAGCAGCTTATTCGCCGTCCTTCCCTTAGCCCGGACGACGCAGGTTGTCAGGCATTAATGATTGAGCGCCTGCGCGCCATCGGTTTTACCGTGGAACGCATGGATTTTGGCGATACCCAGAACTTCTGGGCGTGGCGCGGCCAGGGTGAAACGCTGGCCTTTGCCGGACACACTGACGTCGTTCCCGCCGGTGACGCAGACCGCTGGATTAACCCGCCGTTTGAACCGACCATCCGCGATGGCATGCTGTTTGGTCGCGGTGCGGCAGACATGAAAGGCTCTCTGGCGGCGATGGTGGTGGCGGCAGAGCGCTTTGTTGCTCAGCACCCGAACCACAAAAACCGTCTCGCGTTTTTAATCACCTCCGACGAAGAAGCCAGCGCCCATAACGGCACCGTGAAGGTCGTTGAGGCGCTGATGGCCCGCAACGAGCGTCTCGACTACTGCCTGGTCGGCGAGCCGTCCAGTACCGAAGTGGTGGGTGATGTCGTCAAAAACGGGCGTCGCGGCTCGCTGACCTGTAACCTGACCATTCACGGCGTTCAGGGGCACGTTGCTTACCCGCATCTGGCCGATAACCCGGTCCATCGCGCGGCACCGATGCTGAGCGAGCTGGTAGAGATTGAGTGGGATAAAGGCAACGAGTTCTTCCCGCCGACCAGCATGCAGATTGCGAACGTCAAGGCCGGGACCGGCAGCAATAACGTTATCCCGGGAGATTATTTCGTCCAGTTCAACTTCCGCTTCAGCACTGAACTGACCGATGAGACGATCAAGGCGCGCGTTATCGCCCTGCTGGAAAAATATAACCTGCGCTACACCGTGGACTGGTGGCTTTCCGGCCAGCCGTTCCTGACGCAGCGCGGCAAACTGGTGGATGCGGTGGTGAACGCCATCGAGCACTATAATGAAATTAAGCCACAGCTGCTGACAACGGGTGGCACCTCAGACGGACGCTTTATCGCCCGCATGGGTGCCCAGGTTGTCGAACTGGGTCCAGTGAACGCAACCATTCATAAAATAAATGAGTGTGTCAATGCGGCAGATTTGCAACTGCTGGCCCGTATGTATCAACGTATTATGGAGCAACTCGTCGCCTGACGAACGCTCTGAGAGGAATAGCGAATGGACTGGCTTTCAAAGTACTGGTGGATTCTGGTGTTAGTTTTTCTGGTCGGCGTATTGCTTAACGTGATTAAAGATCTGAAGCGCGTTGACCATAAAAAATTTCTTGCCAACAAACCGGATCTTCCCCCGCACCGTGATTTTAACGACAAGTGGGACGATGACGACGACTGGCCGAAGAAGGATCAGAAGAAGTAATCGATCTGTTTCCCCTCTCCCTGGGAGAGGGGGAAACCTCACATAAACTCTACAATATCATCGTTATCCGGCTTGCCGCCGCTGAGCGCTTCATCAAAGTAGTGCTTCGGTACGGTATAGCGCAAACGATCGAGCGCAAACTGCATGCTACGGTCGTCAATCGCGTGGCCCAGTTCGTCAACGATATCCAGCGTCACATCCCCACCTTCGCGAATCAGCGCTTCCTGCGCCGCAACCGCATGCGAGAGCTCAATTACCCGGTCTTCACCACCGTGGATCAGGTGGATGGTCGTCTGCGTGGTCGCGCTGGTCGGTAGCGTCGCAAAACGGCCGTTAAATGCGATCACCCGCGAAGCCAGACCCGGCTGCGCTTTTACGCTTTCCAGCGACATGATTGACCCCTGCGAGAAGCCAATCAGCGCGGTTGCGTCGGCACCTACGCCGCTCTGCTGCTGCCAGTAGCGGACAATGTCGATAAACGTGGGCATGATGGCATCAATGCGCGCCTGACGGTTCTCTTCCGTCACGCCCTGAACGGAGAACCACTGCCGTCCGTTCGGACCACATGGCTCTACGCCACCAATGCTGACAATCAATGCCTCCGGAAAAACAGGCGCAAACCAGCTGCCAATCTGACCCATATTGACGGCATTATCGCCAACGCCATGAAACAGAAGCAGTAACTGTTTAGCCGGTTTGTCAGGGCTTTGAACAACAAAATGGTCGTGTTTCATGGTGGTCTCCTTAATAGATGACCTGGATTCTACGCCTCGCGACGGGAATGACCATGCCACTTTACTGAAGAAGTCATTGAAAAAATTGCCATTGCAAAATAGCGTCTTTGAGCTGCTGACAGCGAGCATCATCAAGCCTTTCAAGAGCTTGTGCCGTTTCCGCTCGCATTCTCACCAGCAGCGCTTTTCGCCCGGGCAGGGCCAGGTCAGCGCTTAGCCGGGCATCATCCTTTTTCGCCTCAACTTTTCCGCGCAGGGCCGCAAGCGGCATATCAACGCTCTGCACCAGCCGCGTTAACGACGCAACGGAGGTGGAAAACGCCCGGTGGGCGAAGGCGAACCCGGCCAGCTCCAGCCAATCGTCATGATTAAGGGTAGCGTCCCATTCATCTTCCACCGGGATCTTTTCACCGTTCCAGGCCGATAATACCCGCGCATCGTGCCTCAGACGCTGCTGCGCCTGCTCACACAGCTGACGCCCGGCCTCACTGTACGCCAGCAGCGCCATCGCGGTATAGCAGCCGCTGCTGGCTTCACGATGGCTTCCCATCCGCACCAGCACAAACCCGCACTGCTGCCAGAAGCGCCAAAGCTCATCGGTGTAACCAAAGCTTACCGACAGATAATCTTCCCCGCTGGCGCTGCGGATAAGCGCCTGACCAATCCCTTCCCGCTGACGGTGAGGGTGCACGGCAATGCGGGTCACCCGTCGGCCTCGGAGCGTGGCCGCCAGCGGGGAGCCGCCGTGCGCCGCCAGAGACTGCGCCACCAGGTTCCCGCGAGGACGGCGGAAGCCCGCCCACACGGCGCGGCTAAGCTCAGGGGATAACCCGCCCTCCTCCACCAGCCAGAGCGCCCCGGCGATGACCGGGTTGGCTTCGGCGACAGCAAACTGCTGCCCGGGCGCGTCCATCATGCGGCGTAAATCGAGCGGCGAGGTGCGATAGTGCGCGGCGCAGAGAAGTTCGTATACGCTCGCTGCCAGCGCCGGACGGCTTTCCCAGGCCTCCGGGGTCAGGGAAGTTAAACGCACCTCCCCTTCCGGGCGGCGGTCAACCAGCGTATCGTCAAACAGCAGCGCGCGGGCGACGACCCGCTCAAGCGGGCAGCCCGTAGCCCAGCGTACCGGCGCTGACAGGCTGTAGCGCTGCAGCCCGGCAAACCGACCGCAGAATTTAAGCAAAAATCCCCGGCCCGTCCCTTCATAGCCCTGCACCGTTGTGGTCAGCAGCACGCGCGGGAAACGGCTCACCAGCTTTTCCAGCAGCGGGCCGGGGATCGCGGCGGCTTCATCGACAATCAGCCAGTCGGCCTGGCATGAAGAGGCAAGCAGCGCGTCCGGGGCCATAAAATGAAAATGCTCTCCGGCAAATCGGGCAATGATATCCGTTGCCCCCTTCGCGGGCGCGGTGACCACGGCGCTGCCCGTAATGCGATTCAGCAACATTCCCGCCAGCGCTGACTTTCCGCGCCCGCGCGCGGCGGTAACGGCCACGATGCCCCTCCTCATCCCCTGAAGCACATCCAGGATCTCAGCCTGCTCGCGCTGCGGCGCGCCGCTGGCGGGCCGCCAGTCGGGCGCATCGGGTAAAGGTGGAAGGGATAAATCGCTACCCTGAAGCCAGACAATCGCGTCGGGATCGGCGGCAAGGGTCCGGCAGAAATGGCGGACAAAATGCGGCGTGGCTATCGCGTCGGCGCTGTCGCTCCAGCGCAGGGAATCACCGTCAGGACGCTCGGCCCACGCGTCGAGCGGTGGAACCCGCAGCACCAGCAGGCTTCCGGCGCTGAGCGTTCCGCTAAGGGCGGCAAACGCGGCGACATCAAACCCGGCGCTGGCGTTAAAGACGGCATGGCGGAACTCGCGTCCCAGCAGGCCACTGATGGCCTGTGAAGGGTGTTCGTCCAGCCAAACCCAGTCTCCAGGTAGGGCGTCACGCAGGGCGACAGCCTGGGTTAACGTCCACTGTGCATCACCGCTGAGCACCACCAGCCGGCGATGGCCGGTGCGCTCAAGCTCGCTTATCAGCTGTTCAAACGGCAGCATTACATCGCTTTGCCGAAGGTATTACACTGCGCCGGATCGCCGCTGTCGAAACCGCGTTTAAACCAGCTATAGCGCTGCTGTGAAGTACCGTGCGTGAAGCTGTCCGGCACGACGCGCCCCTGGCTCTGCTGCTGAAGGCGATCGTCACCGATAGCCTGAGCGGCATTTAACGCCTCTTCAAGGTCGCCGGATTCCAGAACGCCCTGCTGCTGCATGCTGTGGCCCCAGACGCCCGCGAAGCAGTCCGCCTGCAGTTCCATTTTAACGGAAAGGCGGTTCACTTCGGCCTGAGAGGCATTTTGCTGAAGCTGGCGCACTTTTGGCTCAATCCCCAACAGCTTCTGCACGTGGTGACCGACTTCATGTGCGATCACGTAGCCCTGGGCAAAATCGCCGTCAGCGCCAAGCTTGCGTTTCATGTCATCGTAAAAAGAGAGATCGATATAGACGGTGCCGTCTGCCGGGCAGTAGAACGGCCCCATCACAGACTGCCCGGTACCGCATCCGGTGCGGGTTGCACCGCGATACATCACCAGCTTCGGCTGCTGGTAGGTACGCCCCATTTTCTCGAACAGCTGACTCCAGGTGTCTTCTGTTGTGGCGAGAATAACGGAGGTAAATTTAGCCGCTTCATCTTCATTCGGGCTGATGGAGTGCTGAGATTGCTGCTGCTGTTGCAGCGGCTGACCGGTCATTAAACCGGTGAGATCGACGCCGTAATATCCTGCAACCAGCACCACAATCAGCAGGATTATCCCGCCTTTGCCGCTCGGTAACCGGAAGCCGGGACCGCCCATTGAAGGGCCGCCGCCGCCATCACTGCGCCTGTCTTCTACATTGTCACTTTCACGACGCCCTTGCCAGCGCATAACCACCTCGAACTATTCCATTAATAATAGCTATGATCGTAGGCGGTTAACGGCAAGATTACCATAGGAAACAAAGGTAAGACGCCAAAGGATGCGAACATCCTTTGGCAAGTGAGGGAGTTAGTCGAGCTTAACGCCTAAACGGTGAGCAACCGCTTCGTACGCTTCAATCAGGCCACCCAGGCTCTGACGGAAGCGGTCTTTGTCCATTTTATCCAGAGTTTCTTTATCCCACAGGCGGCTACCGTCCGGTGAGAACTCATCGCCCAGCACCACTTCGCCTTTGAACAGACCAAACTCCAGCTTGAAGTCGACGAGGATCAGGCCCGCGTCATCAAACAATTTTTTCAGCACGTCGTTGGCTTTGTAGGTCAGCTCTTTCATGCGCGCCAGGTTCTCTTTATTCACCCAGCCGAAGGTTTCGCAGTAGGAATCATTGACCATAGGATCGTGCATAGCATCGTTTTTCAGGAACAGGTCGAACAGCGGTGGGTTCAGTTCGATACCTTCTTCAATGCCCAGACGCTTCACCAGGGAGCCCGCTGCACGGTTACGAATAACGCACTCAACCGGAACCATATCCAGTTTTTTCACCAGACATTCCGTATCGGACAGCAACGCTTCCATCTGAGTCGGGATACCCGCTTCGGCCAGCTTGGTCATAATGAAGTGGTTGAACTTGTTGTTCACCATGCCTTTACGATCGAACTGCTCAATGCGTGCGCCATCCCCTGCTGACGTATCATTGCGGAACTCGAGCACCAACAGATCCGGGTTTTCCGTGCTGTATACGGTCTTCGCTTTGCCACGATACAACTCAGCTTGCTTCTGCATCTTCATTACTCCTGGTGTGATGATTTGTGTTCAAAACTGGGGATATTATGCCACGCACACGTTTGCGTAGCACTAAAATAAAAAGGGCTGGATTAACCAGCCCTCGTATTTATTTGCTGAATGCCGCCTGGAAGACAGCGACCAGCGCATCGTTCTGCGACTGGGTCAGCGTGTGACCTTTTGGATCGATAAACTGCAGACTGCTGCGGTTATCAAGGTCGCCTACCTGAATCTTGTAGTCACCGGAGGCAAGCTGAGGATCTTTCGCACCCAGCTCCTGCCACGCGCTGTCGGAGAGCGGCTTGTACGTTGCCGTCATACTGCCGGTTGAACGCGTGCTGTCGGTCACTTTCATGCCCACTTTTTCCAGCGTCGCTGGCAGACGCTGCCAGGTCTGATTAAACGGTGCACGAACCACCAGCATTGGCAGGCCGGTATCATCCGCACCGCTTTGCACATCGAAGGTCGCACCGCTGCGGCTCTGCGCGGCGTTGGCGGCATCGGTGGCGGTCTTATCCAGACCCGCGGCAATCACGTTCAGCATTTCGGTGCTGTAACGCTGCAGGGACGCGGCATCCGCAACCGGTTTACCCGCCTGCTCCAGGTTCAACAGCTTAACGTTAACCGCCTGCTGATAACCCTGTGGTTTTACGGAGACTTGATAGCGACCGCGATACTGCTGATCTTCATCCAGACGGTTCCATTCGATCCAGTCGGTGGTTAACGTCTGGCTGGCGTCATCGCGTTTATCGATGGTGTAGTTCTTCGACTGAATAACGCTGACAACCTGCGGCCACAGGGTGCTACCGCGCGCGCTCTCAACCAACAGAGACGCCGTATCACCGGTGAACTGGGTACGCGCCCCGCTCACCAGCGCCAGAGGCTGTGCTGGTGGACGAATATCAAGCGCTTTACCCACCAGGCCACTGCCGTTGGTCACGGGAATATTATAATCGCCGTTCTGAATCGGCAGGATCATACCAGCCGGTGCGTGAAGTTCAGCAAGCGGGGTCGCATCCAGATAGGATTCATCACCGCTCACCTGGCGCTTGTAGCGCGAGTCTGAACTACAGGCAGCGAGCAGCATAACAAGCGAAACACTCGCAACCTTCGCCAGGCGCGACTTCTGTACTGAATAAGCCATCAAATCTCCCTAAACTTTACAGCAAACCGGCATGCTTCAGCGCTGCCTTGACGATGTCACGACCGTGGTCGGTAATCGGTGTCATTGGCAGACGCAGCGTATCGGTTGCTACAAGCCCCAACTCCTTACACGCCCATTTCACTGGGATCGGATTGGGTTCGACAAATAATTTATTGTGCAGCGGCATCAGACGCTGGTTAATGACGCGCGCTTCATCAAAGTGACCGGCTGCGGCCATTTTGCACATTTCAGCCATATCGCGCGCCGCAACGTTTGCCGTTACGGAGATCACGCCATGACCACCGAGCTGCATAAAGTCCAGCGCGGTCGCATCATCACCACTCAACAGGATAAAGTCATCTGAAACCAGCTCTTTGATCTGATGAACGCGGCTTAAGTTCCCTGTCGCCTCTTTAATACCGATAATATTTTTTACTTCCGAGAGACGACCAACGGTTTCCGGCAGCATATCGCAGCCGGTACGGGACGGCACATTATACAGAATTTGTGGCAAGTCAGTATGTTCAGCGATGGCTTTGAAGTGCTGGAACAAACCTTCCTGGGTAGGACGGTTGTAGTAAGGGGTTACCGTCAGACAGCCTACGATGCCGCTGTCGTTAAAACGTTGGGTCAGACTGATAGCTTCTGCGGTCGCATTAGCCCCTGTCCCCGCGATGACCGGAATACGTCCGTCAGCCAGTTCGAGGGTCAGCATAACCACATCGCCGTGCTCTTCGTGGCTCAGCGTTGCAGATTCACCGGTAGTCCCTACCGAAACGATCGCCGAGGTTCCATTGGCGACATGGTAATCAATCAGCTTCTTCATGCTTGACCGGCAGACATTACCTTTTTCATCCATCGGTGTAACAAGCGCGACAATACTTCCCGTGAACATGAGCCATCCTCTGTGCGAACAAGAGCCTCAATGGTACGTTTGGAACTGTAATAAAAGCAAGCGACCTGAGGCCCTCAGGCGGTTGTATGCATGTTTTTTTTATGCTTTCCTTAGGAAGACTTAACCATGCAAAGGAAGAACAGGTTTGACAACCTCATCACAACATTACCTGGTTATCACTGCGCTGGGTGCCGACAGGCCGGGTATCGTGAACACCATCACCCGTCACGTGAGCAGCTGCGGCTGTAATATCGAAGACAGCCGTCTGGCAATGCTGGGCGAAGAGTTCACGTTTATTATGCTGCTTTCCGGAACATGGAATGCCATAACGCTTATCGAATCGACCCTGCCGCTGAAGGGCGCGGAGCTGGATTTGCTGATCGTGATGAAACGGACCACCGCGCGCCCGCGTCCGGCCATGCCCGCTACCGTCTGGGTGCAGGTTGAAGTCCCTGATTCCCCCCATCTGATTGAGCGCTTTACCGCGCTGTTTGACAGCCATCAGATGAACATCGCCGAGCTCGTTTCCCGCACACAGCCGGGCGACGAGAGCACGGTTCCCACGCTCTTTATTCAGATTACCGCGCATTGCCCTGCCTCACAGGATGCGTCAAATATCGAGCAAGCGTTCAAAGCCCTCTGTACAGAATTAAACGCGCAGGGCAGTATAAGCGTCGTCAATTATTCGCAGCACGAACAGGATGGAGTTGAGTAATGAATCCACTGAAAGCCGGTGACATCGCACCGAAATTTAGCTTACCGGATCAAGACGGCGAGCAAGTAAATTTGACCGACTTCCAGGGACAGCGTGTTCTGGTCTATTTCTACCCGAAAGCCATGACCCCCGGCTGCACCGTACAGGCCTGCGGCTTACGCGACAACATGGACGAGTTGAAAAAAGTCGGCGTGGAAGTGCTGGGCATCAGCACGGATAAACCGGAAAAGCTGTCACGATTTGCTGAAAAAGAGCTGCTGAACTTCACGCTGCTTTCTGATGAAGATCATCAGGTGTGCGAACAGTTCGGCATCTGGGGCGAGAAGACGTTTATGGGTAAAACCTACGACGGCATTCACCGCATCAGCTTCCTGATTGACGCTGACGGTAAAATTGAACACGTGTTTGACGACTTCAAAACCAGCAACCACCACGACGTGGTGTTGAACTGGCTGAAAGCAAGCGCCTGATAAACAGCAAAACGGCAACCTGGTTGCCGTTTTTAGTGTTTTCCCCCTCTCCCCGTGGGAGAGGGCCGGGGTGAGGGCATCAGGCCGCACAAAAACTACTTCTCTTCCACCGCCGGCACATCCGGCCACGCGTGGACCACGGCTTTAATCAACGTGGCCAGCGGAATGGCAAAGAACACGCCCCAGAACCCCCACAGCCCGCCGAAAATCACCACGGATAAGATAATCACCAGCGGATGCAAATTCACCGCCTCTGAGAACAGCACCGGTACCAGCAGGTTACCGTCCAGCCCCTGAATAATCAGGTATACCGCGAAGCAGCTCCAGAACTCCGTCCCAAGCCCGAACTGGAACAACGCGACCCCCACAACCGGAATGGTCACCACAAACGCGCCGATGTACGGAATCAGGACCGACAGCCCCACCAGCACCGCCAGCAGCAGCGAGTAGTTCAGGCCGAATATCAGGAAGCCAATCCAGGTGGCTACCCCCACGACAATCATCTCCAGCACCTTGCCGCGAATGTAGTTGGTGATCTGCTGGTTCATCTCTTCCCAGACCTGCCCCGCCAGCCCGCGGTTGCGCGGTAAAACGCGCCGCACGGCGTTGAGCATCTGATCCTTATCTTTTACCAGGAAGAAGACCATCAGCGGAACGAGCACGAGGTAGACGGCCAGGGTAAGCAGCCCCACCAGCGACGCCAGAGAGTATTTCACCACCGAATCGCCCATCGTCATAATGCGGGCGCGCATATTTTCGGCCATCGCGTCGATGATGCCGGCGTCCATTAACGCGGGATAACGGCGCGGCAGCGTGGCGGCAAAATCAGACAGTTTATTCAGCATGCCGGGCATATCGCGAATAAGGTAGATCCCCTGCTGCCAGGCGACGGGCATCACCACAAAGGCCATCAACAGCAGAATGCCGACAAACAGCACCAGCACGATGCTGGTTGCCCAGCGGCGGGAACAGCCAATATGTTCCAGGCGCGCCGTTGGCCACTCCAGCAGGTACGCCAGCACAATCGCCACCAGCAGAGGGGCGAGCAGACCGCTGAAGAAGAACAGAATACCGAACCCGGCAACCAGAATAACCAACAAAGCAATGGCTTCCGGGTCGCTGAACCGACGCCGGTACCACTGCATTAACATTTCGAGCATACAACCCTTCCCTGAATCGAATGGCGGGAGTGAGACGGTGAATTGTATCTAACTGTCACAAAAAAGACTTTCGCTTTTTGTATCGCTGACACAATCCGCAAAAGCCTGATGAATGGGATTTTCTTCATGCGGTAACACGGCTACACTCGCAGGGCAGCAGAGATGAACGATAAGCCGGTTCATCGGTCAAATTAGCACATCCAACATACAGGACAGTGGTTATGTTCAGGCAGTTGAGAAAAACACTGGTTGCAACACTGATTGCCGCAGTGACGGTCGGTCAGGTGTTACCCGCTTTTGCTGACTCGTCCGATTCATTGCCGGACATGGGCACCACGGCAGGAAGCACGCTCTCTATTGGGCAAGAGATGCAAATGGGCGATTACTATGTTCGCCAGCTGCGCGGCAGCGCCCCGCTGATTAACGACCCTTTGCTGGTACAGTACATAAACGGGCTGGGGATGCGTCTGGTGGCGCACGCCGACTCGGTAAAAACGCCCTTCCATTTCTATTTAATTAATAATGACGAAATCAACGCCTTCGCCTTCTTTGGCGGTAACGTGGTGCTGCATTCGGCGTTATTTCGCTATTCCGATAACGAAAGCCAGCTCGCCTCGGTTATGGCGCACGAAATTTCGCACGTCACGCAGCGCCACCTGGCGCGTGCGATGGAAGACCAGAAGCGTAACGCCCCGCTCACCTGGGTGGGTGCCCTGGGCTCTATTCTGTTGGCGATGGCCAGCCCGCAGGCCGGGATGGCCGCCTTAACCGGTACGCTGGCCGGTACGCGTCAGGGGATGATCAGCTTTACCCAGCAAAACGAGCAGGAAGCGGACCGCATCGGCATTCAGGTGCTGCAGCGTTCGGGCTTCGACCCGCAGGCCATGCCGAGCTTCCTGGAAAAACTGCTCGATCAGGCGCGCTATTCCTCCCGCCCGCCGGAAATTCTGCTCACGCACCCGCTACCGGAAAGCCGCCTGTCGGATGCGCGAAACCGTGCCAACCAGATGCGTCCCGTCGTGGTCCAGTCTTCGCAGGATTTCTACATGGCGAAAGTGAGAACGCTCGGGATGTACAATTCCGGGCGTAACCAGCTCACCAGCGACCTGCTGGATGCCCTGGCGAAAGGCAACGTGCGTGAGAAAAACGCCGCGCAGTATGGTCAGGCGCTACAGGCGATGGAAGCCAGCAAATACGACGAGGCGCGTAAGGCGCTGCAGCCGCTTCTGGCTGCAGACCCGAATAACCCGTGGTATCTCGATCTCTCGACGGATATCGATCTGGGGCAGAAAAAACCTGCCGATGCGATTAACCGCCTGAAAGGGGCGAAAGACGTCCGTACCAACCCGGTGCTGCAGCTTAACCTGGCGAATGCTTACTTACAGGGCGGCCAGCCGGGGGAAGCGGCGACCATTCTGAACCGCTACACCTTTAATAATAAAGACGATCAAAACGGCTGGGACCTGCTCGCACAGGCGGAAGCTCAGCTGGGCAACCGCGATCAGGAGCTGGCGGCGCGTGCCGAAGGCTTTGCCCTGGTGGGGCGCCTCGATCAGGCGATTTCCACGCTCAGCAGCGCCAGCGCGCAGGTTAAACTCGGCAGCCTCCAGCAGGCCCGTTATGACGCGCGAATCGACCAGCTGCGCGGCCTGCAGCAGCGCTTTAAGCCGTACGAGAAGATGTAATAAAGGAGAATTCACGTCATGACAGACGCCGTAAAAATCTATCACAACCCTCGCTGCTCCAAGAGCCGCGACACCCTGAGCCTGCTGAAGTCTAACGGCGTTGAGCCGGAGGTGGTGCTTTATCTCGAGACTCCACCCAACGCGCAGACCGTTCGCCAACTGCTGCACATGCTGGGGATGGGCAGTGCAAGAGAGCTGATGCGCAAGAAAGAAGACCTGTATAAGTCGCTTAATCTGGACGACAGCCGTCTCACCGAGACGGAGCTGGTACAGGCGATGGTTGAAAATCCAAAGCTGATTGAGCGACCGATTGTGGTGGCAAACGGCCAGGCACGCATTGGCCGCCCGCCGGAAGACGTGCTTGAGATCCTCTAATCGTTACGCCGCAGCGCTTCGAGAAAGGCCTGCGGCGTACTCTCTCCCAACTTTTTCTGCACCTTTCCCCGGTTGTAAAATTCGCAAAGCTTAATCAACAGCTCGCCTGCCGGCTCGCTGTTCAGGCGTGGAATGATGTCGCATAGCGGCAGAGTAACCTGAATGGCGCGGTATTGCTGCGGGTTCACTTTCACGGCGGCGCCGCCTTCCGGTTGGTTCACCTCTAACCCGAAAGTCTCAACAGATTGAATATCAGCCGGACAGGCTTTCAGCGCGTCGTTCACCCAGCGGGTCAGCAGCGGCGGAGAAATGCCCGCATACAGCCGGGCGTAGCACCAGCCGCTCACGGGTTCACGCGCCCAGAGCAGATGCTGTTCCCCGCCATCGTCCATATGCAGCGACAGAGGCAGATGATGCAGCAGAAGTTTTTGCGGCAAGATGCCCGCCTTCAGCGCCTTTTTCCCCTGCAGCGTCGCGCCCTTTTGCTTTATCGAAGCCGGCTTAAGGTAACGGTTCAGGGTCGCGCGGGAGACGGCGATCCCGAGTCCTTCATTGACCATCAGCAGCAGTTCGTCCAGCGGCGCGCCCGTGACTTCACGTAAAGCATTCACCAGCGCAACCTGTTCCTGTCTCAGTGCCTTGTGTATCACTTTTGGCGTTGTCTGGTTATCCGTAATTTGCTCGCGGTTGCGCCAGCGCCTGACGGTCGTGACGGAGATACCGAGCTCGGTCGCCAGCTCCCTGTCGCTTTTATCGGACTGCTGGAGATAGCGACGAATGCGTGGCGTGGTGGTGGCATTGGCATGCAGTTTAATTTCCATCGCTACAATTCCGTTAACTAATCATATGAGATTTATATAGCACAGGCGGTTGCTTTGTGACCGATTTCACCTTTCGCTCGCCACGCTTCACTGATAATCCACAGACATAACATAAACCGCACCACTCAATCTTGTACGGAGTTCACAATGAACAATGTTCTGGGATTTCTTGAAGCAAAGCTGATGCCGCTGGCGGCCAAAACGGCACAGCAGCGGCATCTCGGGGCCATTCGCGGCGCCTACGTGTCGTTCATGCCTTTTATCATCGTCGGTTCTATTCTGCTGGTGATCTCCTCGTTTCCGAATCAAACCTATCAGCAGTTTATGTCTCAGGCCTTTGGCGCCAGCTGGAGCGCCATCATCGAAATTCCGTTCAACGCCGTGTTCTCGACCATGTCGCTGTTTATCAGCTTCCTGGTGGCTTTCCGCCTGGCCGAACACTACGGCGAAGACCGCATCTCCTGCGGCATTCTGGCGCTGGTCGCGTTTCTGATCCTGACCCCGTTTAACAAAGTGGCGGAAAACGGCGGGATCACCGTGATGCCGGTGGAGTGGATTGGCAGTAAAGGGCTGTTCGTGGCGATGATTGGCTCGCTGCTGTGGACGGAGCTGTTCTGCTGGCTCAAGCGCAAAAATCTGGTCATCAAAATGCCGGACGGCGTGCCGCCAGCAGTGCAGGAGTCTTTTGCGGCGCTGATCCCGGCACTGCTGGTCATGATTCTGGTGCTGATTATCCGCATCGTCTTTGAAAACACCCACTACAACACGATTCATCAGTTTATTTATGAGGTGGTCGCCACACCGGTGCGCCACTACGGCACCTCTTACTTTGGCGCGCTGATGACGGTATTCAGCATCACCATCCTGTGGTCAGTGGGCATTAACTCCGGCTCGATGATCAACGGCATTATTCGTCCCCTGTGGATGGAAAACCAGACCGATAACATCGCGGCCATTCAGGCAGGCGCCACGCCGCCGCACATTATTACGGAACAGTTTTTTGACATGATCTGGATGGGTGGCGCAGGCGCTACGCTGTCGCTGGTCATTGCGATGCTGATTTTCGCCCGCAGTAAAAACATGCGGGAAGTCGCGCGACTGGGCGCAGGGGCGTCGGTGTTTAACATCAACGAACCGATTCTGTTTGGCCTGCCCGTGATCATGAACCCGATCATGCTTATCCCCTTCAACCTTGTCCCGCTGGTGCTGGTCACTGTGCAGTATGCCGCCATGAAAATTGGCGCGGTCGCCGTGACCACCGGGGTCTTTATTCCCTGGACGCTGCCGCCGGTGATCAGCGGTTTCATAGTCACCGGGCATCTCAGCGGTAGCGTGATGCAGCTTATCAACCTGCTGATTGGCGCCATGCTGTATCTGCCTTTTATGCGCATTGTGGACAAGCAGTACCGCGCGGCGGAAGTGGCTACCGCGACGCAAACCGACACGACACTTGCAAAACAGGAGTAAAGCATGTGGGGAATTATCGCCACCTGGCGAATGGCGCTTGAAGGCGTCACGGAGTCGGCGTCTGCGCTGGCTGCGGGAAAACCGGTCTCTGCGGCAGTGGTTGATGCCGTTGCCGCCGTCGAGGACTTTCCATTTTATAAATCCGTCGGCTACGGCGGATTGCCCACCGAAAATGGCGAGGTTGAGCTGGACGCTGCCTACATGGACGGCGACACGCTGGCGTTTGGTGCCGTGGGCAATCTGGTGGATATTGCCAACCCGGCACGCGTGGCGCAGGCGCTTAGCCGCCAGCGCTATAACAGCCTGCTGGTCGGCCAGGGCGCGCGCGAATGGGCGCTGAGCCAGGGCTTTGCCGACAAAACCATGCTCACCGACCGCGCCATGCAGCATTACCGCAAGCGCTGTCGGGAGACGCTGGATAAAGGCTTAAGCCCGTACGACGGCCACGACACCGTCGGCATTATCGGCCTTGATAAACAGGGGTCGATGAGCGTCGCCACCTCCACCAGCGGCCTGTTTATGAAAAAACGCGGCCGACTCGGCGATTCGCCGATTATCGGTTCCGGCTTTTACTGCGACAGCGAAACTGGCGCCGCCACCGCCACGGGCGTGGGGGAAGATTTGATGAAGGGCTGTACCAGCTACGAAATCGTTCGCCGCATGGCGCAGGGCATGACGCCGCAGCAGGCGGCGGATTCAGCGGTTTTCGAGCTGGAAGACAGGCTGATGTCGCGCTTTGGCCGCGTGGGCGATCTCTCCGTGGTGTGCATGAATAACAAAGGCGAGTTCGGCGCGGCGACGAACATCAAAACCTTCTCGTTTGTGGTCGCCACCGCCCACCAGCCGCTTACCGTATTTCGCACCGAGCGCCGGCAGGAGAAAACGCACTATCACGCCGTGGATGACGAATGGATGCAGGCCTACGCCGCGCGGATCCGCGAGCCGATTGAGGAACAATGATGATTACGTATCAGTTCATTACCGCACTTTCAGAGGCAGAACCGCAGAGCCATGTCATCGCCCGCGCCTCCTGTACCCATTTGCCGGACACAGCGCTAGTCGCGGAAATGCGCGCGTCTGACGGCATCGCCGACGCCCGCTTCGGCTGCACCCCGTATGCCCGAATAACCCTGCTGCCCGATGCGCTCTGGCAGGACAGCCTGACCGAAGGGCTGCTCGCGGCGCTGCGCCCGCTGCTGGCCTCTCCCGTCAGCCCTCATGCGGTACTGGACGTCACGAACATCGACGACGTTGTGCTGGTACAGGTGCTGCGTTTTCTCTTTAACCAGGCGTACAGGCTGAGTGATTTGCAGCTGAAGAAAACCGCCAGCGACGTTCGTCTTGAGCAGATTACCGCGCTCTGCCTGCCGGAACAGCGGGACAAGCTGGAAGCTATCTTCCGCCAGCAGCAGGCTATCGCCAGGGGTATGATCTGCGCGCGTCGTCTGGCGGATACCCCCTCCGACCGCTGCACGCCGCAGTTTGTGGTCGAAGAGGCGCAAAAACGGTGTGCCCCCTTCCCCGCCCTGCGGTGCGAGGTGCTCAACGAAACAGACATTGTTGAGCAAGGCCTGGGGCTCCTTCATGCCGTCGGTAAAGGCGCCTCCTGCCCCCCGAGGCTGCTGGCGATTCACTATGACGGTGTTTCTGACGGCCCGGTGCGCTGCTACGTAGGAAAAGGCATTACCTTTGATACCGGGGGCCTGTGGCTAAAGGAAGGCGCAGGCATGTACACCATGAAATACGACATGTGCGGCGCGGCTAACGTGCTGGGATTGATGCTGACCGTCGCAGAGCTTGGCCTTCCCGTTCGCATTATGGGCGTGCTGGCTCTGGCGGAAAACGCCATAGGTCCGGACGCCATGCAGCCCGGCACGGTGGCGAGGGCCTGCAACGGCACTACGGTAGAAATCAATAATACCGATGCCGAAGGCCGGCTGGTGCTGGCGGACGCGATTGCCTGGGCCAGCCAGCGGCATCCGCAGGCGCGCTATATTATTGATATGGCGACGCTAACGGGTGCGGTGGTGAAAGCGCTGGGGTATGAGCTGAGCGGGCTGATGACCCAGGATGAACCGCTGCGCGCGGCGCTGACGCAGGCGGGTAAACGGAGCGGCGACGAAGTGTGGTCCCTGCCGCTGGACGCGCGGCTGAAAAAGCAGACCGACAGCGCCATCGCCGATCTGTGCAACACGCCGACCAACAATGCGGCGATCAGCGCCTCGGCGGCGTGGCTGCTGCATCACTTCTGCCCGCCGACCATTCCGTGGGCCCATCTGGATATCAGCGGAACGGCGCTGTGGCGTGAAAGCGGACGAAGCGTGGCGTCGGGGAGGCCGATTCCGCTGTTGGTGGAGCACCTGATGGACGATCTCTAGCCCGGTGGCGCTACGCTTACCGGGCCTACGAAAACCGCTCGGCCCTTGTAGGCCGGGTAAGGCGCAGCCGCCACCCGGCAAAAAACTCAAAGCTTGAGAATATCTTTCACAAATGGAATGGTCAGCTTGCGCTGGGCGGTAATGGAAGCGCGATCGAGCTGATCGAGCGTGTCAAACAGCGTGCGCATTTCCCGGTCCAGACGCTTGAGCAGGAAGCGGCCCACGTCCTCCGGCAGCTCAAACCCACGCTGCTTTGCGCGAAGCTGTAGCGCCTGAAGCTTATCTTCATCCGACAGTGGCTGGAGCTTATAGATTTGTCCCCAGTCCAGACGAGACGCCAGGTCCGGTAGACCAAGGTTAAGCTGACGCGGCGGGCGATCGCCGGTGATCAGCAGCCGGGTTTTGCCCGATTCCAGAATGCGGTTATAGAGGTTAAAGATCGCCATTTCCCACGGCTCATCCCCCGCCACGCATTCGATATTATCGATGCAGACCAGTGAGAGATGTTCCATTCCCTCCAGCACGTCAGGCACAAACCAGGTACGTTTATCCAGCGGCACATAGCCTACCGCATCACCCCGCGCGGAAAGCTCCGCACAGGCGGCATGCAACAGGTGGCTGCGCCCCGCGCCTTCGCGTGACCAGATATAGATGTATCCGCTGTGATCCTGGCGCAGCACGTTTTGCAGTGCAGCCAGTAAAGAGGGGTTATCACCCGGCCAGAAACTCGCGAAAGTTTCGTCGTCAGGGAGATAGAGTGGCAGAGAGAGCTGTGCCGGTCCGTTCAGAAGTACCTCAACCAGATCTTACATAAAATCGGAACGGAGTTTAACACGGAACCTGCAAGGAGAGAACCGGGCGATCCTTCACCCGGCTAATACGATCAGTGTGACGCTTTTTCGCTGTCGTCAACGTCCAGTATCTCTTCTTCTGGGCGGATCACAGAGATCAGCTTGAAGATAAGGCTCAGGCCCACGCCCACGATGGTCGCCAGCGCCATGCCTTTCAGCTCGGCCGCGCCGATGTGTACCTTCGCACCGCTCACGCCGATGATCAGGATAACCGAGGTCAGGATCAGGTTCTGCGCCTTGCTGTAATCCACTTTGGATTCAATCAGCACGCGAATACCGGAGGCACCGATCACGCCGTACAGCAGCAGAGAAACGCCGCCCATTACCGGTACCGGAATGATCTGAATCGCTGCCGCCAGCTTGCCCACGCAGGAGAGCAGAATGGCGATGATTGCCGCCCCGCCGATAACCCAGGTACTGTAGACGCGGGTAATGGCCATCACGCCGATGTTCTCACCGTAGGTGGTATTTGGCGTGGAGCCAAAGAACCCGGAGATAATGGTCGAGAAGCCGTTGGCAAACATGGAACGATGCAGACCCGGGTCGCGGATTAAATCGCGCTTGACGATATTCGCCGTCACCACAAGGTGGCCGACGTGTTCTGCAATCACCACCAGCGCCGCAGGCAGAATGGTGAAGATAGCAAACCATTCGAAGCGTGGCGTATAGAAGGTTGGCAGCGCGAACCAGTGCGCCTGAGCGATTGGAGTGGTATCCACCACGCCCATTGCGAAGGAGAGCGCATAGCCTGCCAGCACGCCGATCAGGATCGGGATAATCGCCATGAAGCCGCGGAACAGCACGGAGCCAAACACCGTTACGCCCAGCGTCACCAGCGAGATGATAATGGTTTTGGTATCCGGTGACTGACCGTCAGCAGGCAGCAGACCGGCCATATTCGCCGCCACGCCCGCCAGCTCCAGACCGATGACCGCAACGATGGCACCCATCGCAGCAGGCGGGAACATGACGTCCAGCCAGCCGGTACCGGCTTTCTTCACAATGAAGGACACCACGCAGAACAGGACGCCACACATGATAAACCCGCCCAGCGCCACTTCATAACCCAACGGCAGCAGCAGCAGAACCGGCGAGATAAACGCGAAGCTCGACCCCAGATACGCCGGAATCTTGCCTTTACAGATAAAGAGGTACAGCAGCGTACCGATACCGTTAAACAGCAGCACGGTAGCCGGGTTAATGTGAAACAGGATTGGCACCAGCACGGTTGCGCCAAACATGGCGAACAGGTGCTGCAAACTAAGCGGGATAGTCTGTAAAAGCGGCGGTCTTTCACTCACCCCGATAGCACGGCGCGTCATAGTGTTTTCCTCTGAGATGGTTAGTTATGTGTGTTTTATTCAAAAAAAAGCCGACTATCAAAGTCGGCTTATTTATCGTTATTCGATTATTTCGTACCAAAGATCTTATCGCCAGCATCGCCCAGCCCCGGGATGATGTACCCGTGCTCGTTCAGCCCCTGGTCGATAGATGCGGTATACAGCTCAACGTCCGGGTGCGCTTTTTCCAGCGCCGCGATCCCTTCCGGTGCCGCAACCAGCACCAGCACCTTAATGCTGCTGCAGCCCGCTTTTTTCAGCAGGTCGATGGTAGCGATCATTGAACCGCCGGTCGCCAGCATCGGGTCAACCACCAGCGCCATACGCTCGTCGATGTTAGACACCAGCTTCTGGAAGTAAGGAACCGGCTCAAGGGTTTCTTCGTTACGGTAGATCCCCACCACGCTGATACGCGCGCTTGGCACATGCTCAAGCACGCCTTCCATCATGCCGAGACCGGCACGCAGGATTGGCACAACGGTAATTTTCTTCCCTTTGATCTGCTCAACCTGCACCGGGCCGTTCCAGCCTTCGATGGTGACTTTTTCTGTTTCCAGATCGGAGGTCGCTTCGTAGGTCAGCAGGCTGCCGACTTCAGAGGCCAGTTCGCGAAAACGCTTCGTGCTGATGTCATGCTCACGCATCAGGCCCAACTTGTGTTTAACGAGTGGGTGTTTCACTTCCACAATCTTCATTCTCTTTCTCCTCTGAGGTGGCATCCGCAAAAAAATCGCGGGATTATACCGCTTTTTTCGGATTAGGCCATACCCATCTTGCTTGACGTATATCAAGCAAAGTGATTTAGAGACAAAAAAACCGGAGGCGAAACTCCGGCTTGGGTGCGGGGTTCTGCCGGGTGGCGCTAACGCTTACCCGGCCTACACGTCCCGTAGGCCCGGTAAGCGCAGCGCCACCGGGCAATTATAGCTGCTCGCCGTTGCTCGCAATCACCTGCTTATACCAGTCGAACGACTTTTTCTTGCTGCGGTTCAGCGTGCCGTTACCTTCATTGTCTTTATCGACAAAGATAAAGCCGTAGCGCTTTTTCATTTCGCCCGTTCCGGCAGACACCAGGTCGATGCAGCCCCACGGGGTGTAGCCCATCAGATCCACGCCATCTTCCACCACCGCTTTTTTCATCTCGCGGATGTGTGCGGCCAGGTAATCAATACGGTACTGATCGTTCACGGTGCCGTCGCTCTCCTGCACGTCGATAGCGCCAAAGCCGTTCTCAACGATGAACAGCGGCAGCTGGTAGTGATCCCAGAACCAGTTCAGGGAGTAGCGCAGCCCTACCGGGTCAATCTGCCAGCCCCAGTCGGATTTCTGCACGTACGGGTTAGAGACCAGGCTCTTGCTCTCGTCGTAGTCCAGCTGCGGATTATCCGCCGTCGCTTTGGTGGCGAAAGACATGTAATAGCTGAATCCGATGTAGTCCACGCAGCCCTGCGTCAGCGCCGCTTTATCTTCTTCGGTAATATCCAGCGCAAATCCACGACGCTCAAAGTAGTTGAGCAGGTGCTGCGGGTACCTGCCGCGCACGTGCACGTCGGTGAACCAGTAGCGGCGGTGCATGGCGTTCATCGCCATCATCATATCGTCAGGCGCGCAGGTCAGCGGATAGATAGGACACATGGCAATCATGCAGCCGATCTGCAGCGACGGATTAATCTCGCGCCCCGCCTTCACCGCCAGGGCGCTCGCCACCAGCTCATAGTGCGCGGCCTGGAACATCACCGGCTCGCGGTCTTCGCCCGGCTCATACTTCAGCCCGGAATTGGTAAACGGCGCAAAGTCTTCGTGGAAGTTGGCCTGGTTGTTGATCTCGTTGAAGGTCATCCAGTACTTCACTTTATGCTGGTAGCGCTGGAAAACGACGTGTGCGAAGCGAACAAAGAAGTCGATCAGCTTGCGGTTGCGCCATCCGCCGTACTCCGTGACCAGATGGAAAGGCATTTCGAAGTGAGAGAGCGTGATAACCGGCTCGATGCCGTATTTCAGGCATTCGTCGAACAGATCGTCATAGAACTTCAGACCCGCCTCGTTAGGCTCCCGCTCGTCCCCTTTGGGGAAAATACGCGTCCAGGCAATAGAGGTACGGAAGCATTTGAACCCCATCTCGGCAAAGAGCCTGATGTCTTCCTTATAGCGATGGTAGAAATCGATGGCTTCGTGGTTCGGGTAGTTTTTCCCGGGCAGCACGCCGTTGGTGATTTCACGCGGTACGCCGTGCGCGCCGGCGGTCATGACGTCGGCGACGCTCACCCCTTTGCCGCCCTCTTTCCAGCCGCCTTCCAGCTGATGCGCGGCAACCGCGCCGCCCCATAGAAAACCTGCTTTAAATCCTGACATACTCTTTCCCTCATTCGATGTTGCGGATTGCTGACGGATACTGCTGTCTGAAGTGGTAAACCGCGCCAATTAACCCGGCGCGGTTGCCGTGGCTGACAACATCGGCGATATCCGCGATGCCAAACCACGCGAGATGGGTGCGGAGCAAATCCATAAAACCGGGCCGCTCCGCAATTCCGCCGCCAATGAAAATGGTCTGCGGATCGAAAACATTCGCCAGGTTATAAAGACCTGTCGCAATGCCGTTAAGAAAATCATCCACCAGGCGACGGCACGCGGCGTCGCCTGCGTCATAACCGTCAAAAATGGCTTCTCCGGTCACGTCATCCAGCGCCAGCCCGTGACAATCGGCGTAACGCTTGCGCAGGGTGCGTAACGTGCAGTTTTCATTCATGGAGTGGCGGACAACGCGTCTTGAGTCCGCCCTTTCCGTGAGCATGTAGCCGAATTCCCCGGCGCGAAAACGCGCCCCGTGAACCAGCTTGCCATTGCAGAAAATCGCCCCGCCGATCCCGGTGCCGATAGTCAGCACCAGAAAGTTGTCGATATCCGTCGCCTTGCCCTGCCAGCGCTCCGCCAGCAGCACGCAGTTAGCGTCATTCTCGACAGTGACCGGTAATCCCGTCTGCGCCTCAAGCCAGGCTTTCATCGCGAATTGATCGAAGCGGCGAATCGCCCCGCCCATCTCGATAAACCCGGTATGCGGATTCACATACCCCGGCGCGCTGACGGCGATCCCCGCAAGCCCGGGATGCGCCGCCACCCAGTTCAGCATCTGCGAAAGGATGGCCTCGCCGTCGCTGTTCTTAATGGCGGCCTTATCCCTCTGCAGCAGCGCTCCCTGCCCCGTCGCGATACCCATTTTTAATGCAGTGCCACCAATATCAAATGCGGCGATGTTCATGCCTTCATCCCTCCTGAATGAAACTGAAACCGGTTTCAGTTTATGATGTTCATTCCGCAAACCGCTTGCAAGCAGATCGCCGAAACCGGTTTCATTTTCGTGAACGGAATCAAGTTTGCGCGCAGTCCGGGACGCAACAGAAAAAAAAATCCTCTCGCCGAGAATAGGCTCGCAAACGTTTGCCTGGACTGTTAGAATTGCGCCGATTTTTCTTACTAGCTATGCAATCGCGTGGGGACTTGAGCCGTGACCAACAAAACTTCTCTCAGCTACAAAGATGCCGGTGTTGATATTGACGCAGGTAATGCGCTGGTTGACCGAATCAAAGGTGTGGTGAAAAAAACCCGCCGCCCGGAAGTGATGGGTGGTCTGGGTGGATTCGGCGCACTGTGCGCGCTGCCGCAAAAATATCGTGAACCTGTTCTGGTCTCGGGTACTGACGGTGTAGGCACAAAGCTGCGCCTGGCGATGGATTTAAAACGTCACGACACGATCGGTATCGATCTGGTCGCGATGTGCGTAAACGACCTGGTGGTTCAGGGTGCAGAGCCGCTGTTCTTCCTCGACTATTACGCGACCGGCAAACTGGACGTGGATACCGCAGCCAGCGTGATTAGCGGCATCGCCGAAGGCTGCCTGCAGTCAGGCTGTGCGCTGGTCGGCGGCGAAACCGCGGAAATGCCGGGCATGTACCACGGTGAAGATTATGACGTCGCAGGCTTCTGCGTCGGCGTGGTAGAAAAATCAGAAATTATCGACGGCAGCAAAGTGGCCGATGGCGACGTGCTGATCGCCCTGGCCTCCAGCGGCCCGCACTCTAACGGCTACTCTCTGGTGCGTAAAATCCTTGAGGTGAGCGGCTGCGACCCACTGACCACCGAGCTTGAAGGTAAACCGCTGGCCGACCATCTGCTGGCGCCGACACGCATCTACGTGAAAAACGTGCTTGAGCTTATCGAGAACGTCGACGTTCACGCTATCGCTCACCTGACCGGCGGCGGCTTCTGGGAAAACATTCCGCGCGTGCTGCCGGATAACACGCAGGCGGTGATCGACGAATCGTCATGGCAGTGGCCAGCCGTCTTCAACTGGCTGCAGACCGCAGGCAACGTGAGCTCTCACGAAATGTATCGCACCTTTAACTGCGGCGTAGGTATGGTTATCGCCCTGCCGGCAAGCGAAGCGGATAAAGCGGTTAAGCTGCTGACAGAGAAAGGTGAAAACGCGTGGAAAATCGGTACGATTAAAGCTTCCGATTCCGAACAGCGTGTGGTCATTGAATGAAAAACATCGTGGTGCTCATTTCCGGCAACGGAAGCAATTTGCAGGCGATAATTGACGCCTGCAAACAGAAGAAAATCAACGGCACCATTCGGGCAGTATTCAGCAACAAGGCCGATGCGTTCGGCCTTGAGCGCGCGCGGGAAGCGAATATTCCCGCGCACGCGCTGGAAGCCAGCCAGTTTGCCGGTCGCGAAGCCTTTGACCGCGAGCTGGTTCAGGAGATTGATGCCTACGCCCCTGACGTCGTGGTGCTGGCAGGGTATATGCGTATTCTGAGCCCGGCTTTTGTCGCGCATTACGCAGGCCGTCTGCTGAATATTCACCCTTCGCTTCTGCCGAAATATCCCGGCCTGCACACCCATCGTCAGGTTCTGGAAAACGGCGATGAAGAGCATGGCACCTCCGTGCATTTCGTTACTGACGAACTGGACGGCGGTCCGGTGATCCTGCAGGCGAAAGTCCCGGTCTTTGACGGCGACAGCGAAGAAGAGGTGACTGAACGCGTGCAGAGCCAGGAGCATGCCATTTACCCGCTGGTGGTCAGCTGGTTTGTTGACGGGCGTCTGGCAATGCGCGACGGCGCAGCCTGGCTGGACGGCGTGAAGTTACCCCCACAGGGTTATGCGGCGGAAGAGTAGTTGGATATGTCGGGTAGCGCTGCCACGCTTACCCGACCTGTACATTGCATTACCCGATATTCCCTTCTCCAACCTTCTAAAATCCCCAACAAAAAAATAACTGTCATACTTTTCTGGCACTGTTGGACATATCGTGGAAATGCTCGCCATAATAAGGACGAGACGGATTTACCACGTCCTGTGATTGAACTGGAGTGTGAGCTGTAATGGGTCAGGAAAAGTTATATATCGAGAAAGAGCTAAGCTGGTTAGCATTCAACGAACGTGTACTCCAGGAAGCGGCTGACAAAAGTAACCCGCTGATCGAGCGCATGCGTTTTTTGGGCATTTATTCCAACAACCTGGATGAGTTCTATAAGGTTCGCTTTGCCGAGCTGAAAAGGCGCATCATCATTAGCGAAGAACAGGGCTTAAACTCTCACTCGCGTCATCTGCTGGGCAAAATCCAGTCTCGCGTGCTGAAAGCCGATCAGGAATTTGACGGCCTGTATAACGAACTCCTGCTGGAAATGGCGCGTAATCAAATCTTCCTGATTAACGAACGCCAGCTTTCCGTTAACCAGCAAAACTGGCTGCGCCACTACTTCAAACACTATCTGCGCCAGCACATTACCCCGATTCTGATCAACCGCGAAACCGATCTGGTGCAGTTCCTGAAAGATGACTACACCTACCTGGCGGTGGAGATCATTCGCGGTGAGTCTATCCGTTACGCGCTGCTGGAGATCCCGTCCGACAAGGTGCCACGCTTTGTGAACCTGCCGCCGGAAACCCCGCGCCGACGCAAGCCAATGATCCTGCTGGATAACATCCTGCGCTACTGCCTGGACGACATTTTTAAAGGCTTCTTCGATTACGATGCGTTAAACGCCTACTCGATGAAGATGACCCGTGACGCCGAATATGACCTGGTGCACGAGATGGAAGCCAGCCTGATGGAGCTGATGTCCTCCAGCCTCAAACAGCGCCTGACGGCCGAGCCGGTGCGCTTTGTTTATCAGCGCGATATGCCGGACGCCATGGTGGAAATGCTGCGCGAGAAGCTGACCATTTCGCGCTATGACTCCATCGTGCCGGGTGGCCGCTACCACAACTTTAAAGACTTTATTGGCTTCCCGAACGTCGGCAAAGCCAATCTGGTCAACAAGCCGCTGCCGCGCCTGCGCCATCTGTGGTTTGATAAATTCCGCAACGGGTTCGACGCCATTCGCGAACGCGATGTCCTGCTCTACTATCCGTACCACACGTTCGAGCACGTGCTGGAACTGCTGCGTCAGGCCTCTTTCGACCCGAGCGTCCTGGCGATCAAAATCAACATCTACCGCGTGGCAAAAGATTCCCGCATCATCGATGCGATGATCCATGCGGCGCACAACGCCAAAAAAGTCACCGTGGTGGTTGAGCTGCAGGCACGCTTCGACGAAGAGGCGAATATTCACTGGGCGCGCCGTCTGACGGAAGCGGGCGTTCACGTTATCTTCTCCGCGCCGGGGCTGAAAATTCACGCCAAACTGTTCCTGATCTCCCGTAAAGAGGGCGACGATGTCGTGCGTTATGCCCACATCGGTACCGGGAACTTTAACGAGAAAACCGCGCGAATTTATACCGACTACTCGCTGCTGACCGCGGATGCCCGCATCACGAACGAGGTGCGTCGCGTATTTAACTTTATTGAGAACCCGTACCGGCCGGTGAGCTTCGATTATCTGCTGGTGTCGCCGCAGAACTCGCGCCGCCTGTTGTACGATATGATCGATAAAGAGATCGCCAATGCCCAGAAAGGGCTGTCGTCCGGCATCACGCTGAAGCTCAATAACCTGGTCGACAAAGGGCTGGTGGACAGGCTGTACGCGGCGTCCAGCTCCGGCGTGCCGGTTAACCTGCTGATCCGCGGCATGTGCTCCCTGATCCCGGAACTGGAAGGCATCAGCGACAATATTCGCGTGATCAGCATTGTTGACCGTTACCTGGAACACGATCGGGTCTATATTTTTGATAATGCGGGTGATAAACAGGTCTATCTCTCTTCTGCAGACTGGATGACGCGCAATATTGACTACCGAATTGAAGTCGCGACGCCGCTGCTGGATCCGCGTCTGAAGCAGCAGATCCTCGACATCATCGAGATTCTGTTCAGCGATACCGTGAAAGCACGCTATATCGACAAAGAACTCAGTAACCGCTACGTACCGCGCGGCAACCGTCGTAAAGTGCGGTCGCAACTGGCGATTTACGACTATATCAAATCACTCGAGCAACCCGATTAACCTATGCCGATAAATGATAAGACCCCACGCCCGCAGGAATTCGCCGCGGTCGATCTTGGCTCTAACAGTTTCCACATGGTCATCGCCCGTGAGGTGGATGGCGCGCTGCAGATCATTGGTCGTCTGAAGCAGCGCGTGCACCTGGCGGATGGCCTTGACGAGCGCAGCATGCTTAGCGAAGAGGCAATGGAGCGTGGGTTAAACTGCCTGTCGCTGTTTGCCGAACGTCTGCAGGGCTTCTCGCCCTCCAGCGTATGCATCGTGGGCACCCACACCCTGCGCCAGGCGCTGAACGCGCCAGAGTTCCTCAAGCGGGCCGAAAAAGTGATCCCCTACCCGATTGAGATCATCTCCGGCAACGAAGAGGCGCGTCTGATTTTCATGGGCGTTGAACACACCCAGCCGGAAAAAGGGCGCAAGCTGGTTATCGACATCGGCGGCGGCTCTACGGAGCTGGTGATCGGCGAAGACTTTGAGCCGCGCCTGGTGGAAAGCCGCCGTATGGGCTGCGTCAGCTTCGCGCAGATGTATTTCCCGGGCGGCACCATCACCCGTGAAAATTTCCAGCGCGCGCGTATGGCCGCTGTCCAGAAGCTGGAAAACCTGGCCTGGCAGTACCGTATTCAGGGCTGGAACGTCGCGCTGGGCGCGTCAGGCACCATCAAAGCGGCGCATGAAGTGCTGCTGGCGATGGGCGAAAAAGACGGGTTTATCACGCCCGAGCGCCTGACGCTGCTTACCGAAGAAGTGCTGAAACATAAAAGCTTCGACGCCCTAAGCCTGCCGGGCCTTTCCGACGAGCGCAAAGCGGTCTTCGTGCCGGGTCTGGCTATCCTCTGCGGCGTGTTTGATGCGCTGGCCATTAAAGAGCTGCGTCTTTCTGACGGCGCGCTGCGTGAAGGTGTGCTGTATGAGATGGAAGGCCGCTTCCGCCATCAGGATATCCGCAGCCGCACCGCACAAAGCCTGGCAAACCAGTACAACATCGACCGTGAACAGGCAAAGCGCGTGCTGGAAACGACCGTTCAGATGTACGATCAGTGGCAGGAGCAGAACCCTAAGCTGGCCCATCCGCAGCTTGCCGCCCTGCTGAAATGGGCCGCGATGCTCCACGAAGTGGGACTGAACATTAACCACAGCGGGATGCACCGCCATTCGGCCTATATTCTGCAAAACAGCGATCTGCCCGGCTTCAACCAGGAGCAGCAAACCATGATGGCAACCCTGGTGCGCTATCACCGTAAAGCCATCAAGCTCGACGATCTGCCGCGCTTCACGCTGTTCAAGAAGAAGCAGTTCCTGCCGATGATTCAGCTGCTGCGCCTGGGCGTGCTGCTCAACAACCAGCGTCAGGCCACCACCACGCCGCCAACGCTGAAGCTGAAAACCGACGACCATCACTGGACGCTGAGCTTCCCGCACGACTGGTTTAGCCAGAACGCGCTGGTCCTGCTGGACCTGGAAAAAGAGCAGCAGTACTGGGAAGCGGTCACCGGCTGGCTGCTCAAAATCGAAGAAGAGAGCGCCGACGTCGCCGCGTAACGGCTCAGGCGTCCGCGGTGGACGCCTCAGCTTTCAGCAGCGACTCAAGCGGTGCCGGCCTGCCAATCAGATAGCCCTGCACGTAATCGATGCCTAGCGCGTGAACCGCGCTACGTATTTCTTCGGTCTCAACATACTCTGCCACCACCAGCATTTTCTTCATGCGCGCCAGATGGCAGATCGAAGCCACTATCTGATAATCCAGGCTGTTATTGACGATATTGCGGATAAAGCTGCCGTCGATCTTGAGTATGTCCGCATCTACGCTTTTCAGCCGCGCATAGCTCGCGTACCCGGTGCCGAAATCATCAATCGCAATGCGTACCCCCATTTTCTGCAGCTGCTGGAGGATGTGTAGCGCCTGCTCCCCGCTGCCGAAGGTGCTGCACTCGGTCACCTCAAAAATCAGCTGCCACGGCTCAATGGCGTATTTCGCCAGCAGGCGGCTGACCTCAAGCGGGAACTGCACCCGACAAACGGTTGACGGGGCCAGGTTAATGGCAAAACGCTGGCCGGGCAGCCTTTCGCGTCGCGCGGCCAGGAAGCGCAGGGTGTGCTCCAGCACCCACAAATCCACCCTCGAGGACAAGCCAAACTCCTGCGCGACGGGCAGGAACAGATCGGGAGAGATCAATACCCCGTTGATATCCGGCATCCTCAACAGGACTTCGTGATAGCGATCGCCACGCAGGCCGCGAACGGGCTGCGCCAGCAGGGTGAATTCGTTGTTATCGAGCGCCTTTTGCAGGCGGCTCATCATCGCAACCTTATCCTTCAGGCTGCGCTGCAAATGGACCGCACCACGCTGCTGAAGATTTTCCGGATGGTTGGAGGAGAGTGACAGATCGGCAACCACCCCGAGCTCCCCGAGGACCAGATAGAGATGGTTAACCGGAGACCGTACATAGCAGTAACTCACACCAACCTGCGGCTGCAGCGGCATGCCGTCCCAGACGAAGCGGAACTGTTTGATATGCTCGTCCAGGGCCTCAATCCGCTGCTGGTGCGATTCCGCGTTGAGTCGCACCGCCAGGTCATACCCGGTCAGGTGGTACACCTGCTCATTGGGCTGGAGCGTGCCGTTAACCCACTGCGCCAGCTGCTGTTTATACAGAATACGCAGCAACACGCCGTAATTTCGGCCCAGAATTTCCAGCTCCGGAATACGCAGCAGGCAGAGCGCCGACCACGGGTTCTTCGCCAGATCGCGCGTCAAGGCCCGAAGGTTAGGCATGTGCACGACGGGGTCGAGCAGCGCCAGCCTGCGGGAGCGTTTATTCACGGCGCGCTGGCGAGTCGCCAGCATCGACATATAAATCACCACAAACGAGAAGACCAGGTAGCTGGAAGAGGTGATCGCCAGCTGAATGTCATACCCCTGGTTCACCGGGATATAGTGGTAAAAATAGTGAATAGACACCAGCAGCACCGGCGTCCAGATCAGCGATATCAGCTTATAGCCAAAACGCATCGCGCCCCAGAGCATCACCGGCATCAGCAGCGACAGGGTGTAGTTGGTGGTGAAAATGGAGCTGTTTTCATTCATCGGCAGCAGCAGCAGCGAAAGCAGCCCGCCAAGCGCAATCGCCCACAGTAAAAACTCCACGATCGTCACCTTTTTGTCTATCTGGCAACGGATCTGCGAGACAAGGCTTTTGACATAACGCGGATGGCGAATCAGGCGGATTAGCAGATAGCTCAACGGCACGCCCGTCAGCCCGCTGACCAGCAGCGCCTGGTAGTTAATGAGAGTGCGAATATTGAGAGGGTTTAACCCCGCCAGGCTCTGGCGGCTCTCATACACGCCCAGATAGACCGCAAACTGAAACAGCACCAGAAACAGCGTCGCGGGGCAGAAGACCTGCCAGAAGATGCGCTGCGCCATCAGCCGGACGTCGCCGTAAGCCGTCATATTCCGTCGGGGCGCAAACACCCGGTAACCGCCCCAGCTGAGCACCAAAGGGATGATAAAATGGAGCATACCGGCGACGGTTTCAAACATCCCGACCGACGGGTAATAGCGGATAAACAGCGACAGCGCGATCCCAGGAAGGGCTTCCAGGCCAAAGAACATCATCAGCGAAAGCAAAAACGAGAGGGGCAAATAGTAGAGTGCCGCAATACCGTCGCCCAGCTGCGTGAACGTATTCGCGACGCTCAGTATGGGAAGTAAAACCACAGGCAAAATAAGCGGCAATGCCCACCAGCGGTTTTCATTTTTTATCAGGAAAGCAATAATGTTCATAGATGCCCGGTTAAACCCCTATCGCTCCAGAGGGAAAATAAAGACAGGCATCCAACCTGACGTACGCGCTGCCCAGCAACGTGCGGGGCGAACAGTGTGGAGGAAGGATTTTAAATATCAGGGCCGGGAATCCGTTGACTTAAATCAAACTAATTTACGCAAATAACGCTTTGTGGCGTTTTTTTTGAAATAATTTTCTTCATATTATCAATATGGTAAATGCATTAATTAAATTCAATAACATCAATTAATGTAAACATTGACGGTTATTTACACACATCAGAATTGACCCCCTCTTCCCGCTGTGCCTTAATATCCTCATCGCCCAAATGGGCTTACCCAGGAAAAACAGAGTGAGTCAGGTCACGCGTATGCGCAAACGACATCGATTTAACACCCGGATGACCCGCATCATACTGCTCATCAGCTTCCTGTTTTTCTTTGGCCGCTTCGTTTACTCTTCGATTGGCGCCTGGTACCACCATCAGGATAAAACCCAGTCACAGCAATCCAGCCTGACCGTCGATACCGCTGACCGCTAGGCCGCCGGAGGGTTTTGCAGTATCCGAATAATGCCTGCTATGCCTTTGCTCAGGATTTTGTCCTGCCGCATCACCACGGCCAGCTGCCGCTGCAGCACGGGCGTCAGCGACATCACGCACAGCCCGTCACGATCGGCATCCTGTTCGACCGCCATGCGCGGAACAATGCTGTAGCCCAGCCCCGCGCGAACCATGCGTTTGATCGCCTCTATACTGCCAAGCTGCATCACCGGCGCGATCGTTAACCCATTGCACGCAAACCAGCCATCGATCAGCGCCCGGGTACCGCTGCCGGATTCAAAGGCAATCAGCGGCTGGGCGTGCAGCGCCTCCGGGGTGAGCTCCCTGAATGCATCCTGTTGCTCCCATGATGCGATAAAGACAAACTCCTCGTCCATCACCGGCATGACGTCCAGCGCTCTGCCGCTCACCGGCAGCGTCACCAGCCCCATATCGAGACGGTTTTCTTCGATGGCCCTGACGATGTCGAGGGTGTTGCCTGTCGTCACCCCCACGCTCAGGAGCGGAAACTCTCGGCGTAGCTGCTCCAGCAGCGGCGGCAGAAGATGAATGCAGGCCGTTGCCCCCGTGCCAAGCGTAATGGTGCCGCTCACGTCGTGGCTGAACGCGCTCACGGAGCGGATGGCTTCATCCACCGCCTGCTGAATACGCTCCCCGTGCGCCAGTAAAGCCTGCCCGGCATCCGTCGCCTTAATGCCCCGCCCGGTACGCTCCACCAGCCGCGTTTGCAGAAATTGCTCCAGCTGGCGTATTTGCAGGCTCACGGCGGGCTGGGAAATGCCCAGCAGATCCGCTGCCGCTGAAAAGCTGCCTCGCTGGATCGCCAGACGGAACGTGGCGAGATAGCCCAGATTAAGCGTCGTCATTCAAAGTTTCTCTTATACCGCGCATAAGGTTGCTGCCCTGCCAGCACAATACCCCGCGAGTTATGCTCAGGACAACTGCATAGCGGAATGAAAACTAATGGAAACACCTGCCCTGCCTCGCCGACTCGCCCTCACGGCGGGATGTAATCAACTCATCAACTGGGGGATCTCGTTTTACATGCCCGGCACCTTTGCGCTGGCCATTTCAGCCGACCGGGGATGGTCGTCACCGCAGATTTACCTCGGCCTGACGCTGGCGATGCTGGTGATGGCGGCGGTCTCCCCGTTTGTCGCCCGCCTGCTGGCGCGCTTTGGCGGCCAGAAGGTGGTGATGAGCGGCACGTTGCTGATCGCCATCAGCTGCGCGGGGATGGCGTATACCCAGACGCTTGCTGGCTGGTACTGCGCCTGGCTGGTCACCGGCGTAGGGATGCGCCTGTCTCTGTACGATGCGCTGTTCGCCGCGCTGGTGAACCTCTACGGACAGCAGGCGCGAAGAACAATCTCACGCGTCACGCTGGCGGGCGGGCTGGCCTCCGCTATCTTCTGGCCGCTGGGCTATGGTCTGCTTCAGGTGATGAGCTGGCAGGAAGCGCTGCACGTCTATGCTCTCTTCGGCCTGCTGAGCGCGGTGCTGATACGCACGCTTCCCCCGCAGCAGCTGACGGTGACGACAAAGGTCACCGCGCCGCCGCTGAACAGCGAGCGGCGTAACGGCTGGCTTTATGCCGCCTTCATTGCCCTTATCACCTTTGTCTCTAACGGCACCTCTACCCATCTGCCGGAGTTTATCATCCACTTCGGCCTGCCGGTCGCCATCGGCATGCTGTGGGGGATAGGCCAGACGGCTGCTCGCTCGCTGGAAGTGCTGGCGGGTGCCCGCTTAACCCCCTCCAAACTCACGCTTTTCACCGCGCTCGCCATGCCGCTCTGCTTTCTGGTTGGGCTAAGCAGTTCCCAGTTTGTCTGGTGCGCAGCCGGGTTTGTGCTGGGCTACGGGGCCATCAACGGGCTGGTTACCATCGTAAAAGCCACCCTGCCGCTGGAGCTGTTTAGCACGGAAAGCTATGCCCGCCGAACGGGCATGCTGCTTATCCCCGGCCAGCTGATGGCGGCAGCCTCACCGTTTGCCTATGCGTGGCTCAACAAAACGCTGGGTATCGCTGGCGCAATGTGGGTGTCAACGGGGCTGACGCTGGTGATTGCCGGGCTGGCGATAGCGATCGTGCGCCGTCGCGGCAGGCAAACTGTATCGCACTGTATCCAGCAGGCCACGCTAACAAACGGGTACAAAACGCCGCCTCCGGCAAATATCTCCGATACATAAAAATGGTTTTCTTTCCCTGTCGCCATTCAGAACCGATGAGGAGAGAAACCGATGATCCGCCGTTATTTACTGTTCCCATTATTGGCCCTGGCGTCGTCCAGCGGCGCCTGGGCCACGCCCCTGGACAACCTGAGCGCCGCCGACGTGAATGGCCCCGCCGCCGTTGCCCCGCTGGAACGCCCACAGCCGCCGGCAAAACTGATTGTCGATCCGCCCCTTGCCGGCCCGCTGAGCAAAGGCGCGGTGTTTATTCAGTATCGGGCCGAAAACCTGCGCATCGAGCCGGTATTCGGTCCCGATGCGCTCAGGGTCGCCCCGCGCATCGGGCACATTCACGTGGTGGTGGATGACGCGCCGTGGCACTGGGCTGACGCCAGCGGAGAGCCGGTGATCCTGGTGGGGCTGCCCGCCGGCAAGCACAAGGTGACGATTATTCTGGCCGACCCGACGCACAAGCCGCTCGACCACAAAACCATTGAATTCACCGTCCCGCCCCACGCGGCGGTCCACCATTTTTAAGGAGCCCCAGAATGAAAGCACTGACTGTACTGACGGCAGGCCTGCTGGCGCTTTCCGCCAGCGCCTTTGCGGAGAGTAAAACCAGCGTGGTGCTGGTGCACGGCGCGTTTGCCGACGGCAGCAGCTGGAATAAGGTGATTACCCTGTTGCAGAAACAGCACGCAGAGGTCATTGCCGTCCAGCTGCCGCTTACGTCGCTAAAAGATGACGTTGCCGCCACGCGGCGAGCCATCGCCCGCGCCCAGGGTGATGTGGTGCTGGTAGGCCACTCGTGGGGCGGCACCGTGATTAGCGAAGCGGGCAACGATGCGCGGGTAAAATCGCTGGTTTACGTGGCGGCATTTGCGCCGGACTCCGGGCAGTCGACGGCGGATCTGGCAGGAAGCTACCCCGAGCCGTCGGGCAGCGCGGGCATCGCCAAAACGGCGGACGGCTATTTATATCTGCCAACGGACGCCGTCAGGAAGGATTTCGCGCCTGACGTGAAACCGGGTGAACAACAGATCATTGCGGCTACGCAGGGGCCAATAAAGGGCGACGCTTTCGCAGAAAAAGTGACTCACGCCGCGTGGCACAACAAACCGAGCTGGTACGTGGTGAGTCAGAATGACCGGATGATTAACCCGGCGCTTGAACGCGCGATGGCGAAGACGATCCACGCGAAAACCACCGAGGTGTCGGCGAGCCACGTGTCGATGGTGAGCCAGCCGGACGCCATCGCCCGGACGATTGAGCAGGCGAGGCGGATGCACTGAGGACAATTTGCCCGGCGGCGCTGCGCTTGCGCGGGCCTACGGTTTCGTAGGTCGGGTAAGCGCAGCGCCACCCGACAAGAAAGGCCGCCTCAGTTGCCCCTCTGCGCGGGATAATCGCTATTAATCCACGCGTGGTCCTCTTCCCAGGTGAACATCCATTTTCGCACCGGCCCGGCCATCACGTTGAGGTAATAGCTGTCATACCCGGCCATCGTCGCCACCGGATGGTAGCCCTTCGGCACCATGACCACATCGCGGTTATAGACCGCCGTGCACTCATCCAGCGTTCTGTCGTCGGTGTAGACGCGCTGCATGCAGAACCCCTGCTCCGGGTTGAGGCGATGGTAGTAGGTCTCTTCCAGGTACGTCTCCTGCGGCGGATTATCCGTGTCGTGCTTATGGCTCGGGTACGAGCTGGTGCAGCCCTCATTGGTCCACACCTCCACCACCAGCAGGCTGTCGGCGGGTTTGTCTTCCGGCAGAATGTTGTGCACGTAGCGCTGGTTGTGGCCTTTGCCGCGCGCCTCACCGTCGATATCCTGCGGGGCAATCAGCCGCGTAGGGTACGTGCCTTTGCCGGGGGCGGCGCAGACCGCCAGCTCCAGCTTCGTCAGCGCCTTCACCTGCACCGTCTCCTGCGGGGTGACGTAAACCGCCCACGGCTTGATGCGCTCGAACGGGCTCATCCGCTCGCCGATGTCGTTAAACTGCGCGGAAGGCGTGCTGATGGAGGCGCGTCCGGCGACCAGCACCAGGCAGCGCTCTTCGCTGACGGCAGGCAGCGTTAGCTGCTGCCCCTCCTGCAGCTCATACGCCTCAAAGCCAACATATCCCCAGCCGGCGCTTTCCGGCGTGACGGACTGCGTGCGCCCTTCACCGTTCGGCTGTTGCCAGCGTGATAACAGACGTGACATGTCGCCTCCTCAGATAAGCCCGGCGTCGCGCGCCAGGCGGCTCAGGTTGTTATACCCCAGACGGGCGTAGGTCAGCGGATGGGCAATCGCCGGATCCTGCTCGGCCTCCACCACCAGCCAGCCGTGATAGTCCTGCGCCTTCAGCAGCCGCATAATCGGCGGGTAATCCACGCAGCCGTCGCCCGGCACGGTAAACACGCCGCTCAGCACCGCGTCGAGGAAGCTGGTTTTACGGTTTTTCACGTCCGCCAGCACGTCGGCGCGCACGTCTTTGCAGTGAACGTGGTTGATGCGCGACGCCCAGCGCTGCGCCACCGCCAGCGGATCGGCCCCGGCAAAGGTCAGATGGCCGGTGTCCAGCAGCAATCCAACCTCCTCTCCGGTGTGGGTCATCAGATTGTCCACGTCGTCGGCAGACTCAATCACCGTGCCCATGTGGTGATGGTAGGCAATCTGGACGCCCTGCTGCTGGGTGTAGCGGGCAAACTCGGTGAGCTTCTCGCCGTACTCTTTCCAGCGCGCCTGCGGGAAGCGCGGGCGCAGGTGTACCGGGGTCTGCTGCTCGCCGTGAATACAGCCGCTCACTTCCGCAAATACCAGCACCTTCGCCCCCAGCTCGCGCAGCAGCGTCAGGTGCGGCTGCACGGCGGCGATCTCCTCCTCCACGCTGCGCTCCAGCAGGCGGCCGGAGTACCAGCCGGAAACCAGCTGCAGGTCGTGGCGCTGCAGGATGGGGCCGAGCAGGCGCGCTTCGCGCGGGAACTTATTCCCCAGTTCGAAACCGGCGAAACCGGCCTCTTTCCCTTCGCTCAGACAGGTCTCCAGCGACGTCTCCGCGCCGAGAGAAGGCAGATCGTCGTTCGTCCACGTTAGCGGGTTAATGCCTAATTGCACACTCATTGTCGTCTCCATTATGCGTGTCCGCGCTCGCGCCACCAGGCGATGAGCTGCAGGTAGTTGTCCCGGATGCGCGCCACCAGCTGCGCATCGTCAATATCGTGCTTCAGCCACGCGCGGGAAGCATCGCCAAACAGCGTGCGCCCTACGGCGAAGCCTTTTACTACCGTCTGCCCCGCTGCGGCTTTAAAGTCGGCGCGCAGCTGTTCCGCCGGGGCGTCCAGGCCGAGGATCACCACCCCGCGGCAGTGCGGATCCCGGCGTTCGATAATCTCGCTCAGCGCCGCCCAGCCGTCGGCCGAGAGCGGCGGCAGCTTCCACCAGTCCGGGTAAATGCCCAGGTTGTAGAAGCGGGAGATGGCGCGCAGGTAGAGCTCGTCGCTGCGCGGCATGGTCGCGGGCAAAATCACCTCCAGCAGCAGCTCGTGCCCGGACCGGCAGCAGGCGTGGTACACCTCGGCGATTTTCTGCTCCTGCTCCAGGCGCAGGCCGTGGGCGTCTTCCGGATGGAAAAAGACCAGGCACTTCACCACGTGCTCCTGCGGCCAGCTGATAAGCTGGGTGCCGATGTTGCCGTGCTCCATCTCCAGCGGCCGGGAGCCCGGCAGCTCGATGGGGCGGCCAATCCACCACCCTTCCCCGGTGATCGCGTTCAGCGCGTCCTGACCAAAGGTGCCGTCGCACAGCAGGCCGGCTTTGCCCTCCAGCCCCGCGCGGCTCGCCGCCTCGCGGCTGGCCTGCAGGATCAGCTGCTTCAGAGCCGGAATGCGCTTAAGCGACGCGCCGCACTGCATCGCCATATCCTCAAGCTGGCTGCGGTGGTCGAAGGCCATCACGCACAGCTCCGGCCACTCGCGGCGGCGCGTGGTCACCCGGTGGAGATGGTTAAGACGCGGATCGAGATCCGGGCGCGGCACATCCGCGGCGCGGGAGAGATAGTCATCCAGCTCGATTTTGCTCGGCATCGCCGGGGCGCAGCCGTGGCGCGAGACTACCAGCGCGCCGCAGGCGTTGGCGTAGCGGCACGCCTGCTCCCAGCCCTCGTCGTTCAGGTAGCCGCGCAGCAGGCCGGACATAAACGCGTCCCCCGCGCCGAGGACGTTCAGCACCTCCACGCGCACGCCGGTCACCGTCAGGCCGTCGTCCAGCCGGGGCGGAATGGCGTCGGTATAGACCGAACAGCCGAGCGCGCCGCGTTTGCAGACCAGCGTTGCCTCACTGACGACGCGCACCTGCCCCAGCGCCTGCAGGGTATCCGTGCTGCCGCCCGCAATGTGAAACTCCTCTTCGGTGCCGACAATGACGTCGAAGAGGTGCAGCACCTCCTGCAGCTCGCGGGTGACCTTATCGGCGGCGATAAAGCGCGTTTCGCCGTCGCCTAAGGCGGTCAGCCCCCACAGCACCGGACGGTAGTCAATGTCCAGCACCGTGCGCACGCCATGACGGCGGGCATAGCCCAGCGCCGTCAGCACCGCCTCGCGGGTCTGCGGATGAGAAAGGTGGGTCCCGGTGATGGCAAGACAACGTGCGGAGGCGATGTAGCGTTCGTCCACATCGCTGGCCGTAATGGCCATATCCGCGCAGTTATCGCGATAAAAAATCAGAGGAAAGGTGTCCCGGTCTTTAATGCCGAGTAGCACCAGCGCCGTGAGGCGTTCTTTATCGGTAATCAGATGGCTGGTATCGCAGCCCACCTGGTTGAGCTCTTCCCGCAGGAAGCGGCCCATATGTTCATCGCCGACGCGCGCCAGCATCGACGAGCGCAGGCCCTGGCGCGCGGTGCCGTACGCCACGTTGCCGGACGACCCGCCGAGGTATTTGGCGAAGCTCGAGACATCCTCAAGACGGGCACCAATCTGCTGGCTGTAGAGGTCTACCGCCACGCGGCCCATGCATATCACATCAAACTGCTTTTCCACGTTGATACCTCATCAGACAATGTCGTTCACGTTCAGCCAGCGGCCTTCCCGGTGCGAGAGCGCAATCGCGTCCAGCACGCGCGACACCTTCCAGCCCTCTTCGAAGTCCGGCCACATCGGCGCGTCGGCGGCAATCCCGTCCACCAGGTCGCGCACCTCCACCGTTTTTTGGTCGTTAAAGCCAATCCCGTGGCCCGCGCCCATGCAGAACGCGGCGTAATCCGGGTGCGCGGGGCCAACGAGCAGCGTGCGGAACCCCTGACGGTTCACCGGATCGTCATGCAGATAGAGCTTCAGCTCCGCCATGCGCTCCTGGGTGAAGCTGATGGCGCCTTTCGTTCCGGTAATGACGTACGACAGTCCCATCTTGCGGCCGCAGGCGACGCGGGAGGTTTCAATCACGCCCTGCGCCCCACCCGCGAAGCGCACCATCGCGTGGGCCTGATCCTCGTTTTCGACGGCAATCATCTCCGACGATCCGGCCTTCACCGGTCGTTCCGGGACCACGATCTTCAGGTCGCCGCAGACCTGCTCGATATCCCCCACCAGGTACTGGGCCATATTGACGATATGCGCCGCGAGATCGCCCAGCGCCCCCAGCCCGGCGGTCTCCCTGAAGCAGTGCCAGTGAATGGGCGAGAGCGGGTCGGCCATGTAGTCTTCGTTGTGGGTGCCGTAGAAGTGGATCACCTCGCCAATCTCGCCGCGGGCGATAATCTCCTTCGCCAGCTGCGCGGTCGGGTTCTTCATGTAGTTGAACCCCACCAGCGTTTTCACCCCAGCCCGCTTCGCGGCGTCGACCATCTCGCGCGCATCGTGGGCGTTAAGCGCCAGCGGCTTCTCCGAGTAGACGTGCTTGCCGTGGCGGATCGCCTCCAGCGCCATCTCTTTATGCAGGTGGTTAGGTGAACAAATATCCACCACGTCAATAGCCGGGTCGGCCACCAGCGCCCGCCAGTCCCCGGTGGAGCGGTTGAAGCCAAACGCCCGCGCGCGCTCTGCCGCCAGCTCCGGCGTGACTTCCGCCACCATCTCGCGCACCAGCCTGCCGCGCAGGTTGAACACCGTCGGGGCCTGGGCATAGGCGATAGCGTGCGCCTTGCCGATATACCCGGTGCCAATCAATCCAATACGAACCTCTTTCATCGTGATCCTCACAGTGCGCCGCGACGGCTCTTGGCGTAGGTGTCAAACGCCACCGCCAGAACGATAATTAATCCGGTGATAATCTGCTGGTAGTAGGCCGAGACGTTCATCAGCACCAGGCCGTTAATCAGAATACCCATGATGATGGAGCCGATAACGGTGCCGCCGATGCGCCCGTAGCCGCCCATCAGCGAGGTGCCGCCAATCACCACCGAGGCGATGACGCGCAGCTCAAAGGAGATCCCGGCGACCGCCTCGGCGCTCCCCAGACGCGCGCTCAGAATGAAGCCCGCCAGCCCCGCCAGACAGCCAATCAGCACGTAGACGCTGACCAGCACGCGCTTGACGTTCACCCCCGCCAGGCGCGCCGCCTCCGGGTTGCCGCCGATGGCGTAGACGAAGCGGCCCCAGCGGGTTTTATGCAGCGCCAGATAACCGCCGACGGCGACGATGGCGAAGATCCAGATTGGAATGGAGATGCCGAGCAGCTCCCCGCGTCCCCACCAGCGGTAGCCTGGGTCGAAACCGGCGATCGGCGCGCCGTCGTTAATCACCAGCGTCAGGCCGCGCCAGATGGTCATCCCGCCGAGGGTGACGATAAACGGCGGCAGGCGCAGGCGGGTGACGCCCAGGCCGTGCAGGAAGCCAATCGCCGTGCCCATCGCCAGACAAATCCCCAGCCCGATTAGCCAGCTCATGCCGCCCCAGGCGTTCGGGTCGACGGTGGTGAAGTTGTCGCCTTTGATCACGTACGCCGCGGTCATGGCGCACACCGCCAGAATGGAGCCGACGGAGAGGTCGATCCCGGCGGTCAGGATGACGAAGGTCATCCCCACGGCCATGATCCCGTAGATGGACACTTCGGTCAGGATGTTGAAAATATTGCGTTCAGAGAAAAAGTTACTGTTCTGCGACTGGAAGAAGATCAGCAGCAGGATCATGAAAATCAGCACCCCGAAGCGCTCGAAGAAGGCGATGGGATCGATGCGTCCGGCGCGTTTGACCGGGGCCTGCGTTTTAGAAATCATCTGCGTCATGAGAAACTCCGTTATGCCGCGTTCAGGGCGTTGTGGTTGATTGCCATCATCGTCATCAGCCGTTCTTCGTTAGCGTCGTCACCGTGGATCTCGCCGGTTACCCGGCCCTCGCTGAGGGTGATGATCCGGTCGGATACCGCCATCACTTCAGGCAGATCGGAGGAGATCACGATCACCGCTACGCCCTTTTTCGCCATGTCAAACAGCACCTGGTGCACTTCCGATTTGGTCCCCACGTCGATGCCGCGCGTCGGCTCATCGACGATCAGCACCCGCGGATTGAGCGCCATGCAGCGAGCGAGGATCACTTTTTGCTGGTTGCCGCCGGAGAGCTTGCGCACCTCCTGCTCGCTGTTGACCATTTTGATCTGCAACGCTTTGCGGTAGGACTCAATCAGGTCGTCCTCTTTGCGGGTATTGACGAACCAGCGCCACTGCAGCAGCGAGGAGAGACAGGAGAGCGACAGGTTGTCGCGAATCGACAGCCCCAGCACTGCCCCCTCTTTTTTGCGATCTTCCGGCACCAAAGCCACGCCCTGGTCGAGGGCATAAAGCGGGTCGCGCGGGTGGTACGGCACGCCGTCCAGCTCAAAGCTTCCCGAGGTAAACGCGTCTGCGCCAAACAGGCAGCGCGCCACCTCGGTGCGTCCCGCGCCCACCAGCCCGGCAATGCCTAAGACTTCCCCGGCGTGAACGTGGAAGCTGATGTCATGCAGGGCGATACCGTGCGGATCGAGCGGCGGCTTTTCGCGGCTCAGTCCCTTCACCGCCAGGCGGACGGGTTTGTCTTCATGATGGGTTTCGCTGGCCGGACGACGGTTAAAGGCCACGTCGCGCCCGACCATCAGGCGGATCAGCTGTTCGACGTTGGTCTCCGCCACCGCGCCGGTGCCGGTGAAGCGGCCGTCCTGGAAAACGGTGAAGCGATCGCAGAGCTGGAAAACTTCATGTAGACGGTGGGTGACGTAGATAATGCTCACGCCGCGGTTTTTAAGCTCGCGCACCACGCGGTGCAGACTTTCCACCTCGCTGTCGCTTAGCGCGGCAGACGGTTCGTCCATGATGATTAGCCGGGCGTTGAGGGTCAGCGCCCGGGCGATCTCCACCATCTGCTGCTGGGCGACGCTCAGGCGGGCGACCGGCGTGGTTGGCGCAACGTTCAGCTGCAGGTAATCGAGAATGACCTGCGCCTCCTGGTTGACCGCCTTTTCGTCGACGAATAGGTTACGCCTGCGCGGCTCGCGTCCGAGAAACATGTTTTCCGCGACGGTCATGTTGGGCAGCAGGTTGAACTCCTGATAGATGGTGATAATGCCCTTGTTCTGCCGCTCCACCGGGGAGTCGTCCACCGGCAGCGCTTCGCCGTTGAACCAGATATCGCCGCGCGTTTGCGGCTGCGCGCCCGCGAGCGCCTTCAGCAGCGTGGATTTTCCCGCCCCGTTCTCCCCCAACAGGGCGTGAATTTCTCCGCTGCCGACGGTCAGCTGCGCGCTGCTCAGCGCCCAAACGCCGGAAAAGCTTTTTGCCAGGTCGGTCACGTTCAGTAAGGGTTGCGACATCGGTCTGCTCCTCCTCATGATGAGCCGCCAGAGGCGGCTCGGGACATATTAGTTACCGGCCTCACCGATACGCTCGGCCTGCTGCAGGTTCTCTTTGGTGATCAGCGTCGGCGGGTAGTCGGCCCCGGTGATGGCTTTCTTCTCGCGCACGTTAGCCACCAGCTGGCTCATTGCCGTCTGCACCGCAAAGCCCGGACGCTGATCCGCCGTCACCGCCAGCCAGCCATCGCGCACGCGGGCCAGCGCTTCCGGTACCGCATCAAAGCCGGTCACGAGGATCTCGCCCGGCTTCACGCCCTGGCTCTGCAGCGCTTCAATCGCCCCCAGCGCCATGTCGTCGTTGGCGGAGAGGATCACCTGCGGGCGTTTCGGCAGCGAAGGCAGAACGCTTTCCACGATGCGCATCCCTTCTGAACGCATCCAGTTCCCGGTCTGATCGGCGACGATCTTGTACTTATCCCCGCCCGCCTTCAGGCTGTCGCGGATCCCTTTGGTGCGTTCAATATTGGAGGAAGAGCCCGGCTGGCCGGTGAGGAGAATGATCTCCGCGCCGTTGGGGAATTTGGTTTTGACGAAGTCGCCAATTGCCTGGCCGCCCTTATAGTTGTTGGCGCCGAAGTGCGGCACTTTTTTCTGGCTGTCGACGGAGCGGTCAAGAGTGACGACCGGCAGCTTCGCATCCTGAATTTCATCCACCGCGCTCGAGACCGCGTTCACGTCGTTCGGGGAGACGATAAAGCCCTGCGCCCCGCGGGTAATGGCGTTTTCCAGATCAGCCACCTGTTTTGGCGAGCTGCCCTGCCCGTCCAGCACCTGAAGCTTCACGCCCATCTCTTTTGCGGCTTTCACCGCCGTGCGCTGCATGTGAACTTCAAACGGCATGGCCAGGTTTGGCGTACTGAAAACAATTTGCTCGTTTTCGGCGAGGGCGGCCCCGGACGTCATGGCGATGAGGGCGGCTACGATCAGTTTTTTCATTATTATGTCTCTCTGTGTAGGGTGGTTGTGTTTAGAGGACGATCTCGCGCTGGCTACGCAGCGACTCCAGCGCTTTATCCGCAAGGTACAGCGCACGTTCACCATCATCGCCGCTGCAGTCAGGCACCGCTTCGCCGCGCAGGACCGCAACAAAGTGTTCCCATTCCGCGGCGTAAGCGGATTTGTAGCGCTGCAGGAAGAAGTGTTCCGGCAGCGCGCTGGTGCAGCCCTGTTTGCCGTAGTGCTGCACCTGGTTTTCCAGAATGTTGCCCGCGCACAGCAGCCCTTCGGAGCCGTGCAGCTCCAGGCGCTGGTCATAGCCATACGAGGAGCGGCGGCTGTTAACGATGGTCGCCATCGCGCCGGAGGCATATTTCAGAACGATAAACGCGGTATCGATATCCCCCGCCTCGCCAATCGCCGGATCAACCAGGTTGCTGCCCTGGGCATACACAGACACCGGCTCTTCGCCCATGATGAAGCGCGCCATGTCAAAGTCGTGGATGGTCATATCGCGGAACATGCCGCCGGAAACGCGCACGTACTCCGCAGGCGGCGGAGACGGATCGCGGGAGATGATGAGCAACGATTCCGGCTTGCCGATGCGCCCGGACTGGGCATCGGTTTTCACGCGGCGGAACTGCGGGTCAAAGCGGCGGTTAAAGCCGATGAACAGCGGCACATCGTACTCTTTGACCACCTTCAGGCAGTCGCGCACGCGGGCGAGGTCGAGATGTACCGGCTTTTCACAGAAGATGGCCTTGCCGTGGCGGGCGGCCATTTCAATGAGGTCCGCGTGGGTATCGGTCGCGGAGGCGATCAGCACGGCGTGAACGTTAGGGTCGGTCATCGCCTCATCCAGGCTCTGCTGGCGGGCCTGATACTGCGCGGCGAGACGGGTGGCAAATTCCTGATTCGGGTCAACCACGGACCAGAGCGTGGTCGCGCCGTGGCTGGCGATGTTAGCTGCATGTACCTGGCCAATTCGGCCAGCGCCCAGTAAAGCAATGTTAAACATAACGGCTCCCGGTGTTGGTGAATGCTGTGAACTAACGACCCTATAAATAAAACATTTATTTCATTTTTATAAATAGTGAAAATTATGTTTTTGAGTGCGGGTTAACACTTTTGAGATGAATGAGATAAATTTTGTTATCAATCTCACAACATGAGAGGACGTACAGAAGCGCCCCTCATACCGGCCCTCTCCCCTGGTGGGCCAGGGAGAAAAGGCCGCACCGAACCATCCCCTCTCCCCTTTGGGGAGAGGGTTAGGGTGAGGGGAAATGAAATGAAAATTTCGTTACGGCGGGAAAACTCAATACTGGCGGGCTTTTTTCACCTGCGCCTGCGTTTGCTCCGCGGCTTCGCGCACGGCAGAAGACGCCGCCACCTGCGCGTCGCCGGTTCGCCACCAGGAGGCGTAATCGTGGGTCATGGTCTTCGGCAATACCTTGATGTCCAGCAGCGTCGGGCCCGGATGCGCGCGTGACGCCTCAAGCGCCGCCAGCAGGCTTTGCTCGTCGTTTACCCGCCACGCGCGGCAGCCGTAGCTTTCCGCGTTTTGCGCAAAGTCGACCTTCACCAGCGGCCCGTCAAGCCGCCCGGTTTCCGGGTTGCGACGGCGGTTTTCCGTGCCAAAACTGCCCATGCCGTGCCCCATCTGCAGGTTGTTAATGCAGCCGAAGCTGGCGTTATCAAACAGCACAACGGTAACCTTAATGCCCTCCTGCACCGCGGTTTGCAGCTCGGAGTGCAGCATCATGTAGGAGCCGTCCCCCACCATGGCGTACACCGGCTGTTCGGGTCTGGCGAGCTTCGCGCCGATGGCCGCCGCAATCTCGTAGCCCATGCAGGAGTAGCCGTACTCCAGGTGATAGCTGTCCGGCGTTTTGACCTGCCAGAGGCGCTGTAAATCACCCGGCAGCGAACCAGCCGCGCCCACCACGATGGCGTTATCCTCCACATGCTGGTTAATCAGCCCCAGCACCCGCGTCTGGGTCAGCCGGGTGTTGAGCGCCTCGCCGTATTCCGCCAGCTGCGCGTCCAGGTGCCCCGCCACTTCAGGCGCGTCGTCAGGACGCCACTGGCGATCCCACAGGCGACGGCTCTCGTCGCGCCAGGCGGATTTCGCATTAGCGATCGCCTCTCCCCAGCCGCTGCGGTAATCCCCGAGCGCGTGGGTCAAGGCCTGCAGCCCGGTTTGAGCATCGGCAACCAGCGCGGTGGCGTCCAGCTTCAGGGCATCAAACTCGGCCACGTTCAGCAGCAGGAATTCGACGTCCGGGTGGGAAAAGAGCGCCTTGGAGCCGGTAGTAAAGTCGGTCAGGCGCGTGCCGATGCCGATCACCAGGTCGGCCTGTGGCGCGAGCTGGTTGGCGGCCATTCCCCCCGTCACCCCTACGCCGCCCAGGTTAAGTGGGTGGTCACTTACAAGCGCCCCCTTTCCGGCCTGGGTTTCGGCAAACGGCAGCTGCAGCGTCTCGACAAATTCGCGAAACGCCTCATGCGCGCCGGAATAGCGCACGCCGCCGCCGCACACCACCAGCGGACGACGCTTGCGGGCAATCAGCGCCCGCGCCTGCGCCAGACGCTGCGGATCGGGCGGACGACGTTCGATGTGGTGCACGCGACGCGCGAAGAAGCTCAGCGGATAGTCCCAGGCCTCCCCCTGCACGTCCTGCGGCAGGCAGATGGTCACCGCGCCGGTATTGGCGGGGTCAGTAAGCGTTCGCATCGCGCTTAGCATCGCGCTCATCAGCTGCTCGGGACGGTTAATGCGGTCCCAGTAGCGGGAGACCGGGCGGAAGCAGTCGTTGGTGCTGATGCTGAGATCGTGATACTGCTCAATCTGCTGCAGCACCGGGTCCGGCTGGCGGCTGGCGTAGATATCGCCCGGCAGCAATAGCAGCGGAATGCGGTTCGCCGTGGCGGTTGCCGCGGCGGTAACCATATTGGCGGCGCCCGGCCCGACGGAGGAGGTAACGGCAAAAATACGCTGACGGCGGTGCTGTTTGGCGAATCCCGTCGCCATATGGGCGATGCCCTGCTCGTTGCAGCCCTGCATCACCTGCAGATGGCCCGGATCTTGCTCCAGCGCCTGGCCGATACCCAGCACGTTGCCGTGCCCAAAGATGGTGGCGACGCCCTCCACTAAGAGCGTTTCGTTGCCATCCACGCTGACGTACTGTTGATTCAGGAACCGGACCAGCGCCTGGGCCATGGTCATACGTTCGGTTTGCATAAAACCTCCTGTCAGCCCAGCGTCGGCATGGAGAACGCAGCGCCTGTCTCCTGCTGCATTTCCGGCCAGCGCGCGGTGATGGTTTTCATTCGGGTGTAGAAACGCACGCCGTCGTTGCCGTGGACGTTGAGCGCGCCAAAGATGGAACGCTTCCAGCCGCCGAAGCTGTGGAACGCCATCGGCACCGGGATCGGCACGTTGACGCCCACCATGCCCGCCTGCACCTCTTCACAGAAGCGGCGCGCGCAGCCGCCGTCGCGGGTGAAAATGGCCGAGCCATTACCATATTCATGGCGGTTAATCAGATCCACCGCGCTGGCGTAATCTGCTACGCGCACCACAGAAAGCACCGGGCCAAAAATTTCTTCTTTATAGATGGTCATCTCCGGGGTGACGTTATCGAACAGCGTTGGCCCGACGAAGTAGCCCTGCTCGTGCCCCTTCACGCTGAAGCCGCGGCCGTCCACGCGAAGCTTTGCCCCCTGCGCTTCCCCGCTGTCGATATAGCCCAGCACCTTGCTTCGGTGCGCGGAGGAGATAAGCGGCCCCATTTCGTTTTCCGGCGTCTGGTCCAGACCCGGCCCAACGCGCAGCGCGGCAATCTGTTTCTCCAGCCGGGCGCAGAGGTCATCGGCGGTTTTATCCCCCACCGCCAGCACCACCGAGAGCGCCATGCAGCGTTCCCCCGCCGCGCCGTAGGCCGCGCCCATGATCGCATTGGTCGCCATCTCCATATCGGCATCCGGCATTAAAATGCAGTGATTTTTCGCGCCGCCCAGCGCCTGACAGCGCTTGCCGTGGGCGGACGCGGTCTGGTAAATGTATTCCGCAATCGGCGTGGAGCCGACAAAGCTCACCGCCTGCACGCGCGGGTCGGTCAGGAGCACGTCAACGGACTCTTTATCGCCCTGCACCACGTTAAACACGCCGTCCGGCAGGCCGGCCTCTTTCAGCAGCTGCGCCAGCGCCAGCGCGAGAGAAGGGTCTTTTTCCGACGGCTTCAAAACGAAGGTGTTGCCGGTCGCCAGCGCAATCGGGAACATCCACATCGGCACCATCGCCGGGAAGTTAAACGGCGTGATCCCGACGCAGACCCCGAGCGGCTGCAACAGCGAGTGGCTGTCAACGCCGGTGCCGACGTTCGCCGAGTGTTCGCCCTTTTGCAGATGCGGGATGCCGCAGGCAAACTCCACCACTTCCAGGCCACGGGTCAGTTCGCCCACCGCGTCGGAGAAGACCTTGCCGTGCTCTTCGCTGATGATACGGGCCAGGCGCTCCATGTTCTCTTCCAGCAGCGCCTTAAAGCGGAACATCACGCGCGCGCGCTTCAGCGGAGCATGGCGCGCCCACGTCGGAAACGCCTGCTGCGCGGCGGCAATCGCCTGTTCGGTTTCCCGCGCCGTACTCATCACAACCTGGCGGATCTGCTCGCCGGTGGCCGGGTTGAAGATCGCCTGAACGCGCTGGCCTGAACCGGTGACACATTCGCCGTGAATAAAATTCGCTACCGTCTCCATCCTTAACCTCTCGCTGTTGATACGTGACTGTGACCTGAACACTCTGTACAGAACACTATATATGAAACAAATATTCCATTTTAAGTTGAAATAAAATAAATAATGATTATTGTGATCAAGGATGGATTTTTATGTTAACAGCCAGCAACACTGACCCCGCGTGCGCTATTAAGACTTTTCGGGCGAGGAAATGACTGAAGCTTCTGTTTCATTTTTGCTGCCAGATGGATGGCCGACATTTAAAAAACGTGGTTTTGCGTTTAGAATCATATGACTGTATTTGGGGGATAACATGACGACAGCAACTAGCCTGAACGAACTGCAGCAGCAAATCCGCGATCGCTACGATAGCCTGAGCAAGAGGCTGCAGCAGGTCTCCCGCTACGTGCTGGATAACACCAACAGCGTGGCCTTTGATACGGTTGCCGTTATTGCCGAGCGCGCCGACGTGCCGCCCTCGACGCTGATCCGCTTTGCCAACGCCTTTGACTTCACCGGCTTCAACGAAATGAAACAGCTGTTTCGCATGAACCTGGTAGAAGAGACCGCCAGCTACAGCGACCGCGCCCGGCTGTTCCGCGAAATGGAGAGCGAGGCCGTGCCGGAGACACCGCTCGATATCCTGCAGGAATTCGCCCGTTCAAACGCGCAGGCGCTGCAGCAGCTGGCCGCCCGCGCCGAACCGGAGATGCTGGAGCGCGCGGTACAACTGCTGGCCGACGCCGATACCATCTACATCGCCGGACTGCGCCGCTCCTTTAGCGTCGCGGCCTACCTCACCTACGCCCTGAGCCACCTCGAGTGTCGCCCTATCCTGCTCGACGGCATGGGCGGCATGCTGCGCGAGCAGATCAGCCGCATTAAGGCGCGCGACATTGTAGTGTCGATCAGCTTCTCGCCGTACGCGGAAGAGACGGTGATGGTGAGCGAAACTGCCGCCAGCGTCGGCGCGCGGCAGATCGTGATTACGGACAGCCAGATAAGCCCCCTGGCGACGTTTAGCGATCTCTGCTTTGTGGTAAAAGAGGCGCAGGTGGATGCGTTCCGGTCTCAGTCGGCGACGCTGTGCCTGGTGCAGTCGCTGGTGGTGGCGCTGGCGTATCGGCTGGGTGGCGGGGAGAAATAGCCCCGGTGCAGTTTGGTGGGCCAGGTAAGGCATAGCCGCTACCCGGCCGCCTGAAGAGCATCAGCCAGACATTAACGACTCCTTATCTCGGGGCAATCAGCATAACTGACGGAAGAAAGCGAATTCAGACGTTGCCCCGTAATCTGTAAGACCCGCAGTAGAAGCATGATGCCGCGGCGGGTATCAGGATCGTTGAGCGCGGCGAACACCTGCAGAAGCGAGATGTCCCCTTCCCGGTTAATCTGCTCACCCCACGCCATGCGTAGCGCGGTTCCGCCTTCCCAGCCCACGGTGACCACATCTTCAAAAACGCCAGCCAGTTTTTCGACCATCGCGTTATCGGTCATTTCCAGCAGGTCTGCTACTACGGCGAGCAGATCAACCAGATTATTCAGACGATTGCCTGCCATCAGCGGGGCGAGGCTTTTTAATAACTGTTCCTGTTCACTCATCAGAACATCCCCCTCACAACGCCCCAATATAGTCCACGGTTGAAGCCGTTTCGCAGCATGCCGCCAAGCCTGGTTGCCGGCATAGGCGTGACATCGTTGCGATAGTCATACACCAGCGGCATGCCCGCCCAGAGCCCCATCTGCGCGACCGCCTGAACCCGCCCGTCGTAGTGGTTACCGCTTCCGGGCGGTCTGCCGTGCAGCTCCGCCACAATGTTGTCGGCAACGATCGGCGCCTGGTTGTGGCATGACCCTCCCGCTTTACTGATCGGGAGATCAACGGTATCGCCGATCACATACACCCCTTCTAAGCCGTAGACGCCCAGCGTTTGGTGATCCGTCGGCAGCCAGCCTTCACCGTTGTGAACCTCACTGAGCCCGGTGTTACGCACCGCTTCTACTGCTCTGATGGGAGGCGTTGCCATCAGGATGTCGAAGTTCTGTGAATCGCCCTCGGCGGAATAAGCAATTTTGCCGTCAGGGTCGACATGGCTTAAGGTAAAGCCGCGCTGATGCTGTATTCCTTTGGCAGCAAAAATATCACCCAGCGCCTCCCCAACCGGACGCTGCAGGAACAGACAGTTTCGCAGCAGCTGCGCGACGGTCGGATAGGTATAAACAATCTCAACCTGATTACGTACGCCGCGCTGGCGCAGATAGTCATCAACCATCAGCGTGGTTTCAATGGGGGCGATGCCGCACTGATGGGGAACATTCGGCGTTTCCGGGAAAGAGACGGTAATAAATATTCGCCCCTTTTTAATGGTGGAGAGCTTATGCGCTAATTGTCTTGCCGCCGCGTATTGATAAAAATGATCGCCCGCTTCGGCAAGGCCAGGGATTTTTTGGGGGAAAGGCGTGCAGCCGGTTGCGATAACCAGCAGGTCCCAGTCGTAATATTGCTTACTGGCACCGTACAGTCGACGCTGTTTAAAATCGAAGGATTCAATCTTATCGGTAATAAATCGAATTTCCGGACTCAGTAATTGCCGTTGAGGCCGTGCCAGTTCATGGTGGTGGAAGAGGTTAAACGCGACATACATAAACGCCGGTTTGTAGTAATGTACCGGCGATTCGGAGATCAGCATCAACTCCACCTGACCGGCAGCAATTTCACGCCGTAACTTTCTGGCCAGCAGGTTGGCGACAATCGTCCCTCCCGTGCCGCCGCCGACAATAATTATGCGGTTTATCATTCCTTTATTCGCTCATGGTAGTGAATGGGAATTCACGTAACCAGACCGCTTCACTGTTACGCTCAGCTAAAGGGTAGTAATGGAATAATATTCCGCAATAAAACCTTTAACGAGTAATTTAATTTTGACAACCACGTAATCATTTAAAATATACACTACAAAATATAATTTATATCTTTATAACGTAGTCTCTATTCATCACCATTATTCGTCAAAGAGAAGCTTAGTGTATTTTGTAGATACAGCCCCGGAGCGCTGTCCGTTCGCGCCATAATAGCGATCTTCACGGCACAGTCGTTCCTTTACATCGCAGAAAATGCCGTTGGCAAAGGTGAATTCGGTCAGATCGACATTGCTCGACGTGAACACCTCGTTTGCAGCAGCCTTCTTACCGAGATACGTCTCTGTCAACTCGCGGGATATCCCCTTGTCATTAGCGCATACATACCGGTCGCAGAGCACGCCCGATGCTGGCGACTTGAGCCTGGCGGGGGGCCTGGCCTGGGCGGACATGGCGGACACGGCCAGCAACGCGGCCACAGAGCATGCGAGTATTGACTTGTTCAAGATGATAATCTCCGTTGGTGAATGGGTGTCGGCTTTGCAGCGGCGCGGTGGAACCATCATGAGGGTGAAAAAACCTGCATGGTTCTGAGTTTCAGCATGAAAGGCCCCGTTTAGCTTTTTGGTGACCTAACAGTTGTCGCAAGTTCGGCTCAGAGGCAATTGTAAGGGTCCTATCCAGGTGAGTCATGCGATTTTAGAGACCCGAACGACTATGCTCTAAACGGAGTGAGCTTGTGGGGCGGGTTAGGTCCGGTATGAGCGAGGAGCGGACATATCCTTAAAAGAAAAATTCAAATCTAATGTAAAATAAAATTTAACATTTAATGGACTGGTTAACCTGGATAACTGTAAGTAATTTAATTCATCAAATAGTCTGAATAAATATTTTTTTCAAAGCTTCCCTAATAATATACACCTTGGTTGCATCAGAATATCTACCACCATGTGTTCCTGCTTTTTTGAACAACTCACTGAAAATTTCTTTAATAAAAATTTCATTAACTGTCATTTGAGTTTCTTTATTATATTTATCCATTTCCTGCTGGATTAGTCTTAACAAGCTTTCCATTTCAGTAGGTTGCTCATTCATCCATTCAATAAGCGCAGTTTCATTAGCAATATCTGGGCTTTCTCTATGGCATTTACTGCATAGCAGAATATAATTTGAGACATCATTACTTCCGCCTAGTGAGTGAGGGATAATATGCGCCCTCTCCAATTTTGAGGATTCGCGGCCACAGCATACACATACATTAAAATCACACGCATTATCATAGCGCGTATCATCCAAACCTCTTTGAATTCCGTTGTCAATCCAGTACTGCCAGATCATTTTTTTACTTGGTGCATTTAGTCTAGGTACTACTGCCATATTACTGCTCCTCAAGAATTCAAACAGTTGATGAGAGATAAGCTGACCTGCGCCCTATAGATTAACACACTACGCTGTTAGTAACGTCCACTTCTGACACAGAGCGGAAGCTAACCGAATCGTAGGTCTGCTTTGAGCGAGGAGCGGACAATTCATTTGCTCAATGGTATAAGATCTGTTGAAGAACATTCGTCTCCAAATACATATCCTGGAATTTTCAGACCTCCAGACAAATTCCATATTATCTTGACCCAATCAATACTAACTTCAACAATCATGTCATTGATCGAAAATGAAGCTTCGTCAGGATCTAATATGGGTACATTTGGATGTAATTTGCCCTCGATTACTTTTACATCAAAAAGTAATCGATAATCTGCTATAGCTTTGTTGAGAACATACGGGTCTGGGCCACAAAGATGAACCATGACAGAAAACATTCCGTCCTCATCCTGATTAGGGTGAATACCGACTTCGACTGACTTAGCTTTTTCTGGAAGGTTAGTCTTGATCTTAAAGATCATATCGACTGCACTTTGTGTGTAGCTTTTTAAAGTGCCTTGCAACATTTCTCTATATTCAGTCTTCGTCAAACCTTACGTCTCCCTAATTTTTGCCAGTCAAGCTGATACATAAGTGGCTAAGGTTTTTACTTTTCCCTAATCGTAATCAGCCCTACATAATTTAGCATATTTCGTCACAACAACTTCCCCTCCTGGCACTAACCTGACAACGCCATAGCGAGAAGAGACAGGTCAGCGGTAATGGTAACATCCATAAACCACATGGCTATTTTCTTTGTAACGCTTATCTTTAGTCTTGAATTGGTGCAGCATGGGATCGGGTGTAAACCACAGTTTTACCGATAAATCCCCCCTCTCGAAATACCACGTTTAAACCACGCATGGTGTTGCCAGCCATGGCCCAAAAAAAGCCCGCAATCCGCGGGCTTAGAGATAATTTAGAAGCTGTTAGTACCAGACGTTTCCGGTTGGGAAATCACTCCCACTCAATCGTAGCTGGTGGCTTACCGCTGATGTCATACACCACGCGGGAAATGCCGTTTACTTCGTTGATGATGCGGTTAGACACGCGGCCTAAGAAGTCATACGGCAGGTGCGCCCAGTGCGCGGTCATGAAGTCGATGGTTTCCACCGCACGCAGGGAAACAACCCAGTCGTACTTGCGGCCATCGCCCATCACGCCGACGGAGCGAACCGGCAGGAACACGGTGAACGCCTGGCTCACTTTGTTGTACAGGTCAGCTTTGTGCAGCTCTTCGATGAAGATAGCGTCCGCGCGACGCAGCAGGTCGCAGTACTCTTTCTTCACTTCGCCCAGCACGCGCACGCCCAGACCCGGGCCCGGGAACGGGTGACGGTAGAGCATGTCGTACGGCAGACCCAGTTCCAGACCGATCTTACGCACTTCGTCTTTGAACAGCTCGCGCAGCGGTTCAACCAGGCCCATCTTCATCTCTTTCGGCAGGCCGCCCACGTTGTGGTGAGATTTGATGACGTGTGCTTTACCGGTGGCGGAGGCCGCGGATTCGATCACGTCCGGGTAGATGGTGCCCTGCGCCAGCCACTTCACGTCTTCCAGCTTCAGCGCTTCTTCGTCGAACACTTCCACGAACACGCGACCGATGATCTTACGTTTCGCTTCCGGATCGTTCTCGCCTTTCAGCGCGTCCAGGAAGCGCTGCTCGCCTTCCACGTGAACGATGTTCAGACCGAAGTGATCGCCAAACATGTCCATGACCTGCTGGGCTTCGTTCAGACGCAGCAGACCGTTGTCCACGAAGACGCAGGTCAGGTTTTTACCAATCGCGCGGTGCAGCAGCATTGCGGTTACGGAGGAGTCCACGCCGCCGGAGAGGCCGAGGATCACTTTGTCATCGCCAACCTGCTGGCGGATACGCTCAACGGCGTCGTCGATGATTTTAGCCGGGGTCCACAGGGCTTCACACTGGCAGATGTCACGCACGAAGCGCTCCAGCATGCGCATACCCTGACGGGTGTGGGTCACTTCCGGGTGGAACTGCACGCCGTAGAAGCGTTTTTCTTCGTTCGCCATGATCGCGAACGGGCAGCTTTCGGTGCTGGCAACGGTCACGAAGTCAGACGGGATGGCGGTGACTTTGTCGCCGTGGCTCATCCACACGTCCAGCAGCGGTTTGCCGTCTGCGGTCAGGGAGTCTTCGATACCGCGCACCAGCGCGCTGTCGGTGACGACTTCTACCTGTGCGTAGCCAAACTCGCGCTCGTTAGAGCCTTCTACGTGGCCGCCCAGCTGCATTGCCATGGTCTGCATACCGTAGCAGACGCCGAATACCGGCACGCCAGCTTCGAACACGTACTGCGGCGCGCGCGGGCTGTTCGCTTCGGTAGTGCTTTCCGGGCCGCCGGACAGGATGATGCCGCTTGGATTGAATTCGCGAATCTGTGCTTCCGTGACATCCCATGCCCACAGCTCACAGTAAACGCCCAGTTCACGTACGCGACGCGCCACCAGCTGAGTGTACTGCGAACCGAAGTCCAGGATGAGAATGCGATGTTTATGAATGTTTTCCGTCATTGACGCTAATTCCGAGGCAAGTGAAACAAAAACAGAGCGCCCGGCAGAAGCCGGGCGCGGAAACTTATCAGGAGCCCAGACGGTAGTTCGGGGACTCTTTGGTGATCGTCACGTCGTGAACGTGGCTCTCCTGGATACCCGCACCGCTGATGCGTACGAATTCCGCTTTAGTACGCAGCAGGTCAATGGTACCACAGCCGGTCAGACCCATACAGGAGCGCAGGCCGCCCATCTGCTGGTGAATGATCTCTTTCAGACGGCCTTTATACGCTACGCGACCTTCGATACCTTCCGGCACCAGTTTGTCTGCGGCGTTATCGGTCTGGAAGTAACGGTCAGAGGAACCTTTGGACATCGCGCCCAGGGAGCCCATACCGCGGTAAGATTTGTAAGAACGGCCCTGGTAGAGTTCGATTTCACCCGGGGATTCTTCGGTACCGGCCAGCATGGAGCCGACCATTACTGCAGCTGCGCCCGCGGCGATCGCTTTGGCGATGTCGCCAGAGAAGCGGATACCGCCGTCAGCGATAACCGGAATACCGGTACCTTCCAGCGCTTCTACCGCGTCAGACACGGCGGTGATCTGCGGAACGCCCACGCCGGTCACGATACGCGTGGTACAGATAGAGCCAGGACCGATACCCACTTTCACCGCGCTGCAGCCGGCGTCTGCCAGCGCGCGAGCGCCTGCTCCAGTGGCCACGTTACCGCCGATGATCTGCAGGTCAGGGTATTTGGCACGGGTGTCGCGAATACGCTGCAGAACGCCTTCGGAATGGCCGTGAGAGGAGTCAATCAGCAGGACGTCAACACCTGCGGCAACCAGCGCGTCAACGCGCTCTTCGTTACCGGCACCGGCGCCAACCGCAGCACCGACGCGCAGGCGGCCATGCTCGTCTTTACAGGCGTTAGGTTTACGTTCTGCTTTCTGGAAATCTTTAACGGTGATCATGCCGCGCAGGTGGAAGCTGCTGTCGACAACCAGCGCTTTTTCAACGCGTTTTTCGTGCATTTTTGCCAGCACCACGTCGCGGGTTTCGCCTTCGCGAACGGTAACCAGACGCTCTTTTGGCGTCATGTACACGCTGACAGGCTGGTTCAGGTCAGTCACGAAACGCACGTCACGACCGGTGATGATACCGACCAGCTCGTTCTCTTCGGTCACAACCGGGTAACCGGCGAAGCCGTTACGTTCGGTCAGGGCCTTCACTTCGTGCAGGGTGGTGGTTGGCAGAACGGTCTGTGGATCAGACACGATGCCGGATTCATGTTTCTTCACACGGCGAACTTCTTCCGCCTGACGTTCGATAGACATGTTTTTGTGGATAAAGCCAATGCCGCCTTCCTGTGCCAGGGCAATAGCCAGGCGCGCTTCAGTCACGGTGTCCATTGCCGCGGAGAGCATAGGAATGTTCAGGCGAATGGTTTTCGTCAACTGCGTGCTGAGATCGGCAGTATTCGGCAGAACGGTGGAGTGAGCGGGAACGAGGAGGACGTCGTCAAACGTCAGTGCTTCTTTAGCGATACGTAGCATGGGCAATATCTCTGACCTGGGTGGTTAAATATTGCCGTGGCATTATACAGAGCGTAACCGATTGCATCTACACTTTTTTGAAAAAAATGCTTGCGATTGCCTCTCAGCAGGTTACTATCGACTGAATAACTTGCTGATTTAGAATTTGATCCCGCTCACATGTTATCCTCTCAATCCCCCTCAATTTATACCGTCAGCCGCCTGAATCAGACGGTGCGTTTGCTGCTTGAGCAGGAAATGGGGCAGGTCTGGATCAGCGGTGAAATCTCAAACTTCACGCAGCCGTCCTCCGGCCACTGGTACTTTACGCTAAAAGACGATACCGCCCAGGTGCGCTGCGCGATGTTCCGCAACAGCAATCGTCGCGTCACGTTTCGTCCTCAGCACGGCCAGCAGGTTCTGGTGCGCGCCAATATCACCCTGTACGAGCCGCGCGGTGATTATCAAATTATCGTCGAGAGCATGCAGCCCGCGGGTGAAGGCCTGTTACAGCAGAAGTATGAGCAGTTAAAAGCCAGGCTCTCTGCCGAGGGGCTGTTCGACCAGCAGTTTAAAAAGCCCCTGCCCTCACCGGCCCACTGCGTGGGGGTCATCACCTCAAAAACCGGTGCGGCACTGCACGATATTTTGCACGTGCTCAAGCGTCGGGACCCTTCCCTGCCCGTCATTATCTACCCGACCGCCGTACAGGGTGACGACGCGCCGGGCCAGATTGTGCGCGCCATTGAACTGGCGAACGCCCGTCAGGAGTGCGACGTATTAATCGTTGGGCGCGGTGGCGGCTCGCTGGAAGACCTGTGGAGCTTTAACGACGAGCGCGTGGCGCGAGCGATTTTCGCAAGCCAAATCCCCGTTGTGAACGCCGTCGGCCACGAAACGGACGTCACGATTGCGGATTTTGTCGCGGATCTACGCGCGCCTACGCCGTCCGCGGCGGCGGAAGTAGTGAGCCGCAACCAGCTGGAGCTGCTGCGTCAGCTTCAGAACGGCCAGCAGCGCCTGGAGATGGCGATGGACTACTTCCTCGCCAGCCGCACTCGCCGCTTCACCCAGATCCATCACCGTCTTCAGCAGCAGCACCCGCAGCTGCGTCTGGCGCGTCAGCAGACCGTGCTGGAACGTCTGCGCCAGCGCATGAGTTTTGCGGTGGATGCGCAGCTTAAGCGCGCGGTCTCGCGCCAGCAGCGAGCTACACAGCGCCTGAACCAGCAGAACCCGCAGCCGAAAATTTATCGCGCGCAAACGCGGATCCAGCAGCTGGAGTATCGTCTGGCGGAAACTATCCGCGCGCGTCTGAGCACCACCCGCGAGCGTTTCGGCAATGCGGTGACCCATCTTGAAGCGGTCAGCCCCCTCTCCACGCTGGCGCGCGGCTACAGCGTGACGACGGCGACGGACGGCAAAGTGCTCAAGCAGACCAAACAGGTGAACGCCGGCGATGTGCTGACAACCCGCCTGTCGGACGGCTGGGTAGAAAGCGAAGTGAAATCAATTAAACCGGCGAAAAAGCCGCGTCAGCGAAAAACCGGATAATTCTTCGCCGGTTAGAAACTATACTGCTGCTATTCCCTTTTATTCGGCCTTGCCAGAACTAAGGAGAGCAGCATGTCCCATCTTTACAGTGTCATTCCCCCCTACATCCTTCGTCGCATTATCGAAAGCGGTTCCGAGCCGCAGCAGCGCTGTGCCCGCCAGACCTTGACCCATGTCCAGACTCTGATGGCCCACATGCCCGGCAAGCCCGCCGCGCCGCACGTGAGCAAGGCCGGACAGCTGGAGCGTGATATCTACGATGCGAAGCAGACCCAGGAGCTACCGGGTACGCAAGTGCGTTATGAAGGCCAGCCGTCGAACGGCGACGTGGCGGTGGATGAAGCCTACGATTATCTGGGTATCACCCATGATTTCTTCTGGAAAGCATATCGGCGCGATTCACTCGACAACAAGGGCCTGATTCTGACCGGCACCGTGCATTATGGCCGGGAATATCAGAACGCCTTCTGGAACGGCCAGCAGATGGTTTTTGGCGACGGGGACGGGGAAATCTTTAACCGCTTTACCATCGCCATTGACGTCGTGGGGCACGAGCTGAGCCACGGCGTTACCGAGACCGAAGCCGGGCTTATCTATTTTGAACAGTCGGGCGCGCTGAACGAGTCGCTGTCAGACGTGTTTGGCTCGCTGGTCAAACAGTACCATCTGAAGCAAACCGCCGATAAAGCAGACTGGCTCATTGGCGAAGGGCTGCTGGCGAAAGGGATCAACGGCAAAGGGCTGCGCTCGATGTCTGAGCCGGGCACCGCCTATGACGACCCGCTGCTCGGCAAAGACCCGCAGCCCGCGCACATGAAAGATTTCATTAAAACGCGCGAGGATAACGGCGGCGTGCATCTGAACTCCGGCATCCCCAACCGGGCGTTTTATCTGGCCGCGACGGCGATCGGCGGCTACGCCTGGGAAAAAGCGGGTTATGCCTGGTACGACACGGTTTGCGATCGCAATCTGGCGCAGGATGCGGATTTTGAGGCCTTTGCAAAACTGACGATAGCGCACGGAGAGAAACGCTCCGGCAGCGGCGTTGGGGCGGCCATAAAACAAGCCTGGGAACAGGTGGGAGTGCTGTAAATGCAGGTTCCGGAACTGACGGATGACGCCGTGGTTGAGCTGGCCCGGGAAGGCGGCGTCGCTTTTATTCCTAAGCTGAGCGGCCAGCGCACCATCGCGCTGTCCTCGCTCAATGAGGCCCAGCGCCAGCGCCTGGTGAGCATCCTTGAACAGGCCTTTCCGCGCGGCCAGCCGCCGGGGCAGGCCTCGTCACCCGGCAGCGGCGACCAGCGCTATTTCCGCATCCAGATTATCTGGACCGGGCAAAATCAGGCCCACTACACCGATATCATCGTGCTGGTACCGGAGCAGGAAGCGCCCGAGTCGCTGGTCGAGCTGTGGAAGAAGGGCGAAGGCTGCGTGTGTGATTAACCTTCGGCCCGAACAAACTCCACGCGTTTTTTAGAGATAAGACCGTGGCCGTTCTGGCAGAAATAGTCCACCGCCCCGCAGGCTTTTAATACCTGGAGTGGCTGATGACACTCCGGGCAGCGGGCTTCGAGCGCAATATCCTTATTACAGCTTTCGCAGTGCGCTACCCCATTCTGAGGCTCAAGCGGTGCCTGGCAATCCGGGCAGGTAATCGTCATGGTGACTCCTTTAAAGGGTTCAGGTCTGCGATAATTTTACCACGTCGCGGTCAGTGCGGGCCACGCAGCTGTTGCTGTAACGCCAGCAGCAGTGTCACTTCCTCGATCCTGCGGCGCGTCGTGCGGCTCACCTCGTGCGGATCCCGTTCAAACAGGCTGTTGGCGCCCAGAATATGCTCTGCAAGACAGTGCTCGTAGATCGTGCCGGGAATGTTCCAGCGTTGACGCGTGTCGCTATTTATCAGCTCAAGCACATCTTCTGCGCCGTGCCGGTCGTAACTGATGGTCCGCCCGTCGCGCAACCAGAACCGTAAGCCTTTTTGCCCGCCCGCGGGTCCCGCGTATTTGTTAAGCCAGATATCCACCGACACGCCGCTGATGTGTCCCTGAAGATGCGCCTCACCTTCCGCCGTGGTCAGGTCGCCTTTTGCGATAGCGTGGCCCAGGCGGTCTTTAGCCGTGACCACCTGCAACGTCATCTCATCACTCCCGCCCAGATAGCGCACCGTTTCGCGCAGCATCGCCAGCACGTGCGTACCGATATCCAGAATCACGCCATCAGGGTGACGAAGCGTACGCGCGTCCGGCTCGCCAGTGGCAAAGTTAAGCGCGATGGGTTCTCCTGCGGCGTTAAATCCGCTCGGCTCCTGCAAAAAGCCGTCGATTTTGACGATGTCAGAGACATTGCCAACCAGCTGCCGCTTCACCGTGTCGATGCGCGCCATCCAGTGGTCGATCACCAGCACGCGGGGCGCCACGCCGGGCATGGCCAGCAGCGCGTTAAGCTTTTCGATTTGAGAAAGCATGGCGACAATCGGTTTTTCAACCACAATGCGCGGCACGGGCGAGGCTATGGCCTGCTCCAGCACCTCAAGATGGTGCAGCGATGCGGTGGTGATAAACAGGGTATCAAGCGGCTGGGAGAGAAGGTCAGACAGTGTGGAGCAGCGCGTTATACCCTCCGGCTGTTTTACGGGCTGGATATCAAAGCCTAAACAGTGAGGGGGAGTATCAAAAAGTTTTCGTATTGCGGGCAGGTAAGCTGTTTCAACGACTGCGCCAAGACCAACAAACCCTAACAGCATGTTCTTACCTCGTTGAGTAAATTGCCGGGGCATAACGCCGCCCCGGCAAAATCGAGGTTTATGAGGCGTTAGCAGCCGGCTTAGTTTGCGCATTTTCCAGCATGCGGCGCACCGGAACAATGAGAACGATCAGTACCGCGGCACAAATCAGCAGCGCGATGGAGCAGCGCGCGAAGAGATCCGGCAGCATATCCAGCTGGTCGGCCTTCACGTGGCCGCCGATCAGGCCCGCCGCCAGGTTACCCAGAGCACTCGCACAGAACCACAGCCCCATCATCTGGCCGCGCATTCTTTCCGGCGCCAGCAGCGTCATGGTCGCCAGACCAATCGGGCTCAGGCACAGCTCACCCAGCGTCAGCATCAGAATGCTGCCCACCAGCCAGAATGGCGACACGCCCGCACCACCGTTGCTCAGCACGTTCTGCGCCGCCAGCATCATCAGGCCAAAGCCCGCTGCGGCACACAGAATACCGATAACGAACTTGGTGATGCTGCTCGGACGAATATTTTTGCTCGCAAGCTTCGGCCATGCCCAGCTGAACACCGGTGCCAGCAGGATGATGAACAGGGCGTTGATTGACTGGAACCACACCGCAGGGATTTCGAAATCACCGATCGTGCGGTTAGTGTAGTCGTTGGCAAACAGGTTGAACGAGGTTGGCTTCTGCTCAAACGCAGACCAGAAGAAGGCCGCGGAGATCAGCAGAATAAAGCAGACCAGCAGCCTGGCGCGCTCTTTACGGTTCAGTCCCGCAAAAACAAACAGATAAATAAAGTAGAGCGCAACGGATGCCGCAATCACGTAGACCAGCACGCTGGCTACCGCGACCGGGTTAATGACAATCACGCCCTGCGCAATCAGCGTCACGATCGTTGCCACGCCAGCCGCCAGCGCCAGCAGCCAAACGCCCACGCCGTTACGCTTAACGATCGGGGTGTTCCAGGTGGAATCGAGGCCGACTTCACCGTCATAACGTTTCATCGCCGGAACGGCAAACACGCGGAAGATAATCAGCGCCACCAGCATCCCGATACCGCCAATACCAAAGCCCCAGTGCCAGCCGTGGGTTTTAATCAGCCAGCCGGAAATCAGCGGCGCGATGAACGAGCCCATGTTGATGCCCATGTAGAACAGCGAGAAACCGCCGTCGCGACGCGCATCGCCTTTTTTGTACAGGGTGCCGACCATCACCGAAATACAGGTCTTGAACAGCCCTGAGCCGAGCACGATGAACATCAGGCCAATAAAGAACAGGTTGTTCCCCATCACCGCGGAGAGCGCAATCGACAGATGACCGAGAGCAATCAGGATTGAACCGTACCAGACGGCTCTCTGCTGGCCGAGCCAGTTATCGGCCAGCCACCCACCCGGCAGCGCGGCCAGGTACATGGTACCGGCAAAGATACCGACAATCGCTGAGGCGTTTTCACGCGCCAGCCCCATCCCGCCATCATAGACGGTGGCGGCCATAAACAGGATCAGTAACGGACGAATGCCGTAAAACGAGAAACGCTCCCACATCTCGGTGAAGAACAGTGAACCGAGCGGATACGGATGGCCGAAGAACGTTCGGCTCTCTTTTTGATTAACAGAGGATTGCATAATTCTCCCGAAAGGTATGTCGTCGTGCTTGTAAACACCATCATGTACGCCGGCCAGTTACGTATCTGGCCGATTTTTTACATGCGGCGAAAAGTTGGTTAACCATTTGATAACCAGGCGCTAGTTTTGTCTAGTACCGGACCCTGGACTTTAAGATGAAAATTCGACGATTGTCTACTTTCTTAGATTTAAAAATGGTTAAAAGTGAATAGTGATTGACTTCACACAGAGAAAACCGGCGGTATGATTGGGCAAAAAAAAGCCCGCGATAACGCGGGCTTTCGTGAGAGCGACAGAGCTTATTTGCTTTTCTTAATGTGAACGCCCAATAATTACTTAAGTAATTGTTATTTAAACACTTTTTAAATTTAACATTATAGTTGTGTACACCCTTGGGTACACTCCAAAAGAGCTTCGGTAGCTCTAGTTGACCGATTACATCAAGAGTTAAACATATCTAGGGCATTTGCTTATAGTTCATACCCCCTCTCTTCACTGATCCAATACTCTGATCTCAAGGATATCTTCAGGCTTTACTGGTACAAATTGATAACCATCTTGATCGATTTGATGAACTTCATGGTTATGTAGTGAATGAAATGAGGACATAAGTATTTGTCCCCATGGGTGTTCAATAAATGTTTTAATTCTATGGGGGTCTAATGAACACCTGATAACCATAGCCTTACCAATTGAGTTTAATTTTGAACCGATAGGCTCTTCAGGCTCAAAACACATATTGATTTGTTCACCACCATACATGCCCAGTAAAAATTCCGCTCCACGATTATCCAGTGCTGTTTCAGTGAAGTTGAAGAAAACCCTTCCATCTCTAACTGATTCTTGCTGATTTCGGTAATATTTATGCCAAACTTTTCTCATATAGATTAATTCATCTTCTGAAAAAAGATATCCATATTCATTAAGAAATGTTTCTCTTATATCTCTACCATTTCGTATCAGCAACCCTTTTTTTAAAATGCTTTCAGGTTCAGCTCTTGTATAGTGAATACCAACTATTTTATTTTGCAGGCAGTATTCATTTATATCCCTCACTAATCCTCTTACATTTTGATGCTGAACAAATTCATCAGAAAATTCAATGGATTCACAAAGTTCCTTGATGTTATTTAGCCGTTCAATATAGTGAAGAGGAAGCTCTAATGGATTAGAAAGATCAATGATTACTTTCGAACCATTTTGCATTGTTTTTCTATTCATTAATATACTTCCCAATAAACCAAATAGATTGACCGACATTGGAAATTAATCGTTCACCTTTTCGTAAATAGGAGATATCATCTTCAACTCCAGCGAGTCTAAGAGCATCTCCAATTTTCGAACTTGTTGGGTGAGCATCTCCCAATCTCATATCATAGGCACCAACTATCGGTCCAAAAATTTCTCGAGCTTTTTCTTCTCCAACTTTTTGAGATAAAATATTTTGCAATAATTTATTTGAACCTAATTTTTCCTTATCTGGATGCATTGATATTTTTCTTAATTCTCGGACATTTAGTCTATCTGAAAAATATCTTACAATTTCTTTAGCCAACCGAAGTAAGGATGCCTGATCTCTGCTTACAAACCTTAGAATATTTTTTTTAGCCTCATTAATATCAATATCATGTGAGAACAATGCAATTCCAAGTCTTTCTTTAAATATATCTTCCAACATTTTCATAACTTCAAAAAACAAGAACTCAACTGCATAAGTTTCAGCCGGCATCGCTTTAACTTGCGCAGCCAAAAGCTCAGAAGATACTTTGCCATCAGGGACAACATTATGCGCGGCCCAGACATGTTGTTCCCAGCCATCTAGACGAGCAATGTCGCAAGCATAGACGGTAATGAGATCTGCAGCATTTATCCCAAAATGAACACTTTTTTGCGAAGCCGATATTAAGGCTCCTGTTTCAGACGTAAACCATTCGATAGAAAATCCGCGAAAGCTTAAAAGTTCATTTACGATACTTGAACGAAACCATAACCAGCGCCCGATATCTTCTTTATTCAGTTTAGAGGACGCTAATCGTGTCCCATCAGTTTCAATAATAAAATGAGGCAAATTAGGATCATCATCGCCTCGGACACGTTTGCTTAAGCCGTGATGTTCAATCCATTCATCTCGCCAGAACTCTCCTTCAATTCGAGTCCCTTCATATCCACTATGGTTACCCTCCTTTTTTTCGTAAGCAGTATTACTTTCGTTTTCCGGCCCCATAACAGGTGCATCTTCATCCTCATCAATATCTGTTCGCCAAGTCCGGAACATAGCCCATTTACCACCAAACACGTCGTTATTACTACAGACTCTTAGTTGGAAACGACCACCATCCCTTTGTTCTTCATGATGATCTGCCAATCCACTAAATTGACTATTTTCAAGAGATGCAACGTTTATAACACGCTGCTTATAATACGATAAACGCAATGATAAATTTCTTGCAGCAAGATAATCAATTAAATACTCTCGCTTTATTTCAATTAAATTTGGTTCACCTTGACTATCATAAAACTCTCGAACAACTTCAACAAAATTTTCTTCTGGTCTAACCCAAGAGTTCTCCTCTTTGACTATCCGAAGAGCCATAATCAAATCAGGATTTAGCATCCATATATTCCCACCCAACACTGGAAGGGAATAATCAAAAACCAAGTGTAGGCCTATAGGTTCATTATCATGATATTCATATTGGTCTACAGGAGAATATTGACCATTCCTGTATGCATAAGGTTTTGTTTCTACAATTCCAATATCGTTCCAACTAAGGTTTTCGGCTTGTTCTTTAAACTCAATTGGAACAGCTATAGAACCACAACCGAAGAAATCACTCTCATAACCAACCTTATATACATGGCCTTGTTCATTTGTTTTAACTGCCCGCAATGGAACCCAAGTCGCATTAGAATAAAGGCGGTGGGTTTCTTTTTTTTGAAGTATCCAATCTAAGCTCACTTACAACCCTCCAATGTTAACAACAAATTCAAAGGTTATTTCATTATCGTACTCAGCCACAATTTTATAAATATATATTACCTGACATCCCACCATAATGGACCTTATCTTCATGATATGTATAACAGAAATAGTTATACAAGTCTGTTGAAAGCAACTGTAACTTAGAGCGCGTTCAGCCGAAAATGCCCTTTGGCGCTGCCGGTGGGTGACAACTTTTGACAACTCAATCTGAACGCCAGCGTCCGGGCAAACCAGAACAGCGATCTGAAAGAGGCTCGAGGATGGTTGCAAAGGGGGAGTGCTTAACACCTCCCCTTCCCGAGTTCGTGTACCTGAAGTTTTCTAAAGCGGTAGCGGTTGACACTTTACCCCTGGTTTTCCCTAGTAAGGCATAACAAACCATAACAGGCTGACACCTGCCCTGCTTCGCATCAGGATTAACAAAAGCTAACAACCAAGGCTCAACAATTCTCAACGCCAGCCCTTTACACTTCTGCTGTAGCTGCTGTTCGTAGGCGTCAGGATCCGTTAGGTGGGGTTGACACTTTTCCCTGTTTTTCACGAAAAAGTGTCAAGTTAGAGGAGTTAGGTTTGGCCGGGGGTTTACAGTTTCTCGCCTGCCAGCAAACAGAGTGCCTTTAATCCTGTTTCGCTCCAGTCATCCTGGGTGTCTGGATGCATTGCTGCCACATAGGCCAGCTCGGAACGCAGGAAACGCAAACCACCAGCCATGTGATCTTTGCCATAGAAGCTGTGGGTTTCTTCATCCGGCCGGAAGAGAATCAGCAATTGTTCATCGGGCTCGTGCTGAACTTCAAAACCCAGCTCAGCGGCTGCGGCCTCTATTCGCTGGCCAGCATCAATATCAGCTGGCAGTGCTTTCCCGCCGCCATGCCCCCATACCCATGCGGCGGCCTGCGCCCACGTCATTTCAGTCTGGTGTTCGCCAGCACCAGCAGAATTTTGTTTAGCCTGCGATGCGTCAACATCCACTTTATCGCCTGAAATTACAATTTCACCGCGGGCTATCCAGCCGTAAACAGTTTGCCGGCTGACGCCCATATGCCTGGCGTAGGCTGATTTACTTAACAGCATTCTGGTGTATCCCTCCGGGCAGAAAAAAGCCGCCCTCAGGCGGCCTGCTTCTCTTCTGAATGTGTCTGCCGCTGGCTGCCTTTGAGCATCGCGCTGACATGTTCGCTTAACTGATCAAGGCCGGTCATGCGTGGCTGTACGTCTGATGGATCGTCGTTCTTCCCGTACACGAGATTGTTATACCAGGTTCGGACAGCTGTAATTTGTGCGACGTCTTTCCTTACCGCGTCGACCAGATCGGCAACCGCGCTAATCACCTGCCCGTTCTCTGATGCGATACGGGAGAAGGCGAGACGTTTTAGCTGTTCCGTATCGAGCCCCGAACAAACTGCGTGCGCCCTTAGTAAGGCGTCCGCCAGCTCCTGATGCTTTCCACTGTGCATCGACAGCAGCATTTTTTCCTGGCTGCGGCGATCCAGTCGGGCGAATGCCTGGCGCATTTCACTGTCACGCATGAATCCCTGAACATCATCAGATGCCAGTGGATTAACCGGAGCGAGCTTGTTCTTCAGGTAATCGAGAATGTTTGCGGCCTGCTCGCTTACGGCTGCCACCCCGCGGGTAAAGTCTTTGAGCGTGTCCGGGTTCCGGGCTTCACCTGCCCTGCGATTTTTTGCCTGTTCGTTCAGATCCGGATCGTTGCGGATAAAGTCCAGCAAATCCGCCTCAGCTTCGGCCTGCTGCGCCGTTGTCCTCAGGCTGGTGAGTTCGCCCGCCATACCACGGAATAAAGCGGCCATCTGAGTATTTGGCGCAACAACCTTACCGGCATAACCTGCCAGCTCGATGCTGTGTTTCCCAATTTTGATTGAGTAGCTCATTGCCCTGCCTCCATTTTTGACAGCCCCGCATCAAATACCTTGCGCGCAACAGCATGGATTGACGGCGCGATCCCCATGCCCGACTTCTGGCGCTCCCTCTCCTGAATGGTTTTCAGAGCCTGAATCTGTTCCCCGTTCAGCAGAACGGGCTTAACGTTAACCTTGCTCATGATGCCCCCTGTTATAGCGACCGTTAAAGTTCCATTAATCGCAACAATCGAATAATCAATTGCGATTTATGAAACGATATTAATGAAATTGCAGGGGTGTACAACGCGAAAAGAGCGGATGCGTTTTAAAGAATTTGCCCTCAAGGTGTTCATGGTGTTCATAAAGGCGATAAATTACAGACAAAACAACAAATTAACCTATGAACACCGGTCTACATACAGGGGTTACAAGTGTTCATGGTGTTCATATTTCTGTTTGCTTTATGAGCACAGAGCTAAAGTGACCTATGAACACTATGAATACCCTATGAATACCTTAAACAAAGGTGTTCATAGTCAATCTTATTGATTTAATTGAACTTTAACCAATCAATGAACACTATGAACACCTTTCGCCATATTTAGCTAAACATTCATCTTTTTTCCTCAGCTAACGGGTGCGCCTGTGGCAGCCAGTCCTCCGCACTCTCTGAAAGTTCGACGTTCGTCACCACGCCGCGGGTCTTTCTCTCCTTGCGGTATTCGTGATTAAACTCCCGCATGGCGCTTTCCATTCCCTCAGAGAATTTATTCAGCGTCAGCGGCTTCTCGAAACCGTTCGCCTCAAGAAACTTCAGATAAGCGTGATAGAGGTACATGCGGGGGCGATGAGGCGGGTTACGGTTACCCACCAGCATTCCCACGCAATCAGCCAGGCGCTCCAGATGCGCGCAGAAGGCATATAGCGGATCCGTTTTCTGCTTTACCTCCAGTGCTTCTTCGCTGTTCCGTTGCTCCAGCAGCAGCGCCCGCGCTTTTTCCGGGTTCGCAAAGTTCGCCAGCAGCCGACGAACAACCACCGGAATTTCAGCGGATATCTTTTCTGCCAGGTCGGGATCCTTATCCTCTTCGCTGACGCGCCGGTTAAACTGGAAAATTACGCGGCGCCGGGACACGCCACCGGCACGTTCGGTGAAAATCATCGGCGTGTTGTTCGTGGCCACAACCACCGCCCGCAGAACGGCGGTGTACTGGTGCTCGTGTTTCGGGTCGATCTCCACGGCATCCCCGCCGGTGATTGCCTTTATCCCGGTGCCCTCTCCTGAATATTTGGGCTGATCAGGAAGCGTTATCATGCTTTTCCCTACGAACTGCGCCCGCCCACGCGCGCTGTCGAGCGCCGCCATGTTCCCGCTGGCGGTGTTATGCGCGCCGGCCAGCATCGTGGCGATATGGGTAAAGACGCTTTTCCCGCTGCCGCCCTCCCCGGTTATCTCGAGGAACAGCTGCCAGTCGTACCGGTTCGCCAGCACCATAAAGAGCGCTGCAGCGATGCGCTGCATCTTAATTGCGTCTCTATCTGATGCGTAACTTAGCCATTTATGGAAGTTCGGCGCGTGGTCGCGGAGGTTTTCGCCCGGCACCGCCGGCGTGTAGCTCACGCCGTTGTGGTTGGTCAGCCAGTTATCCTGGCTGTGTTCGGAGAAAACGCCGGTTTCCATATCGTAGACGCCGTTAGCAAAGGGGATCAGGCTGCGCCGCGGCTCTCCCATTACCGGGATAACAATTTTCAGGGCGTCGATAACGTTGTTGATCGCGCGCTTGCTGAAGTTAGTTTTGTTCTCGTTGTAGATAGCCACCATTTCGCGGCTCAGCTCGAGCAGAGACGTTTTCTCCCAGATGCCGGCACGGTAGACGTACACGCCCTCGCTGTTTTCATTGATCGCAATGCCGGTGTAACGCGCGGCCAGTATGAGCGCCTTTTCGTTATCAGCCAGGTCGCGGAGGTTTACATCCGTCAGCGGTTTGCCGATCACCATGCTTTTGCCGGCTTCCGCATCGGCTCTGAGGCGCGGCAGTTGCGGCGTCCAGTCCTCCAGAAGCTGATAACCTTCAGAGTAGAATTGCGCGCGCTCCACGCCGGCCACCGCCAGCTTTGTCGCGAGAATGGTTATCTGCCGTTCGGTCAGATGCCCGCCGCGGCAAACCCGGGCATAGAGCCGGCCATCATCCACAATGCGGATATTCTCCAGCTCTGCCAGCTGCTTTTTATCCAGCACGACCGGCGGCACGGTGTCACCAATCGGGTTCATTTCCTGCCATGCTTTGGCGAACGTCCAGGCATCGGCTCCGGCAAAGATAATTGACTCCTCCATGAGATCCGCCGGCTGCTTTTTAAGGTTTGGTGCATTCTTCATTTTCTGTTCCCTCGCTCCCTGATGATTTCCCGCATAACCCGAATTCGTTCGATGCCCTGTACACGCATAATCCGATCGATATCTTTTTCGCCGGCGACCGGCGCGGAAGAAACAAATTCAAACTCCCGTACCAGTCTTTCGGGCGTGCAAAAACACGGTGAGCTGTACCCTTCACGGCAATATGTCACTCTGTCGAATCGGTAACTTTCGATAATTACGATGTTGCCTCGACCGTCCTTCCATTTATCGCCCGGCCTGATTTCAGGGTGAGCGCGGCCACCAGCAGTTAAGCCGGAATTTTTAATCGTCATATTTTTACCTTACGCCGCTGGCGGGATTACCTGATAACCAATTCTCTTAAGAAAGCGCGCGGCACTCTCCACCGTGAAAATGATCTCGTCGTCCATAAGGGGGCGCATCGACTGCAACCCGTTCGACGTGTCCACCAGATAGCGGCCGCCGGCCGGGAAACTGAAAACGTTTTTGCCGTCGGCCCGGCGAACCAGATCGTAAACAGGAGTCATAATTTCTCCTCCCCATACCTTAATGACTGGCGGGCAAAACAATATCGCGCGCTATTTAATTGTTCAGATACGTGCTCGAGAAAAGCGCCGAGACGGCAAATCGGGATAACGGTTGTCATACAGATACCTCCATGGCCAGACGGGATTGAATGGCGGAGGCCTTACTGCCTAACTGGAGGTAAGTTCGGGTGATTGCCGGGTTACTGTGCCCGAGCATTTCAGAGGCGACCAGCAAACCCTGTTCGCCGCCGGCAGACATGAGATTAAAGGCGGCAATTTTGCGGCTGGAATAGGCGCTCAGGCGCAGACGCGTGTTTACCACGCGGGTAAACCACACCATTACGTTGTGCAGTTTCTTCCAGATTGTCTGGCGGCTCACGCTACCTTCCAGAGACTGGCAACGATTACTTTCAATCTGGCTGCGGGAAAATACCAGGTCGTCACCGATAAGATTGCGCTCCATGCGTTCGCGCAGTCGTTTGATGATGCCCGGCGGCAGCTGTTTGGTGTCGTGCTTCACTTCAGCCTTTGCCACCAGCTCAAACACGATCGCCTGTTCTTCTTCCGTCATGCCGGCGGCCAGCTCGTCGCAGCTCACGCTATCCCAGTGCATGTACCCAATGTGATCGCCAGCAAGCCGGGCAGCGTCCTTGCGCTGCTGGCGAACAATCTCGATCCCCTTCCGGGTCGCTCTGGCTTCTGCTGCTTTGGTCTGCTTCGCTACGATGATTGTTGCAATGCCGGTTTCCCAGTTGATGCAGGAGTAACGGAAGTTGCACACGTCGCTGGTACGCCAGCCGGTAACGGTCGCAATATCCCACCAGAGTAAAACCCAGTCCGGCTGGGTCTGCTGGATGCGCTCGCGCAGTTTGCGCTGCTCTTCCCGTTCGTAAACGGGGGTCATGGTGCGGCTACCTTTCGTAGTAGTGGCTTTTACCACGTTGCCGCGCAGCTCGCGGGCTTTAGCTGTCAGGGTCTGGAGGTTAAACATAGCTACCTCCCAATTTCGCAACATCCAGTTCAAACGCGCCGCTGCTGTATTGATAAAGCGAACATTCAGAGCGAATTTTGGCGGCAAAGATAAGATCCCAGCGGGAATAAAACTCGCGGGCTTCTTGCTCACTGTCGGCAACGATGCGGATAACAACGGGAGTGCAGGTCCGGCCTTTCGGCGTACCGAGGAAAAGCCAGGTGAATTTGGGCAGTTTTTGGGTTGGGGTAGTAGCCATGTGGCAGCCTCCTTTTGCTTACTGGAGTCACCACCTGAGTTCTCACGCTCATAAAGGGTGGTGACACTGACGGGGGTGAGAATACCGGTGCAAAAGGATACCGGCCAGCCTTTCGGCTGCCCCGCCAGCGCCACCATAGATTCGACGCGGATCTTCCCCGCTGAATGAAGATGTACTGGCTTTACGACACAAAAAAAGACGCTATAGGCGTCTGGTATCGCCTTTTGCTTATCCGGGTTCTCACGCCCGACACCAGATTTTGCTGGTGCTTTTAAAGCATACCCTTCAGTTGAATAACAAGGCAAGGAGTTTTTGGGGTGAGCGAAGCCCTGCCCCAGACGGGCATAATTGTTCTTCATGGCATTAACCTTTTCGAATTGTTTAGTGAGCTGTCGCGACAAACTTATTTTGAGTGCTCTACATCGCAAGAGCACGCAAGTTATTCATGAACTCGATTTTTGTTTAAATCCATAGCTGGCCGAACTTCAGTGAACGTCTCGTGAACATCTTCACCTAACAGCTCAGGCTGATACTTACGCCATAGTTGAATCTCCTCGCGTTCAAGAGCCTCTTTAGCACCCTTACATTGCTGCAACTTATAACCGCGTTTACTGGCCTCCTGCTGATAGGCTGCCATACGCCGGCTAAAATCGTTCAGGAACACGAACGGCACGCCATAAGAGCCAGTTTTGCGGATTGAGGGAATCACCTCGCGAAATACCCAATTACTGAAACGATGGGCGAATGTGCCTGCCGTAGTAGCTTTGCGGCTACGGGCGATCAGTTTGTAAAAACCAGATTCAGAGACAGCACTATGATTTGGGTTTCCACGAATACCGTAAGTTAAAGTTACGGTATTTCTCTCGTCATCATCCAGAGCCTGCAACGCCATACGCGAATTGGATAATTCCAGCGCCGCGCAAACATCCTTTGCAACGAACCACGGTTCGCCATTGAGCTTAACAATGCGAACTTTTAGCCCCTCAAAATTGATAACGGAAATATCATCACTACAGTTTTCAGGGTGAGGGAAGCCCTGACCATTAAGGCCATTATTTGATTTCATACTGTTCCTCGAATCTAATTTACAGAAGTGAAGATCTGACTTAGTTAGCTTTGCGCCGCTCTTCTAGCCAGCGATTAATCTCTAGCGCATCAAAAGCAGTCACGTTGTCACTCAATTTGACGGGACGTGGCAAGATTCCATTTTTGACCCAACGATCAATTGTGGGCATGGATACCCCAAGCAACGCAGGCATACGGAAACGACGGATGTAACCTTCAGTAGGAATAGCTGAGTAAACTTCCTGTTTTTCCAACATTTTTATGCTCCTGTGATAGCTGGTAAGGTTAGATGAAGTTTAATGATTCCTTACGCAGCATTTCCAGCATAAATAGATTCTTTTGAAAGAAATTAGGTTTCTTTTGAAATAATGAATATCTTTTGAAAAACAAGGTGACCGCCGAAAATTTGATCACTGTTATAAAACAGGACATTACAAGTCATACGAACATGATGAGTTATCAACGCTTTACATCTTTTTGTAGGCCTAGGTATCTCTAGGTATCATTTGGTATGTATGCTCATCACATGTAACTCAATGGGTTACATTGGCTGTTAATGACTGTTATTGGCCGTTAATGCCCAGCTATGACTTGCAGTGAGGTTATATGAGAAGACTTAACCTACCAATGCATAACGTCGTATCACTCAACATCACTCAACGTCATTCAACAATATTCAATAGCCCACAACATCATAAAACCGCACAAAACTGCGCGAAACTGCGTACAAGTGCGCTAAGTAATACAGCGGACTAACCATGACATAAAAGGGGAAAGTGGATATCGAGGGGGGGTGATCAGGAAATGAATGAGTTTTTTTGTTGCGGAACAGCTTAGTAAGGCGGATAAATATTGAGTAATGAAAACCGATAAGATGCCCATTTTGTCTTCGTGCAAGTACGCAACGGGCACTCTAACTAAACTCTATTCTGCAGCATACATCGCTAATAGCGCCTGTTTTGCCTTTGCTGCAAATGCCGCTCGGCTTATGCCTTTCGTTGATAAACCTTCAGATTCTAATAATTCCAATACGTCACTATAAATTGCACTTATATTGGGCTTTCCCGAGTTAACATATGAGGATGCCCCGGACTTTTTAACTAAGAGATGAATGAGAACCCCCATCATCTTCATCGTTCCTTCCTGTTCATCTTGTTTACGGTGTTGGCCACGTCCACTTCTGTTTGTTTCTTTTATGTAATTTATAAGCTGCAGCCCACCTAAATTACGAGCCTTCTCCTCCCATCCTTTAGTGCCGCGCAAATCATCAATAGCTTCTTTAACTTTTTGAGCGATTACTTCGGGTGTACTTTCTTCAACGAACGGGAAAGCAGCTAAAAAAATGTCTAAGGCGTTACAAGCTTCATCTGTAGTTATTTTTTTATCCCTGTGAACTTTTAGCGCCCTCGCAATTGATTTGCGAGTAAGATCAACATAGTCAGAGTGCTCAGGGGGTACATCACTGAGACGCATTAGTGGATTCAAACCGGCGAGTGCCAATGCCATTTCCTGTGGCGTGATGGATACAGAAGCACATAACCTCTCAATTGGTGATTTCCTCAAGATGTCTTTCATGCTTTACTCCCTTTCACTTTAGATGTCATAACTCCTCAGTTATCCCCTCTTTCCAACGTCACCATTAATTCGGCCCAACACGATAATGCAGCTTTTCTCTCTTCGAAGTACTGGTGCCGGTTATAGATACCTTCAACGCCGGGGATTTTATGGTTTAAGCAACGCTCGGCTATCAAAGGATCAATTCCTAACGCCGCCATTTGAGTGCGCATAGTACGGCGCAAGTCATGAATACTGAACGGCTCGATTCCATGCATTTCCCTCAACACAGACGGCATGACCATATTGAGAGTTGCTCGGCTAATGTGAGTTCTGCTACTGGCTCTCCTGCCGGGTATAAACCAACGGCTGTTTCCAGCAAAAAGTCTTATTTCTTTTATCCACTCGATCACCGGCTGCGCCAATGGTATATCAATGTCATCGCCATTCTTTGCTCTTGAGCCGGGAAGATGCCAGACGCCCTTCTCAAGATCGAACTCAGTCCATTCAGCAGCACATAACTCCATTTTGCGCACACCCAGCGCCAAAATAAGTTTAAAAACTAGCTCATTTTCCCTGCTGATTCCTTGCCCACTACGCAGCGCTTTAAAGAACATTATTAACTCATCACGACTCAATGCCCGCTTTCTTCCCTTCTCCTTTCCCCCAGCATCTTTTGAGCCGAATGATATAGCAGGATTAACATCAATCATGCCTCGAACGACCGCGAAGTCAAACAGGCGTTTGAGCATACGGAGAACGTCATTAGCGACTGTGGGCGACCCACGCTTAAGAACGTCTTGAAGAACACTATCAACGTGGCGTGGGCGAACTTCTTCGACCTTCATTTTTCCAATTAAGGCCACAATATTCTTTTGCAGGCTAGCGAGGAAAAGCTCTGGATGCTTGTACGTAGGCTCGATCTGACGAGAGTAATACTCAGCTGCAAGTTCAGAAACGTGGATAGCGTTCTTTTCAGCTTCAATTTTCGCTATCGCTTCAGCCTTGCGTTGTTGCTTCTCTGCAGCCACGTCATGCCCAAGAGCAACACGGGCTGCAAGTTCCTTAGCAATCTCCCTTGCTTTAGCAAGCGAGATAACAGAATAAGAACCAATCATTAAGGTCCGAGGCTTGCCGGCAAGTTTGTATCGAAAACGCCAGAATGGAGTTTTGTCTTCTTTGCGAAAGCGGAGATAAAGTCCTTCGCCATCGGACCTACCCTCGAATCGTTCGCCACTCTTGATCCACGCTCGGATCTGCATATCGGTAAGTTTTGGCATGCACGTATACCTAGCAATCTACTGGTACATCAAAAAGTGTACCCAAAAGCGTAAAGGTGTACCCAAAACGACATAACAGCATGCTGGGTACACCTCTGTGTACACCTAAAGGATGCACTTTCCTGTACTCTTATGATAGCCCCTGAAAACAAAAAAGCCCGAAATATTCGGGCTTTAGGATGCTTATGATAGCTAGCAATTTACGATGAAAGCTTATTTGCTTTTCTTAATGTGTTTAATCAAGCGCTTACGCTTACGCATCTGGTTTGGCGTCAGGGTGTTGCGCTTGTTGGCGAACGGGTTTTCCCCTTCCTTGAACTGGATGCGGATAGGCGTGCCCATCACGTCCAGCGATTTGCGGAAGTAGTTCATCAGATAGCGTTTGTAGGAATCCGGCAGGTCTTTCACCTGGTTGCCGTGAATCACCACGATTGGCGGATTATAACCACCGGCGTGGGCATATTTCAGCTTCACGCGACGGCCACGCACCAGCGGCGGCTGATGGTCTTCCGCAGCCATATTCATGATACGGGTCAGCATGGCGGTACTCTGACGACGGGTGGAGCTGTCGTATGCTTCACGTACGGATTCGAACAGGTTACCCACGCCGCTGCCGTGCAGCGCAGAGATAAAGTGCACCCGAGCAAAGTCGATGAAGCCCAGACGGAAGTCGAGGGTCTCTTTCACCTGCTCACGCACTTCATTGCTCAGGCCATCCCATTTGTTGACCACGATAACCAGTGAGCGCCCACTATTGAGGATAAAGCCGAGCAGAGAGAGGTCCTGATCGGAGATGCCTTCACGCGCATCAATAACCAGCAGCACCACGTTGGCATCTTCAATCGCCTGCAGAGTTTTGATAACGGAGAATTTTTCCACCACATCGGTGATTTTCCCGCGCTTACGCACCCCGGCGGTGTCAATGAGAACATACTCACGCTCATCGCGCTGCATTGGGATGTAGATGCTGTCACGTGTGGTGCCCGGCATGTCGTAAACGACCACGCGCTCTTCACCCAGAATACGGTTAGTAAGTGTAGACTTACCTACGTTTGGACGACCCACGATAGCCAGCTTGATCGGCAGATCCTGCGGGTTGAAGTCGTCTTCAGGCTCTTCTTCGCCCTCTTCACCTTCTTCGAACTGCGCCCAGTATTCAGCATCTTCATCGACTTCTTCCGGCGGGTTAACTTCGTCAACCCACGGCAGCAGAACGGTTTCCAGCAGGCTGGTCACACCGCGACCGTGCGATGCCGCAATCGGGTAGATTTCACCCAGACCTAAAGACCAGAAGTCGGCAACGGCCTGATCGGCATCGATACCGTCAGTTTTGTTCGCCACCAGGAAGGTCGGTTTTTCACGCGAACGCAGGTGTTTAGCGATAGCGGAGTCCGCAGGCATCAGGCCAGCGCGCGCATCCACCATGAACAACACCACGTCGGCTTCTTCAATCGCCAGCAGCGACTGTTCCGCCATGCGGGTTTCAACGCCATCTTCCGTGCCGTCAATACCACCGGTATCAATACAGATGAACTCGCGTCCTTCTACTTCTGCACGACCGTACTTACGGTCACGCGTCAGCCCCGGGAAATCCGCAACCAGCGCATCACGGGTGCGTGTTAAACGGTTAAAAAGAGTGGATTTTCCAACGTTAGGGCGCCCGACAAGCGCGACCACAGGTACCATGTTTGAAGCCTCATAAAATTCAAAATAACGTCGCTTTTGCGGCGTTTTTAAAAATGTCAAAACGGCTCCTGAGTGAACAGGAGCCGTTTAGTATACTACAACCGCCGGGTAATTAACGCGTGATCGCGTACAGCGTGCCGTCTTTTGCCTGAATCAGCAGTTTGCCGTCAGCCACAACCGGGTCGGTGAGGAAACCGGAGCTGTCGACTTTTTGCTGTGCAACAAAGCGGCCGTTATCCGGATCGATCCAGTGCATATACCCTTCGCTGTCACCAACCACCAGGCTGCCGTTGTACAGTGCCGGTGCGGTCAGCAGACGGTGCAGCAGATCGCTTTGCGTCCACAGCGTCACGCCGCCTTCGGTGCTCAGCGCCAGCAGACGGTCATTCTGGTCAACCATATAGATGCGGTTACCATCAACGATGAAATCATTCACAGAACCCAGCTCACGTTTCCACATGATCTGGCCGCTGCGCAGATCCAGCGCGGTCAGGTTGCCGTTATAGGCCAGCGTGTAAACCACACCGTTAACGATAACCGGCGTTGTATCCACGTCGCTCAGACGGTCAATTTCCGTTGAGCCAGTGGCCTGGGAGATACGCTGCTGCCAAATCATCTGGCCCTGCTGCATCAGCACGGCACTCACGCGACCGTTGTCACCGCCCACAATGGCGGCACCAAATGCGGTAGCCGGCGCGGATTCACCGCGCAGAGAGAGCGCAGGCATATCCAGGTTAACGGTCCATTTCACCAGACCGTCCGCTTCGTTCAGCGCCTGCAGCTGGCCGTTGCTGGTATGAATCAGCACCAGGCCGTCGCTCACTACCGGACGAGACAGGGATTCACCCGCCACGGTCGTTTGCCAGGCAATAGAACCGTCGCTGCTGTTCAGCGCATAAACCTGTGCTTTTTCGCTACCCACGTAAACGTGGCCGCCGGCAACGGTCAGGCCGCCAGAAAGCAGTGCAGGTTTACGGGAGAACCAGCCGTCTTTTTCCGCCAGGTTAACAGACCACACTTCTTTTCCGTCATCGGCGTTCACCGCTTTCACGGTACCTTTGCGGTCAGCCGCATAGATTACGCTATCGGCAAAGGCCGGATGAAGGTTGGAATAGAAATCACCAATCCCATCGCCCACGGAGGTGCTCCATGCGGTGGAGGGAGTAAACTGGTTTTCAACCGTCGGCAGTGGGGACATTTTTACAACGTCTTCTTCGCCACTGAACAGTGAACAACCACTCAATAACGTAACAGAAAGCAGTCCTGGCAGAAGTAATTTACGCAATTGCATCGGGTCCCTCTCAGACGGACAAATTATTTATTTTCATCTGCATCATTTCGCTCAGCGCAGGTGATGCTTTGCTATCCACGCCAGCTTGCCACGCTTTACGCGCGCCCGCTTTGTCACCTTTGCTCAGCAGTGCTTCACCGCGCAAATCGGCAACGATGGCAGCAAAACCTTCGCCTTTGATGGTATCGAGCGTTTTCAGCGCATCGTCAGCTTTCTTCTGCTGAACCTGAATACGTGCCAGGCGCAGATTGATCACCGCTTTCAGGTTTTCATCGCTGGCCGCAGCAAGGCCCTGAGACAGCTGGGCGGCGGCTTTATCCAGTTCGTTTTTATCGACGTACTGTTGAGCCACTTCCAGTGCAGCCAGTGCACCGTAGGTGTTTTTGTTGTCAGCCGCAAATTTCTCTGCCGCAGTCAGCGTTTGCGGCTGATCGGCATGAATTGCGCTAATGGTATTTTCATAAGACAGAGACGCGCCGCGCGCGGAATCCGCCTGATGACTGTTCCAGTAGCGCCAGCCCAACAGCGCACCAATACCTAAAATAACCCCAACAGCCAGCGCTTTGCCGTTTTCGACAAAGAAGCGCTTAATCGCGTCGACCTGATCGTGTTCGTTCTCGTAAATTTCCACGCAGTCCTTCTCCTTAGCCCAATAGAGTGCGCAAGTGCGCCGCAACGCCGTCCTGCGTTACCGTTGTCTGCTCACCAGAGCGCAGGTCCTTGACCACCACTTCGCCGTTAGCCACTTCGGACTCACCCAGCACCAGTGCAATACTTGCGCCCCACTTATCGGCACGAGCAAACTGTTTTTTGAAGTTGCCGCCGCCATGGTTGGTCATCAGCTTCACCTCCGGCAGCGCGTCGCGCACGCGTTCGGCAAGCTGCATCGCCGCAGACTGCGTTTCCGCGCCTGAGGCCACCAGGTATATATCGACAACGGAATCTGCTTTAAATTCCGGATTAACTGCCTGAACCAGCAAAACAAGTCGCTCAAGACCCATCGCGAAGCCAACACCAGGAGCCGCACGACCGCCAAGCTGTTCAACCAGGCCGTCATAACGGCCACCGGCACAGACGGTGCCCTGAGAACCGAGGCTGGTGGTCACCCACTCAAACACGGTACGGTTGTAGTAGTCCAGACCGCGTACCAGGCGCTGGTTCACGGTATAGGCAATGCCCGCCGCTTCAAGCAGCTTGCACAGGCCCGCGAAGTGTTCGCGAGATTCGTCGTCAAGGTAGTCACCCAGCGCTGGCGCATCGTTCAACAGTGCCTGAACGTCTGCGTTTTTAGAGTCCAGAACGCGCAGCGGGTTACTGTACATGCGACGTTTGCAGTCTTCGTCCAGCTTCTCTTTATGCTGTTCCAGGAACGCCACCAGCGCATCGCGGTAGTTAGCGCGCGCTTCCAGAGAACCGATAGAGTTCAGCTCGAGGGAAACGTGATCGGCGATACCGAGCGCGCGCCACCAGCGAGCCGTCAGCATAATCAGTTCGGCGTCGATGTCCGGGCCCTGCAGGCCGAACACTTCCACCCCCAGCTGATTGAACTGGCGATAACGCCCTTTCTGAGGACGTTCGTGGCGGAACATCGGTCCGATATACCACAGGCGCTGCTCCTGATTGTACAGAAGACCATGTTCGATGCCGGCGCGTACGCAGCCCGCCGTACCTTCAGGACGCAGGGTCAGGCTGTCGCCGTTGCGGTCCTCAAAGGTGTACATCTCTTTTTCAACCACGTCGGTGACTTCACCGATCGCGCGTTTGAATAACGGGGTCTGCTCTACAATCGGCAAACGAATTTCGCTGTAACCGTAGCTGCCGAGCACCTGCTTCAGCGTGCCTTCAATGCGCTGCCAGATGGCGGTTTCGCCAGGCAGATAATCGTTCATGCCGCGGATGGCTTGAATGTTTTTTGCCACGTTTATTCTCTTTCTATATACAAAAAAAACCCAAAGAATGGGTTCAATCATACATGGGAAGCTTGCGGCTTCCCATCACGTTATTTTTCAACCTGCTGAACGCTGATACGCTGTGTCTCGTCCATCATGGCGGCTTTGGCACGGATGCGGGCTTCAAGCTGGTCGATCATGTCGCTATTATCCAGACGATCTTTGCGGACGCCATCTTCATAGAGACCACTTTTCTTGTTACCGCCGGTCACGCCCAGGGTTGACACCAGAGCTTCACCCGGACCGTTCACCACACAGCCGATGATGGAGACGTCCATCGGGGTGATAATGTCTTCCAGGCGCTGTTCCAGCGCGTTCACCGTACCGATCACGTCGAACTCCTGACGCGAGCAGGTTGGGCAGGCAATGAAGTTGATCCCACGTGCGCGGATACGCAGTGATTTCAGGATATCAAAACCGACTTTGATCTCTTCGACAGGATCGGCCGCCAGCGAAACGCGCAGGGTGTCACCGATCCCTTCGGAGAGCAGCAGCCCCAGACCGATCGCGGATTTTACAGAACCGCTGCGCAGGCCGCCCGCTTCGGTGATCCCCAGGTGCAGAGGCTGGTCGATCTGTTTTGCCAGCAAACGGTAAGACTCCACCGCAAGGAAAACGTCGGACGCTTTTACGCTGACTTTGAACTGATCGAAGTTGAGACGATCGAGATGATCAACGTGGCGCATCGCGGATTCAAGCAGCGCCTGCGGCGTAGGCTCACCGTATTTTTCCTGCAGATCTTTTTCCAGGGAACCGGCGTTGACGCCGATGCGGATAGGAATATTTTTATCGCGCGCGCAGTCCACAACCATGCGGATACGCTCTTCGTTCCCGATGTTGCCCGGGTTAATGCGCAGGCAGTCGACGCCGTATTCGGCCACTTTCAGTGCGATGCGGTAGTCGAAGTGGATATCCGCGACCAGAGGAACGCTGACCTGCTGTTTAATCAGCTTGAACGCCTCGGCGGCGTCCATGGTCGGGACGGAGACGCGAACGATATCCGCGCCTACTCGCTCTAATGCTTTGATTTGATTGACCGTCGCTTCCACGTCCGTGGTGCGCGTGTTGGTCATCGACTGAACGGCGATAGGTGCCCCATCGCCGATTGGCACATTCCCAACGTAAATCCGTTTCGATTTTCTACGTTGAATCGGAGCCTGGTTATGCATGAAAAATCTCCCGCGTTGCCCGTCTGTTACTGTGCTGCTGATTGTTCGGCATTAACGGTAAGACGTGCAACCTGGTTAGTTCTGATAAAGCGGCTCAGGTCGACAGGTTTTCCTTGATACTGGATCTGTACCGCTGCCGGAGCGCCGATTTTAAGTTTATAAGGAGCCTGGCCGGTTAGGTTCAACGTGCCATCTTTACGCTGCAGGCCGCTGAACAGCTTTTTACCCGTCGCGTCAGTCACTTCCAGCCAGCAGTCGGCGCTAAAGTTCATCACCAGCGCGTTTGGATCGGCTGCTGTGGCAGTGCCCGCCGGGCTGGTAGGCAGAGACGCTGCGGTATTGTCTGCAGGCTGAGTGGCCGCAGGCGCGTTCGCCGCAGTGTCAACATTTGCCTGAGAAGGGGAAACCACCGCGTTTTGATCCTGAGGCTGAGCCTGCGGAGCGGTGTTAGCCGTTGCTGCCGGAGCCTGCGCAGCATTGGTCGCCGGCGCCTCTGTCGCAGCCGTCTGTGGCTCGCTGGAGGTGGCCGCGCCGTCGGTATTCAGCGGCACGCTCTGGGCGTTATCGCTTCCGGCCTGGTTGAGTTCGGCGGAGGATTGATCGGCCATGGTGGTGATCTCTTCCTGCTGCGCCTTGTGGTTTTGCCACCACCATGCGCCGGTCAGACCGATCACCACGAACAGTACCAGCCAGGTAAAGCTCATCAGCCAGCCATCACGTTTTTTACGACGTTTCCCCAGGGAGAAGGTCTGCATCGGCGCAACTTTTGCTGCACGGACCGGGGCCTGCTTCTCCATCATTGGCAGTAATTCGTTTTCGGGGATGTGCACCAGTTTTGCGTAAGAGCGGATATAACCGCGCAGGAAAGTTGAAGCCAGATCGGCAGGTGCCTTATCTTCTTCAATATCGCGAACCGTGGAAACCTTCAGGCACAAGCGTTCCGCAACGGCTTGCTGGCTGAGTCCGAGTTGTTCACGGGCGTTGCGAAGACGAACGCCAGTGGAGAGTGCTTCATGTTGGTCGTGAGTGGCTTCAGTATTCATTCGCTACAACTACTGGTACGTGAAAAAAAGGGTTCAGGTGCCGGTGAGTCACAATGCCACCCGCACCGCGAAACTTCTGGTCAGTTAACCTTGAACAGACAGTATAAGACTGTCAGCCCGGAGATGACAGTACAGCCCTGCCCGTACGGCTAAACTGTTGTTACGTCGTTACATACTGCCCGAAAGTCGGATGAAACGCACCGTAATTATTGAGCAGTCATCACGAATCTGACTGGTTATTCAGTAAGATTATGCTTCACGGCGCAGATAATGCGCCGTGAGTGCATAATAATCAAACAGCTTTAACCGCGATCGTCTCTCCCTGCATGCGTTTACGCAGGGTACGCTTAGTACGGTCAATCACATCACCTGCCAGCTGTCCACATGCTGCATCAATGTCATCACCACGGGTTTTACGCACGATGGTGGTGAAACCATACTCCATCAGCACCTTGGAGAAGCGATCGATGCGGCTGTTCGAGCTGCGGCCATACGGCGCGCCCGGGAACGGGTTCCACGGAATCAGGTTGATTTTGCATGGCGTATCTTTCAGCAATTCAGCCAGCTGATGCGCATGCTCGGTACCGTCGTTGACGTGATCGAGCATCACGTACTCAATGGTTACGCGGCCCTGGTTAGCGTTGGATTTTTCCAGATAGCGACGCACGGCAGCGAGGAAGGTTTCGATATTGTACTTTTTGTTGATCGGCACAATTTCGTCACGAATTTCATCGTTTGGCGCGTGCAGGGAGATTGCCAGCGCAACGTCAATCATATCGCCGAGCTTGTCCAGCGCAGGCACAACGCCTGAGGTAGACAGCGTCACGCGACGCTTGGACAGACCAAAACCGAAGTCATCCAGCATGATTTCCATCGCCGGAACCACGTTGGTCAGGTTCAGCAGCGGCTCACCCATCCCCATCATGACCACGTTAGTGATGGGACGAGTACCGGTCACTTTAGCCGCACCCACGATCTTCGCGGCACGCCAGACCTGGCCGATAATTTCTGACACGCGCAGGTTACGGTTAAAGCCTTGCTGCGCGGTTGAGCAGAATTTGCACTCCAGCGCACAGCCCACCTGAGAAGAGACGCAGAGCGTGGCACGGTCTTCTTCCGGGATGTAGACGGTTTCAACGCGCTGATCGCCGACCGCAATCGCCCATTTGATGGTGCCATCGGCCGAGCGCTGCTCTTCCACCACTTCCGGTGCGCGGATTTCAGCCACTTCTTTGAGCTTATTGCGCAGGACCTTGTTGATGTCAGTCATGTCATCAAAATTGTCGCTGCAGTAATGGTACATCCACTTCATGACCTGATCGGCACGAAACGGCTTTTCGCCCATCTCTTTAAAGAACTCGCGCATCTGCTGACGGTTCAGATCCAGCAGGTTGATTTTTCCATTTTTATTTGGAACCGCAGGAATGGCGACTTCGGAGGTATTCACTAATTCAGACATAATATTTACCGGCCTCGTTGTTACACGTTATGGCCCATGGAGGGTTGAATAGAAACGCCCCGGAAAGCGGTCTGCTCGTCCGGGGCGTTGCATTGTACAAAGTCTGGCGCAGGGATGCCACGTCTGGACGCGGCATTTACGAAAATAATGTGTAAACGAAACCGTTAAATTAACGGGTACGTGGACACACTTCGCCTTCTGCGAAGAAGAAAGCGATTTCGCGCGCAGCAGATTCAACGGAGTCGGAACCGTGAGTGCCGTTCTCGGTGAAGCTGTCTGCATAGTCAGCGCGCAGGGTACCTGCCAGCGCATTGTCCGGGTTGGTTGCACCCAGCAGATCGCGGTGACGCTGTACTGCGTTTTCGCCTTCCAGCACGGATACAACGATTGGACCGGAGGTCATGAACTCAACCAGGCCGTCAAAGAATGGGCGACCTTCGTGCTCAGCGTAGAAACCACGAGCCTGCTCAACGGTCAGGTGCAGCATTTTGGTGCCAACAATTTTGAACCCTGCTGATTCAAAGCGAGCGAAGATGCTGCCAATAACGTTTTTTGCCACCGCGTTTGGTTTGATGATGGAAAAAGTACGTTCAATAGCCATGATAACCTCTGTCAATGTTCTGTTGTTTTGCATACCTGAGTATGGTGTGGCGCGGATTATAATGAGCAATAGCGCCATTGCCTATGGATTCAGGTAACATTTTTTTAAAATAAGACGAGTTTTAGCAACAGCTCACAGCCGAATGCAGTTTTAAGGTCACTGCAGCGTAAAATTCACCGTCGCAACCTGCCCGGTCTCATCCATAACGAGTAACTGATAATCGCCCGATTTATCAAGCTGTAATGTGTAAACTCTTCCTTTCACGTCGAGAGGCTCTCCGTTCAAAAACCACCAGCGCTCGCCGCTATTGCCTGTCGCCTGAAGCGGCAGAGAAACGCGGGATTCCCCCGGCAGACGTTTAATGACGGCCCCTTCGCGCACGCCGGTCAGGATGAGTGGCGCAGGTGCGTCCTGCGAGAGCGGAGGACAGGTTGCTGATGAAGGAGGAACCCGTGCCGCACGACGCTCATTGGCAGGCAGCCACGGCTCCAGCGGCAGCGGCCAGACGTCAAGAACCTTCTCTGTTGCATCCGGGCAATCCGCTGCCACACGTTTGCCCGTTTTATCCAGCCAGACGGGGAAACGAATGCCGCGAATGCCTTCCTGCTCCGGCAACAGCAGCGTGGGCGGTTCACTCCCTTCAAGCAGCCAGGTCGACAGACGGCGTCGGCAGTTTTCACTGCCCTGCGGCAGCGACTGACCGCCAGGCCAGCAGATCGCGCCCCGCCCGACGCTTGCCGGGCGCGGATCGCGCGGCAAACGGGCTTCGTCTACCGTTGAACGTGACTGAAGCAGGTTATTAACCTGGTTCAGTAGCGGAACCGCGCTGGCAAAACCAAACTGCCCCGCCACGGGAGTGCCGTCCGGTCGCCCGGTCCAGATGCCTATCACGTAGCGGGCATTCAGACCAATGGCCCAGGCATCGCGGTAACCGTAGCTGGTGCCCGTTTTCCAGGCCAGCGGCGCAACCTGCGGCAGCGCGTTATCCGGTAGCGGCTGCGCCTCATTCGCCAGAATACGGCGGATAATCCACGCCGAGCCTTGCGAGAGTAACGGTCGTTCACTCAGCGGATCGCCAGGCTGTAGCCGCAACCTTCCCGCTTTACCGTGTCGGGCAAAGGCGCTGTAGGCCGCAGCGATATCTGCCAGCCGCGCGCCGGCCCCGCCGAGGATCAGAGACAGATTCGGCTGAGCCCCCGCAGGCAGGATCAGCGGCAGGCCTGCGTTACTCAGCATCCCGGCAAAACGTTTTGGCCCGTAGGCTTCCAGCACCTGGACGGCCGGCAGGTTGAGGGAGCGCACCAGCGCTTCACTCATGCTGACCGGTCCGTGGAACCCGCTGTCAAAATTCCCGGGGCGATAATCACCGGTTTTTCTTGGAACGTCCTGCAGCAACGAGGCGGGATGGATCAGACCATCGTCCAGCGCCATGCCGTAGATAAACGGTTTCAGCACCGATCCTGGCGATCGGATCGCATTGACCATATCGACGTGGCTAAAACGCGTGTCATCGTTGATATCCACCGATCCAACCCAGCCGCGTACTTTCATATCGGTATGATCCACGACGATCATCGCCAGCGAGCTGCGTGCCGGCAGGCGGGATTTCCAGTTCATTGCCAGCTCTTCCAACTGCCGCTGCAGCCCGGCATCAAGCGTGGTGACAATTTTAGCGTCGCGACTTTTGCTGAGCATCATGCGTGCAAAGAGCGGAGCCAGCTGCGGCATCTGTCGGGGCGCCAGCCATACCGATTCTTCACGGGATTCTTTGACCTGCTTTGCAGACCAGACCCCCTGCGTCGCCATGCGATCGAGCACTTTATTGCGCGCCGCTTCGGCCCGCTCAGGCCAGCGGTCCGGACGTAAACGGCTCGGTGCCTGCGGGAGCACAGCCAGCAGCGCCGCGTCGGAATAGCTGAGCTGCGACGGCGGTTTGCCAAGATAGGTCCAGCTTGCCGCCCCAACCCCCTGCAGCGTACCGCCAAAGGGTGCGCGGTTGAGATAGAGCGTGAGAATGTCGCGCTTGGAAAGATGCCACTCCAGCTGCATCGCCCGCCAGAGCTGACGAATTTTACCGCCAAAGGTGCGCGGATGTGGATCCAGCAGGCGTGCTACCTGCATGGTGAGCGTACTGCCGCCAGAGACGACTTTGCCAGAAATGAGATCCTGCCAGGCGGCACGCAGGACAGAGAGCGGGTTTACGCCAGGATGATCCCAGAACCAGCGATCTTCGTACTGGAGCAGCGCCTCAAGATAGCGGGGAGAGACCTCTTCAATCGTAACCGGATAGCGCCAGATCCCGTCGTTGTCGGCAAAACGCCAGAGCGGCGTTCCCTTCTCATCCACCACCACCCGCGCGGGGTTAACCTCTTTCAGAGGCAAGGGCCACAGGCGGTCGGCGATGACAATAAGTCCCCATAAAACGAGAAGCGCTCCCGCCAGCCACAGCCAGCGGGAGCGTGTCAGACGTGCCATTCGCATATTATGGAACAACAATCAGCGGGCCACTGGCCGCACCCGTCGCCCGCCACTGCGGCACGTACATTGACTCCACCATCGGAACCGGCACCTGGTAAGTTCCCGGCGTTACGGCGCGCGCCAGATAAACCAGCGTGACCGGCTGACCTTCATTTACCGGTACAGCCGCGACAAAGCGGTCGTCGCGGAATTCCATATGCTGAATGTCAGCCTGCTGCATCTGGCTGAGCAGGTTCTGCACTTCGCTGCCGCTGTCCTGCAGGCTGGCGCTGCTGCTCGCCAGGTTCTGATTTTCCAGCTCCAGACCCGCAGGGAGGAGATCCACCACCAGCGCGTCCGGCACGTTCTGGCTGGCTTTCACTTCCAGCCACACCAGCACCAGTTCACCGCTTTTCAGCGAAGAGAGCGACTTCGTGCTGCCGTCGGTTGCCAGAATATGACGTTCAACCTGCAGCACGTTCGAGCTCGGCTGAGGCGCATTTTCTGGATAACCGGTGCTGTCCAGGCGGACCCACAGTGGTGTCGTCCCGGTGTTAGTCACCTCCAGCGCGCCAAGCTGGTCACCGTTGACGTTTTGTACCAGCGCCTTATCCCCGCCTGACGCGGTATCAGAAAGCGTAGTGTTCGCCTGCCACGTACCTGAAAGGGTTTGCAGCGAACGTCCGGCCAGGAACAGCGCGTTACTCTCCTGGGTGGACAGCCAGCGCTGGCTGAAGGCCTGTTCGGACAGCACATTCAGCAGCGTATTTTGCGCGTCCGGCAGCAGCTTGTACTCTTCCAGAAGAGAAAGCATCAGCGCGTTATCGCGAAGCTGGCTGCCGTAATCGGCCATCCAGGTTTTACTGTCGTTACGCGGCGTTTTGAGTGCCAGATCCAGCGCCTGCTGGCTGCGCGGAGCATCGCCCATCAGCTTAAGCGCCATACCCAGCTGCATCAGCGGCAGCCCGGAAGCCGCCTGCCCGTGACGATCCCAGATTTCACGCAGCGCGCCCAGCGGTGCTTTTTGCTGACGAGCCAGCACCAGCGAGGCATAGGCTTGCACGGCAAACTTGCTGGCCTGCGTATCGTCGCTATAGCGAATGGACATCATGCCCGGATCCTGCAGGTAGCGCAGCAAACGGCCGTTCGCGTTATTGACCGCGTCGGTAGGCACGCTGTAGCCCTGCTCGCCCGCGCGCACCAGGAAGTCGGTCACGTAGGCCGTAAGCCAGTACTCTTCCGGACCGTTTTTATCCCACAGCGCAAAACCACCGTCTTCACGCTGCATTTGCAGCAGGCGCGAGATGCCAATATCAATGGCCGCACGGCGCTTATCATCGGTGTCTCCCTTGATGCCAAGCGCGGCAAGCTGCGCCGCGTTGGTGTAGAGAGACGGGAACAGGCCGCTGGTGGTTTGTTCCAGACAGCCATACGGATACGCCTGCAGTTCGCGAATATAGCGCGCCAGGTTGAGCGGCGGCTTGCCGCTCAGCAGCAGTTGCCCCTGCAGCGTGGCAGGAGAGAAACCGTTGCTATGCTGCGCCGGTGCGGTCCAGGATTCACCAGGGTTCAGCATGGCCCCCGTGTTCACCGTCTGTGCGGGGAACGCCGGACGCACGCCGATTTTCCAGCTCTTCTGCTGCGGAGCGAAGGTCTCGCCAGGAAGCTGCAGGCCGGTCACCTGCGCGGTCACTTCACCATCTCCATAGCCGTCCAGCGCGCGCACCGGAATAAACAGGGTAGTTCGTGCACCTGGCGGCAGTTGCACCGGCTGCGGCTGTGCGCCTTCAAGAGACAGTTTGCCGGTTGCGGTCAGTGCCACGTTCAGCGTTTGCGGCCTGTCGGTCAGGTTGGTGAGATCCAGCGTCAGGCGCGAGGTATCCCCGCTTGCCAGGAAGCGCGGAGTATTCAGCTCGGTAATGACCGGCGCGGCCACAATAACCTTACTTTCGCTGCTGCCGAAATCATCCTCCGTCCAGGCCTGCGCCATCAGACGCAGCTCGCCGTTGAAGTCGCCAATCGGCAGCGTAACGGTGCCTTCCCCGTTGGCATCAAGCGTAACCGGCTGCGCCTGCTGGGCGATAATGGTAACGTGGTTCACCGGCGGTTTGCCGCCGCGCTTCAGCTCGTCCCCATCGCCACCAAAACGCAGCGCGGCCATGCGGCCCTGGCCTTCAATGACCTGGCCATAGATATCGTAGATATCCGCGCCGTAGCGCTTCTGACCAAAGAACGCCTGCCACGGATCTGGCGTGACGTAATCGGTAATGTTCAGCACGCCGCTGTCCACCGCCGAAACCAGCACGTTCACCTTCTGCGGCACAGTGCCCTCTTTCACGCTGGCTTTCACCTTCACAGAGAGCGTCTGGTTTGGACGCATTTTTTGCGGGTTATCCAGCGCAATATTCAGGCGGCGATTTTCGTCGCCCATCGGCAGATGCAGCAAACCGACCGCGCGTTTCGGCGTGGCGGATTTGGATTTATCCCCAGGACGAACCACCAGCGTGCTGAGATAGAGATCGTGACGTTTCCAGGCCTTGTCGACCGGGATGGCGAGATCAAGCCCGTTTTCCGGGACGTCGATCTCTTTCCACCACAGCGGCCCTTCGCTGGATTCGATCATTGCATAGCCCTTGCCTGCTGCCGGCGCTGCAATGTGCAGATTGATGGTATCGCCAGGCTGATACGCTGGCTTATCCAGTTTCAGCGTCACGCGATCGGGGCGCGCAGCCCCGGAGCCGTCGCTATTATCCTGCCAGCTGTAGCCCGCCCAGAAGCGCACGCTGCTGACCATCTCATCCGGCGCTTTAACCTCCAGACGATAAGAGCCCCACTCAACCGGGAAGGTGACTTTGCCGGTTTCATCGGCCTTAAGGGTCAGCTCCTGTTCGCCTTCAATGAGATCTTTTTGATCAAACTGCGACTGCCAGCCTTCGCTTTCCGACCAGTTCCAGTAATAGTCCCGGCGCTCGCGGATCAGACGAACCTGTAACCCGGAAACGGCTTTTTTCGCCCCGCTGGCATCGGCATACACGATATCGAAGCTGGCGTTGCCGTTCTCGTCGACAATCGGCTGGTTAACGGTGGTATCGGTGCGGTAGTCGTAAACGGCTTTACTGGCGAACTGAGGACGGATGCCCGGCAGCTCCGCCGCTGGCCAAATGGCCTGCTCGGCACGGCGCGTCACCGGACGACCGCCCGACTCCAGCAGGCTGGCCTGCAGGATCAGCTGGAGAGGAGAGTGCACCTCTTTCCACTGGCTTTCGGTAGAAACCTGCCCACGCCCCTGTTCGTCGAGCGTAAGCTGAACTTCATCCAGACTGCGGCTCAGGTTGTCCTCGGCGATATCACCAAACTGGAAGCCCGGCAGCGCAGCCACCGCATCACGCAGCGGACGCAGGAAAAGCTGGCCCTGCAGAGAATTTCCGTTGGCCGGCGCGCCATAGAGGTAATACCCGACCACGTTGAAGTCGACGTTATCCTGAGGTGAAACCGGCGTTTTTTGCCCGCTCAGGTTAAGCGCCATACGCTCAGGCATAAAATCTTCGACGTGGAAGTCCCACAGACGCTGCAGGTTATCGCCCGTATTGGCGCGGATATGCCACATGCCGGTCTGCGCCCCGCTGTCCAGCGAATAGTTAAAACGATAGAGTCCGTTCTCTGGCTTGACGACGATCGTGCGCGCGACCTGTCCGTCCGGACGCAGTACGTCAAGCTTCACGGGCTGGTCGGGAAGTGGCTTACCGTCGCTGTCGCGCAGCAGACCGTTAAGGATCACCGTTTCGCCCGGGCGGTAGAGATCGCGTGGGCCAAACATAAAGAATTGCTTGCTGTAGCCAGGGCTCCCTGCGATGTCGAACTCCGCCAAGTCGAGCGCAGGCAGCTTGAGGTCAAGCAGCGTGGTCTGGCCGTCTTTGCTGGCCAGGATCAGCGCGGCTTCTTTGTCGGTCTCAAGCTTTGCGTGGCCATCGCCGTCGCTTTTCGCTTCGGCAAGCGTCTGCCCTTTATCGTTTAGCAGGGTAACGGTAACGCCGGATTGCGCCGCGCCGTTCTCCAGGCTCTGGGTGAAAATGTCCAGACGGTTATGATAACGGTGAGCGGACAGGCCAATATCGCTTAAGGTAAAGAGCGTTGCGGCGTTGCTGTAGTTGTAATGCCCGGCCGGGTTCATGACCGCGATATAAACGCCAGACTGCTGGAGCGGTTTAATATCCTTCAGGGGAAGCAGCAATTTTTCACGCGTGTTGCGCGCAGGATTGAGATCGAAACGACCGGTGTAAACCAGCTCTGCCATCTTCAGCAGGTTGTTGGATTCCCAGTTGGTCAGCGAGTTGCGGTATTCCCACTGGCTGACAAAAGAGGCCAGCGATTCGGGCTTCACGCGGTAGAAATTCACGTCCACGTTGTTGACGTTGAGCGCCATCACCGGCAGACCTTCCACTACCTTGCCCGGCAGCAGCGAGCCGCGGCTGGCAAAACCTACAGTGGGTTCAACGTCCCGGGTGGTCAGGGCTTTTTCATAATCAATGCCGAACGTCGCCTTGTTCAGCGCCTGCAGGTCACGTTCAACGGTGACGACCAGGTTGCGGTTAGGCTCCAGATGGCGCAGGCGAAGCTCTTTCAGGTTAGGCGCAAGTTCCCACGCCCCATCAACCTTGCCGCTTTTCTTGTCCACGACATGCACGGTTTTCGCGAAATCCTGATCGGGATTGAGCGGAACAGAGAATGTCAGCACCAGCGTTGAAGCGCCGTCCAACTGCACCTCTGAGGCGTCCAGCAGGGTTAACGCTTTGCCCTGACTCTGCGCCGCCAGTTTTGCCAGCTTATCAGCGTCGGGCTTTTCCGCGGCTTTCGGTGTCGATGGGGTGGAGGCGGCGGGAGCCGCAGACTGAGTGGTATCGTCGCTGTTATCACAGCCGACAAGCGTAAACGTGGTAAGCAGCGCGAGAGAAATCGCGGCTAGGCGAAACGGTTTCATCCTTTGTCCCTGGCCTATGGGGCCTGTTGGTCGTCGTCCGGATAAGTATTATCCGCAAGTTTCATTAATTCAAAAAGTCCAATTTTAGAATCCTGAAAGCGCCTCGCAGAACGGTCCCCTACTGTCACCCGGCAATGCTACACCGATCACAGCACCAAACGTTACATGTTACCTTTGAGGTCATTTGTTTTTAAAACAATAAGATAGATGGATAAACATGTCTGAAGGCTGCTAGTTTTATAACCATGACGCACCCCGAGTGCGCGGTTCAATAAGAGAGAAAGCCATGAAACGAGCCGTGAACGCCCTACAAAATTTCGGAAAATCATTGTACGGACCGGTGCTGATCTTACCGATCGTCGGTCTGTTTATTGCCTTTGGTAACGTGCTGGGTAACGGTAATCTTGCGGAATATCTGCCGTTTCTTGGCCATCCGCTGATCCAGCATCTTGGTCAGCTTATCGCGAAATCTGCCGTGTCGGTGCTGGTCAACCTGGCGCTGGTGTTTGCCGTCGGCATCCCGATTGGCCTGGCGACGCGCGATAAAGGCTATGCCGCGCTGATTGGCCTGGTGACCTTTGTGGTGTTCATTAACGCCATGAACGTAACGCTACAGCTGCAGGGCGCGCTGGCGCCAGCGGCGCAGATGAAAGCGGCCGGGCAGACGATGGTACTGGGCGTGCAGGTGCTGGAAATGGGGGTCTTTGCCGGGATACTGACCGGGGCGCTTTCCGGCTACCTGTACAACAAATACTCCGGCGTACAGTTTAACGGCGCGATGGCGATTTACTCCGGCCACTGTTTTGTCGCCATCGTCATGCTCCCCGTCTCCATGCTGCTCGGCGTGGTGATGAGTGAACTGTGGCCGTTTGCCCAGCACGGCATCAGCGCCCTGGCGCTGGCCATCAAAGGCTCCGGGCCGTTTGGCGTCGCAATCTACGGTTTCCTGGAACGCATTCTGGTGCCTACCGGCCTGCATCATCTGGTCTATACCCCGTTCCTCTATACCGAACTTGGCGGCACGCAGGAGGTCTGCGGCGCAACCTATCAGGGCGCACGCAATATCTATTTTGCCGAGATGGCCTGCCCGGACGTGAAGCAGCTCAGCAGCACCGTGGTGTGGGACGCCCGCGGCATCAGCAAGATGTTTGGCCTGCCTGCAGCGGCGCTGGCGATGTACATGACCGCGAAGCCGGAGCGCAAAGCGGCGGCAAAGGCGATTCTGATCCCGGCAGCGCTCACCTCTCTGCTGGTCGGCGTGACCGAACCGATTGAGTTCTCCTTCCTGTTCGTCGCCCCGCTGCTGTTCGTTGTGCACGCGGTGCTGACCGGCATCGGCATGATGCTGTTCTCGCTGCTGGGCGTTCACGCCATCGGCGCCAATGGGATTATCGACTTCATCCTCTACAACCTGCCGCTCGGCACGGAAAAGTCCAACTGGCCGATGTACATCGTGGTCGGGCTGATCATGTTCGCCCTCTACTTCGCGGTGTTCCGCTTCCTGATCCTGCGCTTCAACATGAAGACGCCGGGCCGTGAGGATGACGATAAGGAGACGCGCCTCTACAGCAAGCAGGAGTACCAGGCCAAAGGCAACAACGACGGGCTGGGTGAGTCCATCGTGGCGGGTCTCGGCGGTCGGGAAAATATTGAAGTGGTGGATAACTGCTATACCCGCCTGCGCGTCACGGTGAAGGACGTCGCCATTATCGACGAGCCACGCCTGAAGGCGACCGGCGCGAAAGGGATTATCAAACAAGGTAACAACGTTCAGGTGGTCTACGGGCTGCACGTCAAAAAAATGCGAGAAGCCGTTGAGACGTTTCTCTGAAAGGAGCTAAAGATGTTTACACCCCCATTCATTCTGTCGATTGCCGGCGGCGGCAGCACCTACACGCCGGGTATTGTGAAAAGCCTGATGATGCGCCTGCAGGATTTCCCGCTGGCTGAAATCCGCCTCTACGACATCGACGACGCGCGTCAGAACACCATTGCGCCGGTCGTCGAGAAGGTCATTCGCGACCACAGTCAGAGCATCAAATTCACCGTAACCAGCGACCCGGAAGTGGCCTTTAGCGGCGCGCATTTTGTCTTCGCCCAGATGCGCGTCGGCCAGTATAAGATGCGCGAGCAGGACGAGAAGATCCCGCTGCGCCACGGCGTGGTAGGCCAGGAAACCTGCGGGCCCGGCGGGTTGGCTTATGGTCTGCGCACCATCCTGCCGATGGTGGAGCTTATCGATCTGGTGGATCGCTACGCGCACGAGAAGGCCTGGATCGTGAACTACTCCAACCCGGCGGCGATCGTCGCGGAAGGGGTGCGGCGCCTGCGCCCGAACGCGCGCGTGCTGAACATTTGCGATATGCCTGTGGCTGCCATGCGTAACATGGGGGCGATTCTGGGTGTCGATCGCCACAAGCTGGAGGTCGACTACTTCGGTCTGAACCACTTCGGCTGGTTTACCCGCGTGCTGGTGGACGGCGAGGACAAGCTGCCAGAGCTGCGTAAGCATATTGCGAAGTTTGGCCTGCTGACGGAAGACGCGGCCAAAACCGATCCGCAGCATTCCGATCCGTCCTGGGTGAAGACCTGGCGCAACATTAAGCCGATTATGGACAACTTCCCGGAGTATCTGCCGAACCCGTACCTGCAGTATTACCTGATGCCGAACCAGATTGTGGAGCATCAGAACCCGGACTATACCCGCGCCAATGAAGTGATGGACGGGCGCGAGAAAAAGCTGTTCGCCGCCGCCGAAGAGTACAAGCGCTCCGGGGTTCTGCCGGATGCCTTCCACGTGGGCGTCCACGGTGAATTTATCGTTGACGTCGCCTGCTCGCTGGCTTTTAACCTGCGGAGCCGCCATTTGGTGATGGTGGAAAACCGCGGTGCGATTACCAACCTGCCTTACGATGCCGTGGTGGAAGTCCCCGCTTATATCACCTCCGAAGGTCCGGAACCGATTCGCATCGGCCAGGTGCCGCTGTTCCATCAGACCCTTTTGCAACAGCAGCTCGCCTCTGAACAGCTGCTGGTAGAGGCGACTATCGAAGGGAGCTATGAGAAAGCCCTCCAGGCATTCACCCTTAACCGCACCGTGCCGACCATGGAACACGCGAAGGCAATTCTCGATGAGATGATCGAGGCCAACCGCGACTACTGGCCTGCGCTGCAAAAAGCCTGGCAGGACGGCGAAACGGTGAAAAAATAGGGGCTTGCTCGCGAGTTGAACGTGGTTTGCTTGTCGGTGTCAGAAAAAACACCGACAATCCTTTTTTACGGAAAAGAATGGAGGCAACCCATGTCCACCTCATATTTTGTCGCCGCCGACTGGCTGATTGAGCACGGTGACGATCCGGAAGTTCAGATTATTGACGCGCGTATGGCCCCGCCGGGGCAAGAGCATCGCGATGTTCCCGGTGAATACCGCGCAGGACACCTGCCTGGCGCGGTATTTTTTGATATTGAAGCCCTCTCCGATCACACCTCTCCCCTACCGCACATGCTGCCGCGCCCGGAAGCGTTTTCCGTGGCGATGCGCGAGCTGGGCGTCAGCAAAGACAAACACCTCGTTGTTTATGACGAAGGTAACCTCTTCTCGGCCCCGCGCGCGTGGTGGATGCTGAAAAACTTCGGCGTGGAAAAGGTCTCGATTCTGGCGGGCGGCCTCGCGGGCTGGAAGCGCGACGAGCTGCCGCTCCAGCAGGGCGACGTGACGCTGCCGGAAGGCGAATTCGATGCCACCTTCGACGCTCACGTGGTGAAACGCCTGACCGACGTGCTGGTCGTGAGCCATGAAAAAACGGCCCAAATAGTCGATGCTCGCCCTGCGCCACGCTTTAATGCAGAAGCGGACGAACCGCGTCCGGGGCTCAAGCGCGGCCATATTCCGGGCGCGCTGAACGTGCCGTGGGGCGATCTGGTGTTTGAGGGCGAACTGAAAACCACCGACGAGCTGCGCGCTATTTTTGACCGTGCGGGCGTGGATTTACACCGTCCGGTTATTGCCAGCTGCGGCTCCGGCGTAACGGCCTGCGTGGTTATTCTGGCGCTCGCCACGCTCGGCGTAAATGACGTTACGCTCTACGACGGTGCCTGGAGCGAATGGGGCGCGCGTGACGACCTGCCGGTTGAACCGGCGAAGTAATGGATAACCGCCTGGCCACGCTGTTAACGCGCGGGGCATCCCTGACCCGCGCGGAGTACCGCGTCCTTGCCCACCTGACGGAACATCCGCTGCTGGTCGGCAAGATTACGGTTCGCGAGCTGGCTCAGGCGACGTTCGTATCCACTGCCACCATAATGCGTCTGTGTCAGAAGCTGGGGTTCAGCGGTTTTAGCGAGTTTATCTGGCACTGCAAACAGTTGCTCTCCGACACGCCGCACATTGCCGTTCAGGGGCAGTCGCGTCCTGAACTGCCGGCGCTTTTTAATCAGTTTATCGCCAACTATCAGCAAACCTTTCAGTGGGTCACCCACGACAAACGCCAGCAGTTTGCCGACCTGCTGCGCCAGAAAGAGAGCTTCTTTCTCTACGGCGCCGGGTTTTCCTATCTCTTTGCCGAGTATCTGACCAAGAAACTGCAGGTGCTGGGCAAAACGGCGTTTATCTCCGGGCCGGGCGACAGCCGGAACATTTTTCTCAGCAATGCCGCACGCTATGAAGTGTTTATTGCCGTCTCGCGCAGCGGCGAAACGGAGCAGGTGCTGGATAAAGCGCGGATTGCCAAAAACGTCGGCATGACGATCGTCGCGTTTACCCGCGCCTCGGCCAATACGCTGGCGGGAATGGCGGACGTGCACTTTGCCCTCTATGACGAAGCGGTACACTTCGCCGCCGAAGCCGCGGGGGTGACGTCGTTTGAGTCGAATCTGGTGCTGCTGATGGATTTACTGCTGCTGGAAGCAACGGGGTGATATTCACCCCGCCGTAATCAGATGATGCGGTTAGTTTTGAGATCGCGCAGGAAGCCGCCCCAGCGGCGCTCGTAAAACGGGGTAATGTGCTCGGTAATAAAGTGGCTGATGCCCTTCTCACCGTTCTTCACCTGACAGATGTCAATCGGCTCATCGCCCGGCAGCGTGTCGGTGGCCACGCTTCCCGCCGCCTGAATGATATCCTCGATATCGCCATCGGCTTCAATACCGATCAGCAGCACGGGCTGTTCGTCCGCGCGCTCTTTGATAGAGCAGAGGAACGCGCGCCTGACGGGCTTGAGCGTTTTGAAAAGCGTGGTCAGGGAATCGATCACCTGCGCAGGCGGCTCGGCCACTTCAGACAGCAGCAGCGTTTCGCCCCCTTCCAGGACCTCCTGAGTGCTGAGCGGGTTGCCCTCTTCGCCAATCAGATGGCTGATTTCGCGCGGCGTGAACTCTTTTCCGGTCGGCAGCTTCGCATTGAGGAAAAGCGTCTGGCCCAGCGTCATTTCAAACAGGGTGCGCACCGGCATCACCACGAACGCCTGTTCGTCTTCTACCGCTTTCTGCAGCGCTTCCAGCGAGGTAAAGAACGGGATCACCGAGGTGCCGTCGTCCTTCTCCCAGTGCAGTAGATCCAGCGCGCTGTCTTCGACAACCTGCTCACCTTCCGCAGCGGTGCCCGGCACCCAGACGGTGGATTCCAACAGCGTGCGGAAAAATGCCGGACGGTGGGCGGGTTCGGTCGCCGCCTGCTCCAGCAGGGCTTCTAATTCGTTTTTGGTTTCTGACATAGTTTGGCTACTTCACACTTGCCCGGCGGCGCTACGCTTGCACGGGCCTACGGGTTTTGTAGGCCGGGTAAGCGTAGCGCCACCCGGCAAAAAGATTACTCAGCCGTCAGCAGGTTCGCCACGGTACGCACGCCCAGACCGGTCGCGCCCGCGGACCACTGCTCAACCGCCGCTTTACGATACGTTGCGGAGCAGTCGATGTGCAGCCAGCCTTCGTGGTAGTTCTCAACGAAGTGAGACAGGAAGCCTGCTGCGGTGCTTGCCCCCGCCGGGTACGCCGCGCTCGCGGTGTTGTTCAGTTCAGCAAAGTTAGACGGCAGCTGGCTGCGGTGGAATTCGGCCAGCGGCAGGCGCCAGAACGGCTCGTTCTCCGCGGCAGCGCTTGCCAGCAGACGCGCGGCCAGCTTGTCGTCGAAGCTGAACAGCGCATGGTAGTCGTTGCCCAGGGCGGTTTTCGCCGCGCCGGTCAGGGTCGCCATGTCGATAATCAGCTCTGGCTTCTGCGCAGAGGCGTCGATCAGGCCATCGGCCAGCACCAGACGGCCTTCCGCGTCGGTGTTCATCACCTCAACGTTTTTGCCGTTGCGGTAGCGGATGATGTCGCCCAGCTTGAAGGCGTTACCGCTGACCATGTTGTCGGCGCAGCACAGGTAGAGCTTCACGCGCTTGTTCAGGCCACGGGTGATAGCGAACGCCAGCGCGCCGGTAATGGTCGCCGCGCCGCCCATGTCGGACTTCATGGAGTCCATGAACGCGCTCTGCTTGAGGCTGTAGCCGCCGGTGTCGAAGGTAATGCCTTTCCCGACAAGGCAGGCAAATACCGGCGCGGCTTTATCGCCGGTTGGGTTGTAATCCAGCGCCAGCAATACAGGAGGACGCTCGGAACCGCGGCCCACGGTGTGGATACCCATATAGTTCTGCTCGCGCAGATCTTCACCTTTGGTGATGCGGTAGGACATTTTGTCACCCGCCACGCCGCACAGCAGGTCAACGGCGCGCTGCGCCAGCTGTTCCGGCCCCAGCTCTTCCGCCGGTGCGTTGATGGTATCGCGCACCCAGTCGATAATGTTCAGGCGGCTTTCCAGCTCTTTCTGGCCGGCTTCATCAAGATTAGCCCACTCGATTTTGCGGGTGCCTTTCGGGCCTTTGTAGCCTGCCCAGAACGCCCAGCTGCGGTCGGTGTCCCAGCCTTCGCCTTCCAGAGAGACGTGTTTAATGCCCAGCCCGTCAATTTTACGCGCGGCGCGCTGGATCAGGCCCAAATCATCGTTGCCCGTCAGGTGCAGGGTAATGCCGTCGTTGTTAATGCTGTAGGTGGCTTTCTCGCCCCAGCGCGCGTCAGCAGGCTGATTCGAGAGCGTAATCTTCATCGCTTCGGTCATTTTATTTTTCCTTATTAGCAACTAGCAAACGGGCCGCCTGAAGGCAGCCCGTTATGTTATTTATTCTGCTTCATCTAACCAGACTAACAGAATCGCCTCCAGAATTTTTTCATTGGATGCGTTTGGATCGTCGTCGAAATCCTCTAAATCGCAGATCCACTGGTGCATGTCGGTGAATCGTACGGTCTTCGGATCGAGATCCGGGTTCGCATCGTAGAGCGCTTCGCCGATTTCGCGGCTGTCTGTCCACTTCAGTCCCATATCAATGCTCGCGTGCGTGGTTGATGGTGTAGCGTGGGAATTCCACGACCAGATCTTCATCGGTCACCGCGGCCTGGCAGCTCAGGCGGCTGTCTGGCTCCAGACCCCATGCTTTATCCAGCATGTCGTCTTCGTCTTCGGTGCTCTCGGCGAGAGAGTCAAAACCTTCACGCACGATGCAGTGGCAGGTGGTGCAGGCACAGGATTTTTCACAGGCGTGTTCCACTTCGATACCTGCGCGCAGGGCAACATCGAGAATGGTTTCACCGGTCTTCGCTTCCAGAACAGCGCCATCCGGACAGAGGTCCGCATGAGGCAAAATTACAATCTTTGGCATATTAAACCTCGTCCACGGACTGGCCTTTCAGCGCGACGCGGACAGATTTGTCCATGCGGCGAGCAGCAAAGTCCTGGGTTTGTTTATCAACGTTTTTAATGGCTTCTTCTATTGCGTCAGCGTCATTGCCTTCTGCTACTGCGCTCAAGCGCGCGGCAGCGTCGTCAATCACCTGGCGCTCAGCGGCGCTTAACAGCGCGGCATCGGCAGCGAGCGCGCCGTTCAGGCTTTCCAGCACGCGTGCGGCTTCAACTTTCTGTTCCGCCAGCATGCGCGCCTTCACATCCTGCTCGGCGTAGCTCATTGAGTCCTGGATCATGGAGGCGATTTCGCCATCGGTCAGGCCGTAGGACGGCTTCACCTGGATGGACGATTCTACGCCGGTCGATTTTTCCATCGCCGTGACGCTCAGCAGGCCGTCCGCATCCACCTGGAAGGTGACGCGAATATGCGCCCCGCCCGCAGGCAGCGCCGGAATACCGCGCAGCGCAAAGCGCGCCAGCGAGCGGCAGTCCTGCACCAGCTCGCGTTCGCCCTGCATCACGTGGATGGACATCGCGGTCTGGCCGTCTTTAAAGGTGGTGAACTCCTGCGCGCGCGCCACCGGAATGGTGGTGTTACGCGGGATCACTTTCTCTACCAGGCCGCCCATGGTTTCTAACCCCAGCGACAGCGGGATGACGTCCAGCAGCAGCATTTCGCTGTCCGGCTTGTTGCCGACCAGGATATCGGCCTGGATAGCGGCGCCCACGGCGACCACTTTGTCCGGGTCGATGGAGGTGAGCGGCGTGCGGCCAAAGAATTCGCCCACGCGTTCGCGCACCAGCGGTACGCGGGTGGAGCCGCCGACCATGACCACTTCCAGCACCTCGCTGGCCTCAACGCCGGCATCTTTCAGTGCGCGACGGCAGGCCAGCAGGGTACGCTTAACCAGCGGGGCAATCAGATCGTTGAACTGGTCGCGGGTGATGTCACCCTGCCAGCCCGCAACATTTACGGTAACGGTCTGCGCATCGCTCAGCGCAATTTTGGCGTCGATGGCCGCATCCAGCAGTTCACGCTGAACGCGGGCATCGCTGCGATCGCTGATGCCCGCCTGCTGGCGGATGTAATCCGCCAGCAGATGGTCGAAGTCATCGCCGCCCAGCGCGGAATCCCCGCCGGTCGCAAGCACTTCAAACACCCCGCGGCTTAAGCGCAGGATCGAGATATCAAAGGTGCCGCCGCCGAGGTCGTAAACCGCAATCACCCCTTCCTGACCGGAGTCGAGGCCGTAGGCAATCGCCGCCGCCGTCGGTTCGTTCAGCAGGCGCAGCACGTGCAGCCCCGCCAGACGCGCGGCGTCTTTGGTGCCCTGGCGCTGTGCGTCGTCAAAGTAGGCCGGAACGGTAATGACCACGCCGTCCAGATCGCCGCCAAGCGTCGCCGTCGCGCGCGCCGCCAGCGCTTTGAGGATGTCAGCGGACACGCGGATCGGGTTCAGCAGGCCAGCCGCCGTCGCGATCATCGGCAGGCCGTTTTCACTGGCCTGCAGCTGATACGGCAGATGCGGGTAGCGGGTCTGGATATCGGCCAGCGAGCGGCCCATCATGCGCTTCACGGAGCTGATGGTGTTGGCCGGATCGCGCGCGGCGTTGGCGCGTGCGTCATAGCCGACCGCGTGACCCTGCTGCTGGTAGTGGACCACGGAAGGCAGCAGATGGCGGCCCTGCTCGTCAGCCAGCGTTTCCGCCTGGCCGCTACGCACGGTCGCCACGAGGGAATTGGTGGTGCCCAGATCGATACCCACCGCCAGACGACGCTGGTGCGGTGCGGCACTTAAGCCAGGCTCACTAATTTGTAATAAGGCCATAATTGCTTCCGAAATTAAAAATCGAGCAGCTTTTCTTCGAGTTGTTCAGCACTGCTTCGCAGTTTATCGAGAAAACGGAGTTTGCGCACAGTATCTGCCGCCACGTCCCAGGTCTCGTTGTTCAGTTGCTCCACCATCTGCTGATGGCGGGTATCGAACATGCCCTTCACGCGCGTGATAAAGCTTTCCAGACGCGCTTCGTCTCTGGCCTGTTCAATCTCATCGAGCTCTTCGCGAAGCTCCAGCTGTTCCATCAGAAATGCCGTGTCGCGCACGGTGTGCTGCTCGCTCGCGAGATCAAAGCCGTGGAGCGAAAGCAGATATTCTGCACGCGCCAGCGGATGGCGCAGCGTCTGCCAGGCCTGGTTGATGGTCGCAGAGTGCGAGACCGCAGCCAGTTGCTCTGACTGCGTGCCACTGGCGAATTTATCCGGATGATACTGACGCTGCAGATCCTGAAAACGGATCGTCAGCGCCTGCAGATCAATCGGGTATTGAGCGGGTAGTCCGAAGAGAGTGAAGTAATCCATAACAATCTCAGGGGTAGCCTGTTAGAACAAACCCCACGCGTGACAAAGCCACGGTGGGGTTTCGGATGACGCGCGGTTAAACGTGGAAGCTTTCGCCGCAACCACACTCGTCTTTGACGTTCGGGTTCGTGAATTTGAACCCTTCGTTCAGGCCTTCTTTCACGAAGTCCAGCTGAGTGCCGTTGAGGAATTGCAGGCTTTTGCCATCGACCACCACCTTCACGCCTTTGTCTTCAAACACGGTGTCGTCAGACGCCGGCTCATCAACAAACTCCAGTACGTAAGCCATACCAGAACAGCCGGAGGTACGTACGCCCAGTCGCAGGCCAAAGCCTTTACCACGGTTCGCCAGAAAAGAGCTTACTCGCGCGGCAGCGCTGTCGCTAAGGGTAATCGACATACTCAAACCTCAATTATTTTGCTTCACGTTTGCTTTTGTAATCCGCAATGGCGGCTTTGATCGCGTCTTCTGCCAGAATGGAACAGTGAATTTTCACCGGTGGCAGTTCGAGTTCTTCAGCAATATCCGTGTTCTTGATTGCCTGTGCTTCGTCCAGAGACTTGCCCTTCACCCATTCGGTCACCAGGGAGCTGGACGCAATAGCAGAACCGCAGCCGTAGGTCTTGAAGCGCGCGTCTTCAATGATACCTTCATTGTTGACTTTAATCTGCAACTTCATCACGTCGCCACACGCCGGTGCACCGACCATGCCGCTACCGACAGATTCGTCGCTGTTGTCAAAAGAGCCAACGTTGCGCGGGTTTTCGTAATGATCGATGACTTTTTCGCTGTATGCCATGATTGAATTCTCCTTATGTACCGATTAGTGATGTGACCATTCAATGCTGTTCAGATCCACGCCCTGCTTGAACATTTCCCACAGTGGAGAAAGGTCGCGCAGACGGCCGATGGAGTTGCGAACCAGCTTGATGGTGTAGTCAATCTCTTCTTCGGTAGTGAAACGACCTAAAGAGAAACGGATAGAGCTGTGTGCCAGCTCGTCAGTCATGCCCAGCGCGCGCAGCACGTAGGATGGCTCGAGGCTTGCAGACGTACAGGCAGAACCGGAAGAAACGGCCAGGTCTTTCAGCGCCATGATCAGCGATTCGCCTTCAACATAGTTGAAGCTGACGTTGAGGATGTTCGGCGCGCCCTGCTCGAGATCGCCGTTCAGATACACTTCTTCCATATCTTTCACGCCGTCCCACAGACGGTTACGCAGCGTGCGCAGGCGTGCCATCTCGGTTTCCATCTCTTCTTTAGCAATGCGGTAAGCTTCGCCCATGCCCACGATCTGGTGAACAGGCAGCGTACCGGAACGCATGCCGCGCTCGTGACCGCCACCGTGCATCTGTGCTTCGATGCGGATACGCGGTTTACGACGAACGTACAGCGCGCCGATGCCTTTCGGTCCATAGATTTTGTGGCCGGAGAAGGACATCAGATCCACTTTCAGCTGGCTCAGGTCGATAGGCAGTTTGCCCACGCTCTGGGTCGCATCCACGTGGTAGATGATGCCGCGCGCGCGGCACATTTCGCCGATGGTCGCGATGTCCTGTACCACGCCGATTTCGTTGTTGACGTGCATGATGGAAACCAGAATGGTGTCATCACGCATGGCCGCTTCGAGCTCTTTGAGGTCAATAATACCGTTGCTCTGTGGCGCGAGATAGGTCACTTCGTACCCTTCGCGCTCCAGCTGACGGCAGGTGTCCAGCACGGCTTTGTGTTCGGTTTTGCTGGTGATGATGTGCTTGCCTTTTTTCTGATAAAAGTTGGCTGCACCTTTGATCGCCAGGTTGTCGGATTCGGTCGCACCGGAGGTGAAAACAATCTCACGCGGGTCGGCACCCACCAGGTCAGCAATCTGATTACGGGCGATATCGACCGCCTCTTCAGCATGCCAGCCAAAACGGTGTGAACGGGAAGCTGGGTTACCAAAGTTTCCGTCCAGGGTCAGACACTGCATCATTTTCTCGGCAACACGCGGGTCCACCGGCGTGGTTGCGGAGTAATCGAGATAAATCGGTAATTTCATTGCTCTATAAACTCCGTACATCGCTTCAATGCAAGGAATCAGGCAACCGGCTGGATGTACGACCGAGTACGCGGGGCGAGTTCTCGCCCCGGCCTGATTCTGAAATACTTATCTTTTTATTACGCGCGCAGTTTGACGTCGATAGCGTCCTGCGCGCGGGTGCTGCGTTGGGAATCCTGGCTGTGCTGACGGCCTGATACGTCCAGAACTTCCTGGTTATTCACCAGCTCACCGAGGGTGATGTTGTTCAGGAAGCCGGTCAGACGGTCGCTCAGATCGCGCCACAGCGCGTGGGTCAGGCATTTATCGCCGCCCTGACAGCCGCCTTTACCCTGGCAACGGGTCGCGTCAACGGATTCGTCAACTGCGCTAATCACTTCGCCAACTGCAATACTGCCCGCGTCTTTACCCAGCAGATAGCCGCCGCCTGGGCCACGAACGCTGGAAACCAGTCCATTTTTACGCAGTCTGGAGAACAGCTGTTCCAGATAAGAGAGGGAGATCCCTTGTCGTTCAGAAATATCAGCCAACGGAACCGGGCCCGCTTCGGAGTTGAGCGCAACGTCCAGCATCGCGGTCACGGCATAACGCCCTTTAGATGTCAGTCTCATGTCTTACTTAACCTCAAACTCGCCCCTGCCCGGGGTTTTTTATAGTAAAATGGGGTATTGCATAGCAGGGCCAAGTCTGACATTCCTGACTAAAATGGTCAACTATTTACTTGACTGTTTTAGTCAGGTATTTAACCTTCTGTGCCGTTTTTGTCGGGTGGCGCTGCGCTTACCCGACCTACGGTTTTGTAGGCCGGGTAAGCGCAGCGCCACCCGTCGAACAGACGACTCTATTCTTTATTCTTTTGCTCAATCGACGCCAGAATCCCGCGCAGAATGTTCAGCTCCTGGCTTTCCGGGCGCGCACGGGTAAACAGACGGCGCAGCTTGTTCATCACCTGGCCTGGATGGCCTTCACGGATAAAACCGGTTGAGAGCAGCGTCTGCTCCAGATGGCCATAAAAGCGCTCCAGATCGTCTACCAGCGGGTAGGCCGTCTCTTCTTTAGGTTCTACCTCTTTCTCCTGCGTCGCCAGCCAAGCCATACGCACTTCATAGGCGATCACCTGCACCGCCATCGCCAGGTTCAGCGAGCTGTATTCCGGGTTCGCCGCAATCGCCACGTGATAATGGCATTTCTGCAGCTCGTCGTTGGTCAAGCCAACGCGCTCGCGCCCAAACACCAGCGCAACCGGTGCCTGTTCAGCCTCAGAGACACTTTTCAGGCCGCATTCACGCGGATCGAGCATTGGCCACGGCAGCGTACGCGAACGCGCGCTGGTCCCCACCACCAGGCTACAACCGGCCAGAGCTTCGTCAAGGGTGTCGACGATCTGCGCATTGCCGATCACGTCGCTGGCACCGGCCGCCAGAGCAATAGCCTGCGAGTCAGGTTTTACCAGCGGGTTGACCAGCCAGAGATTCGTTAAGCCCATGGTTTTCATAGCGCGGGCAACGGAGCCCATGTTGCCGGTGTGCGATGTTTCGACCAGCACGATTCGAATGTTTTGCAGCATAATTTTTAATGTCTGAATTCAGTGTCTGAAGAATATTCCGGCATATTATCATAAACGGGAGACATAATCCGATCCCGCTGCTATACTCTGCGCCGATTTTCCTGTTCTTTAACATCCAGTGAGAGAGACCGATGCATCCGATGCTGACCATCGCCGTGCGCGCAGCGCGCAAGGCGGGTAATGTAATTGCCAAACACTACGAAACCCCAGACTCCGTAGAAACCAGCCAGAAAGGCAGCAATGATTTCGTGACTAACGTCGATAAAGCCGCAGAAGCGATTATTATCGAAACGATCCGCAAATCTTACCCGCAGCACACCATCATCACCGAAGAAAGCGGTGAACATGAAGGTACCGATCAGGATGTTCAATGGGTTATCGATCCACTGGATGGCACCACCAACTTCGTCAAACGCCTGCCACACTTCTCTGTGTCTATCGCAGTACGCATCAAAGGCCGTACTGAAGTCGCCGTTGTTTACGATCCAATGCGTAACGAACTGTTCACCGCTACCCGCGGTCAGGGCGCACAGCTGAACGGCTACCGTCTGCGCTGCAGCAATGCACGCGATCTGGACGGCACCATCCTGGCGACCGGTTTCCCGTTCAAGGCGAAACAGCACGCGACCACGTATATGAATATCCTGGGCAAACTGTTTACCGAATGCGCCGACTTCCGCCGCACCGGTTCTGCTGCGCTGGATCTGGCCTATGTGGCAACCGGCCGCGTTGACGGTTACTTCGAACTGTCACTGAAGCCATGGGATTTTGCAGCGGGCGAGCTGATCGCGCGTGAAGCAGGTGCGATCGTATGTGATTTCACCGGCGGCCATAACTACATGTCTACCGGCAACATCGTTGCGGGTAACCCACGCGTTGTTAAAGCCATGCTGGCAAACATGCGTGATGAACTGAGCGATGCGCTGAAGCGTTAATCCAGTTTGTTAAGCCCGGTGGCGCTACGCTTACCGGGCCTACAAAATCCCTCAGTACGCTAGAAAGGCCGCAATCCCCTTCCCACCGGCACCGCACTCATCCACATTGTCACCGCCGCTACCAGCAGAATCACACCGCCCGCCAGCGCGAGCGTTGTCCAGCCAACCTGCCGCCACAGCACCGGCGTTTTATTGCCGCTGAGTTTGACCGCCAGCTGACGGAAACTATGAACCAGCAGAGCCAGAGACGAAATCGTCAATGACGTTCCCGCCGCCATGGCCAACGCAGACAGCATTCCCCAGCCGAACACGCCGATCACTTTACTAAACAGCAGCACCATGATTGCCCCCGAACACGGGCGCATCCCCATTGAGAGAACGATCATCATCCGCGCGCGCCAGTCGTCGCCACTCTGTAATTGCGCCTGCGTTGGCAGATGCTGATGCCCGCAGCCGCAGTTTTCATCATGAACGTGGTGCGGCGTGAAGGTTTTGAATGTCGGTTTTTGCAGCAGCACGCGCAGCTTTTTAAGCGCCCGCCAGCAGAGGATCAGCCCCAGCACGCCTACCAGCGCGTAACTTCCCTTCTCCAGCCAGAAGCTGCTCACGTGCAGCTGGCGAGCCGGAAGCTGCAAAAGTGACAGCACAACAACGACCAGCGCAATCGCCACGCCCCCCTGAAGCAGCGAAGAGGCCAGCGTCAGGCCGATACTCGATTTCAGCTTTGACGGGTGAGTGGCGAGCCAGGTCGTGATGACGATTTTGCCGTGCCCCGGCCCCAGCGCGTGCAGAACGCCATAGATAAAACTGAACGCCAGCAGGGAACCGCCCGCTTTCGTCGGGTTATCAGCCACCGCTTTCAGTAACCCGCTCATCTGCTGGTTAACCTCACGCTGCCAGATAATGCTTTTCATCATCACCTGCGGCCAGGCCTGCCACAGCCACAGCGCGCCGCAAACCGCGAACAGCAAAAAGAGCGCCAGCGGCCAGAGGTGCAGCCAGCGGCGCGGTTTTCGAACTGGCGAAGCGATCACTGACATTGTAGCGTTACCTCCTGCGCGAACTGTTTACCCAACTCCATGTCCTCAGGCGGTGCATCTTCCTTGTCGAGAGAGACCGCAAAGTTCAGCGTCTCTTCGCTGGGCTTCGGCGTATGCACCGCGAGCTTGCAGCTTTTTTGCAGGGCGGTCGGCAGCGTCACGTCACTCTCCTTTGCGTAACGCATATCAACGTAGTAGGTGGGATCAAACGTGGAAAAGGTGTACTTCTGGCCTGCCAGCGGCTGGGGATGCGCCAGCGGAAGGACAAACGTCAGCACCGCCTGATGCCCGTCACGCGTCATGCCGTATTCCGTGGGACGGTTCAGAAATTTGACCTTTTGCCCGTTATGCCAGAATTCCGTGAAGTAGTGCTGCCCGAGCACGTTAGCCATCACTTCCGCCGCCAGCTTTTTCCAGATTTCATCGCCGGGCTTCGCATTTCCCGCATCATAGAGCAGGTCAGCCGAGGTGATTTCATCCATCGTCCAGCGCATTTTCAGGCCGCTCAGCTGCGTGCCGTCGGTGACCAGCTCGGTTTTGAGGTCAATAAAGCTGTGAGGGTGTGCGCTGGCAGTGAAGCCGATCGCCGCCAAAAATAACGCCATCGCACTTTGTTTAACTATTTGCATCAATTCCTCACGTCAAAAATTCTGTGATGTTCCCCAGCAATCCTGAAGGAAAGGCCTGCCGGCGCGCTTTTCAGCGCCCATCCTTTAGCTATTCTTATCAAACATTCACACTGGATACCCGACAGATGATGACGACGCTTGAAATTCCATCTGTGCTTTCCAGTTCGCAGCGCCGCTGCCAGGTGCTTTTAATGCTTTACCTGCCCGATGCTGCCGTCACCGCACAGAGCATAATCGCTGCCAACGGCGTGGACGACGCGATGGCACGGCAAGATATAGCCGAGACGCGCGATGAAATCCAGCGCTATCACCGGCTGGATATCGTCACGCACCACGACGGCTGCTACCGGATTGAAGGCACCGCCCTGAATCAGCGTTTATGCCTGCTGCACTGGCTGCGCCGGGCGCTGCGGCTTTGTCCGCAGTTTGTCTCACTCCAGTTTACTCCCGCATTAAAAACCGCGCTTAAACAGCACGGTATCGCGCGGCCGCTTTACGACGATGCGAACCTGCGGGCGCTGATCGGCTTCTGCTCGCGTAAGCTCCAGCGCCAGTTTGAATGCCGCGACGTCCAGTTTTTACAGCTCTATCTGCAATACTGTCTTATTCAACACCAGATGGGGAATACCCCGCAGTTTTCCCATACTCAGCGCAGCTGGACCCAGTCGAGAGGGGAGTATTTTACGGCGCAGGAGATCGTGCGCCACTGGAAACGGCGCATCCCGCAGGGTGCTCACGGGGATGAACAGCTTTTTCTGGCGCTGCTGTTTATGATGCTCCGCACGCCCGATCCGGTGCTCGATAAACACCAGCAGGACCAACGCTTGCGCCGGGCCATCGTGCGCATGGTGGCGCGTTTTCGCTCGCAGACCGGGATGAACTTCAGCGATGAGCAAGGGCTGACCGATCAGCTCTATATCCATCTTGCTCAGGCGCTGGACCGCTCGCTGTTTGAGATCGGCATCGACAATAGCCTGCCGGAGGAGATCCATCGTCTCTATCCCCGGCTGTTACGCACCACGAAGGAAGCGCTGTTTGAGCTGGAAGCGGAATTTGGGCTGCGCTTTTCCGATGAGGAGATGAGCCTTGTCGCGGTAATTTTCGGTGCCTGGCTGATGCAGGAGACCGATCTGCACGAAAAGCAGGTGATTCTGCTGACGGGGGACGATAAAGCCAGTGAGGATCTGATTGAACAGCAGCTTCGCGAGCTGACGCTGCTGCCGCTCAACATTCGCTACCTGACGCTGCAGGCTTTCCAGAAAGAGGGGGCACCGCGCGAAGCCGCGCTGGTTATCACCCCCTACCCTACTGCCCTGCCGCTGTTCTCGCCGCCGTTGATTCATGCCGTTGAGACACTGAACGCGCAGCAGCAAGAACATATTCGCGCCATGCTGGAATCATAGCGATGCGCGAGCGGCCACTTTAGGGCGCACAACGATTGCGGGTAAAGCGACCAGCGCCATCACCCAGAAGACGCCGTGCCCCAGGTGCTGATAGAGGAACCCCGCAAAGACCGTCATGATCGCAATACTGCCTCCCATTGCGACCGCCGAATACACCGCCTGCAGACGTATAACGTCCCCGCCTTCGCGCGCAGCGATATAGCGCATCGCCGCCAGATGACACACGGTAAACGTGCCGCAGTGAAGAATTTGCGCCAAAATCAGCCACGGCAGATCGGTCGTCCAGCCCATAATGCCCCAGCGCGCCACGCCGCACACGGCGGAGAGCAGCAGCAGGTCACGCGCGCCAAAGCGACGAAACAGCTTTTTGCTCAGAGCGAATATAACGACTTCGGCCACTACCCCCAGCGACCACAGATAGCCAACGGCAGAAGCAGAATATCCCGCCCCCTGCCAGTAGATGGCGCTGAACCCATAGTACGCCGCGTGTGCCCCCTGAAGCAGACAAACACACGCCAGAAAACGCCAGCTTTGTGCAACCAGGCTCCGCCAGGCGGGCCAGCCTGCACTCTCCTGATGGCGGCTTTCCCCTTGCGGCATTATCGACGGCCGCAGCAGCATGCCCAGAAGCATAGAGGCAATACCGATGCTTAACAGGGCAAGAATGGCGCGGTAATCGTAAAGGCTGACCAGTTTACCCACCAGCGCAGAGCCAATCACAAACGCAATAGAGCCCCACAGGCGCACGCGACCGTAGTCCATGGTGATCTGCTTTTGCCAGGTGTTCGCCAGGGCATCCGTCAGCGGCACCAGCGGTGAGAAGAACAGGTTAAAGCCAACCATCACCACCATCAGCCAGGCAAACTGGTGGCTGACCCAGAAGCAGGCCACAAAGACCAGCGTCAGCAGGGCAAGAATGCGCACGGCCTTGATCAGTAAGGAGGGATCGCTGACGCGCGGGGCAATCAGCAGGCTGCCGAGGAAACGCGCCACCAGCCCGGCCCCCAGCAGGACACCAATGGTCTCAGGAGTCAGGCCGATACCCTTGAGCCAGACGCTCCAGAAAGGCAGAAAAATACCGTAGCTAAAGAAATAGGTGAAATAACTGAGCGCCAGCCAGCGCGTGGAATGCAAGACCATGAATCCCTCCCGAAATCGAGGCCATAGTCTGGCGAGAATATAAAAATTAAGCAAGTCGATAGCCTGCTATAAATTAACGAAAAATTAACATATTGTGCAGTCGTCTGGCTTATGGCAGGGAATGCAAATGTGTATTACGTTTAAATTACTCCACTTGCAGAGGTATTTCTGCCATGAACTCACTTCGTTATCTCGATTTTGGTCAGTCGCGTCACCTGCTGCTGTTGATTGGTCGCATCGCGCTTGTCGTGCTGTTTATTATCTTTGGTTATCCAAAACTGACGGGGTTTAGCGGCACCGTACAATATATGACGTCGCTGGGCACGCCGATGCCCATGCTGGCGGCCATTATCGCGGTGGTGATGGAAGTGCCTGCCGCCATTCTGATCGTGCTGGGCTTTTTCACCCGCCCTATCGCGGTACTGTTTGTGTTCTACACGCTGGGCACGGCGGTAATTGGTCATCACTACTGGGATATGACCGGCGACGCGGTCGTACCGAATATGATCAACTTCTACAAGAATATCAGTATTGCGGGTGCCTTTATTTTACTGGCAATCGTGGGCCCCGGCGCCATTTCCCTGGACCGGCGTTAAGCCATAAAAAAAGGCCGCAAGCGCGGCCTTTTTTATTTCTGTACAGCAGAGGAATTATGCGTATACCGGGAAGCGTGCGCAGATATCCAGAACTTTACCTTTAACGCGCTCGATAACCGCTTCGTCATTGATGTTGTCCAGAACGTCACACATCCAGCCAGCCAGCTCTTTCACTTCCGCTTCTTTAAAGCCGCGGCGAGTCACGGCCGGAGAACCGATACGGATGCCGGACGTTACAAACGGGCTCTTCGGATCGTTTGGCACGCTGTTTTTGTTCACGGTGATGTTGGCACGGCCCAGGGCAGCGTCAGCTTCTTTACCGGTCAGGTTCTTATCAACCAGATCCAGCAGGAACAGGTGGTTTTCAGTCCCGCCAGACACCACTTTGTAGCCGCGGTTCAGGAACACTTCCACCATCGCTTTGGCGTTTTTGGCAACCTGCTGCTGGTAAACTTTGAACTCTGGCTCCATCGCTTCTTTCAGTGCTACCGCTTTTGCCGCGATAACGTGCATCAGCGGGCCGCCCTGCGCGCTTGGGAACACGGCGGAGTTCAGTTTTTTGTACAGCTCTTCATCACCGCCTTTCGCCAGGATCAGGCCACCGCGTGGACCCGCCAGGGTTTTGTGGGTGGTAGTGGTCACAACGTGAGCGTGTGGAACCGGGTTCGGGTAAACGCCTGCGGCAATCAGACCGGCAACGTGCGCCATGTCGACGAACAGATAAGCGCCGATGCTGTCTGCGATTTCACGCATTTTTGCCCAGTCAACGATACCGGAGTAAGCAGAGAAACCACCGATGATCATCTTCGGCTTGTGCTCTTTGGCCTGCTTAGCCATGTCTTCGTAGTCAATTTTGCCGGACTCATCAATACCGTAAGGGATGATGTTGTACAGTTTGCCGGAGAAGTTAACCGGGGAGCCGTGAGTCAGGTGGCCGCCCTGCGCCAGGTTCATACCCAGAACGGTATCGCCCGGCTGCAGCAGCGCGGTGTAGACCGCGAAGTTAGCCTGAGAGCCAGAGTGCGGCTGGACGTTCGCGTAGTCAGCGCCAAAGAGTTCTTTCGCACGGTCGATAGCCAGCTGCTCAACGATATCAACGTACTCGCAACCGCCGTAATAGCGCTTGCCCGGGTAACCTTCAGCATATTTGTTAGTCAGCTGAGAACCCTGCGCCTGCATAACTCGCGGGCTGGTGTAGTTTTCGGAGGCGATCAGTTCGATGTGCTCTTCCTGACGTACTTTTTCCTGCTCCATAGCCTGCCACAGTTCGGCATCATAATCGGCAATGTTCATTTCACGCTTTAACATCCGCATCTCCTGACTCAGCTAACAAGTAAATTTTGGCCTGAAAAGGCAGTCCTATTGGACGACGGGCAACAGTATAACTGATTAGTTCTGTGATAACAGGTCTTGACAAACGATTTTACGCAAACGTTTTCCTTCGCGCCACGCAAGGGTTTGAGGAATAAAGCTCTCGCCCTTTTCAGCGGATTTCTTTTCAGGTTTGTGATGCATATTTTTCATCTTGCAAAGATCCATTTACAAAGCAGGGTTATTTTTTATAAGATGCATATAAAATACATCATTAAGATCACATCGTAAGGAAGCTGCTATGCTCGACGCTCAAACCATCGCTACCGTTAAAGCCACTATTCCCCTGCTGGTGGAAACCGGTCCTAAACTCACCGCCCATTTCTACGATCGCATGTTCACGCACAACCCGGAGCTCAAAGAGATTTTCAACATGAGCAACCAGCGTAACGGCGATCAGCGCGAAGCCCTGTTCAATGCTATCGCGGCCTACGCCAGCAATATTGAGAACCTGGCAGCGCTGCTGCCTGCGGTGGAGAAAATTGCGCAGAAACATACCAGCTTCCAGATCAAACCCGAGCAGTACAACATAGTGGGCGCTCACCTGCTGGCAACGCTGGACGAAATGTTTAGCCCGGGTCAGGAGGTTCTGGACGCGTGGGGCAAAGCCTACGGCGTGCTGGCAAACGTATTTATCAACCGTGAAGCACAGATCTACAGCGAAAACGCCGGCAAGAAAGGTGGCTGGGCAGGAACCCGCGCGTTCCGCATCGTTGAGAAAACGCCGCGCAGCGCTTTAATCACCAGCTTCGAATTTGAACCGGTGGACGGTCAGCCGGTGGCCGATTATCAGCCAGGGCAGTATCTGGGCGTATGGCTTAAGCCTGAAGGTTTCCCGCACCAGGAGATCCGCCAGTATTCCCTCACCCGCAAGCCAAACGGCAAAGGCTATCGCATTGCGGTGAAGCGCGAGGACGGCGGTCAGGTATCCACCTGGCTGCACAACGAAGCTAGCGTAGGCGATGTGGTTCATCTGGCCGCGCCTGCGGGCGATTTCTTTATGACCGTTGACGGCAATACGCCAGTGACGCTGATCTCTGCGGGTGTCGGTCAAACGCCAATGCTGGCGATGCTCGATACGCTGGCAAAAGCAAAGCACGACGCCCAGGTAAACTGGTTCCACGCCGCCGAGAACGGTGATGTCCATGCCTTCGCTGATGAAGTGAAAACGCTCGGGGCGTCCCTACCGCGTTTCACTGCGCACACCTGGTATCGCCTGCCGACGGAGGCGGACCGCGCAGCCGCTCGCTTTGACAGCGAAGGGCTGATGAATTTAAGCCAGCATGAAGCCGCGTTTAGCGCGCCGGATATGCAGTTCTACGTCTGTGGGCCGGTGGCGTTTATGCAGTATGCCGCGAAGCAGCTGGTCGAGCTGGGCGTGAATAAAGACAACATTCATTACGAATGTTTTGGGCCGCATAAGGTGCTGTAATGAAAAAGCCCCTCGTTCGAGGGGCTTTTTTTTGCCGGGTGGCGGCTGCGCCTTACCCGGCCTACAAAACCGTTGGCAATGTTAAATCGCGGCGTCGTCTTCTTCGCCGGTACGGATACGGATCACGCGCGCCACGTCAAAGACGAAGATTTTACCGTCGCCGATTTTGCCCGTCTGCGCCGTGCGGATAATGGTATCCACACAGGTGTCCACGATATCGTCGCTCACCACGATTTCAATTTTTACTTTCGGCAGAAAGTCCACCATGTACTCTGCGCCACGGTAAAGCTCGGTGTGGCCTTTCTGACGACCAAAACCTTTCACTTCCGTCACGGTCATCCCGGTGATGCCGACTTCCGCCAGCGCTTCACGTACGTCATCCAGTTTGAAAGGTTTAATAATCGCATCAATTTTTTTCATGGTGGGTCCTTAAACTCTTGCCTGTAAGCTGCCTCGTAATCGATTGCTCACAGTATCATATTCAATCGAATTTTGCGGTACTACTCTTTAAAATCGTTGGCTTCAAGCTCATGACGCGACAGCAGCTTGTAGAACTCAGTGCGGTTACGTCCGGCCATGCGCGCCGCGTGGGTCACGTTGCCTTTGGTTATCTGCAATAGCTTGCGCAGATAGTTAAGCTCGAACTGATTCCGCGCTTCGGCAAACGTCGGCAGCGCCGTGTTTTCCCCTTCCAGCGCCTGCTCCACCAGCGCGTCGCTGATCACCGGTGAGGACGTCAGCGCCACGCACTGCTCAATCACGTTGACCAGCTGACGCACGTTACCCGGCCAGCTTGCCGTCATCAGTCGTTTCATCGCATCAGTGGAAAACGCGCGCACGAACGGTTTATGACGATCGGCCGCCTGGCGCAAAAGATGGTTCGCCAGCAGCGGAATGTCTTCCGCACGCTCGGCCAGCGCCGGGATCTTCAGGTTCACGACGTTCAGGCGGTAGTAGAGATCTTCGCGAAACTCGTTGCGGGCCATCACTTTCGGCAGGTCGCGGTGCGTTGCCGAAATAATACGCACGTTAATATCGATGTCGCGATTGCTACCCAGCGGGCGGACTTTTCGCTCCTGCAACACGCGCAGCAGTTTAACCTGCAGCGGCGCAGGCATGTCACCAATCTCGTCGAGGAACAGCGTGCCCCCTTCCGCGGCCTGGAACAGCCCTTCCCGGCTGCTTACCGCGCCGGTGAAGGCGCCGCGGGCATGTCCAAACAGTTCAGATTCGAGCAGCTGTTCCGGCAGCGCGCCGCAGTTGATGGCAATAAAGGCGTTTTTGCTGCGCGGGCTAGCGTTGTGAATAGCCTGCGCCAGGATCTCTTTCCCGGTTCCGCTCTGGCCGTTGATGAGCACGCTGACGTCAGACTGTGCCACCATCCGGGCCTGTTCGAGCAAACGCAGCATAATGGGGCTGCGGGTGACGATAGACTCCCGCCACGCTTCATCCCCCGCCGGGGCGGCATGTTCCAGCGCGCTGTCGATTGCCTTATAAAGCGCGTCTTTGTCCACCGGCTTGGTCAGGAAGCTGAATACCCCCTGCTGGGTCGCCGCAACCGCATCCGGAATTGAGCCGTGCGCCGTGAGGATAATCACGGGCATACCCGGCTGCTGCTTCTGGATCTCCGCGAACAGCTGCAGGCCATCCATTTCGTCCATCCGCAGGTCGCTTATCACCAGATCGATTTTCTCGCGGCTGAGGATCTTCAGCCCTTCCAGCCCGCTTTCAGCGGTTACGACGCTGTAGCCTTCACTCACCAGACGCATCCCCAGCAGCTTTAACAGCCCGGGATCGTCATCCACCAGTAAGAGATGGGCAGGTTTACGGCTCGTCATGCTTTACATCCTCTTGTTTCGGCGTATCGCTGTCCGGTGCTGCGGATGAGCTCCCCGACTGATATTTACGCGACGAGAGCTGTCTTTCGATATCGGTCAGGTTTTCCAGCTTACGCGTCGTGGTATCCAGCTGCGTACGCAAATGCTGTTGCTGCTGACGCAGCGTATCAAGCTCGCTGTCGGTGGACTGTTGCAGCTTGCTGTAGCGAGAGCGCTCTTCGGACAGCTGTAGCTGTAATGTCTGCCCATCACGCCAGAGCTGGTATACCGGGCGAACCTGTACCGGAAGATTGACCACAAACGTGTCCAGTCGGGTCACGCTGGCGCGGCGTTCAACGGGGGTAATTTTTGCATCTGCCAGTAAAATGCCGCGCTTGAAAGCGTCCTGCCAGGTGTCGTCATCCAGCATCGCCGCTTTCGAGCGGGCGTCTACTGGCGCAAGACGCTGGGCGCAGTCTATTCCACGCAGCCAGAACAGCGGGTTGCTTTCGACGTCATGTCCTGACAGGTTCCAGATATCGTCACAGCGGGTTGAGAGGAAATCTGCCAGCTGATTATCGGGCCATTTATCTTCTTGTTTACCACTGATCGCACTTTGCGGCACGTGGGAAACACAGCCTGCCAGAAATAAACACGGCAGACCCAGGCGAAACGTGTTGCGGGAAAACACCGCGCGTACGGCGCGGAAAAAGACGTGTGACATACTCACCAGATATAGATTCATTTTATTGGTTTTTCCGGCTCAGGGGCAGTTCGATACGGAAGCAAACGTCTGAACGTTCGTCCGTGGCAATATTTAGCTCGCCCTGCATGCGTCGAATACAGTCCCGGGCGATGCTTAAGCCAAGACCGCTTCCTTTAACCGCACCTTTCCGCTGATGACTGCCCTGAAAAAAGGGTTCGAAGATCATCGCTTTTTCGTCATCGGGGATCGGGGTGCCGGTGTTTGCGACGTCAATAAACACCCGTGAACCATTCGTATAGCTTCGGATATAAATGTTACCGGATTCAGTACCATAGTGCACCGCATTGGAGTAAAGATTATCCAGAACGCTCATCAGCAGCATGGGTTCTGCCAGGCACGCTGGCGCATTCAGTTCAACACCGGTATGCATCATTTTAGCTCTTGCCGGCAAGCTATGGGCGGAGATCACCATATCCACCAGCGGTTCAATCTCGACGTCCTCCAGTACAACCGCCCCGTCAGCCAGCTTGCGGTTGTAATCCAGCAGTTGCTCAATCAGCTTTTGCAGATTGCGGCTGCTGTTATCCAGGATCTCGACGATTTCTTTCTGTTCTGACGTAAGCGGGCCTGCCACTTCGTCCGCCAGCAGCTCCGTCCCTTCACGCATGCTCGCCAGCGGCGTTTTAAGCTCATGAGAGATATGGCGCAGGAACTGATGGCGCTGAGATTCGAGCCACGCCAGGCGCTCGGACAGCCAGATAATGCGCTGGCCGACGGAGCGCAGCTCGCGCGGTCCTTTAAAAGCGACCGTATCGCCGAGTGATTTCCCTTCCCCCAGGCGGTTGATCATCCGCTGAATACCCTTCACCGGGCCGATGATCATGCGGGTAAAGAGCACGACAAGCCCAAGGCTCACCAGGAACAGCACCAGCGCCTGCCAGCCGAAGAACTGGCCGCGCTCGGCAATCTCCTGCTGAAGCTGCTGGCCGCGAGAGAAAATCACCGTGCGCGTTGACTGCACCATCTCGGTGTTGGCGCTGGCAAAGGCCTCAAGGCGCGCGGCGGCAGCGGCATCCGGCCCGCTATTGTGGCACTGCAGCTGCGCAAGATCGTTTAAATCCTGACGTAACGCCTGATACAGTTTGTCGTCAGGCAGTACCCCCGCGTGAGCGTCCAGCATTTCGCTGTAGCGTTTACGCTGGCTCTGATAAACCTTTTCCAGCGTCCGATCGTCAAGCACGCAATACTGGCGATAGCTTCGCTCCATCTCCAGCGCGGCGTTGGTCATCGCCTCACTGCGTCTGGCATCTATAAGCGTCGTGCGGTTGGTCAATGCCGCCTGAGCACTCAGCGCGTTCAAACTTTGCCACGCCTGCCAGGCAAGGATCAGTAACGGCAGCAGGATCAGCAGGAAGGCCATCATGACGAGCTGTCGCAGGGAGCGGGGGAAAACGGGCCAGCGTTTCAACGCATTACTCTCTTAATGGGGGTTTACGCAGAGCGTAACTGAGTCTGCCCTTCAGATACAACAAAGCCGGGTAAAAACCCGGCTTTGTCATGGAATGAGGCGGTGCCTAACTCGACGTTTCGCCCTGGCCTGATAAAGCATCGCTATGATCAGTAGTTGGACGGCAGGCACCTTTTTGTGCGTCATTCGAAGTTTATGTAGCACGTCCCGAAGGGGCTGACATAAGAAGGTGAATGAGCCACTGGTTAATATTATGCAACACCCGTGCCATAATGCAAAACAAAAAATTAACGATTTGATATATATAGCTTTTACTCATTTTTCCCGTTAATTAACGATTGAATGATTTCCAGGCTAAGTGTCGCTATTAAGCAACACCTTAACGTGAACCCGTATTGCCATTTAAAAATCAATGAGTTAAGTGTCTCCTTTTGGAGACAGCAACTTACCTTCTTTGTCGCAATTTTGCGACACGCATAAAAAAGCCCGGTGGCGCTACGCTTACCGGGCCTACAAGGTACCAGCTTTACATCTTAACCCAGTTGCTTACGCGCGTTGCGGAAGATACGCATCCACGGGCTGTCCTCGCCCCAGTTTTCCGGATGCCAGGAGTTGCTCACGGTGCGGAACACGCGCTCCGGGTGCGGCATCATGATGGTTGCACGACCGCTTTCGCTGGTCACCGCCGTAATACCATTGGCGGAACCGTTCGGGTTAGCCGGGTAGGTTTCAGTCACCTTGCCGAAGTTATCAACGAAGCGCAGCGCCACCAGGCCTTTGCTCTCAAGCTGAGCCAGATGCGCGGCATCACGCACTTCTACCTGACCTTCGCCGTGGGAAACGGCGATTGGCATCTGCGAACCAACCATTCCCTGCAGCAGGAGAGACGGGCTTTGGGTCACTTCGACCAGGCTGAAGCGCGCTTCGAAGCGGTCAGACTGGTTACGCACAAAGCGCGGCCAGGCTTCGCTGCCCGGGATCAGCTCGCGCAGGTTAGACATCATCTGGCAGCCGTTACACACGCCCAGCGCCAGCGTTTGCGGACGGTGGAAGAAGGTTTCGAACTCGTCACGCACGCGGCTGTTGAACAGGATGGACTTCGCCCAGCCTTCACCCGCGCCCAGCACGTCGCCGTAAGAGAAGCCGCCGCACGCCACCAGCGCCTGGAAATCTTCCAGACCGGTACGGCCCGCCAGCAGGTCGCTCATATGAACGTCGATAGCGTCAAAGCCCGCGCGGTGGAAGGCAGCCGCCATCTCAACGTGGGAGTTGACGCCCTGCTCGCGCAGCACGGCCACTTTCGGACGCGCGCCCGTCGCAATGTACGGCGCGGCGATATCTTCGTTGATGTCGAAAGAGAGCTTCACGTTCAGACCTGGATCCTGGTCATTCGCCTTCGCGTTATGCTCCTGATCGGCACATTCCGGGTTATCACGCAGGCGCTGCATCTGCCAGGTGGTTTCCGCCCACCACATACGCAGCGTGGTGCGGCTTTCGCTGAATACCGCATGGCCGTCTGCTTCAATGACGAAGCGGTCGCCCTGAACGGCTTTACCCAGATAATGCACGCAGTCTGCCAGACCGTGCTTCGCAAGGATGGCTTCAACCGCATCGCGATCTGCCGCACGTACCTGAATCACCGCGCCCAGCTCTTCATTGAACAGCGCCGCCAGACGGTCTTCGCCAAGCGTTGCAATGTTCGCTTCCACACCACAGTGGCCGGTGAAGGCCATCTCTGCCAGGGTTACCAGCAGGCCACCGTCGGAACGGTCGTGATAGGCCAGCAGCTTACGCTGCGCAACCAGCGCCTGAATCGCATCGTAGAAGCCTTTTAACTGCGCCACGTCGCGCACGTCGGCAGGCTTATCACCCAGTTGACGGTAAACCTGCGCCAGCGCCGTGGCACCCAGCGCGTTATGCCCTTTGCCCAGGTCAATCAGCAGCAGGGCGTTGTCTTCGGTCACGAGCTGTGGCGTAACGGTATGACGCACGTCTTCCACGCGCGCAAACGCGGAGATGATCAGCGACAGCGGAGAGGTGATCTCGCGCTGCTCGCTGCCTTCCTGCCAGCGGGTCTTCATCGACATGGAGTCTTTACCCACCGGAATGGTCAGCCCCAGCGCAGGACACAACTCCTCACCCACCGCTTTTACGGCTTCGTAGAGGCCGGCGTCTTCACCCGGGTGACCGGCTGCGGCCATCCAGTTCGCGGAAAGTTTGATGCGTTTGATATCGCCAATCTGCGTCGCGGCGATGTTGGTCAGGGCTTCACCCACGGCCAGACGAGCAGACGCGGCGAAGTCCAGCAGCGCGACCGGCGTACGTTCACCCAGCGCCATCGCTTCACCGTAGTAGCTGTCGAGGCTCGCGGTGGTCACGGCGCAGTTCGCCACCGGGATCTGCCACGGGCCCACCATCTGATCGCGCGATACCATACCGGTCACGGTACGGTCGCCGATGGTCACCAGGAAGGTTTTCTCAGCAACAGCCGGCAGGTGCAGCACGCGATTAACCGCTTCCGCCACGGTGATGCCCTGGCGATCCAGCGCTTTGCCTGCCGCTTTACGGGTCTGCACGTCGCGGGTCATCTTCGGCGTCTTACCGAGCAGAACGTCCAGCGGCAGATCGATAGGCTGGTTGTCGAAATGGGTGTCGCTTAAGGACAGGTGTTTCTCTTCGGTCGCTTCACCAATGACGGCATACGGCGCGCGCTCGCGGCGGCACAGCTCGTCAAACAGCGGCAGCTGATCCGCGGCAACCGCCAGAACATAGCGTTCCTGAGATTCGTTACACCAGATTTCCAGCGGGCTCATGCCTGGCTCATCGCTCAGGATATCGCGCAGGTTGAAACGGCCACCGCGACCGCCGTCGCTGACCAGCTCCGGCATGGCGTTAGACAGACCGCCCGCGCCAACGTCATGAATAAAGAGGATCGGGTTCGCGTCGCCCAGCTGCCAGCAGCGGTCGATCACTTCCTGACAGCGGCGTTCCATTTCCGGGTTATCGCGCTGCACGGACGCAAAGTCGAGGTCCGCATCAGACTGACCGGAGGTCATAGAAGAAGCCGCTCCGCCGCCCAGGCCGATGTTCATCGCCGGGCCGCCCAGTACGATCAGCTTCGCGCCAACGACGATCTCGCCTTTCTGCACGTGATCGGCGCGAATGTTGCCGATCCCGCCCGCCAGCATGATCGGTTTGTGGTAGCCGCGCAGCTCTTCGCCGTTGTGGCTCTCCACTTTCTCTTCATAGGTACGGAAGTAACCGTTCAGCGCCGGACGACCAAATTCGTTGTTAAACGCCGCGCCGCCCAGCGGGCCGTCGGTCATGATATCCAGCGCGGTCACGATGCGTTCCGGCTTGCCGAAATCTTCTTCCCACGGCTGCTCGAAGCCCGGGATACGCAGGTTGGAGACGGAGAAACCGACCAGACCTGCTTTTGGTTTAGCCCCGCGACCGGTCGCACCTTCGTCACGGATTTCACCGCCGGAACCGGTCGCCGCACCCGGCCACGGGGAGATGGCCGTCGGGTGGTTATGGGTTTCGACCTTCATCAGGATATGCGCGGGCTCCTGATGGAAGTCATAGCGCCCTGCTTCGCGATCGGCGAAGAAGCGGCCCACCTCGGAACCTTCCATCACCGCGGCGTTGTCTTTGTAGGCAGACAGCACGTGGTCTGGGGTTTTCTCCATGGTGTTTTTAATCATTTTGAACAGCGACTTCGGCTGCTGTTCGCCGTCGATGACCCAGTCGGCATTGAAAATCTTATGGCGGCAGTGCTCAGAGTTCGCCTGCGCGAACATGTAGAGTTCAATATCGTTCGGGTTACGGTTGAGCTTAACAAACGCGTCCTGCAGGTAGTCGATTTCGTCTTCTGCCAGCGCCAATCCAAGACGCAGGTTGGCGTCAATCAGCGCCTGACGGCCCTGCCCCAGCAGGTCCACGCTCTGTACCGGCGCTGGCTGATGGTGGGAGAAAAGCTTCTGCGCGTCATCGAGAGAGGCAAATACGCTCTCCATCATGCGATCGTGCAGCTCGGCCGCAACCGCCTGCCACTGGGCTTCGCTCAGGGTCGACGCTTCCACGTAGTACGCTACGCCGCGTTCCAGACGGTTAATCTGGCTCAGACCACAGTTGTGGGCGATGTCGGTGGCTTTGGAAGACCAGGGGGAGATGGTGCCCGGACGAGGCGTCGCAAGGATCAGTTTGCCGGTTGGCGTATGGCTGCTCAGGCTTGGGCCATACTTGAGCAGGCGTTCCAGCTGTACGCGCTCCTCTGCATTCAGGGGGGCATTCAGGTCAGCAAAATGGACATACTCAGCGTAAATATTGCTTACCGGAAGGTCGGCCGCCTGAAAACGTGCCAGCAGTTTGTTAATACGGAAGGCAGACAGTGCAGGCGAACCACGCAGAATTTCCATCATAAGTCTCTCGTCTTCGAAGCGCCGGGGCGCTTACAGTGTGCGCAAGGGGGGGAAAACGGGCGTCATTATAAAGAATCCTGAGCGCCGACGAAACCGTTTGCGTCGAAATAAAATCAGCACAGACGTTTAACAATAGATGTGACCTGTCTCTCTAATTGGTTGCCAAGTGGCGCAAGTTTACGCAAAATGCCGCTCATTCAATGGCAAACCTTAATGTTAACATGGCTACAGCAGACTGAGGCAACCGGCGTCGCAGAGAATTAACTAATTGAAAAAATTAAAGATTAATTATCTGCTCATCGGCATTGTAACGTTGCTGCTGGCAGTGGCCCTCTGGCCTTCCATCCCCTGGTTCGGCAAAGCCGAAAACCGTATCGTCGCCATTCAGGAGCGGGGGGAATTGCGCGTCAGTACCCTCAACTCCCCGCTGATTTACAGCGACATCAACGGCAAAATCATTGGTCTGGATTATGAACTGGCGCAACAGTTCGCCGATTATCTTGGCGTGAAGCTTAAAATTACCGTCCGCCAGAATATCAACCAGCTGTTTGATGACCTCGATAACGACGATGCCGATATGCTGGCCGCCGGGCTGGTGTATAACAGCGAGCGCAGCAAGAACTACCAGCCGGGCCCGACCTACTACTCCGTTTCGCAGCAGCTGGTCTATCGCGTCGGGAGCCTGCGTCCGCGCTCGCTGGCGTCAATTAACGATCGGCAGCTGACGATTGCTCCCGGCCACGTGGTGATTGACGATCTGCGCGAGCTCAAGGAGAAGAAATACCCGGATCTGAGCTGGACGGTGGATCCTAAGCTCGGCACGACCGAGCTGCTGGAGCAGGTAAAAGACCAGAAAGTGCCCTACACCATCGCCGATTCGGTCGCGATCAGCCTTTTCCAGCGCGTGCATCCTGAAATCGCCGTGGCGCTGGACGTCACCGACGAGCAGCCCGTGACCTGGTTTACCCAGCTCGACGACGATCAAACTCTCTCTGCCGCGATGCTCGATTTCTTCAACACCATCAATGAAGACGGTACCCTGGCGCGTCTGGAGGAGAAGTACCTCGGCCACGGTGACGACTTTGACTACGTTGACACCCGCAGCTTCCTGCGCGCGGTAGACAGCGTCCTGCCGGACCTGCAGCCGTTGTTCGAAAAATACGCCCAGGAGATTGACTGGAAACTGCTGGCGGCTATCTCATATCAGGAATCCCACTGGGATACTCAGGCCACCTCTCCCACGGGCGTACGTGGTTTGATGATGTTAACCAAAAATACCGCGCTGAGCCTGGGCGTGAATGACCGTACCGATGCCGAACAGAGCATCAGCGGCGGCGCGCGCTATCTGCAGGATATGATGGCCAAAGTACCGGAAACGGTGCCGGAAGAAGAGCGGATCTGGTTTGCGCTGGCAGCCTACAATATGGGCTACGCGCATATGCTTGATGCGCGAGCGTTGACGGCGAAAACCAAAGGTAACCCGGACAGCTGGTCAGACGTTAAGCAGCGCCTGCCGCTGCTGAGCCAGAAGCCATGGTATAACAAGCTGACATACGGCTACGCGCGCGGGCATGAAGCCTACGCCTACGTGGAAAATATCCGTAAATATCAGATTAGCCTGGTCGGGTATCTGCTGGAGAAAGAGAAAGAGGCGACAGAAGCAAAGCAGCTGGCACAAAGCTACCCGGTCGTGGCGCCGGACGAACTTAATCGTCCGACAGCTTCAATTCTGCCTTTTGCTGCTTTTTCTGCTGACGGCGCATTCGAAAGAAATCGCTTAATAGCCCCGAACACTCTGGTGCAAGCACCCCACCGATAGTCTTCACCTGGTGGTTCATCCCAGGATGACCCAGTACGTCCATCAGCGAACCGGCCGCGCCGGTTTTTTCATCCCGCGCGCCGAAGACCAACGTACCGATCCGGCCGTGCACCATCGCGCCGGAGCACATCACGCACGGCTCCAGCGTCACATACAGCGTGGTCTCAAGCAGGCGATAGTTTTGCAGCACCAGACCGCCCTGGCGAAGCGCCATGATTTCAGCATGCGCGGTAGGATCGTGGCGGCCAATGGGACGGTTCCACCCTTCGCCAATCACCTGGTTGTTATGAACCAGCACTGCGCCCACGGGCACTTCGCCCTCTTCCCAGGCGCGCTGAGCGAGCGTAAGCGCATGGCGCATCCAGTATTCGTGTGAGAATTCAGGGTTGGACAACGGTTGATACTCCAGTCGAAAAGCGGGCGGCATTATACACGCCCGTTTTAGAGAAGACTATTCGAGTTGCTGAAGTTCGCCCGCAGGAGTGACGCGCCAGCGATGCTGGCAAAAATAGAGCAGCGGGTTGTCCTGCTTGCTGTCGCTGTAGCCGCTGTAAAGGCGCAGCGGCGTACCGATGCGTTTCTCCAGCTGCACCACTTTTTCATGCCCAAGGCAGCGCAGGGTCAGCACCCAACCGCCGTAACCGCGGGCGATTTGCGTGGCGATAAGATTCACGCGCGGAAGCCAGGGGGTATCAAAATAGACCTGCTCCACCAGCGTCTGCGGGGAGCCGGTAATGAGCCAAATGTCGGCATCGTTGGCGTCGAGGTAGGCAGTGAGGCGCGCCTGCACCACCGGAAAGGCGGCGACGTGACCGCGAAACCAGTGTGCAAAATCCTGTTCAAGCTGTTTGAGCCGCGCTTCGCTGTGTCCAAACGTGCATCCCCAGAGCAGCAGGCTCATCGGCCATCGCGCCGCGCGGCCTTTCACCAGCAGCGCGATACCGATAGCCGGTAAGAGCGGCAGCACGAGCAGCGCATTCAAAGGCTGACGCCGCAGCAGGTAGCGCATAAACGTACCAAACATATCCTGCTGATGCAGCGTTCCATCGAGGTCAAAAAAGACAATGCGACGCGCGTGATTGGCCAAACCTTACTCCTCTGGGTCGTTGAATCCTAATAGCCAGGTAAACAGGAACCCGGCGATCACCGCCACTAAATAGCCTAACAGATAGAGCATGACTTTTCCGGTCACGATGGTTAATGCCAGCGGTAAACCGGATAGACCAAAAGTAATCACGGTAGCAACTTTCCAGTAGCTGATCAGCGCCCCGCCCACCGCGCCGCCCAGACACGCCGCGAGGAACGGTTTACCCAGCGGTAGCGTGACGCCGAAAATCAGCGGCTCGCCAATGCCGAGCAGCCCGACCGGGAGCGCGCCTTTAATCACTTTTTTCAGACGCGCGTTGCGGGTTTTCATCAGTACGGCTATCGCCGCGCCGACCTGCCCCACCCCCGCCATCGACAGGATAGGCAGCAGCGCGTTAGAACCGTGCGCCTGCACCAGCTCGACGTGGATCGGCACCAGCCCCTGATGCAGGCCGGTCAGCACCAGCGGCAGGAAGGTTCCCGACAGCACCGCCCCCACTAACAGGCCGCCGCGGTCAATCGCCAGAGACGCGCCGTGGGCGATGGCTTCTGAGATCCAGCCGCCTAAGGGCTGGAGTGCCACAACCGCCACGCTACCGGTAATGAGCGTGGTCAGCAGCGGGTTCAGGATAAGCTCAATCGAGCCGGGCAGAACCGCGCGAAGCCTTTTCTCGATCCAGCACATCAGAATGACCACCAGCAGCACCGCAATCACTCCGCCGCGGCCCGGCTGAAGCGCCTCACCAAACAGCGTTATCTGCGCCAGCTGCGGGCTGGACAAGATGCCCGCCATTACCCCGCCCATGGCCAGCGATCCGCCAAACACCTTTGCGGTATTCACCCCGACCAGAATATTCATGATGGCAAACACCGCGCTGCCGAAGATCCCCAGGATACCCAACAGGTTTGGATACTGAGTGGCAAAATCGCCCACAATATCCGGCCGCTTGAGGATATTGATGATCCCGGTGATCAGGCCCGAGGCAATAAACGCCGGGATCAGCGGGATAAAGACGTTTGCCAGCTGGCGCAGCGCATCGCTCATGGGGGCTTTGTATTTGGCCTTCGCCTGCGCTTTGGTGCGTTCAGCATCGTCAATCGACGCGCTCGCGCCGCCGCCCATCAACGCGCGCATGGCATCAACAACCTGCGCTGCTTTCCCCGGCCCGACGATCAGCTGGTGCTGCTGGCCCTGTTTCACATAGCCGCTGACGCCGGAAAGCTGCTTCAGACGCGGCACGTCAAGCTGGTCGTCGTTATGCACCTCGACGCGCACGCGCGTCATGCAGTTTTCGAGACGCTGAATATTTTTTTCCCCACCGATCCCCTGCAGGATATCGCTGGCGAGCGCTGCTGTTTTGTCCATACACGCCTCTGTTAGTTTTCTAATGCCGCCCGTAAGAAGCCATTATGCGCGGCGAGTTTGGCTCTCGCGGCAGCCGCATCCAGCCCGCTCAGGATCATCAGAATGGCCGGTTTAACGTCGTGATCGGTTTGTTTGAGTACGATTTCCGCCTCTTCGCGGCCTGCGCCTGTCACTTCCATCACCATGCGGCAGGCTCTGTCCACCAGCTTGACGTTAGTGGCCTGCATATCCACCATCAGGTTCTGATACACCTTGCCGAACTTCACCATCGCGCCGGTGGAGATCATATTAAGCACCAGCTTTTGCGCGGTCCCGGATTTGAGGCGCGTGGAGCCGGTGAGCGCTTCCGGCCCGACAACCGGCGAAATAGCGATAGCCGCCACCTGCGCAATCGGCGAGCCCGGATTACAGGAGATGGCCACCGTCGTGCAGCCGGTCTGGTTGGCGTATTCCAGGCCGCCAATGACGTACGGCGTGCGCCCGGATGCCGCCAGCCCGACCACCAGATCCTTCGCCGTCAGGTTCAGCGCCTTCAGGTCATCCTCACCCAACTGTTTGTTATCTTCCGCCCCTTCAACGGCTTTCAGCAGCGCGCCGGGCCCGCCCGCAATCAACCCGACCACCAGACCGTGCGGCACCCCAAAGGTTGGCGGGCATTCAGACGCATCCAGAACCCCAAGACGCCCGCTGGTTCCGGCCCCCATGTAGATAATACGACCACCGGCCTTGAGCGCTTGCGCCGCCGCATTGACCGCTTTCGCCACCTCGGGCAATGTCTCTTTCACTGCCTGCGCGACCAGCGTATCCTGTTGATTAAAGCGGTTAACCAGCTCCAGGGTGGAGAGTGCGTCCAGATCCATGGTTTGCGGGTTACGCGTTTCTGAAACAAGTGAGCCAAGATTCATCTTTATGTACCTCAAGAATTTTTAATTCATAATAATCACACTATAATGGAATATAAAATTCATTCAGGCGAGCAAAATTCGTATTTGCGCAGACAATCACATTTTCGCCAGGAGACCGTATGAACTGTTTAATTCGCATTCGCCAGCGTTATGCAGGCTTTGCTCAAAGCGACAAAAAGCTGGCGGATTTTTTGCTTTCTCAACCCGATCGCGCGCGCCATCTCAGCTCGCAGAAGCTGGCGAGCGAAGCCGGCGTGAGCCAGTCCAGCGTGGTGAAATTTGCCCAGAAGATTGGCTTTAAGGGGTTCCCCGCCCTCAAGCTGGCGATCAGCGAAGCGCTGGTGAGCAACCCCAATCCGCAGTCTATGCCGGTGCATAATCAGATCCGCGGTGATGACCCGATGCGGCTGGTCGGCGAAAAGCTGATCAAAGAGAACGTGGCGGCCATGCATGCGACGCTCGATGTGAATACGGAAGAGAAGTTGCTGGAAAGCGTGGCGATGCTGCGCGGCGCGCGGCGTATCATTCTGACCGGCATCGGGGCGTCCGGTCTGGTGGCGCGTAACTTTGGCTGGAAGCTGACAAAAATTGGGCTTAACGCCATCGTCGAGCAGGATATGCACGCCCTGCTGGCGACCGTGCAGGCGATGGATCCTGACGATCTGCTGCTGGCGATCTCCTACTCCGGCGAGCGCCGTGAAATCAACATGGCCACCGACGAAGCCCTGCGCGTCGGCGGGAAAATTCTGGCGATCACCGGTTTTACGCCGAATGCCCTGCAGCAGCGGGCAACGCGCTGTTTATATACCATTGCCGAAGAGCAGGCTACGCGCAGCGCGGCTATTTCATCCACCAGTGCGCAAATGATGCTGACGGACCTGCTGTTCATGGCGCTGGTGCAACAGGATCTGGAGCGTGCGCCCGAGCGCATTCGTCACAGCGAGGAGCTGGTAAAGAAACTGGTTTAGCATGAGCGCGTAATGAGCGTATAATGCCCGCCCTGTTTGTGTTGTTTCTGAGAATTTCCTGATGGCGCTGTTAATCACCAAAAAATGCATCAATTGCGATATGTGCGAACCCGAATGCCCGAACCAGGCCATTTCGATGGGCGACAGCATTTATGAGATTAACAGCGACCGCTGCACCGAATGCATCGGCCACTATGAAACGCCGACCTGTCAGAAAGTGTGCCCGATCCCGAATACCATCCTGAAGGATCCGGCACACGTCGAGAGCGAAGAGCAATTGTGGGATAAGTTTGTCCTGATGCATCACGCCGACAAACTCTAGCTTTCAATAATCACCGTCGCGCAGGCGTAGTGGCGTTCATCGGCGAGCGTCACGTGCATGTGATTCACGCCCAGCTTTTCCGCCAGCTTTTGCGCCTCGCCCCATAAACGCAGGCGTGGCTTACCCAGCTCATCGTTAAACACTTCAAACTGGTTAAACGCCAGGCCATTACGAATGCCGGTCCCGAAGGCTTTGGCGGCAGCCTCTTTTACCGCAAAGCGCTTCGCCAGGAAACGTACCGGCTGCTGATGCGCTTCCCAGATAGCCCATTCGTTATCGCTCAGCACGCGCCTTGCGAGGCGATCGCCGCTACGGGCGATCACCGCTTCAATGCGGGCTATTTCAACGATATCGGTGCCTAAGCCCAGAATGGCCATTACTGACGCGCTTCCTGCATCAGGCGTTTCATCTCTGAGACCGCCTCTTTCAGACCGCTCATCACCGCACGGCCAATAATGGCGTGGCCGATATTCAGCTCGTGCATTTCCGGCAGGGCGGCGATGGCTTTAACGTTGTGGTAGGTCAGGCCGTGTCCGGCGTTAACCTTCAGGCCCAGGCTTGCGGCATACGTGGCCGCTTTGGCAATGCGATCCAGCTCTTTGGCCTGTTCGGCATCGTTTTTGGCATCGGCATAGCAGCCGGTGTGGATTTCGATATACGGTGCACCCACGTCGGCCGCCGCTTTAATCTGGGCGAAATCGGCGTCAATAAACAGGGAAACCAGAATACCGGCATCCGCCAGGCGTTTGCAGGCATCGCGCATTTTGTCGATCTGCCCGGCAACATCCAGACCGCCTTCGGTCGTCACTTCCTGACGCTTTTCAGGCACCAGGCAGCAGAAATGCGGCTGAGTCTCGCAGGCAATGGCCAGCATCTCTTCCGTAACCGCCATCTCCAGATTCATACGGGTGTCCAGCGTCTGACGCAAAATGCGTACGTCACGGTCGGTGATATGGCGACGGTCTTCGCGCAGGTGAACGGTAATGCCGTCGGCGCCAGCCTGCTCGGCGATAAACGCCGCCTGAACCGGATCGGGATACGCCGTGCCGCGCGCATTACGCAGCGTGGCGATATGATCGATGTTGACGCCTAACAGTAATTCAGCCATGACAATCCTCGGTTTTCTTTTCGATTCTGTGGTCTAACGTTTCGGCACAAACTGCCTGAATAATTCGCGGCTCTTTAAGGGCTTGCCGCCAAGATACGGCTTGAGGGCAATCCGGGTAAAGCGTTTTGCCGCGCGCAGGGTGTCCTGGTCGGGAAACTCGCGCTCATACAGCGCCCGGAGCTGGCGCCCGGTGAACGTGCTGTTATCTATCACGACGCTGGCGATAAAACCTTTTTCTTCCCGATACCGGTAGGTCATCCCGTCTTCTACCTCGTCTCCACTTCCCGCACAATGCAGAAAATCGACGCCGTAGCCAAGATGCCCCAGCAGCGCCAGTTCAAAACGGCGCAGGGCGGGTTCGGGCGTGCCAGCTGCGCCAGCCAGCGCCTGGATACAGTGCAGATAATCGAAGAAAAGTTCAGAGAAGCGAGTCTCATGTTCAAGAACCCGTGAGACGAGTTCATTGACGTACAGGCCGCTGTAGAGCGTGATACCGGAAAGGGGGAGCGCCAGGGAGACGGCTTCAGCACTGCGCAGGGTTTTGACTTCCCCACGCCCGCCAAAGCGAACCAGCAGCGGTGTGAAAGGCTGTAAGGCACCTTTCAGATTAGAACGTTTGGAACGTGCGCCTTTCGCAACAAGGCGCACGCGGCCCGACTCTTCCGTGAAGACGTCCAGCATGAGGCTGGTTTCGCTCCAGGGACGACTATGCAGGACAAAGGCACGCTGCCATCCATCCATATGCGCGTCGTCTTGGTTTACTGGTCTTCGCCGTAACCGAGGCTGCGCAGAGCACGCTCATCATCGGCCCAGCCAGATTTCACTTTCACCCACAGTTCCAGGTGAACGGGTGCTTCGAACATTTCCATCATGTCTTTACGGGCTTCAATACCGATGGTTTTGATCTTGGCACCTTTATTGCCGATCACCATCTTCTTCTGCCCTTCGCGCTCAACGAGGATCAGGCCGTTGATGTCGTAGCCACCGCGCTCGTTGGTCTGGAAACGCTCGATCTCCACCGTCACAGAGTACGGCAGCTCAGCGCCCAGGAAACGCATCAGCTTTTCACGGATGATTTCAGACGCCATAAAGCGCTGAGAACGATCGGTGATGTAGTCTTCCGGGAAGTGATGAATCGCTTCCGGGAGATGCTTACGCACGATGCCCGCGATGGTATCAACGTTCAGGCCGGTCTCAGCAGACAGCGGAACGATGTCGAGGAAGTTCATCTGGCTACCCAGCCACTGCAGGTGCGGCAGCAGGTCGGCCTTTTCCTGCACGTTGTCAACTTTGTTGACCGCGAGGATAACCGGCGTTTTACCGTCACGCAGCTTGTTCAGCACCATCTCGTCGTCCGGCGTCCAGCGGGTGCCTTCAACAACGAAAATCACCAGCTCTACGTCGCCAATTGAGCTGCTCGCCGCCTTGTTCATCAGACGGTTAATGGCACGCTTCTCTTCCATGTGCAGGCCCGGGGTATCAACGTAGATCGCCTGATACGCGCCTTCAGTATGGATGCCGACAATGCGGTGACGCGTGGTCTGCGCCTTACGAGAGGTGATAGAAATCTTCTGCCCAAGCAGATTATTCAACAGGGTGGATTTGCCAACGTTCGGACGTCCGACGATGGCAATAAATCCGCAATAGGTTTTTTCTTCGCTCATTCCAGCTCCAGCATTTTTAACGCCTGTTCGGCGGCAGCCTGTTCAGCCTTACGACGGCTTGAACCTGTGCCTACCACCGGTTCACTCAGGCCACTGACCTGGCAATGGATGGTAAATTCCTGATCGTGCGCTTCGCCACGTACCTGCACTACCAGATAAGATGGCAGCGGCAGATGACGACCCTGCAAATATTCCTGCAGACGCGTTTTCGGATCTTTTTGTTTATCGCCCGGGCTGATTTCATCCAGACGGGTCTGATACCAGTTGAGGATCAGCTTTTCTACGGTCTGGATATCGCTGTCCAGGAACACACCACCAATTAATGCTTCGACCGTATCGGCAAGAATAGATTCACGACGGAAGCCGCCGCTTTTCAGTTCACCCGGCCCAAGACGCAGACATTCGCCCAGTTCAAATTCGCGCGCGATTTCCGCAAGGGTATTACCCCGAACCAGCGTGGCGCGCATGCGGCTCATATCACCCTCGTCCACACGCGGGAAACGATGATAAAGCGCATTCGCAATCACGAAACTTAAAATAGAGTCGCCTAAAAACTCGAGTCGCTCATTATGTTTGCTGCTGGCACTGCGGTGGGTTAATGCCTGTTGCAACAACTCCTGATGATGAAAAGTGTAGCCCAGCTTCCGTTGAAGCCGATTAATTACGATGGGGTTCATGCGATACCAATAAATGAATGCGTCAAAAATGCAGCACACGAAACCGACCTGAGATAACCAACGCGGTTTCGTGTGCCGTGGCACCCTTGCAGGGCCAACCTTAAACTTCGGGGGAATATTCTATACACAACGACAGGGGATGTCGTTAGTTCGAAGAGATTTATCGTGGAAATAATTCGCGTAACCGCTAATTAAAGCGGCTACGCGTTCATTTATTGAGAATTAATGGATTCCGCCAATACGATTCAGTCGTACACCGGTCGGCCATTCGCCTTCCTGCTTCTCAAAACTCATCCAGATTGCGGTCGCTTTACCCACCAGATTCGCTTCCGGCACAAAGCCCCAGTAGCGGCTATCGGCAGAGTTGTCGCGGTTATCGCCCATCATGAAGTAATGGCCTGGCGGCACGATCCAGCTGGCAAGCTGCTGACCCGGCTGCTGGTAGTACATACCGAGCTGATCCTGCGCGATAGGCACTGTCAGGATGCGGTGGGTCACATCGCCCAGCGTCTCTTTGCGCTCAACCAGACGAATACCGTTCTCTTTGGTTTCGCCTTTCGGTACCTGGAAGAACCCGCTGGTCGCTTCGCCACCGTTACGACGCGCAAAGGTCTGCACAAAATCACTTGGCTCAACGTTTGAGTAGGTGATCGGCAGCGCATTTTCACATGCGGTACCGGAGCTGCAGCCCGGCTGAACGGTGACTTCTTTCGCAACCGGATCGTAAGTCACTTTATCACCCGGCAGACCGACCGCGCGCTTGATATAGTCCAGGCGCGGATCTTCCGGATATTTGAATACCACGATGTCGCCGCGTTTCGGATGACCGGTTTCGATCAGCGTTTTCTGGTAGATAGGATCTTTAATGCCGTAGGCAAACTTCTCTACCAGAATAAAATCACCAATCAGCAGCGTTGGCATCATTGACCCTGATGGGATCTGGAACGGCTCGTAAATAAACGAACGTACCACCAGCACAATGGCCAGCACCGGAAATACCGAGGCACCCGTTTCCAGCCAGCCCGGTTTCGGGCCGACTTTCTTCAGGGTTTTCGCGTCAATCCCATCGCCCGTGGCTGCCTGCGCGGCAGCCTGACGTTCATGACGTTTTGGGGCGAAGATAAACTTATCCAGACACCACAGCAGACCTGTCACCAGGGTAGCAATGACCAGGATCAGGGCAAACATGTTCGCCATGCCAACTCCTTAAGGTTATTTGCCGTCTTTACCAACGTGAAGAATGGCAAGGAATGCTTCCTGCGGCAGCTCGACGTTACCGACCTGCTTCATACGCTTCTTACCTTCTTTCTGCTTCTGCAGCAGCTTTTTCTTACGGCTGACGTCACCGCCATAGCACTTCGCCAGAACGTTTTTACGCAGCTGTTTCACGGTAGAACGCGCGATAATGTGGTTGCCGATGGCCGCCTGAATTGCGATATCGAACTGCTGACGCGGGATCAAATCTTTCATCTTCTCAACCAGCTCACGACCGCGATATGGCGCATTGTCGTTGTGGGTGATCAGCGCCAGCGCATCCACACGCTCGCCGTTGATCAGCACGTCCACGCGCACCATGTTGGAGGCCTGGAAGCGTTTGAAGTTGTAATCCAGTGACGCATAGCCACGGGAGGTGGACTTCAGACGGTCGAAGAAGTCGAGTACCACTTCCGCCATCGGGATTTCATAGGTCAGCGCCACCTGGTTACCGTGGTAAACCATGTTGGTCTGCACGCCACGCTTCTCAATACACAGCGTAATGACGTTACCCAGGAACTCCTGCGGCAGCAGCATATGACACTCGGCAATAGGCTCGCGCAGTTCATGAATGTTGTTCAGCGGCGGCAGCTTGGACGGGCTGTCGACGTAGATAACCTCTTTCGAAGTGGTTTCAACTTCATACACTACCGTCGGTGCGGTGGTGATCAGATCCAGATCGTATTCACGCTCCAGACGCTCCTGAATGATCTCCATGTGCAGCAGACCGAGGAAGCCGCAGCGGAAGCCGAAGCCCAGCGCCGTAGAGCTTTCTGGCTCGTAGAACAGGGAAGCATCGTTCAGGCTCAGTTTACCGAGCGCATCACGGAAGTTTTCGTAGTCGTCAGAGCTGACCGGGAACAGACCCGCGTAAACCTGCGGTTTGACCTTTTTAAAGCCTGGCAGCGCTTTATCTGCCGGGTTACGCGCACCGGTCAGGGTATCGCCCACCGGCGCGCCGAGGATGTCTTTAATTGCGCAGACCAGCCAGCCTACCTCGCCGCACGTCAGCTCGGTACGGTCAACCTGTTTTGGCGTGAAGATACCGAGACGGTCGGCGTTATAGACCTGTCCGGTACTCATTACTTTGATTTTGTCGCCTTTACGCATGGTGCCGTTTTTAATACGCACCAGGGAGACAACGCCCAGGTAGTTATCGAACCAGGAGTCGATAATCAGCGCCTGCAGTGGCGCATCTGGATCGCCTTCCGGAGCCGGAATATCACGTACCAGGCGTTCCAGCACGTCGGTTACGCCCACACCGGTTTTCGCGGAGCAGCGCACGGCATCGGTCGCGTCAATGCCGACAATATCTTCAATCTCTTCCGCTACGCGCTCGGGATCGGCGGCTGGCAGGTCGATCTTGTTCAGAACCGGCACAACCTCGAGATCCATTTCCATCGCGGTGTAGCAGTTTGCCAGAGTCTGGGCTTCAACGCCCTGCCCGGCATCCACCACCAGCAGCGCGCCTTCACAGGCCGCCAGCGAGCGTGAAACCTCATAGGAGAAGTCAACGTGGCCTGGGGTGTCGATAAAGTTCAGCTGATAGGTTTCGCCATCAGCCGCTTTGTAATCAAGCGTGACGCTCTGCGCTTTAATGGTAATACCGCGTTCGCGTTCCAGGTCCATGGAGTCCAGAACCTGGGCTTCCATTTCACGATCAGACAGGCCACCGCAAATCTGGATAATACGGTCAGACAGCGTCGACTTACCGTGGTCAATGTGAGCAATGATCGAAAAGTTACGTATGTTCTTCATATAGTTAAATAATTATGCCTTACGAATTCCTGGAGGCCGCTGTTCTTAGCCTGACGTTTTTCAGTGCGAAAACGCAGCATTCTACACTACATCCTCGCAACCTGGAAATGCACTTAGAGACAGGTATAGCGTGAAGAAAGGACGTTTTCTGTTTTAGGGTGTAAAAAATGATAAAGCCCGATGGATCACCGGGCCTCAGAAGAGAGCGTCTCAACGCGAAGCTGGTCTGGCGCCAGACCAACGCTAAGAATGACAGGCTGCCACTCCTCGCGCGCAGCGAGCGTCGGAGAAAGACCTTTAGCAAGCCAGAACCCACCCACGCCACCTAATGCGGCACCGCACATAGCGGCCACATCAGTGCCAAACAGCATCTGGAATATGCCGCCCATGATAAACAGCCCGACCAGCGGAGAGAGATAAACCAGCATGGCGGAACTGAGAAGGCTACCTTCGGCAATGCCCAGCTCTACCTTCTGCCCCACCACCAGCGGCTGTTCACTTGGCACAGAAATCGTGTGCGATGTTTGCGGTCCGAGCTTGTTCAGCACGCGACTGCCGCAGCCCGCTCTGGAGGCGCAGCTATTACATGAAGCTTTTACGTCGCAGCTCACCAGCGCAACGCCGTTCTGCCACGATACCACCGTAGCCCACTCTTTGATCATTGTGCGGCCTTGAATTTAATGCTGTCGGAAATGCGCTTCGCCGTTTGCGGAGGGAGCTCACCCACAATGGTGATCTCTGCGTTATCGCGCACCGTGGTGCTGACCGTCCGGCGTCCGGTACGCAGCATTTGTTCGGCGCTGTTTGCTGTTGCGCGGTTGATATTCACCGAGAAACTGAATAACCCGTCGGAATAGAGGCGCGATTCCACCGGCGTTTCAATCGTTGGCAGCTGACGACGGCTGCTAGACACTTCGCTAAACCCTTGCGGGATCCAGGACGGTACCCAGTTGAAATTAACGGAATCCCCTGCTGGAACAGAAAGCAGCGGCGGCAGGCTGGCTTTAGCCAGATTCTGCATGCTGTTGCCGACCTGATTATTCACACTGAAGGAGATAACGCGGAACTGTTCCAGCGTTTCACCGTCACGGTCAAGCAGGTCTACACGCATGGGGAGTTTGGTTTCCGCGTCAATCCAGACAATATAGCTGTAGCGCGTTCCGTCCCGGGCAACCACACGGACCACCTCGCACAGCCTGTCCGCAATGCGCGTACGCCCTACCGAAATAAAATCGTAGTAAGGGGCAAGCCGTTTGAAGTCGGTGTAAATAAGTGACGGCAGAGAATCAACGATATAGTCGCCATTCAGCGTGAAAGGCTCCAGGCCTGGCTCGAAATAGCTGATTTCGTTACCACGCTGGACAACTTCCCGACGCGGGCCATCCATCTGTAAAAGCTGGGCAAGCGGCTGATTATCAAGACGGGCATGACGATAGCGTAACGACTCGACGCCCTGCTTATTGATGCTGATAAATGCCAACTCGTAATTGAGTGACTGGCTGGCCAGATTCATTTGCTGCAACAACGCCCCGGATGAAACATCAGCCGAGGCGTTGGCAGAGAAGAACAGGCTACCCGCCATCAGAGACATGGCGAACCAAAGTTGCTTCATTACTGCGATTGCGTTCCTAAAGTTTGGTTTCCGGGCACCTGCACAGCAGCTTGCTGTGTTTGCGCCTGCTCAAACTGAAGCTGTTCAGAGTGCAGACGACGCTGCAGCTCGTAATCCTGCAACATCGCATTAATGCGACGGCGCTGCTCCTGAACCTGCTGTTGCTGACCGCCACTGGCGGAAGCATCAGCCGGTACACCCAGACTTACCGGGCTGGCTTTGCCCATCATCGGCAGTGTGTTGAACACTGGCGCTTCTGGCTGCTGATTAGTTTCAGACTGAGTATTATAGTGCTGGACGCCAACGATAACTGCAAGCGATACGCATGCAGCCACACCCATTTGGGTAAGCTGGCTGGCCCACGGACGCACCTTTTGCCAGAATGGCATTTTCTGCCACTGGTGAGGCGCGGGTTGAGCTTCAGGAATCAGCGGAGTGGTCTGATGAACAGGCTCGTTCTCAATCGCCGCCATGACGCGGGCTGAGATATCGAAATGGAGAAACTCGCTGGTATCACCGCGGAGGGTGTCGCGGATGAGATGGTAACTCTCCCACGTTTCTTGCATTTCAGGAGAATGAGACAGCTCGTTGAGCAGCTCACTGTCCAGCGTTTCACCATCCATTAAAGCGGAAAGTTTTTCTTTCTGCATGCCTAATACCTTTTCCAGTATCCCGCTATCGTCAACGCCTGATAAGCGGTTGAACTTTATTATCAATAGCTTCTCGCGCACGGAAAATTCGTGAACGTACCGTGCCGACCGGACAATCCATGATAGCGGCTATCTCTTCATAGCTCAGACCATCCAGCTCCCGTAACGTAATTGCCATGCGTAAATCTTCCGGGAGCGACTCGATCGTGCGAAAAACGATTTGTCTCAGTTCTTCTGACAACATTAAGTTCTCAGGGTTCGAAATTTCTTTCAATGCGCCGCCACTTTCGAAGTTTTCGGCGTCGATTGCGTCCACATCAGTTGACGGCGGACGACGGCCCTGAGCGACCAGATAATTCTTTGCCGTATTGACCGCAATACGGTACAGCCAGGTATAAAAAGCACTATCTCCCCGGAAAGAATCCAGCGCGCGATAGGCCTTAATAAAAGACTCTTGCACTACATCAGGCACATCGCCTGACGGTACATAGCGGGAAACCAGGCTCGCCACCTTATGCTGGTAGCGCACCACCAGTAAGTTAAAGGCTTTCTGATCTCCCTTCTGGACCCGTTCAACCAGGACCTGGTCCGTTAACTGCTCGCTCATCCGAGGTAATGTCTCCCCAAACCTAAATTCCACGCGTTATCGAAACGCCACTCTAAAATACCGCACTTTGAGCAAGCACCGAGTTAGAGTGTCTGATCTTCAATAAGTTCCGTAACGCCTTTGTTTTTGTTCATCGCGCCGCAGACTGTTCATTTTCTCTCATTATAAGTCTGTTCACGATACGCACCACTTTCTGACAAGAAACATCTTTTTCCCGCCAGAAGAGTAACGCAACCCCGTTTTTATTTCACCACAAAATCTGACGCTAACGATCTGCTTCGCAAAATAATTTCACTCATTTACCCTCCGTTTACCTCCGCTTACGCGTTTAGCCGTTGCAACAACCTTTAAAAAAAACGTGCGATAAATCGCATCCGGGTGCTATTCTGACCAAACTCTGTTTAGTAAATTAAACAACAATCATGAACACAACACCTGAACTCCATTGTGATGTACTGATCATCGGCAGCGGCGCTGCCGGTCTCTCTCTGGCGCTGCGCCTGGCCGAGCATCAAAACGTTATCGTTCTGAGTAAAGGGCCGATAAGTGAAGGTTCCACGTTTTATGCTCAGGGCGGCATTGCTGCCGTGTTCGATGAGACAGACAGTATCGCATCCCACGTTGAAGATACGCTGATTGCCGGGGCCGGGATCGTGGATCCGCACGCCGCGGAGTTTGTCGCCAGCAACGCCCGTCATTGCGTTCAGTGGCTTATCGACCAGGGCGTACTGTTTGATACGCAGGTTCAACCCAACGGTGAAGAGAGCTACCACCTGACTCGCGAAGGCGGCCACAGCCACCGCCGCATCCTCCACGCAGCGGATGCGACTGGCAAAGAAGTGGAAACCACGCTGGTCAGTAAAGCGCTGAGCCATCCTAATATTCGGGTTCTTGAGCGAAGTAATGCCGTTGACCTGATTATCTCCGACAAGATTGGCCTGCCCGGCACGCGTCGCGTGGTAGGCGCATGGGTCTGGAACAGGAATAGAGAAAAGGTGGAAACCTGTCAGGCGAAGGCTGTTGTGCTGGCTACGGGCGGCGCCTCCAAGGTGTATCAGTACACCACTAACCCGGACATTGCCTCCGGAGACGGTATCGCGATGGCCTGGCGCGCCGGCTGCCGGGTGGCGAATCTCGAATTTAATCAGTTTCACCCCACCGCCTTGTTCCACCCTCAGGCGCGCAACTTCCTGCTGACGGAAGCCCTGCGCGGTGAAGGCGCCTATCTGAAACGCCCTGATGGCTCCCGCTTTATGCCGGACTTTGACGCCCGGAGCGAACTGGCCCCTCGTGATATTGTCGCTCGCGCCATCGACCATGAAATGAAACGCCTTGGCGTGGACTGCATGTATCTCGATATCAGCCATAAGCCAGCAGCGTTCATTCGCCAGCATTTCCCGATGATTTACGAAAAGCTGCTCAATCTTGGCATTGATTTAACCCGCGATCCGGTGCCCATTGTGCCAGCCGCCCACTATACCTGCGGTGGCGTAATGGTTGACGATCATGGGCGTACCGATGTCGATGGCCTGTATGCTATTGGCGAGGTCAGCTATACCGGGCTTCACGGCGCGAACCGTATGGCCTCTAACTCGCTGCTCGAATGTCTGGTCTACGGCTGGTCTGCGGCGGAAGACATCGCGAAACGCATGCCTTACGCCCGTGAGACAGAGCGCCTGCCGGCCTGGGATGAAAGCCGCGTGGATAACCCGGACGAGCTGGTCGTGATCCAGCACAACTGGCATGAGCTACGGCTGTTTATGTGGGATTACGTAGGGATTGTGCGCACCACGAAACGTCTTGAACGCGCATTGCGTCGCATCACCATGCTGCAGCAGGAAATTGATGAATATTACGCCAACTTCCGGGTCTCTAATAATCTGCTGGAGCTGCGCAATCTGGTGCAGGTTGCCGAGCTGATTGTTCGCTGCGCGATGATGCGTAAAGAGAGCCGCGGGTTGCACTATACTCTCGACTACCCGGATCAGCTTGCTGAGTCCGGCCCATCGATACTCGCCCCGCAGGTTTACATAAACAGATAAAACGCCTGGGTCAGGGCAGTGTAATCTTCGGAATAACGCTGGTCTGGCCCACGGATAACCATTCGGTCATTAAAGCATTCACCCTCTTTTGGCGAGAGCGCCAGCAGCACGCGGTGCGGCAGCCGTCCTTCCGTATCTGAAATATCGGTACGCAGACGTAACGTCCAGCCGATCTCCTGCGCGATACCGATGAACGTGTTGCCCGTACTCTCCGGCAGAACCACGCAGAAAAACCCCTCTTCGGAGATCAGTTCTGCCGCACTAGTGAGCAGCGCTTTATGATCGAGGGAGCTGGTATAACGCGCCTGTTCGCGCTCAGGCGAGCCGCACTCAACGCCGGGTTCGTAGTAGGGAGGGTTGCTGACGATCAGATCGTAACGCGCGGTTTGTTCAGGCGCCCAGGCCAGTATATCTGCGCATTCGACTCTCATTCGGGCTGCCCATGGGGATTCGGCCACATTTTCACTCGCCTGCTCTGCGGCCTGCGCATCCAGTTCAACGGCATCAATGGTGACATGCTCTTCCGTACGCTGTGCCAGCATCAACGCCACCAGCCCGCTACCGGTACCGATATCAAGAATACGCTTAACGCCTGCGACAGGCGCCCATGCTCCCAGTAAAATACCGTCGGTACCGACTTTCATGGCACAGCGATCGTGAGCGACAAAAAATTGTTTAAACGTAAAACCATCGCGGCGCAGCTGCGCTTTGAGTTGAGACATGTCAGGGCAACCTTCTAAGTGAAACTGGAGTAGCATAGGGGAAAGCGAAGTGGCCGAAAAGCGATATCCATACAAACAGATGAAGATTACAGCCGTAACGTCTATAATCAGCGCCCCACACAGAGGTAGAACATGACTGTAACGACTTTTTCCGAACTTGAACTCGATGAAAGCCTGCTCAATGCACTTGAGAGCAAAGGCTTTACACGCCCGACCGCCATTCAGGCAGCGGCCATTCCGCCTGCGCTTGAGGGCCGCGATGTGCTCGGTTCTGCGCCAACCGGCACGGGGAAGACAGCAGCCTATTTGCTGCCTGTGTTGCAGCATCTGCTCGACTTCCCACGCAAAAAATCTGGCCCGCCGCGTATTTTAATCCTGACGCCTACGCGCGAACTGGCAATGCAGGTTGCCGATCACGCGCGTGAACTCGCGGCGAATACTCATCTTGATATCGCCACCATCACCGGCGGCGTTGCGTATATGAACCACGCCGAAGTGTTCAGCGAAAACCAGGACATCGTCGTTGCAACGACAGGCCGTCTGCTGCAATACATTAAAGAAGAGAACTTCGACTGCCGCGCGGTTGAAACCCTGATTCTTGACGAAGCCGACCGCATGCTGGACATGGGCTTCGCGCAGGATATCGAACACATTGCGGGTGAAACGCGCTGGCGTAACCAGACGATGCTCTTCTCTGCCACCCTCGAAGGGGAAGCGATTAAAGATTTCGCGGAGCGTCTGCTGGAAGATCCGGTAGAAGTGTCTGCCACGCCGTCCACGCGCGAGCGTAAGAAGATTCACCAGTGGTATTACCGCGCGGACAACCTTGAGCACAAGGTTGAATTGCTCAAGCACCTGCTGAAGCAGGAAGATGCTCTGCGTACAATCGTGTTCGTGCGTAAGCGCGAGCGCGTGCACGAGCTGGCTGAAATGCTGCGTAACGCCGGAATAAACAACTGCTATCTTGAAGGCGAGATGGCGCAGATCAAGCGTACCGAAGGCATTAAGCGCCTGACCGATGGCCGCGTTAACGTACTGGTTGCGACAGACGTAGCCGCGCGCGGGATCGACATCCCGGACGTCAGCCACGTCATTAACTTCGATATGCCGCGCAGCGGAGATACCTATCTGCACCGTATTGGCCGTACCGGCCGCGCGGGCCGCAAAGGTATTGCGATTTCACTGGTCGAAGCGCATGACTACCTGCTGCTGCAGAAAATTGGCCGCTATGTTGATGAGCCGCTGAAAGCGCGCGTTATTGACGAACTCCGCCCGACCACGCGTGCGCCGAGCGAAAAAATGACGGGCAAACCGTCCAAGAAAGCGCTCGCGAAACGTGCTGAGAGAAAAGAGAAAGAAAAAGAGAAACCACGCGTGAAGCAGCGCCACCGCGACACCAAAAATATTGGTAAGCGCCGTAAGCCAAGCTCTGCCGCACCAGAGACGAAATCTGAAGAGTAAAAAAAAGCCGGGAAAATCCCGGCTTTTTTATTCCCCCCTGTCTGAAGCCGTTACAGGCTTTCAGTAAAGGTACGCGCAATAACGTCGCGCTGCTGCTCCGGGGTGAGAGAGTTGAAGCGAACTGCATAGCCGGACACGCGAATGGTCAGCTGTGGATATTTTTCTGGGTGCTCAACTGCATCCATCAGCGTTTCACGACGCAGTACGTTAACGTTCAGGTGCTGACCACCTTCCACGCGCACTTCCGGTTTCACTTCCATTGGAATTTCACGGTACTCGATCTCGCCCAGTTTGCTTACCGGCACGATTTCATCTTCTGCAAAACCCGCTTTCGCTACGACGCAGCGCGCTTCGTTTTTCTCGCTGTCCAGCAGCCAGAAAGAGTTGAGCAGATCGTCATTTGCAGCTTTAGTAATCTGGATACCTGTAATCATGTGTTGCCTCCCTTAGGCTACATTAACTGATGTCGGCCTCTCGCGGCCAATTGGTAAAACCATTGTTTCTTGTGTGTATATATATCATTCACACCACCGCGATTTATTGATTTAAATCAATAAAAACATCAACCACACAAAGAGTGTGGTCTGAATTTATTGCTCCAGATCAATTTCGCAGCCTTACCAATTCAATTCAACCTGCATAATTTCAACATAAATTGAGTGACTTACGCGCATTTCCCACCTGTAATTTTGCGCCCGTGAATTTAACGGTTAAGCTAGTCACAGATTGAGATTCGCAGGAGAGCGAGATGACGACACCTTTAACCTGGCATGACGTGCTGGCAGAAGAAAAGCAGCAGCCTTATTTTATCAATACGCTCAGCACCGTTGCCGCTGAACGTCAGTCCGGACAGACAATTTATCCGCCGCAGAAAGATGTGTTCAACGCATTCCGCTACACCGAGCTGAGCGATGTGAAAGTGGTCATTCTGGGTCAGGATCCCTATCACGGCCCTGGGCAAGCACATGGACTGGCCTTTTCCGTGCGTCCGGGCGTGGCTATCCCGCCTTCCCTGCTCAATATGTATAAAGAGCTTGAGGGAACCGTGCCCGGGTTTACCCGCCCCACTCACGGCTATCTGGAAAGCTGGGCTCGCCAGGGCGTGCTGTTATTGAATACGGTGCTCACCGTACGGGCGGGCCAGGCGCACTCGCACGCCAGCCTGGGCTGGGAGACGTTTACCGATAAAGTCATCAGCCTTATCAATGAGCATCGCGAAGGGGTCGTGTTTTTACTGTGGGGATCGCATGCGCAGAAGAAAGGAGCGATCATCGACCGTCAGCGTCACCATGTCCTGAAAGCACCGCACCCGTCACCGCTGTCTGCGCATCGCGGTTTCTTTGGCAGTAATCATTTTGTTCTGGCGAATGAATGGCTGGAAAAACGTGGCGAAACGCCAATTGACTGGATGCCTGTGTTACCGGCAGAAAGCGAGTAGTGTGAGTTTGTATGCCCGGTGAACCGGGCATACAAAAAGCATAAAGGCTTACGCTTTGTTCTGACGCCACCATTCGGCCAGCAGCACGCCGGTCGCAACGGAGACGTTCAGACTTTCCACATTGCCCGTCCCGTCGATAGAGACGCTCAGATCTGCACTGGAGAGCGCCGCGTCAGACAGACCATCGCGCTCCTGACCCAGCACCAGAACCATTTTACGCGGCAGTGTCGCTTTAAACAGCGGCGTACCGGCGTGGCTCGAAGTGGTCACGATGGAATAGCCCGCTTTACGGAACTGCTCCAGGGCATCCAGAACGCTGTCGCCGGTGATTGGCTGTACGTGCTCGGCTCCACCTTCCGCAGTACGGATCGCGGCGCCGGATTCCAGCAGCGCGGCATCCTGCAACAGCACGCCTTTCACGCCAAAGTGCGCGCAGCTGCGCATCATTGCGCCCAGGTTATGCGGATTGCCCACATCTTCCAGAGCCAGCACGCAGTCATCGGCATCCGCCTGGCTGACCCACTGCTGCACGGTCGTGCCGTTACGTTTTTTGATCAGGAAGCAAACGCCGCCGTGGTGCTCGGTGCCAGACGCTTTGGTCAGCTCAGCATCATCAACCACGTGGTAGGCTTTACGGTTTGCCGCCATCCAGCGCAGCGCTTCTTTAAAGCGTGGGGTCACGCTCTGGATAAACCAGGCGCGGACGATACACTCAGGACGGCTCTGGAACAGCGCCTGGCAGGCGTTCTCGCCATACACGCGGGTCTCTTCCGCGCGCTGACGGCGCAGCACTTCCGGGTCGATAAAGCTTTTACCGCTGATACCGCCGTGATCGGCTTTTTCCGGCGTCTCATCGCCAGGGGCGCGAGAAACGGTGCGCCACGGGGAAGCGTTATCACGTGAGAAGTCATCACGCGGACGATCGTCGCGTGGACGGTCACTACGTGGGCGGTCGGAACGCGGACGGTCATCGCGTTTGCGATCGTCACGTTTGCGGTCATCACTGCGGTTATTTCTGTCATCGCGGGCGGGGCGACGGCCACCGTCTGCACGAGAAGACGCCGGACGCCCGCCACCTTTTCCGGTACGCGGATTTTGGGTGCGTTTATCAGAGTCATCATCACTGCGGACATACATCACTTTGACCTTGCCGCTTTTGTTTTTCATTTCGTCGTTCATGCTTTTCTCCACCAGCGCTGCGCGAAGCGCGCAGATTACCCGATGTGCCAGCGCATAGCCATAATTTCGTACAAAAGCCTGTGACTATTGTTCTCATTGAATAAAACGCATTGTTGTTTCAAACAGGCTCATTGATAATATGTAACATATTAGAAACATTATCGGCATACTGCCGCTGTCCCACGGCTCTATCAGAGGTTAGTTATGAATACCGTATGTGCCAACTGTCAGGCTCTTAATCGCATTCCGGACGATCGGATTGAAGATGGTGCGAAATGCGGGCGTTGTGGCCATGAATTGTTTGATGGCGATGTCATTAACGCGACGGGTGCTACGCTGGACAAACTCCTCAAGGACGATCTTCCTGTCGTGATCGATTTCTGGGCGCCATGGTGCGGCCCGTGCCGAAACTTCGCGCCCATTTTTGAGGATGTGGCCGAAGAGCGCAGCGGTAAAATGCGCTTCGTGAAGGTCAATACTGAGGCAGAGCGCGAGCTCAGCGCGCGTTTTCAGATCCGCAGTATTCCGACCATTATGATCTTCAAAAACGGTGAAATGGTTGACATGCTCAACGGTGCGGTTCCGAAAGCTCCGTTCGATAGCTGGTTAAACGAATCACTGTAACATTCCCGGGGCACATCTTGTGCCCCGCTCCCGCCTCTGCGAAAATAGCGTTTTTCCTGCATTTCGCCCATGACTGATAACGCTGTCCTTAAATTACGTGCCGAGCGCCTTGTGCGCGCGACTCGCCCCTTTCTTGCCCGCGGCAACCGTATTCGTCGCTGTCAGCGCTGCCTGCTACCGCTGAAGGTTTGCCTGTGCGAGACGCTGGCCACGAGTTCGGCAGAGAGCCGTTTTTGTCTGGTCATGTTCGATACCGAACCGATGAAGCCCAGCAATACGGGGCGTCTTATCGCCGATATTCTGCCGGACACCGTCGCGTTTCAGTGGTCCCGTACTGAGCCTCCGCAGGCCCTGCTCGACCTGGTGGCAAGCCCGGACTATCAGCCAATGGTCGTTTTCCCGGCCTCTTATGCGGGCGCAGATCGTCAGGTGCTTTCGGCGCCGCCATCCGGTAAACCGCCGCTGTTTATTATGCTGGACGGCACCTGGACCGAAGCGCGCAAAATGTTTCGCAAAAGCCCTTACCTCGACGCCCTGCCGGTGATATCTGTCGACCTTTCCCGCGTTTCGGCCTACCGCCTGCGCGAAGCGCATGCTGACGGGCAGTACTGCACCGCCGAGGTGGCCATTGCGCTTCTGGATCTGGCGGGAGATACCGCTGCGGCTGCGGCTCTGGGCAACCATTTCTCATGTTTTCGCGAGCGCTATCTGGCAGGAAAAACCGTTCATAAGGGCAGTGTCACAGCAACAGAGCCAGAAAGCGTTTAAAATCATCAGGTCGCTTGCATTCACAGGAGGCCTGCATGAGCCAGCGAGGGTTAGAAGCGCTACTTCGTCCTAAATCCATTGCCGTGATCGGCGCATCAATGAAACCGGATCGCGCTGGCTATCTGATGATGCGTAACCTGCTGGCCGGGGGATTTAATGGCCCCGTCATGCCCGTCACGCCAGCTTATAAGGCCGTTCAGGGAGTGCTTGCATGGCCTGATGTACAAAGCCTGCCTTTCGTGCCGGATCTTGCCGTACTTTGTACTAACGCGAAGCGTAATCCGGAACTGCTGGAGTCACTCGGCAAGAAAGGGTGTAAAACCTGCATTATCCTCTCCTCTCCGCCCGAGCAGAAAGCCGAGCTGCTGGCATGCGCCAATCGCTATCAAATGCGCATTCTTGGGCCAAACAGTCTGGGGCTGCTCGCCCCCTGGCAGGGGCTGAATGCCAGTTTCTCACCGGTTCCAATCCGCAAAGGCAAGCTCGCTTTTATTTCGCAGTCGGCCGCGGTATCAAACACCATCCTCGACTGGGCGCAGCAGCGTGAAATGGGATTCTCCTACTTCATTGCCCTCGGCGACAGCCTCGATATCGACGTGGATGAACTGCTGGATTTTCTGGCGCGCGACGGCAAAACCAGTGCGATCCTGCTTTATCTTGAGCACCTCAGCGACGCCCGCCGTTTTGTATCGGCTTCGCGAAGCGCTTCGCGTAATAAGCCGATCCTGGTGATCAAAAGCGGACGCAGCCCTGCAGCACAGCGTCTGTTGCATTCGCATTCCGGTATGGATCCGGCCTGGGATGCTGCCATTCAGCGCGCGGGGCTGCTGCGCGTACAGGATACGCACGAGCTTTTTTCCGCCGTTGAGACGTTAAGCCATATGCGCCCGCTGCGCGGCGAGAAGTTAATGATTGTCAGCAATGGTGCCGCCCCTGCTGCACTTGCGCTGGACGAGCTGTGGCGGCGCTTCGGCAAGCTGGCAACGCTGAGTGAAGAGACGCTGCAGCGTCTGAAAGAAGCGCTTCCGGCAAGCGTTACGCCCGGCAATCCGCTTGATTTGCGTGATGATGCCAGCAGCGAGCGCTATATCCGTGCTATCTCCATTTTGCTGGATAGCCAGGATTTCGATGCGCTGATGATTATCCACTCCCCCAGCGCGGTAGCACCCGGGAGTGAAAGCGCGCGTGCGCTTATTGATGCCGTGCGCAATCATCCGCGAGGCAAATACGTCACCCTGCTGACCAACTGGTGCGGTGAGTTTTCCTCTCAGGAAGCGCGACGCTTGTTCAGCGAAGCCGGGCTGCCAACCTACCGCACGCCGGAAGGCACCATCACCGCGTTTATGCATATGGTGGAATATCGCCGCAACCAGAAACAGCTACGTGAAACGCCGGCGTTGCCCGGTAATCTCACGGCGAACACCGTCGACGTTCACCGGCTGTTGCAGCAGGCTATCGAAGAGGGGGCGACGTCGCTTGATACGCATGAAGTTCAACCCATTCTGGGTAGCTACGGAATGCAAACCCTGCCGACCTGGATCGCCAGCGACAGCGCTGAGGCCGTTCATATAGCTGAGCAAATTGGCTACCCGGTTGCCCTTAAGCTGCGTTCCCCGGATATTCCGCATAAGTCTGATGTTCAGGGGGTCATGTTATACCTGCGCACGGCAACGGAAGTACAGCAGGCCGCAGATGCCATCTTCGACCGTGTCAAAATGGCCTGGCCGCAGGCAAGGATCCACGGACTGCTGGTGCAAAGCATGGCTAACCGCGCAGGGGCTCAGGAGTTACGGGTTGTGGTCGAACACGATCCGGTGTTTGGCCCCCTCATCATGCTGGGAGAAGGCGGTGTAGAATGGCGGCCTGAAGAACAAGCCGTGGTGGCATTACCGCCGCTGAACATGAATCTGGCGCGTTATCTGATCATTCAGGCGATTAAAAGCAAAAAGATCCGAGGCCGAAGTGCGCTGCGTCCGCTCGATATTGCCGGGTTAAGTCAGTTTCTGGTGCAGGTGTCTAACCTGATTGTGGATTGTGCAGAGATCCAGCGGCTGGATATTCATCCGCTTCTCGCCTCCGGCAGCGAGTTTACGGCGCTGGACGTGACGCTGGATATCGCGCCATTCGAAGGTGACAGAGAGAGCCGTCTGGCGATCCGGCCATATCCTCTGCAGCTGGAGGAATGGGTTGAGATGAAAAATGGGCAACGCGCCTTGTTCCGCCCTATTCTGCCGGAGGATGAACCCCAGCTGCGAGCCTTTATCTCTCAGGTTACGAAAGAAGATCTCTATTATCGCTATTTTAGCGAAATCAACGAATTTACCCACGATGATTTAGCTAATATGACCCAGATCGACTACGATCGAGAAATGGCGTTTGTTGCCGTTCGTCGCTCCGATAAGGGGGATGAGATCCTCGGCGTCACGCGTGCTATTTCTGACCCGGATAACGTCGATGCGGAATTTGCCGTACTGGTCCGCTCCGATCTTAAAGGTCTGGGTCTGGGAAGACGGCTGCTGGAAAAACTCATCAGTTATACGCGAGATCACGGATTGTTACGCCTCAATGGCATTACTATGCCTAACAATCGCGGTATGGTGACCCTGGCGCGAAAACTTGGATTTGAGGTTGATATTCAGCTGGACGAAGGTATTGTTGCCTTGTCCCTTAGTCTGACATCGGCAGACAAACACAAGTAAGCTACTGGAAATGTTACCCACTTTGGACGGGACTGGTGGTATCATTGTCCGCTTATGTTGTTTGCATGGTACAGACAACCCTTCAATGAACAGAGAAGAAACGCACTGTGATGTTGTCAAAATTTAAGCGTAATAAACATCAACAACACCTTGCTCAACTACCGAAGATTTCTCAGTCAGTTGATGATGTAGAGTTCTTTTACGCTCCCGCTCATTTTCGGGAGACGCTTCTGGAAAAGATTGCCAGCGCCACGCGACGCATTTGCATTGTGGCTCTGTATCTTGAACAAGATGAAGGCGGGCGCGCGATCCTGAACGCACTCTATGAAGCTAAACGTCAGCGTCCGGAACTGGATGTTCGCGTGCTGGTAGACTGGCATCGCGCTCAGCGTGGCCGTATCGGCGCAGCCGCTTCAAACACCAATGCTGACTGGTATTGCCGCACGGCGCAGGAAAATCCTGGCGTTGATGTGCCTGTTTATGGCGTACCTGTTAATACCCGTGAAGCGCTCGGCGTCCTTCATTTCAAGGGCTTTATCATTGATGACAGTGTGCTTTACAGCGGCGCCAGTCTGAATGATGTTTACCTGCATCAGCTCGATAAATATCGCTACGACCGTTACCATCTGATTCGTAATCCACAGATGGCCGATATCATGTTTAACTGGGTTGATAAAAATCTGGTACATGGTCGTGGCGTCAATCGCCTTGACGATCCCGAGCGTCCGAAAAGCCCGGAGATCAAAAACGATGTTCGCGCCTTCCGCCAGGAGCTCCGCGATGCGGTCTATCATTTCCAGGGCGATGCGAACAACGAAGAGTTATCCGTTACCCCGCTGGTAGGGCTCGGCAAATCAAGCCAGCTGAACAAAACGATCTTCCATCTGATGCCGTGCGCGGAGCAGAAGCTCACCATCTGTACGCCGTACTTCAACCTTCCGGCCGTGCTGGTGCGTAATATCATTCAGCTACTGCGCGACGGTAAAAAAGTGGAAATCATCGTCGGTGATAAAACGGCAAACGACTTCTACATTCCTGAAGATCAGCCGTTCAAAATCATCGGGGCGCTGCCTTATCTTTATGAGATTAACCTGCGTCGTTTCCTGAGCCGTTTACAGTATTACGTAAACACTGACCAGTTGGTTGTGCGTCTCTGGAAAGATGAAGACAACACCTACCATCTGAAAGGCATGTGGGTCGACGATGAGTGGATGTTATTGACCGGTAACAACCTCAACCCACGCGCGTGGCGACTGGATCTGGAAAACGCTATCCTGATCCACGACCCGCAGCATGAGTTAGCCGCACAGCGCGAGCGGGAGCTTGAGCTGATTCGCACGCATACTACCGTGGTGAATCATTACCGCGAATTGCAGAGCATCGCCGATTATCCGGTAAAAGTCCGCAAGCTCATTCGCCGCTTGCGTCGCATCCGTATCGACCGACTTATCAGCCGTATTCTGTAGTATCCAGGCCCTGCCAACCGCAGGGCTTTTTTATGGAGCCCGTTGATGCGCATTCCTTTACTACTGAGCGTCCTCTTTCTGAGCGGCTGTAGCCATATGGCCAACGACAGCTGGTCCGGACAGGATAAAGCACAACATTTCCTCGCCTCCGCGATGTTGTCTGCAGCCGGTAATGAATATGCGCAGCATCAGGGGTATAGCCGGGACCGTAGCGCGGCTATAGGGTTGATGTTCTCAGTCGGTCTTGGGGCATCAAAAGAGATGTGGGATAGCCGCCCCGCAGGGAGCGGCTGGAGCTGGAAAGATTTTGCCTGGGATGTCGCTGGCGCTACGACCGGCTATGCCGTGTGGCAGATGGCGCATTACTAAAGACGAATACCTTTACCCTTGCGATGCAGCATCAGAGAGACAATGAAAGCAAGGGCTCCCATTACCGTCACGTACCAGAAGAATGTCGTTTCACTTCCCCACGATTTAAGAGACAACGCAACGTACTCCGCCGATCCGCCAAACAACGCGTTGGCTACCGCATAAGAGAGCCCGACGCCTAAAGCACGTACCTGCGCCGGGAACATTTCGGCCTTCAATATCCCGCTGATAGAGGTATAGAAACTGACAATCACCATCGCCAGCATGACCAGCGCAAATGCTGCATACGGTGAGGAGACATGCTGAAGCGCAGTCAAAATAGGCACGGTACAGAGCGCCGACAATCCGCCAAAAATAAGCATCGAGGTACGTCGGCCAATTTTGTCCGAGAGCGCACCGACGATCGGCTGTATGAGCATAAAGACAAATAGCGCCACGGTCATGACAACGCTGGCGACGTTGGCGTGCATTCCGGTGGTGTTCACCAGGTACTTTTGCATATAGGTGGTGAAAGTATAGAAACTGAGAGAGCCGCCCGCAGTGAAGCCCAGCACCATCAGGAAAGCTTTGCGGTTACGCCATAACCCTTTGAATGTTCCGGCTTCCTTCAACGTCCGGACCTCTTTCTGAGAGGTTTCATCCAGCTGACGGCGTAGCCAAAGCGCGACGATCGCCAGCACGGCCCCCATCGCGAAAGGGATCCGCCACCCCCAGGCATGAAGTTGTTCATCCGTCAGGATCTGCTGCAGGATCACCACCACAAGAATGGCCAGCAACTGACCACCAATAAGCGTGACGTACTGGAACGAGGCGTAAAAGCCTTTACGCCCTTCCAGCGCAATCTCACTCATGTAAGTCGCGCTGGTACCGTATTCGCCACCTACCGATAATCCCTGGAATAAGCGGGCCAGTAGCAGTAACGCGGGTGCCCAGGTGCCAATCGATTCATATCCCGGCAAGCAGGCGATCACCAGAGAGCCAAAGCACATCATACAAACCGAGATCAGCATAGAGGCCTTACGCCCGCGACGATCCGCAATGCGGCCGAATAACCATCCGCCGATGGGTCTCATCAAGAATCCTGCGGCAAATACGCCTGCCGTTTGAAGAAGTTGTGTCGTGGTATTGCCTGAGGGGAAGAAGATATGTGCGAAGTAGAGTGAACAGAATGAGTAGACGTAAAAGTCGAACCATTCAACCAGATTCCCTGAAGAGGCGCTGACGATTGCCCATACCCTTCTTCGGGTATCACTGTTAGGCAGCGTCCCGTTTGATGTAATGCTTTCTGTCATTGTGATTATGCTCCTGCCATAAACTGCGGCGTATTGAGCCAGTAGACTCAATTACCTCGTAAATGAAATGTTATAATTTTGTTATAAACAACATTGAGACAAAGATCACATATTCCATTAGCAGGATAAGGGATTAAGAGAAAGGCCAGATTGGGGGAACACAAAGCAAAAAACCCCGCACCTTACGGTACGGGGTTCTTCTAATTGATGCCTGGCAGTTCCCTACTCTCACATGGGGAGACCCCACACTACCATCGGCGCTACGGCGTTTCACTTCTGAG